>NZ_JANQOM010000005.1 GCF_028289625.1 Winogradskyella sp. | reverse complement strand
CTTGAAGACTTTTTTTAAAGTCGCCTTTACTAGCATATACAACACCTTTCTGGTATTTGCAGTCCGCAACTGTAAATGTATCTTTAGTAGCTGTTGCGTACTTAAGCGCATCATTGAAATTTACAAGTGCCTTATCATATTCTCCCCTTTTTCTATAAATAACTCCATAGCGATAGGTACAATTAGAGACTCCTTTTTTGTGATTGATAGATTCGTAATAAATCTTTGAGGAATCATTATATTTTTTAGAGATATTAAGATCAATGTTTAAATATTCCCAACAGATATCGGCATAGGTTTTAGCCTTGTCTCTCTGAGAGTTTGCTTGTTTTAAAACAAGCTTCAGACTATCAATTTTAGGTGTCGATGTCTGAGATATGCCCTCAAAACCTAGAAGAATAAAAAAGGAGAAACTCAGAAGCCTAAATAAATACATATCCTAATTTAATAAATTATTTGCGCTTAATTCATAAAAGGCACTTGGACTTAGTACCATCCATTGAAATAGATTGTACACAAGTCCAAGATTTGGCATTAATCTATAATCAGGCTTTTGGTTACAGCGCGACCATTGTTAAAGAGCCTAAGGAAATACATACCTTTTGCCAGATGCCCTACTGAATATGAATTAGATTCAATATTTCTGCTCTCAATAATTTTACCAGAAATATCGATGACTTCAAGTTTTTCAATTGACATAGATTCAGGGGTAATGAAATTCACGCTATCCGAAGTTGGGTTTGGATATAGTCTTATGGTATTATAATCTAAAATAACGTCATCGATACTCAATGTAGAACAGTTTTCACTAAACTGTGACTGAAAATCAATATTAAACCAATTATTGGTAGAGTATACAACATCGTCTACCTCTATACAATTGAGATTACTATTATTATTAGCTCTAAAGAATTGGTTGGTTATGTTAGTGTTATTTCCATTTCTTACATTAAGCGCTATTAATAAATTAGCGGAACAGTTAATGCTGGTTAATGCTGAATTATTGCTTAGGTCTAATGAAGTAATTACATTGTCAAAGCAAACAATGACTTGTAGTGCCAAATTATTGGATACGTCCAATACAGTTAAATCATTGCTAAAACATACCAACGATTCCAAAGCGGTATTGTTAGAAACATCTAATGATGTTAGTAGATTGTTGCTTACTGTTAAGCTTTCTAGTGCTGTAAAATCTTCAATTCCTGTAAGGTCGGAAATCGAATTATTGTTAACATTTAGGGTTAAAACAGTATTGATATCATTCGTTGGTATAAATCCATTTATTGGAGCGCTATCAATACCAGCGTTTATTAAAGCTTGCTCAAAGTTTGGATCAGGTATAGCTGTTTGAGGTGAATTACAATCTAAACTAAAGGTAGTCTGTGGGTCAATGTTAGTAAAATTTGTTTCTGCATAAAACACGTCATCAACTGCTATGCAGGTTAGATTAAGATTACCTGTTGCTTGAAATTGAACGAAATTTATATTATTACCATTTCTAATGTCTAAACCAGAAAGACTGTTGTTTTGGCACTGTAGGGCTATTAACTGTGTATTGTTGGTTAAGTCGAGATTTGTAATTTGGTTATTGTTGCAAAAAACTTGAGTTAAAGCAGTATTGTTGCTTAAATCCAAATTTGATAGACTGGTACTACCACATCTTAGGTCGTTTAGAGCGGTATTATTGCTTAGATCTAAAGTATTCAAAGGATTACTTCCAATTCTCAACTCTGTAAGTGATACATTGTTAGATGTATTTAGTGTAGTGAGATTATTGGTATTGCAATAAAGTATTTCTAATGCAGTATTGGCGCTTATATCTAGACTTGTTAAATCATTAGTGCTGCAATTGAGTTCAATAAGATTGGTGTTTCCACTTAGATCTAAGGTATCGAGCTCATTGAAAGCGCAAAATAATGTCTCAAGATTACTTAATGAAGGAATTGCAAAGGTTATGCTCTGTGTTATTGGATTTAAGCTCACATCCAAATACTCGAGACTGACAAAAGCGTTAATGCCTGTAAAATCCGCTATACCTCGATTAGATACATCAAGTGAGGTAATGTTGTTTACGACCGATGAAAGTACAAAATCATCCAAAGGCCCCGAATCCAAACCTAAATCAATTAATGCCTGCTCAAAATTATCATCAGGAACAAAAGTCATAGCATTACAATCTAACTCAAATTCTGTCTGTGGATCTATATTTGGCCAAAATGTATCAGAGTAAGCCACGTCATCGACAGAGATACAAAAGAGGTTAGGGTTGTCAGTGGCAAGAAAATTACTTAAACCCATGACACTATTATTTCCATTACGCATATCCAGGCTAACGAGCTGATTGCTTCTACAATCTAAATCTTCGAAGAGCGTGTTGTTCGAAAAATCAAGGGCGTTTAAATTGTTAAAGGTACATTCTACCTGTAAGAGCTGTCCATTATTACTTAGATTTAAACCTCCTAATTGGTTATTATTAATAAATACTGTTTCAAGACTATTGTTAGTGCTAAAATCAACATTTACTAAGTTGTTATTGTTGGCGTTTAATTCTGTGAGACCAGTACAATTGGCAATGTTTAAATTTGTTATGTTATTATTGGCACAGCGTAAAATAGATAAATTTGATTGGCCGTTGAGGTCTAAAGTGTTAAGATTATTGAGGCCACATTCTAGAAACTCTACAGTGTTACTAATAATAAGATTGGAAATATTATTGCTATTGCAGGTAACGGACAATAATGACGTATTATTGGAAAGATCTAGACTGGTTAGTTGATTAGCGGCACATAAAAGAGACTCCAACTGTAAATTTTGACTTAAATCCAAACTTGTCAAGTTATTGGTATTGCACACCAATACCTCAAGTGCTGTAAAATCTTCAATACCTGTAAGATCAGATATGTTTTTATTTATAATGTTTAAAGATGTAACTGAGGCTATGTCTCCTGTAAATACCCAACCGTTTATAGGTTCTGTATCTATACCAAGATCAATTAAGGCTTGTTCAAAATTTGGATCTGGAATTGTCGTAAGTTGACCATGGACACTGATAAAAAATAGACAAACTAGACACAAAGACAATGTAATTTTTTTCATGATATAAGATTTTGATTAATAGCATTTTAATAGGTAATAAAGATTAGGATTACTACGAATCAAAACATCAGTTAAAACAAGGGTTTTAAAATATAAGGGAAAACCCTCTAGTTTTTAGTCATTCTAATTAGCCTTATCTCACAAGTCAATAAACTTCAGAGTTTATTTTTGGATGTAAAAGTCTGTAAATGGTTGCTTATTAATTATTTCATTTTCTCTTTTTGAGGAAATAAAAAATCACAGCCCATATTGAAGCGAGCAATAAAAAACAGTCGATAGAACAAAAGAGCAATTCAGTAATGGTGAAGGTTACAGTTGAATTGATGCCTTAAAGAAATTGTTGAGAAGGCGATAGATGATGAGTAAATGGCTAATGCACATTTCCATTTTCCGATACAAACTCCACAAAACAAAGAATAATATTATTACAGAACGATTTTTGAAGAGCATTTCCCGAATGATTCAGTGGCATTGAGCGTTCCACAAGAACCAAGTATGGCCAGCGGTACCAAAATTGCCCTAGAGTGGAATGAAGCCTTCAAAAACATGAATAATCCTTCAGGAAGGGCAGTAGTAAACGTTCATGAGGATGAGTATTAAAAAACATGGTATAAGTAGATGATTAGGTTTTTAGATAATTAGACTAGCACTGTCCTTAAACAACCTAATGGTCTAAGAGTCTAATTATCCTAAAAAAATCAAAACGTATAACCTATTCTCAAATCAAAAAAATCGGCAACGTGTCTGTGGGCTTTTAAATTAAATCCAAAAAAGAGATTATTCTTAAAATGATAGTTTAAGCCATAACGCTGGTAAACATCATCATTTATGCGATAGTCATTAAAATAGTATATGCCCAATTCTTGACTAAAGGTAACGCGACCCAGCCAAAACTCATGACCAACTAAGGCAGCCGCTTGAACAAAACTAGCATCAGCACCATCTAGCTTAATTTGTTCTCGTCTGGAATAGTCAAAAATTAATTCTGTACTTCCTGTAATGGCACTTCTACCTCCAATCCACCTACTGTATTTGCCCATAAAACCGAAAACATAGAATTTATCCTTATCGCCAACGGCGGCATTACTCCATCCAGAGAAATGAGCAATAGATATACGTTCTTTGTCCTCAGGGGGCTGGCGTTTGCCAATCTTTTTTAAATGAGGATAAACCACATCCTCAAGACTTGAATTGACCCCAAGACTTAATGATGGGAAATTAAGACCTTTATTCGGTGTGCTTACACCGCCATTTGATGTGTGGTTATAGTTAGCCGCTAAGCGGAGATTAAGTTTGTCGTTAAGACGGTAATTGATGCCAAGTCCAACTAATAGGGCAAAACTGAGATTGGTACTGTAGGATTCATTTAATGGGTTATCTATTTCATCAAATGGTTGCGTAAGATAAGCGCCTCCAATACCCATTCGAAAGAAAAGATTTGTTCTTTTTTGAGTTCTAAAATAGGGTTCAACGTAACCCATAGCGATAAGGCCATTGCCTAATACATCCGGATTGTCAAAACTCCAATAAGAAAGATTAATGCCTACTTTTGGAAAACAACTACAAAAGTCCCATGCGCGTTGCGTGAGTAAGAGTTTGCCCCAGTCAACCCCAATTCCAGAAGGATAAGCATCGGGAATTTGACGTAAGCTTGGTGCGTGTTTTAATAATGACCCGTAGTCTAGTGTTATGCCTATAAATGTAGGTTTACTTTCAACAAACGTTGTCTCTGTTTGAGCATACGCAAAAAACGTCAAAAAAACCAACGCGAATAGACAAATAATTGATTTTTTCATAAGCCTCTTACACATTGGAAAGATAAGTGTTATATGACTATTTTCATAACTAATTACTGTGTAATTACTCCAGCATCATGAGCCAGTAAATTTTCGAGCTTGTCTTTTTTGATTCCTCATTTTGTAAAACTATTGTTTCATGGTATTTTACTACATTTATAAATATCTAAGTCTAATCTTGGCAAGTCTTAATTCATTAATGAGCCCATGCTTAAATTCTTTCGCAAAATTCGTCAAAGTCTAATTATGGAAAATAAAACAGCGACGTATCTTAAATATGCCATTGGCGAAATCATCCTTGTTATAATTGGTATTTTGATAGCACTTCAGATTAATAATTGGAATGATAGAATAAAAGCGAAAGAAGCACAAGTTCAGATACTTAAAAGTATAAAGAAAGAAATTCAGGTCAATAAGAATCAGATTAAGAATGTTTTTCCCTACCATAACATAATAAGAGATACTTTAAGGATCCTTGATATTGAGACTTTGAAAACATCTGGAGTAAATCCTTTAGGTTTTTGGAAGGGCCATCAGATATTTAGATTACGCACGGCTTCATTTCAGACAGCATTGCAGTCTGGCGTTATGAAAGATATTAGTTTAGAATTATCGGAATCTTTAAATAACTTATACACATCGATACAATTCTACAATGATTTGAGCCAATCCGTTGGTAATGGAATTTATGGGATTAATCTAACAACGGAAGAGGGTATTTTGCAAATGATCAACTTTGTTAGAATGATAATGGAAGATGTAAACTACTCGGAATCACAATTGTTGAGTGATTTTGATTCTAATCTTGAAGAAATTGATGCCGCACTTACCCTTTATTAAACCCAAAAGAGACTTCTAAGCAACGTTGACTTTTTTCTGTTTTTTGAAATAGCAAAAAAACATTAAAATCTATTTTAAGGTGCTTTTTAGACGTTTTAAGAGACTTTCGTCTTTTTAACAATTGTTAATAATTATTGCATAAAGTCGGTAAAATGCTTTAAAAAAGCTTCATTATTTCGTATATTTGTATGTACTCAAGAGAGGCGCAAAAGCGTCTTTTTTTTGTATAGAATAAATAGAAAATCAAGATTTAAATATAATTATGAGCGAAGAAAACAAAAAGCAATATGGTGCCGATAGCATCCAGGCCTTAGAAGGCATGGAGCACGTCCGTATGCGTCCATCAATGTATATTGGCGACGTTGGCGTTAGAGGGTTACATCATTTGGTTTACGAGGTAGTAGATAACTCTATCGATGAAGCCTTAGCAGGATATTGCGATAACATAACAGTAACTATAAATGAGGATAACTCCATAACCACAGAAGATGATGGTAGGGGTATACCTGTTGGCCTTCACAAAAAAGAAGGAGTTTCAGCGTTAGAAGTTGTAATGACCAAAATTGGTGCAGGAGGTAAGTTTGATAAAGATTCTTACAAAGTATCTGGTGGATTGCATGGTGTTGGTGTGAGTTGTGTTAATGCTTTGTCAGAACACTTAAAAGCTACTGTACATCGTGAAGGTAAAATTTGGGAGCAAGAATATGAGCGTGGCAAAACCATGTATCCAGTTAAAGTAGTAGGGTCTTCAGATAGAACGGGCACCATCGTTACTTTTAAGCCAGATCCTGAGATTTTCCAAATTACACTAGAATATAACTATGATACTTTGGCGAGCCGTATGAGAGAATTGGCATACCTAAATAAAGGTATTACGATTCACTTAGTAGATAAGCGCCGTAAAAAAGAAGATGGGTCTTTTGAGGGTGAAACCTTTTATTCGGAAAATGGATTACCGGAATTTGTAAAGTATTTGGATGGTAACCGTGAACCATTGATGAAAGATGTGATTTCTTTTGAAGGTGAAAAGAATGGAGTCCCAGTTGAGGTGGCAATGGTTTATAATACATCGTATGCTGAGAATTTGCATTCTTACGTAAACAATATTAATACACACGAAGGGGGAACACATCTTTCTGGTTTCCGCCGTGGATTAACACATACCTTGAAGAAGTACGCAGACAATTCAGGAATGTTAGATAAATTGAAGTTTGATATTTCTGGTGATGATTTCCGAGAAGGTTTAACAGCTATTGTTTCTGTAAAAGTCGCTGAGCCTCAGTTTGAAGGCCAGACTAAGACCAAATTAGGTAATAGAGAGGTTTCAGCATCAGTATCTCAAGCGGTTTCCGAGATGTTAACGAATTATTTAGAAGAACATCCAGAGGATGCTAAAACTATTGTTCAGAAGGTAATCTTAGCTGCTCAAGCGCGTCATGCTGCACAGAAAGCACGCGAGATGGTACAGCGTAAAACGGTCATGAGTATAGGCGGTTTACCAGGTAAACTATCAGACTGTTCTGAGCAAGATCCAGAAAAGTGCGAATTGTATCTTGTAGAGGGTGATTCTGCAGGAGGAACTGCTAAAGCTGGTAGAGATAGAAATTTCCAGGCTATATTGCCATTACGAGGAAAGATTCTTAATGTTGAAAAAGCCATGCAACACAAAGTGTTTGAAAATGAGGAAATCAAAAACATATTTACAGCACTTGGTGTTACCATAGGTACAGAAGAAGATCCAAGAGCATTAAACCTTTCAAAATTGAGATACCACAAAATTGTGATTATGTGTGATGCGGATATTGATGGTAGTCACATTGCAACACTTATTCTAACATTTTTCTTCAGGTATATGAGAGAGCTTGTAGAGAATGGGCATGTCTATATTGCAACACCACCATTATATTTGGTAAAGAAAGGGGCGAAAAAACAGTATGCATGGTCCGATAAGGAACGTGATGAAATCATAGAACAATTTGGCGATGGTGCCAAAATTCAGCGCTATAAAGGTCTTGGTGAGATGAATGCAGAGCAACTGTGGGATACGACTATGGACCCAGAATTCAGAACGATGCGCCAAGTACAAATAGATAATGGTACAGAAGCCGATCGTATTTTCTCTATGTTAATGGGTGATGAAGTACCACCACGTAGGGAATTCATTGAAAAGAATGCGATTTATGCCAATATCGATGCTTAGGTAAAGCTATCTACAAATAATTTTTGTAAAACAGTTACGTATATCGTAGCTGTTTTTTTTATACTAAAATTCGTTGAAATGCAATTTATAACGATAAAACGCGTTTTTCAATGATATTTTATTATATTTGAAATCCAATATTTAAACTTAATCCAAATGAAAAAACTAGTTTTATTTGTTGCTCTATTCGCGTCTTTGTCCATTGCAAAAGCACAAAATGATATAGATGTCTTGCTTGCTGCAGGTGTAGAGGATGCACAACGATTTGCCAATGATTACTTGGCCTCTGGGACCAACGGACTCATGTTTAGTATGAATGCTAATTGGTTTAATTCAGCCAAAGTAAAGCCCCTTGGTGGTTTTGAGATTTCCATTGTCGCAAACGCCACTTTAGTGAATGATGAAGATAAAACCTTTAACATGGATACTTCGGAATATAATAACATTCAATTTGTGCAAGGTCCAAGTGCACAAAATGTGGCTTCTGTTCTGGGTGAAAATAATCCAGTAATTTTTGTGGAAGTAGAATATGACGATCCAATTTTTGGATCACAAACCGTTGAATTAGAATTACCACAAGGTATTGGAGATCAAAGTGCAAATTTATTGCCAACGGCTTTTCTTCAAGGTGCAGTCGGTTTAGGTAGTGGGATAGAGGTAAAGGCAAGATATTTTCCAAAAATTGATACTGATGATGTTAATTTAAGTATGTATGGTGCCGGACTTCAATTAGAATTTACAGAATGGTTACCTGCTGACAAGTTATGGCCAGTAGCGTTATCTGCATTAGTAGCTTATAATCATTTGGATGGCTCGTATGACATCACAGAGTCTTCGGGAATAGAAGGTGAAAACCAAAGATTGGAAAATAATACTAATACATGGTTGTTTCAGTTAGCAGTTTCTACTAAACTCCCAGTATTTAATCTTTATGGTGGACTAGGTTATATAACTGGAAAATCAGAGTCTGATCTTTTAGGTAGCTATACGGTCACTGATGGAATCTTAGTTTCTGAAACTATAGTTGATCCTTTTTCAGTATCTAGCGAGGTTTCATCAGTTAGAGGTACCTTAGGAGCAAAATTAAAACTAGGATTTTTTAGATTGAATGCAGAATATCATCTTTCTGAATTTGATGCATTTTCAGTAGGTGTCAATTTTGGATTTAGATAAAAATATTGAAACTTTAGATTTATAAAATAAAAGTAGCTTTTAAAGCTACTTTTTTATTTCCTAATACTATGACATATGTCATTGAATTTTGGGTGTAAAGCGTTAAATTTGTAATCGATTTTTTTAACGCTAAAAACAAAAATGAAATGAAAATAACCGTAGTTGGCGCTGGTGCAGTTGGCGCAAGTTGTGCAGAATATATTGCTATTAAGAATTTTGCTTCCGAAGTTGTTATCTTAGATATCAAAGAAGGCTATGCTGAAGGTAAGGCCATGGACTTAATGCAGTGTGCTTCTTTAAATGGATTTGATACAAAAATTACAGGAAGCACAAACGATTATTCTAAAACGGCAAATAGTGATGTTTGTGTCATTACTTCGGGTATTCCCCGTAAACCAGGTATGACTCGTGAAGAATTGATTGGCATTAATGCTGGTATTGTAAAATCTGTTTCTGCAAGTTTGGTTGAACACTCTCCAAATACCATTCTTATAGTAGTGAGTAATCCTATGGATACGATGACCTATTTAGCACATAAAACTACGGATTTACCTAAACATAGAATTATTGGAATGGGTGGAGCTTTAGACTCAGCACGTTTTAAATATAGATTGGCCGAAGCTCTTGATGCACCGATTAGTGATATCGATGGTATGGTGATTGGCGGTCACAGCGATAAAGGGATGGTGCCATTAACGTCTCATGCCACCAGAAATAGTATTAATGTTTCAGAGTTCATTTCTGAAGAACGTTTAAATCAGGTTAAAGAAGACACTAAAGTTGGTGGAGCTACTTTAACGAAATTGTTAGGAACATCTGCTTGGTATGCACCAGGTGCTGCAGTAAGTGCATTGGTACAAGCCATTGCATGTGACCAAAAGAAAATGTTCCCTTGTTCTACGCTATTGGATGGTGAATACGGACTAAGCGACCTTTGTATTGGTGTACCAGTCATTTTAGGTCGAAATGGTATAGAACAAATTGTTGATGTACCATTAAGCGAAGCAGAAAAAGTGCACCTAGCCGAAAGTGCCGAAGGTGTTAAGAAGACCAATGGACTTTTAGAGTTTTAGAACAATTAAGATATTTTAATTATGACATAAAGATCGTAGAAATACGGTCTTTATTTTTTTGCTATATTCGCGGGATGAAATCCAAACTACATTTTGGTATTTTAATTCTTCTAATCACCTTTCTTGTTAGGTATTTAGAAAACTCTGTTGCACCTAATCAGCAGATAGTTGTTCAGTTTTCTAATACTGAAATCAGTGAAAATGATACTGAAAAAACAATTGAAGTTATTAAAACAAAGCTTCATGTCGTTGGCGTAAAGCAGATTCAAGTTGGGCAAAATCAGGATGGTCATCTCAAAATTACCTATTACAGTACTACTGGTGTCGAGGAGATTCAAAATATACTTTCAGACAACGAAACCTTCAAACTAACACATGGTTTTGCGGATGAACTATCCAGTAAAATTCCTACAGAAGAGAAACCAGAGAGTTACAAGTTAGATATCTCTGAAATTTATGAAAACAGTAATACATCGGATTGGGGTTTTGATGGTGTTCAAGTTGTAGAACATAATCAAAAAAGTGACCGTTTTAATAATCTTAAGAAAAGCAATTCAGGCTATCAAAATCATTCAGACTTTATTAGTGTAGGTGTTAAGAGACTTATTAGTTCCACTCAAAAGAAGTTATTTCTAGATAATTACTCTTACATCATTCCAGAAGTAAGGGCTGGACCTTCATCATAGGGAATTCAAAATCAGATATAGTTCCCATTTATTTACACACCGCTTTTTGTCAATCAAAAAAAGCAAAAGTTCAATCGATTATATATTAACATAAATAGTCTGATGGCGTATTAAATTCAATATTGTCGCCTTAACAATCAGACGAAAAACAAAACAAAAATGCAAAACAAAGGAATAATTAAACTGTTTGCGTTATTATTTGGTTTGGTAAGTATTTACCAGTTGTCTTTTACCTTTAAAGCCAACCAAATTGAAGATGAAGCAAGAATAGCTGCAATAGCCAAGTATGACGAAACAGTAAAGGATTACCAAGACTTAAGAACCCAGGCAGAAATAGACTACTTAGATTCTTTAAAGACATCAAAGATTCAAGTAGGTGATAAGTCAGAATCAATTGAGGTTTATGACTTATTGATATCAAAATATACCTATAATGAGGTTGAAAGTAACGCCATGAAATTGGGGCTAGACCTTAAAGGGGGTATCAATGCTATTATTCAGATTTCCGTAAAGGATATATTAAAAGGATTGGCTAACAATAGTAAAGATCCTGTATTTAATAAAGCTTTGGCTGATGCTGAGGAACTACAGAAAGACGCTCAAGAATCGTATTTGGAATCGTTTTTCAGAGCATTTGATGCTATTAAAGGTGACACTAAATTGGCTTCACCAGATATTTTTGCCAATCGTGATTTAAGTGATGACATTAAATTTGATATGTCAGATGATGAAGTAAAAAGCGTTTTAGAGCAAAAAATAGATGAATCCATTGTTTCCGCTTTTGAAGTATTACGTAACCGTATTGATGGTTTTGGTGTATCGTCGCCAAACATTCAACGTTTAGGGAATTCTGGCCGTATTCTCATAGAATTACCAGGCGCTAGAGATAAAAAACGTGTAGTGGATATCATCACTAAAACAGCACAGTTACAGTTCTGGGATACCTATAAGGCAGAAGAGTTGATGCCTTACGTATTTGAAGTAAACCAAGCTATGGTTGAAGCTGCTAAAGCAGAAGAGCAAGAGAGTGAAGATACTGAGGTTAATGAAGTAGAGCAAGATTCAACATCTAGTGCCATTGACGAGTTAACAGGGCAGATAGAAGCTGATACAACGAATGTAGCGGATATTAATCCACTCGGAATTCAAGGTCCTGGGAATGGACCAGTCATAGCAAGATTCTTAGCTAAGGATAAAAAGAAAGTTTTAGAAGCACTTAACGCTCCACAGAACAGAGCAAAGTTACCTTCAGAAATGCGTTATGCAAAATTTGTCTGGGGAATCCAAGCTAAAGATTCTGAGTTTTCAGAGCTATATGCTATTAAGAGCAATAGAGATGGTCAACCACAATTGAGTGGTGCAGTTATTACTGATGCAAGACAAGATTATGACCAAATAAGCAGACCAGCAGTAAGTATGCAGATGAATGCTAAAGGAGCAAAAATCTGGGAGGCAATGACAAAAGTGGCTTATGAAACTCAAGGTTATATCGCTATTGTCTTAGATGATATTGTATATTCAGCGCCTAGTGTATCTACAGGACCAATAGCTGGTGGAAATTCTCAAATTTCTGGCGCCTTTACATTAACTGAAGCTGTGGATTTGGCGAATGTATTAAGAGCCGGTAAATTACCAGCATCAGCAGAAATTATTCAAGCTGATGAAGTAGGGCCATCACTTGGGCAAGAAGCTATTGACAGTGGAATGAAATCTTTCCTTATCGCACTTGCGTTTGTGTTAATTTGGATGATTTTCTATTATGGTAAAGCAGGTATTTTTGCAGATATTGCTTTATTGTTGAATATCTTGTTAATCTTCGGAGTACTAGCAAGTTTAGGAGCGGTATTAACCTTGCCAGGTATTGCAGGTATCGTATTAACGATAGGTATTTCTGTTGATGCCAACGTACTAATTTTTGAGCGTATTCGCGAAGAGTTAGCCAAAGGAAAATCGCAAAAAGAATCCATTAAAGATGGCTTTGCTAATGCCTTATCGTCAATTTTAGATGCGAATATTACGACAGGTCTTACGGCACTTATATTATTTGTCTTCGGAACAGGACCAATTAAAGGATTTGCTACGACATTAATCATTGGTATCTTAACCTCGTTATTCACAGCTATATTTATTACACGTTTATTAATTGATTGGTGGACAAATAGAGGCGGAACCTTAGATTTTTCGACAGCGATGACTAAGGGCTTATTCAAGAATGTGAATATTAACTTCTTGAAGAAGCGTAAGATTGCTTATATCATTTCTGGTGTATTATTAACTGCTAGTATCATATCCTTATTTACCAATAAATTAGATCAAGGGATTGATTTTGTAGGGGGAAGAACTTACCAAGTACGTTTTGAACAACCAGTAAGTACGGAGGAGATTACTAATGTATTGATCAATCCTGCGGTTTTTGGAAGTGCTGAAGTGAAAACTATTGGTGCAGCAAATCAACTAAAAATCTCTACCAAATACAGAGTTGAAGATAACTCGGTAGAAGCTGATGAAGAAATTCAAACAAAACTTTTTGAAGCTCTAAAACCTTACTTGCCAGATGGTATGACCTATACGCAGTTTCAAGATGGTTCTGGTGAAGCAAAAATTGGGAAGATGCTATCTAGTAAAGTGAGTCCAACAATTGCAGATGATATCAAGAAGTCATCGTTCTGGGCTGTTTTAGGTTCTCTTGTAGTCGTGTTCCTTTATATCTTATTTAGATTTAAGAGATGGCAGTTCTCGTTAGGTGCGGTTGCCGCTGTTTTCCATGATGTATTAATAGTATTGGGTATCTTCTCATTAACATGGAAGTTTATGCCATTCAGCATGGAAATCGATCAAGCATTTATTGCAGCGATTTTAACGGTAATCGGTTACTCGCTGAATGATACAGTGGTTGTATTCGATAGAATTAGGGAATTCTTAAACGAGCATACCTCTTGGGAGTTTGGTAGAACCATTAATGCCTCACTAAATAGTACGTTAAGTAGAACACTAAATACGTCGGTAACGACCTTAGTAGTGTTATTGGCCATGTTTATTTTTGGAGCGGATTCATTAAGAGGCTTATTATTCGCCTTAATCGTTGGTGTTATTGTTGGTACCTATTCTTCGATGTTCATTGCAACACCATTGATGTACGATACCGCTAAAAAAGGTGATGCTGCAGAATCACTTAAGAAAAAAGTCAAAGAGGAAGACGAAGAGTAAGTTTGTAAAACAAACTATATGTCACACTGAGCATTGGTTGAAATCAAAATATATTTTGATTGAAAGCACCCTGCGTAGCAGTCGAAGTGTCCCATATAAAATTAAAAAGCCTTTCTGAACAGAAAGGCTTTTTAATTTTTTGTATAATTTAAATTATTGAATTTCATATTCTATCGAATCACCAACCTCAAGTTGCCATTCATCTGAAAGACCAGCATTAATTTCCAAAACATATTTAGCAGGAAATTCGGATGGCAATGAGGATTCATCAAGAGGCTTCGCATTCTTCTGAAAACTCACAATTTTTTTATCCTCATCGATATAAATAATATCCAAAGGAATTTTAGTATTCTTCATATAGAAACTTCGCATTTGCACATTAGGAAATATAAATAACATACCTTGATTTGTGGCGAGCTCAGTTCTGTACATTAAGCCTGTTTGGGTTTCGTACTCATTATCGGCAATTTCAATATCGAGCGTTTTTATGATAGAATCAGAATTTGTTTTTTTGAGCTGCAAAACGCCTTCTTTTTTGAAGCTAACGACAACTTTATCTTCTGTTTTGGACTTTTCTTCTTCCTTACAACTAACTGACAAGCTAAGACCAACAACTAAAAAGGTGTATTTACAGAATGTACGAAGTCGCATTACTCAATTGGCTTTTTAGGTTTGTAAATAAACATAAAGTAAAGCCCTATTAGAATAAATGGGATACTTAACCATTGTCCAGTATTTAAGGCCCAGTCTGCACGTTCATCAACCTGTGCTTCTTTAACAAACTCCACAAAGAATCTTACTGTCCAAAGAAGAACTAAAAATAGGCCAAATAAAAATCCTTCTTGTTTAGATTTATTGGTTTTCCAATAAAAATATAGTAAAACCAAAAACACAAAAATGTAGCAAAAGGCTTCATACAATTGCGCTGGGTGACGCGCAAAAGTTTCACCATTATCAACAAATATGATTCCTAAAGCACTATCTGTTTCTTTTCCAACAATTTCAGAATTAATAAAGTTTCCAATCCGAACAAAAACAGCACCTAAAGCGGTTGCCACAACTACCCGATCCAATATCCAGAGAATACTCTTTTTTAAAACTCTTTTATTAAACAGATACATTGATATGATCATACCAATAGCCGCACCATGACTGGCAAGACCTGCAAAACCCGTAAAGCGAATACCATCTTTAAAACTGAAGGGTAAGAAGATGCTAAAGAAGTCTTCCTTAAATAATTCAGATTGATAAAAAATCACATGACCCAATCGGGCACCAATCATAATTCCCAAAACAGAATAGATAAATAAAGAATCTAGGGACTCACTCGACTGATTTTCATTTTTCCAAATTCGTTTTGTGATGTAAAATCCTAGAATAAAGGCGATAATCCACATCACACTATAAAAATGAAGTTCAAAAAAACCTAAATCGATAGATTTAATAGGTTTCCAGGGCGTCTGTAAAAAATGCATACATGTTTACTTTATGCTGTAAATATACTATTTTGAAACAGATTGAAAACGAGATTAACGTTATATTAATCCTCTTTTGGGGGAACAGGATCATAACCTTTTCCTCCCCAAGGATGACAACTGAAAATAC
Source organism: Winogradskyella sp. (assembly GCF_028289625.1). Taxonomy (GTDB): domain Bacteria; phylum Bacteroidota; class Bacteroidia; order Flavobacteriales; family Flavobacteriaceae; genus Winogradskyella. The sequence continues at coordinate 5,949 of NZ_JANQOM010000005.1, read as the reverse complement.
GTTTCAAAGCTAACTTTCCACCCTTAAACAAGCCATGCACCTCAAGAGCTTCTTTAGCATAATGTGAACATGTTGGTTGATATCGGCAAGTAGCTGGCGTAATAGGAGAAATTACAGTTTGATAGACCTTAATTAAAAATAGAAAAGGATATGTTAGTACTTTTTTCACGATCAGTTAGTCGTAAATGTTGTACCCTCCCTACTATCCTTTAACTGAATTCCGACTTCAGCTAGCTCATCTCTTATCTTGTCGGATAAAGTAAAATCTTTATTTTGTCTTGCTTCATTTCTTAAATTGATTAATATTTCAACCGCAGCAGATAACTTATCTGCACTAGAATCTTCTTTAGCAACATTAACTAAACCAAGAACATCAAATGTAAAGTCGCTCATGGTTTTCTTCAGTAGCTCTAGGTCTTCAAGAGTTAATGAGGCCTTATTATTTTTAATTTGATTAACCAATTTTGAGGCTTCAAAAAGATGGGCAATAAGAATAGGTGAGTTAAAATCATCATTCATGGCGTTATAGCATTTTTGTCTCCATTCAGGGACATTAAATGTCGAAGTATTTCCAGCAGGTAATTCATCAAGAGTATTGATAGCCTCCATCAGCCTATTAAACCCTTTTTCACTAGCTAATAAACCATCATTTGTAAGATCTAAAATGCTACGATAAGACGATTGGGCATTAAAGAAACGGATAACACTTGGGGAGTACGCTTTACTGAAAAATTTATTATTACCAGAAAGTAACTCGTGAGGATTTACGGTATTGCCAGTACTTTTAGCCATACGCTGCCCGTTAAGATGCAACATATTAGTATGAATCCAATAATTTACAGGTGCAATACCTCTTGCTGCTACATTCTGAGCAATTTCGCTTTCATGATGTGGAAATTTTAGATCTATGCCACCACCGTGAATATCAAAATTTTCACCTAAATATTTGGTGCTCATAGCGGTACACTCTATGTGCCAGCCAGGAAAACCGTCACCCCAAGGAGATGGCCACTTCATAATATGTTTGGCATCTGCTTTTTTCCACAGAGCAAAATCTTGTGGATTTTTTTTATCACCTTGTCCCTGTAATTCGCGCGTATTGTTAATTAAGTCTTCTAATTTTCTCTTACTTAACACCCCATAATCATGTGCTTCATTGTATTTATGAACATCAAAATACACTGACCCATTTACGGTATAAGCAAAGCCATTATCAATAATCATTTTAATAATTTCTATTTGCTCTATTAAGTGCCCAGTAGCAGTTGGTTCTATATTTGGTGGCAGAAAATTTAGTGTATTAAGAACATTATGAAAATCTACCGTATAGCGCTGAACAACCTCCATAGGTTCTATTTGTTCTAAACGTGCCTTTTTAGAAATTTTATCTTCACCCTCATCAGCATCATTTTCTAAATGTCCAGCATCGGTTATATTTCTTACATATCTAACCTTATACCCTAAATGTAAAAGGTATCTGTAAATCATATCAAAGGACATAAAAGTTCTCACATTACCTAAATGAACATTGCTGTAAACTGTTGGTCCACACACATACATGCCCACATAGCCTTCATTTATAGGCATGAAGGCTTCTTTTTCTCCTGAAAGAGAATTGTAAATTCTTAAGGTCTGTGATTCGTAAAGAGGCATATAGCTTATTCCAATAAATATTTAAACAAAGCTAAAGAACTAACTAAGATTAAACAAGTTAAAATTTGGTATCTAATTGAATGTAATCCAAGAATTCTCTGCGTGTCTCTTTCTCCTTGAATTTTCCACCAAATTCTGAAGTAACGGTACTACTTTCAATATCTCTAATACCACGAGAATTTACGCAGAGATGCTTAGCATCTATAACACAAGCCACATCTTCGGTATTTAAAACATCTTGCAGTTCTTTTACAATTTGTATGGTAAGACGTTCTTGCACCTGGGGACGCTTAGCAAAATAATCTACAATACGATTCATCTTGGAAAGACCAACAACTGTTCCATTAGAAATATATGCCACATGCGCTTTACCAACAATTGGTAATAAGTGATGTTCGCAAGTAGAGTAGACCGTAATGTTTTTCTCTACTAACATTTCACCGTACTTATATTTATTGTCGAATGTAGAAGAACTGGGTTTTTTATCGGGATCTAAACCGCCAAAAATCTCATTGACAAACATTTTTGCAACTCTATTTGGTGTGCCACTAAGGCTATCATCATTAAGATCTAGACCTAATGTTTCCATAATATGCCTTACATCATCTTTTATAATATCAATCTTTTCTTCGCTGGAAAGTTTAAAGGCGTCTTGACGCAATGGTGTTTCGCTGGATGACCCAATATGGTTATCACCTAAGGCATCTATATCGTTAAAATCGTTGTCGATTTTCATAGTCAAAATAATAATTAATCAATCTCTTAAAGAGAATTGCAAAGATACATAATAAAAGTAGTTTAATTAAGGTAGGACTTTTGGAATTATAGCTGTTATATAATTAAAACCGTTTAAATGCTAATAACATTGACGAATTAACAGCGGTTTTTCTAAAATTTTCTTAATTTTCGAAACTTTAAATTACGGTTAAGCCATGAATAAATTACTAACTATTGTTATTGTAATGCTTTTGCCTATTTGCATTTTTGGGCAACAAAAAATACAAAAACAACCACTTCCACTTGCTAAATATGACGACAACGTTAAATTACCCCTAACAGCTAAAGAGAGATCTCAGGTTATTGAGGTCTATGGTGATTCGGCTGAAAAGCTGGTTTTTAATGATGCCCACCGTCTAAAATCTATTAAGAACATACTTAGGAATCGTATTGAGGTTAAAATGATAACCAATCAGAAGGATGTAAAAGATTGTCAGAAGCTATCGGAAGTTGAAGTGTTAGGTGAATCTACTAAAACTTATGTCAATGTAAAAACCTTTGATATAAATAATTTTAATCCTTTGAAGTATGATTTTAATTTTTATGCCAGAGGCGGTTCTATGTATCACGTCGATAATACCAATTACTACATCTTTGTAAAGGCCCAAAACCAATAAAAATTTACCACATGAAATTTATTAGTACTATTATAGCTTTGCTTTTTTCATCTATTCTATTGTCTCAAGATGTTAATATGCAAAATGGGACAGTGAGCCAATGTGATGGAAATTTTTATGATTCAGGCGGTGAGTTTGGGAACTATGCTAATGATGAAAATTTTGTTTTAACAATATGTCCTGAAAATACAGGACAAAAGATTCAATTAAACTTTACGGCATTTGTTACCCAATTAGGAGTTGAACCAGATATAATGACAATTTTTGATGGAGATTCTGTTGCCGCTCCACCCTTTGGTGATTTCTCTGGTAATAACAGTCCAGGTTTTATCGAAGCTTCAGACACCAATACGACTGGGTGTATAACAATACAATTTGTTTCTAACGGTTCAGGTAATATTAGTGGTTGGGAGGCAGAAATATCTTGCTTAACTCCCTGTCAGGACATAACGGCACAATTAGATTCCTCTACTCCTACTGCAAATGCCAATGGTGAAATTCTAATTTGTGCAGGTGGTGAAGTTGATTTTGAAGGAAGTGGTATTTTCTCTGTTAATGGTACAGGGGCAACATATGAGTGGGATTTTGGTAATTCAACGACTGCTACTGGTCAGTCAGTTACAGCTACTTACGCTGAGCCTGGGATATATGTTGTGTCTTTGTTAATTACCGATACCAACCCACTAGGTTGTACAAACCTAAACTCTATAAGTCAAGTTGTAAGGGTTTCCCCTGAAATTGATTTTACAGGAACAGAGGCTTCAGAAAGTACAATCTGTTTTGGGGAAACTACGACCATTACAGGTGTAGCATCAATTCCTCAATTTGAAGATTGTGCTCCAGAAATTTTTGATCAAACTTGGCTCGAAGACACCCCTTCCACTGGTCTTGCTACGTCATACACATCAACCATTACAGTTGACTGTTATGGACCAGGTCAATTATTAACTGATGTTACACAGATTACAGATTTTTGTGCAGTTATGGAACATTCCTTTATGGGTGATTTAACAATTATTCTTGAAGCACCAAATGGATCTCAAGTACTTTTTCTTGAGTATCAAGATGGAACAGATCCAGGGGATAATTTAGGTATCCCTGATCAAGCTGATAATGGTAACCCAGGTACGGGGTTACAATATTGTTTTTCTCCTACTGCAACTCAAACTTTAGACGATGCTTCGGTAGGAACAAATGACATTCCTGCTGGTACATATGCTGCGTTACCATCATCATCTTTTGATAATCTATTAGGGACCCCTTTAAATGGAGACTGGACCTTTATAATTATTGATTCTTGGGCTGCTGATGATGGGACTTTGTTTTCTTGGAATTTAAATTTTGATGCCTCGTTAGTTCCACCATCAAATACGATAGTGAGTGAAGCTTGGGATACTGATTCTACCATTACAAATACAACAGGTAATGTAATAACTGTTGAACCACCTAATAGTGGTGAATTTTGTTACACTTATCGCGCTGTAGATGATTTTGGTTGCGAATATACCGAAGAGGTTTGTATCGATGTATTACCTGAATTAATTACAGAGCTACCAAATAATCTAATAATTTGTGATCCTGGAGCACCACCTTATAATTTCAATTTAGAGCTAAACACTAATGTTGTAACGGCAAGTGCAACTAATGCTAGTGATTTGGTTGTAACTTATCATAACAGTCAAGCAGATGCTGAAAATGATATTGATGCTATTGTAGGTAGTAACAATTATTCCGGAACAGATGGAGAAACTATTTATGTAAGAATTGAGTATTTAACATCTGGATGTAACGAGGTTTTCCCTTTTACATTAGGTCTTTCTGGACAGCCAGTTACTAATGCTGTGCCAGATTTGGTGTTATGTGATGATCCTTCTAATGATGGTTTTGAAGAGTTTGATTTGAGCTTACAAACATTAGGTGTTTTAGGAACGCAAGCTGCTACAGATTTTAATGTCACTTACCATTTAAGTTTTGCTGATGCAGATGCTGGCACTGGTGTACTTCCAAACTTATACACTAATGGTATAATAAATTTAGAACCAATATACGTTAGAGTCGAGAGTGTAGGTGATTCTAATTGTTATAATGCCACAGCTAACCCTTTATTCAACCTTGTGGTTAATCCAAGAGATGATGCATCTTTCACTATTACCCCTACTTGCGATGGTGCTATAGTCAATATAACGGGTACATTAGGTGGAGCATTTACATTTAATCCTGCACCAACCGATGGTGCGGTAATTAACCCTAATACAGGTGAGGTTACAGGAGGTACTTCTGGTGCAACTTACACAATTGAATATACAACTAATGGTGTTTGTCCTTCTGTAAACGCTCAAACTTTTAACGTTATTGATATTGACGACCCTTCCTTCACGTTCACGGCGACATGTGATGGTGGTACCGCTACTATTACAGGGGATACAGGTGGTTTGTTTAGTTTTAATCCTTTACCAACAGATGCCGCAGTCATAGACCCAAATACAGGAGAGGTAACAAATGCTACCCCAGGGAACACATATACCATAGAGTACGTTACCTCTGGTACCTGCCCTGCGTCAAGCACCCAGAATCTGACGATATTGACATTAGACGACCCGGGTTTTATACTGACGGCGACCTGTGACGGTGGCACCGCAACGGTAACGGGCACCCCCGGCGGGGGCTTTGCGTTCAATCCCGATTTAGGTGACGGCGCTGTAATAGATCCGGCCACGGGAACCATAACCGGCGGTATTCCGGGTACGACCTACACGGTAGAATATACCACCTCAGGGGCCTGTCCGCAATCCTCGACACAGGGCGTAACGGTACTGGATGCGGATAACGCATCGTTTACGGTAGCACCCACCTGTGATGGGGGTACAGCAACGGTAACGGGCACCTCTGGCGGTACCTTCAG
>NZ_JANQOM010000002.1 GCF_028289625.1 Winogradskyella sp. | reverse complement strand
GGATCTGAAACAGTAGCCACTGTACCATGATTTACGGCTATTTTTGCAAACTCCGATGGTACCAACATCGAACTTTCAATATGTATATGGGCATCAACGAAGCCAGGAAGTATAAAGTGACTTTCATTACAGTCCTTCTCTATGATTGACGTAATTTTTCCATTTTCAATTGTGATTTCTCCCTTGAAAATTTTATGATTGGTTATGTCTACTATGTTACCTTTTAACACTAACAATTGCTTCTTTTAATTTTTCGCTATCAAAACCTTTTGACAGTTCTGTTAAAACCAAGTTTTTCTTCATGTCTTGACTAAGGCCATTCAAAGACTTATCATCATCGATAATTAAATAGTTAGAAATTTTTAATTCAGCTATAAACTTTAAAATTTCTTCTTTTCTATCACGACAACCTATATATCTGGGCAAAAACCCTCTAATTTTCTGTTTTATACCTCTATTATAGAATATTTCATTAAATTCATCTAAGGTCTTATTAATTCTTCGGGTAGAGCTTAACCAGATTTCAAACTTCTTAAAAGATAAAAGCTTATTTAAATTTTCAATACAACCTCTATTAAAGGCTGAATAGCCATCATCATGGATCTCATCTGCTTTCCATGTTGGATTTGTTATTAATACACCATCCAAATCTAAAATCAGTATCGTAATATTATCCAAGTTAATTCAATTGAATTTTTATTATTTGCTGTGTTTTTTCCGTGACTTTAAATCGATCGTCTGCACGCATCCCAACCACCCAAATAATTTGGTCATCAGAAGTCAATACCCAGATATTCTCTTTTTCTACTTTAGACAACTTTTCATCCTTGAGGTATTTACTCACTTTTTTTTTGCCCTTCATTCCTAATGGGTAGAATGAATCCCCTGTTTTCCAAATGCGGAGTTCCAGAGTAAATTTGATGCTTTCGTAATCTACAAAAATTGCGTTTTTAGAATTATCTTTATAAGTATCTACTTTTTCAAATTGCAAGATACCTAAAGGTGTTTCGATTGATGAATTATCTTTTGCTATAAAAAAAGATTCGTCATTTTGTTCTAAGGTTTCCAATTCAGCTAAAACTAAAAACTCACGATGCTTAATTAATCGATGTGTGGCAGACTTAACGTATTTTCCAGTTTCGGCGTTTAATAGTTCCAAAACATCATTCCATTCAGTAAACCCGAAATCCTTGAACATTTCAAACAAATAGGCTTTTGGGTTGTTGACCTTTTTAAATTCTGAAACCTTATAGGTAATTCCGTAATCATTGATGTCAACAATAGCTCGTTTTGCGACAGCATTAAGGCTTTCCTCTACAATATCAGCGGTGTCCTTTAAATTCCTTAGTGTATCTTGAAAACTGTCCAATAATTGTGGGTTGATGTCTTTTAGAACAGGGACTACTTCATGACGCAGTTTATTCCGTAAATATTTGTGAGATGAATTGCTACTGTCTTCACGCCACTTAATTTGATGTTCTATAGCAAAGGCTTCAACCTCCACTCTCGAAAATTGCAGCAACGGTCTTACCACTTTATCATTAATTTCTGGAATTCCAGTCAAGCCATTCAAACCTGTCCCTCTAGTAAAATTAATCAAGAAAGTCTCTAGATTATCATCAGCGTGATGTGCTGTAAGAATATAATCAAATTGCAGCTGTTCTGCTAACTCTTCAAACCAATGATACCGCAATTCCCTTGCTGCCATCTGGATGGATAGTTTATTCTCATCAGCATAAACTTGGGTGTCAAAATTTTGGATAAACACTTCAACTTCAAGCTCCTCAGCCAGTTCCAGCACAAAATCTTCATCAGCGTTGCTTTCTTCTCCTCTTAAATTAAAGTTGCAATGTGCCAGTGCAAAGTTGAAGCCTAACATCTTGCATAAATGCGTAAGTACAACGCTGTCAATACCGCCAGAAACTCCAATTAGTAATTTTGCCGTGCCTAAGAATGACAAACGACTATTGATATATTCCTCGAAGGTTTTTAACATAGTGTAAATATACAACAATGGCCATGCCCAGTCACTAGCGATTTATTTAAAATGACAATTGTCATAGAAAAGACAGATAGTTATCAATAGCTTTAAAGAAATAATAAAAACTTAGCTTATGAGCACTTTTAAAGAACTCTCATCAAAATCTGCACAAACTGCTTTTGATAAAAAAGTACTTTCTGCAGTGCCACATTTGCATCCTTACGTAAAACACAGAATCTACATCGCTGAAACTACAGGGATTTTGCCTAAAAATATGTACTCATCTAATGGGATTATTGACGAATGTATTATAGAACTTTACAGTAACGGTTTTAATATTGAAGCTGAAAGAATGGCTGTAAAGCTAGAGCTGTTTAAACTAGTAGATAACTACATGAATCTTCTTTTTAAAAAAGAGGCTTATCATAAGAATACTATAAGTACAGACAGCATCCGTCAAGATGAGATGAACCGCTTAAGTGAAGACTACACAATTGATGCCGACTTGGATTTAATCTTAAACACAGAATTAAGTGACATATCTTATCAGCAAGATCAAAGCAACCATCTGTACCTGTATGATGATAAACAAGCATCCATACTAAAGGCCTTTGAATTAGAAAATCTATCCAAGATAGAATCGCCTAAGGTATTTGGACGTTTCTATAGTTGGTTGCCAATAAATATTTCCAATATTGTAGATCTCTACATTTTTGGTAATTTGGAATTCGATGACATCGCCAAGATCAAAAATATTAAAACATCTCGTGTAGCACTTATTTTCGATAGGGTGAAAAAGAGTTTTAGAACGCATTTGGAATAATTAGTTTTCCAATACTTCGCGCATAGCTTTAGCCTTAATTAAGCATTCCTCATATTCCTTTAGAGGATTGCTTTTTGCCGTTATGGCACTACCAACAGAATAGGAAATATATTGCTTTTGAGCATTATACAGAATACTTCGAATAATCACATTAAAGTCAAAATCCCCTTCTGGTGTAAAATAGCCTACAGCTCCTGAATATAAGCCACGTTTGGTTTCCTCCAATTCCTCAATAATTTTCATTGCGGAAATTTTTGGTGCTCCAGTCATACTTCCCATAGGAAAAGTAGTCTTTAGTATATCGACAGGTTTTATTTTTTCGGACACCTGTGATGAAATCGTAGAGATCATTTGATGTACCTGTAAAAAGGAATAGACTTTGCAGAGTTCTTCTACCTTTACGCTCCCTCTTTCTGCTGTGTGGGACAAATCATTACGTACCAAATCCACAATCATAATATTCTCGCTACGCTCTTTTTCATCTTTGGACAAACGTTCTGCAAACAATTTATCTTCTTTTGGGTCTAAAGACCGCTTGGCTGTTCCTTTTATGGGTTGTGAAATCACCCTTGTCCCATCTTTTTTAATATAACGCTCTGGTGACGCGGACAGCAGATATTTCTCACCACATTTTAAGAATGTAGCAAAAGGAGGTTGTGAAATCTCATTGAGTTTATTAAAGGTTTCAATAGTATCAATGGTGCGATTTTCTGCATAGAATTCCTGACAAAAATTGGCCTCATAGATGTCGCCTCGTTGAATATGAGTCAGCATGGTATTGACTTTTTCGAAGTATTCATCTTTATGAATTCTAAGTTTAATCTTTATACCATTACTTGCAGGTTTACCGGCTTGACCATTCAATTGTTTTATAGTTTTCAAATCAGCTTCAATCTCATCCTCCACAAGCCTGAGGTATCGAATTTCGACAGAGTCATCTTTAACCAAAAACAGTTTTTTAGGCTGAAAAAAATACAGATCAGGGTGTTCTATACCATCGAAATTGTTAGACCTTAAATCTTCGATACTATTTTTAAGATCATACGTTAAATAGCCAAAAATCCAGTCTTTAGTCACTTGTTGATACTCATCCAAACGATAAAACGCCTCATGATAATCTGTTTGCAAACTTGTAAAAGCATCAACAGCCAATATGGCGTCATAACTGCGTAATTTATCCTTATGACCATTAGAATCTAGCCAAACAACATCGTCAAATCGTTGCGCCCAACGCAGTAACTGCCTTTTAAAGATTTTAGGATTTTTTGGCGAATGCTTAAGTGATGTTCTCAAGAGGTTATTTTAATTTCGCAAAAATAAACAGAATACTTTTAATGCGATAAGTATTGTATATTTCGACAAAATAATTACAATGTATAATCTAAAAAACGATAGCCTAATTATAAATATAAAGCACAAGGGTGCTGAATTGTGCAACATAACCGCAGTAAAATCCGATTTGGAATTTCTATGGCAAGCTGACCCTAACGTATGGGGAAGTCACGCACCCAATTTATTTCCGATTATTGGTGCATTGAAAGATGATATGTATTACTATGATTCAAAAGCCTATAAAATGCCAAAGCACGGTTTTGTGAGGTACAATGAGGATTTTGAAATTGTTATGCATTCCGAATCCAAAATAACATTTAAACTGAGTTCTAATGATCAATTAAAAACTATTTATCCTTTTGATTTTGAATTCTTATTGACGTATGAACTTGTCGATAACGTTCTTCATTTGCATCATTCCATTACAAACACTGACCATAAGACTATTTATTTTTCTTTGGGAGGTCATCCTGCATTTAATTGTCCTTTGTATAATGGCGAAGCATATACAGACTACATTCTTGATTTTGAAAAACCCGAAAACAGCGCATCTCATATCTTGGACATGCCTACGGGACTCGTTACAAAAAAAACAAAGTCAGTCTTTAAAGATGGTCATAAGATTCAATTAAAACCAGATTTATTTGATGAAGATGCTTTAATTTTCAAAGACCTTCAGTCTAGAAAAGTGACTTTAAAGCATAAACAAAAAGGAAGCATTCTATCGGTAAAATTTGATGGGTTTCCATATTTAGGCATTTGGGCAAAACCTAAAGCACCTTATGTTTGTATTGAACCATGGTTAGGCATTGCAGATGCTGAAAGCACTAATCAACAATTTGTAGACAAAGAAGGTATCATTGCATTGCAGCCTAAAGCCGATTTTAAAGCCACCTATAGTATTGAAATAGATAAAGCCCATTTAGTCTAAGTCCATTAATAGTAGTAGTTTTGTACAAAATTAGGACGATTGACTTTTCAGGATTTAAATTTAAATACGCCTTTATATAACGCCATTGAGGACTTGGGTTTTGAGAATCCAACTCCCATTCAAGCGGAAGCTTTTAACATCATTGCCTCAGGTAAAGATGTAGTAGGTATTGCGCAGACCGGAACTGGTAAGACATTTGCCTACATGTTACCTATTTTACGGCACCTAAAATATTCTCGGCAAGACAATCCTAGGGTTCTCATTCTTGTACCTACTCGAGAGCTGGTTGTACAAGTTGTTGACGAAATTGAGAAACTATCCAGATACATTAATAATAGGGTTTTGGGCGTTTATGGTGGCACCAATATCAACACTCAAAAGCAGGCCGTTGCTCAAGGTCAAGATATTATTGTGGCCACACCAGGGAGATTATACGACTTAGCGGTCAGTAGAGTTTTACAGTTAAAATCAATTCAAAAATTAGTCATTGATGAAGTTGATGTGATGCTAGATTTAGGTTTTAGACATCAATTGATGAACATCTTCGATATCTTACCAGAACGCAGACAGAATATCATGTTTTCTGCGACAATGACTAAAGATGTAGATGACTTGATTACCCACTTTTTCATTAATCCGGCCAAGGTTCAAATTGCTGTATCCGGAACACCTTTAGAAAATATAAAACAACAACGTTATGATGTTCCTAACTTTTACACAAAAGTTAATTTGTTGGAGTATTTACTACAGGATGAAAATGAATTTTCTAAAGTTCTCATATTCGTCGCCTATAAAAAAATGGCCGATCGTCTCTTTGATACACTAGAAGCACTGTTCCATGGGCAAACATGTGTTATTCATTCTAACAAAACCCAAAATTACAGATTGCGCAGTATTGAACAATTTAGAGATGGTGAACATCGAATACTTGTAGCGACCGATGTTATGGCCAGAGGTTTGGATATTGATGATATTACACACGTGATTAATTTTGATACTCCCGAGTATCCTGAAAATTATATGCACAGGATCGGTAGAACAGGTCGTGCTGAAAAAGAAGGTCGCACCTTATTATTTTCAACAGAAAAGGAACAGGAAGCACGTGAAAAGATTGAAGATTTAATGCAATTGCAGATTGAAAGCGTTGTTATTCCTGAAGCAGTTGAAATTTCCACAACATTGATTGAAGAAGAGCGTCCTCAGATAAAAGAACGCAACAATCCTATAAAACGAAAAAAAGAGGATTTACCTGGACCCGCTTTCCATGAAAAAAAGGACAAAAACAAAAAAGTAAATCTAGGTGGTTCTTACCGAAGGGAAGCGGCCAAGAAATACAAAAAACCCAAAACGCGAGGCGACAAAAATTCCAATAGGCGAAATAAGAAACGTCGATAAAAAAGAAAACCTCTTCAGTTTTGAAGAGGTTTTTTATAGGTCAAGTACCGCAGGACCCATTTTATAGCAAGATAAAATCTATAACCCTAACCTTATAGTTGGTCCTGCATTTGTACTTGATTTTCCATCAAATCGTTTATAGGCACTATTAATCGCCCTTTTTGATTTTTTAAAATTATTGAAATGCTCTTTACCTCATCTACAGTATAGTCTTCATTATTAAAATTAATTTTCTGACCTACTTCAAACATTTTTCTAGCATAAAATGTATGCATCAGCTTAGCAACCACGTTTTTAGCTCCTAATCCAAATGCTATGGCAAAGGCTAAGAGAAAAGCCGCTAAAATCATTGTAATGTTACTAGTAATAATCGTAGTATCAATACCTGCTTGATTTAGTGCTGTAATCGAAATAAAAATCAATATTATAAAGAACACGATTTGGCTGATGATCTTTCCGCCAGATAAATCCATGGATTCAAAGAAAGACTTTAACCCCTTTTTTACAAAATTGGCGAACAACAATCCCAATGTAAAAATAATAAGTGCTGCAAAAAGTTGAGGTAAATACGATAATAGTTCACTTATTTGATTAGAGATGATTTCTAATCCCATAACATCCGACACCATTATAATTAAAATGATGTACATTACCCATTTTACAAATTTTGACACAATCTTTATGGTGTCAAAATTCAGTTTCTTACCTTCTACTATTTCAATATCGTTTAATTTATCGTCGAGCTTATCAGCCTTAGCTAATTTTAGTACTTTTTTTATAGCCTTGCCCACTAATTTGGTGACTAGCCAGCCAATAAGCAGTATAGCTATAGCACCAATTGCTTTTAAAGCTACCGCTGTAAATTCTGGCCACATGGATGACAACGATTGTAGTGCTGTATTTTTAAAATCTGTTACTTTTTCCATACTTAAAAAATTAATGTTAGGGTTTTGTAAGTATTTATTTTTCTCTATTTCGGCTTACAGTGTCTATAATGTAACCAAGGTTATACGAAAACAGCTCAGCAAGCTCCATCAATAACTTAGCCATAGCAATATCGTGCATGACTTTACCTTTTAGTTCTGGTGGAACTTCTTTTAAAGGCTGATTTATTTGCTTAAATGGATTCTCCATCTTTCGTATACATGTTATTGTACTTTTGTACAAGTTTTTCTTTTGCCCGCTTTAGGCGCATTTTTACTGCGCTCTCGCCAATATCTAAAGCTTCAGATAATTCCTTAATGGATAAATTATCCTGATACTTTAGTAATAGAATCATTTTCTCATCCGGTGAGATCAATTCCATAACACGTTTTAACTGCCCAACCCTCATGTTTTCAAACTCGCGCGTAGAATCAATATCTTCACCAATATTCTGAATATCTATACTTTCTGAACTGACAGAATTTTTTTCAATCTTTTTGGCCGTGTTTCTGGTTACGTAATTTACGCAATGATTGTATGTAAATGCATATAACCATGTCGAAAATTTAGACTTCCCTTTAAAACTAGCTAATTTAACAAACACTCTTAGAAATACATCTTGTGTTAAATCCTTAGCCTCGTCTGCTCCATTGGCAAAGCCATAACATTTGTTATAAACCATAGACGCATACCTATCATAAAGTACCTCAAACAACAATGTGTCATTTGTTTTTACGATGGCCTCTACAAGCGCTTCATCGGTTAGGCTATGAACTGCGTCTGTTGTCAAATTGGTTTGTTAGTTCTTTTTTAACTTGGTTAGTTATTAATTTAAGACCCATACTTTTACATGAAGTCACTTTAATTTTAAAAAAATTCTTACTTTTTTAAATACGCTTCCATATCACTAAGATGATGCCCTAAAGCTTGAGTAGAAATCTGTATTTCCCTTATTAAAAACGCCAATGATAATATGAGTAATAATAATGCTATTCCAAAGATCCAAACGGCTAATATATGTTGGTCTATATAGATTAAGAACATTGTTAAAACACATAGTAAAAGACTCGATATACCAAAAATCTGCATCCAGCGTGTTAAGTTTAATCTTAATTTTAAATTGTTAATCTGTCGTATTAAAGATTCCTCTTTCCTTTCCTTATACTTTTCGCTTAAGTTTCTTATCACTGCCGCATAGGCTAAAAAACGATTGGTATAAGCTAACATTATTAAAGAAATTGCGGAAAACAAAAGTGCTGGTGTTGTGAGGGTTAGTGCTTCCATAAGACTATTTTCACAAAATTACTGAAATAAAACTTTGTAAATAAAAAAAGCGAACTTTTCAAAGCTCGCTTTAGCAATTATCGTTTAGGATTTCATCCTTTTTGGAATGATTTATACCTTAATTAACAATTCAAAACATCATTAAAGTCAATAATAGTTGCATCTTGTTTTTTACGTAATAAACTACTCCTATATTATGATTTATCGGTATGCATTAACCAGCGCAAAATGAGGATTCCTATTCTGGCTATGATAAAAGTAAATAGACCAAAAGTAGCTGTTAGTAGAGAGACCTTAAGTCCGCCAGCAAAGATCGCGGGATTCGGATCTCCTAAAGCCTCTACGGAATCAAAAGCTGTGATTAGTCCTATTACAGAAGCGAAAAAGCCTATAACCAGACCAAGCAGGCTAGTATCAGTGGTTAGGCTAATCATTTTTTTAGCCTGATGTGCATCCTTCTTTAGACTCAAAAAGCCTTTAACCAAAAGAAAAATTGAGAGTAGCAGACAGATTAAAATCAATGTCATAAAAAAAGGACCACCTTCCTTAAAACGGTCTACAAACTGATTGGTAAGCAGAGAAATTGTGTATTGCATAGTGTGTAAATTTAGTTATAGTTTTTAATTAGTAGTTTTCTGTTGTTTTTTGATTACTACTTCAAATCTATAAACAGTACCAAAGCAATTTTGAATTTTGCGATAGATGACCAGTTTAACTAGTGATATAGCAAAATGCTAAAACCAGTACTAAATCCGTCGTTCGTCTACAAAAGAGTGAACCAGGTTAAAAATATAGTATTATTGTATGTACATTACACATTAATGCTTACGCAAAAGTTTATTCTAAAAAAAATAGGTCAAGCAACACTCCATCTCTTATTTTGGACAGGTGTTTTATTTTTTTATACCTACTTTTTTAGTGTCGGCAGCAAAAACTTAAGTGACACGTTTTCCTTTTCATTGTTTTTAATGCCTATTACCATTGCAACGACCTATGTATCCATTTATAAGTTGATACCTGATTACTTGATAACTAAAAGGTACTGGCATTTTGCACTTTATAGCGTTTATACGCTTATCATTTCGGCATACTTAGTCATGGCTTCTATATTCTTTAGCCTTATATACATTTCAGGTTTTGATTATACAGAAATGAATCCTGCAACCAAGAATATTCTGTTTATAATGACTGGTGTTTATTTGGTCGTTTTTATCGTTAGCGCATTTAAACTTCTAAAGTTGAATGTAAAACAGACGGCAAAAACCAAAATCCTCGAAACCAAAATCCTCGAAGCACAACTCAAGTTGAAGGAACAAGAACTCAATTATCTAAAAATGCAGATTCATCCGCACTTTTTATTTAATACCTTAAATACCATGTATGGTTATGCTTTGAAAAAAGCCCAGGAAACTCCAGAAATGATTTTGAAGCTTTCTAATCTTTTAGACTACTTGCTATACCATGTAGATAAACCTTTGGTGCTTCTATCTGATGAAATCAATCATATTAAAGACTATATAAGCTTGGAGCAAATGCGTTTTAACGACACCTTGGATGTGAATTTTTATGACTCAGGTTGTTCAAAATCTATTGAAATTGCTCCTTTACTGTTCTTACCATTCGTCGAAAACAGTTTTAAACACGGAAAGATTGAAAATGGTATTCTTAGCATTGACATTTCAATACAATGCAAAGTCAATCATATTGTATTTAATGCTAAAAATTCACATTCAAAATCAGTTTCAAAAACAGCAGGTATTGGACTAGACAATATTAAAAAGCGCTTAGAATTGCTCTATCAAAATAGGTACACCCTAGATATTATTGAAAGTGATGACTTATTCGAAGTACAACTCCAACTTAAACTAGCTGATGTCTAAAATCATTTCTTGCATAATTGTTGATGATGAGGCCATGGCACGAGAGGTTATTGCCTCACATCTATTGCATATAGAGAACTTTGAAATTGCTGCGCAATGTAAAAATGCCATAGAAGCCTTTAATTTTATTAGAAATAATAGTGTTGACCTAGTTTTTTTGGATATCAATATGCCAGAAATTTCAGGTATAGCTTTTGCCAAATCCATTAATAAGGATATTAGAATCATTTTCACTACTGCTTACAGAGATTATGCGGTGGAGGGATTCGATTTACAAGCTGTAGATTATCTCTTAAAACCCATTGCTTTTGATCGTTTGCTTAAAGCTGTAAATCGTTATTTTGAAATAACCCGTAATTCTAACATAACATCCTCTACAATACCAGAAAGGCAGGACTTCATTTTTGTACGTTCTAACCGAAGGATGCTAAAAGTAGATTTTGAAGCGATTATATACATTGAAAGCTTAAGCGACTACATAAAAATACACCTTCATTCTCCAAGCAAGTCTAATTCGATTGAAACTATTATCACAAGAGAAACTATAAGCGCCATCGAAGCAAAACTCCCAAAACAACAGTTTTTACGAATTCACCGATCATATATTGTTGGTTTATCAAAAATTCAATCATTTACTAATGAAGAAGTTACAGTTAATCGAATAGCCTTACCCATTAGTCGAAGTTATAGGAAAGAAGTTTTGAAACATCTAGAAAATTTCTAACTTTATTCCAATAAACGCCCAAATCTATCGTTATTATAGTCTTTGACTATTATAATTTATTAACCACTTAATGAACGATTATCTACATAATACTATTCCCAATCTTAAACCCTTCGATTATGAGCGTCACCATGACTCCCATTTTATAAATCAGCAATGGGTATTGGTTAATGGCATATCTGAAAAGAAATCGATCTATACCTTTAGGGATGACAATATTCTAGAGATTGAAAGAAAAGATGCTACTATTAAAACCTCTTGGACATTAAGTATTCATAATATTTTCACTATTGAGACCGAAGATGGTATCATTACGGTAAAAGCCTATTTTAAGGATGATGATATCTTAGTACTTAATCATCAAGATAAGGAAGAATTTGCACTTTATATCAATACGACTAACTACGATGATGAATTGAACTCCGTAGAAGACATTCAATCATTTTTAAAAGAAAAGTACCGAAAGAAAGTTAGTAATGTTATCTATGAGCACGAATTCTATTATATATCCGAATCTGAAGAGTTTGGGCCAAATACCGTTGAAGAACTTTCGGAAAAGGTGAAAAATGAAGATATAAGTGCCTATTGCTTTGTACGAGACATCAATGAGGACGATTATTCCAAACGTCTACGCATTGTAGATTTAATGCAAGAGCTTTAGTTATTCAATAACTTCACTTTCTCTTGAACTCTATTCCATAACATTTTTTCATCTAAATCCAATACTTCAACATTCTCTACAATAAAGTTGAAATACTTTTTGGCTTTGTCTGATTTAGCTTGAAGCATATGGCCATAATACAAATATATGGCTGCACTGATCGTTTGGTTATTTGGAAATTTAAAATCTATTAATGGCTCTAATATTTTGATGCCTTGTTCTACCTTTCCCAACTCAATTAAAACAGAGCCTCTAGTCCCTGCGAAATAAGAAAAATCAGGTTTTATGGAATACGCTGTTTTAGAGAGCAGGTCGATATCCTCATGATCATCTGCCACAAGTTTTAACCATGCAAGTCCATTATTTATATGAGCGTACATCATTTTATTTTTTTCCTTGTCCACGATGTCCAAACATGGCTCGATCCATCTTAGAGCTTCATCGGGTTCACCTTTTTTCAAATGCATTAAACCCACATTGTAACTCGCCAATAACTTCGTTTCTTCTAATTCTAAATACTTCTTATAGAGATTTATAGCTTCATCAAAATCCTTGTCTTCAAATCTGTCCTGTGCTTCAAAAAAATCATTATAATCTATGTTTGATTCATTCTTCTTTGAAAAAAGTAATTTCAATAATGTTAATCCATCAGTTGCCACCTTCACACCGAGATATTCCACATAATAAGGTATAAGGCTAATAATAGCTAGAAGCGTATTTGCCAAAATAAAAGCAGAATAGAAATCCAATCCGTGCTTACCAGACAAATATGCAGCGTTAAAACCAAAGACCGCATAAACTAAATAAGCTACAATTAGATTAGTAAAAAAGCCACCTGAGGTTAATATAAACTTATTGATTTTTGACTTCTTTCCAACCGGAAAATTAACAAATGCAAAACCCCCATTAAAATCCTTATTGAGTATAATCTTAACGTTAAATACTTGAAACCGTTTCACTTCATGACTTTTTCCCAAAACAATACGCTTAGGATTTCCACCAGCCAATTTTCCAAATAATAAATGTCCTATTTCGTGAATAACAACCCCTACTTTAATAAAAAGTAGGGTTGCCACCAAGTTGAGGGACATATAACCAAGTTTACCAAATTCGTCGCCAATAAGTAGGGTAATGCATCCAGTAACTAGAAAAATCCAAAAATAAAATGGGAAAATTGCTCTAAGAATTTTCATTTGCAAAAACTTGGTGATTATTATTATAAGACGCGTTGCTTCATAGTAAGTAGTTAAAATAAAAAAGCGAACTTGGTCACTGAGCGTAGTCGAAGTGCAGTTCGCTTCTTAGATTCTGAAATGCTGAAGCAGGCTCATCACAAGCAAGTTCAGAATGACATTTCTTTTCTTTTAAACATGCAAAGGTCTATTATCCGTTGCCGCTAAAGCTGCTTCTTTAACAGCTTCGGCAAATGTTGGATGCGCATGTGAATATCTTGAAATGTCTTCGGCAGACGCTCTAAATTCCATGGCAGTAACGGCCTCAGCAATTAAATCGGCACAACGTGCTCCG
>NZ_JANQOM010000062.1 GCF_028289625.1 Winogradskyella sp. | reverse complement strand
AACTGATAGGACAGATTGCTCAAGATGGCTTTACTGGCTTTATCTCCGTACATCATGTCATTCTGTATTTTTTCCTGTAACACGTAAAGCGTTACTATGTCATAGCTCCTTAAAGTCGCCGGAATACGGTGCACATTTAAAAGCCGAATGGTGGGAGCCTCTTCCATCAACACAAAAGAAGGTCTTTGACCTCGCTCACTCATCTGTTTGGTAATGGTATGTATAATAGTGGCAATAACAGGGGGCAGTGAGCTGTCTTTTTTAGGGTTATTAACAATGGATATCACTGCCGGGTTTTTAGGGCTATTGACATTGAGCGGAATATCATCAGCAGATAAAACCATGAATATTTTTTTGGTGCTGATTTTTTTAAAGGCATTGGCCAATGTGCTTTTTACCCCTGCGGTTTGCCTGTCCGAACCTGTACCACTAATAAAAGCATCCGCCATTGCTTTGGAGGTCAAACAGGCTGTTAGACGAAATATAGAAAGGTTTCCTGATGATTTTATGTTTGAACTGACCAAAGAGGAATTGGAAAATTGGAGGTCACAATTTGTGATGCCCAATCCATTGAACAAAATGGGTTTGCGTTATGCCCCTTTTGCGTTTTCGGAACAAGGGGTAGCGATGCTTTCCAGTATTTTAAAAAGCAAAAAGGCAATTGATGTAAATATAGCCATTATGAGGTCTTTTGTAATGTTACGCCAACACCTTACAGATTATGGCGACTTAAAAGAACAAATTGCCCAACTCTACAAAGGCAGCGTAACTACCTGTCCACTTTAAGGCTTCCAACCCTGCCTGATGGATTTTATGGGTGAACATTTCCTTCTTTTTTTTGATATAGTTGGCATACATCGCCAAGCCTTTGATACGCGCCCATATTTCATCATGGGAAGTATTGAATACAGAATCTTTATAATATGGATAACTTTTAACAATGGGATTATTGTTCAGGTTTTTTCTGGTAAAGTAATGCTCATCGAAATGGGTATAGCCCTGTTCCATATAGAGCAAGAACTCGGTATGCCGTGAAAAGAACTGATTGATTTTCTTGGTCTGTTTGGCCAGAAAGGCAAGCTGGCGATCCATATCGGATTTCGGCATACGAAGTTCACATGACCGTACCTCGGTATAGTGAATAAGGTACTTCATTGGTTGGCACTTTATCGACTTGAAAAAACTTATTTCATCCTTTATAATATCAAAGCCTTTTTTTGTTACATATTCCTTAAAAGTGTCCAAAGCAAAAGAGGCAGCTCGAATACCGGCATTTGCCCTTTTAAGTTCGGTGAGGCTTGTTTCTTCTATTTTGGCTATCTTTTCATTGAATTCGTTTATAGTGTTTACATAAAACATATTCTAACAATTTAATTCTCATCTTGGAATATGTTGGTTAGTTGTTTTTATTCTGTTACCATATTATATTTATTTGAATAACTCTAATATTGGATTATTGTTTGAGGCATTAGGTAATGGAATATCCAATAACATGGAAAGCGTAGGGGCTATCTGTGTAATCGTATGCTTCATTACTGATGACTCTCCTTTGGGGATGTTCCACCCGTACCATAGCAATGGTACATGCGTATCACTTGTGTACGAAGTACCATGAGTGGTTCCGAAATTTCTCCTTTCCATCCAACCTGAACAGGTTTGGTATAAAATATCACCAGATTCTTTGGGGTTGTAACTATTCTTTATAAATAAGCCAATGGTACTATTATCCAAAGGTTGATTTTTAAGAGCCGGAGCAAAAGCATCTTTTATGCCTTCTATGGTCACTAAAAAATTCAATGCTTCTTTAAGAATCATTTCTTTTGAAGTTTTTGTATCGTTGATATATACTTGTGTTTTATCTATAAAAGCAACATAATCGGCATTTCCGAATTTCTTTGAAAGATGTACGTTTAAATCTTCTTTTAATTTTCTAGAATCAAAAAACTTTCCAGGTAACCGTTTTTCATTTAGAAAAACAGGATTATCACTGGCAGCATGGTCTGCCGTGAGGAATAACAGGTAATTTTCTTTTCCAATGGTATCGTCTAAGAAGGTTAATAATTGTGACAATTCCCTATCCAATCGTACATAGATGTCCTCCAATTCTTTGGAACGGATACCGAAGTGATGTCCTACATAATCGGTACTGGAATAGCTAATGGTCAAAAAGTCGGTTTGGTCTCCTTGACCTATATGTTCTCCTAAAACAGTTGCCTCTGCCATTTGAGTCAACAGCGTATTCCCGAAAGGAGTTCCAGTCAAAAGTGCAAAATCACCATTTTGTTTCCGCAATTTTTTTAGGTTGTATGGAAAAACAGCTTTTTTTCTTCCCTTGAATATCTTTTCAAATACCGCATCGTCTTTTTCACTATGGGTATATTTTACCATAGGCAATAAGGGGTTCCAAGTAAGATTTAACAGCGAATCGGCTTTTTTACTAGTATTGAAGTCTTTTAACCATTTTGGGAGCGTATTTCTGTAATAGGTACTGGTTACAAAATTACCGTTAAAAGCGTTATACCAATATGCGGCGTCCGCCAAATGGCCTGCTGGACAAATAGCTCCTCTATCCTTGATGGAAAGCCCTGTTACCTTTGAGCAGCCATTACTGAACAGTTTGAGCTCATCTGTTATTGTAGAAGTTTGTATGTTTTTAGGAGACCTTTGGTAATCATTATATATTGAAGTTTTATCAACACCCAAATTGCCCACCAAAAAGGCGGTTGTATCTTCCACGCAGTATATGGTTCTACCCAGAGCTTTTTTATACCAATTATTGGAAACAATACCATGGTTTGTCGGTGTTGTTCCTGTATAAATAGAAGTGTGCCCAGGACCCGTAGCGGTAGGAATGTAATTGTAATGTGTGTTTTTTACATTAAACCCCTCCCGCATCAATCGTTTAAACCCATCTTCGGTATAATTATCTTGAAAACGGTACAGGTACTCTGCTTTCATTTGGTCTACTACAATGCCTACCACCAGCTTTGGCTTATTTATTTCTTGCCCTTTTGAGCTTGCACTAGAAAAAGTGAACAACAGTAAAACTATAACAACCTTGATTTGCATAGAACTTAAAATCTTTAACCCGTTTTAACTAATTCTTTCATTTGTGTAGCAACAATTTCCGTGGTAATGTCTCTTTGCGGTGAACCAAACATTTCATACCCCACCATAAATTTCTTAAGCCTATGGAAATAAATTTGTTCACATTTAAATGATCTGATAAAAAGCCATTGACCAACTTTCCTATGGCATAGGAAAAGAACAAGAACAAGGCGAATCCTATTTGTCCTAATTGGGCAGGATCAAATATCTCTGCATCTACCAGTGGTTTTTTTATCACACTCAAGCTCAGCCTGCATACATAGAAAAAAGCATAGCCAAATGTGGCCGAAAGAAATACACTCCACTTGGAAAGCTTATACTTTTTACTAACTATACTTTTATCTTTTATTAATTCTCTTGCCAGTGAGGGCGCAAAGTACTTTCTAAATTTTTGTGTCATTTTTTGATTTAAAAAGTCATAGCATGACACTATGCCCTTTAAACAACTAAACTAAATTAAGACTAACTCTTATGTTATTAATTCGTTATTAGTTATGAAGTCCTTTGTCTCTTAAATATTGTAGTAATAATTGAGGTCTATCTGTTTGAATCATGTTGACGCCTTTAGAAATTAGCCATCCATAAGCACTATCTGGTTCTTTTAAAGCCCTGTCATCATGATGTCCTGCATTATGTTCTGGCCAAAGGGCATTTACCCAAACACGTGTTCCATTTTGCTCAAATTCATGTAATCTTGCAACCTCTGGAATGGTATCGGATGTAAATGTAAATTCAACACCTTCAAAAGGGTATTCTAATACCTCGTTAAAGAGCTCTTTGTATCCCTTTTTACCAAGTTTGATAATGGGCATATATTGTACTGAATCTATATAAACCCCCAACTTTTCTTTTACTTTATCTAGAGGCTTATTATATCCCTTAATAATGATTTGGTCTGTTGTATTTGTTTCTTTAAGTATTGGTAAAACATATGCGAAATACTCAAAGGATTGATCCAAATTAATTAACACTTCACCTTTTGCCACTAATAAGGCTTCTTTTAAAGTAGGTACTTTAAACAATGTTTTATGCCCCGCACCATCTTTTAGGTACAATTCCTTGATTTCAGCCAAAGTATGGTCTTTCACATATCCTTTTCCTGTGGTTGTTCTATCTAAAGTATGGTCATGCATTAAAATCAATTCGTTATCTGAAGTTTTCTTTAAATCGATTTCAATCATATCTACCCCCATTTCAATGGCATTCTCAATAGCTAGGATTGAATTTTCACAAGCATTTCTCCAGTCTGCTCTGTGTGCAATGACTAGAACATTGGTATCGTTTAGATAGTCCTTTAATATAGACCTAGCATCTTGAGTTTTAATTGACTTTTCTTGTTTCGGTGCCAACTCCGTACCGATATTACCTCTTTCTCTTTTACAGGAAAACACCAAAACAGTAGTAATACAAACCACTAAAGTTATTTTTCTCATTATTATCTTTAACATCTTTATTTTAATAATGTTAAGAGTTTGATATACTCAACTTTAAAAGTTTACAAATAATTATCATTTTTCATATAATATATTGAATACACCAAACTCTTAGTACATTTATTCTACTATTAGTTTTTTATTCATTTTGATTCCCAATGGAGTTTCTAAATTAACAAAGTATAGACCTGATAGTAGCCCCAAAGCTTTAACATCTAAAATTTGTTCATTATTACCTTCAGAAACTTCAATACTTTCAGAATAGACAATTTTGCCTAAGATATCGTTAATAATGATACTGCCTATTCCTGAAGATTTAGTTCTAAAAGACATAGTTACTAAACCATTTGAGGGATTTGGAAAAATCTTTAAACTTTGATTTAACTCTTCTTTGTCAACTTCATCGGCCTCTTCAAATGAAACTTCATTTTCATTATTACCCCCACTCTTTTTATCTGCAATTTTTGCACTAGAACTTGTTGGTTTTTGATTATTATAAAGAGCCTTAGCTTCATCTAACGTAAGGTCTTTATCAAAAATCATTAAGTCATCAAAATGCATGTCAACAGTATTATTTCCTAAAAACCAATAATTAAAATCTTTAAGTTTATCTCTAATTCCCGGTATCCAAATGAGTCGTCCATCAAATTCTCTTTTCACTTTGCTATTTCCTGGAACATTTGAATTAGTACCCGGGCCATATTCAGCACCCCCATTAGGTTTACCCAAAAATACCCTCATATATTTTTGCGTTTTTGCAAAAACTACTATAAGATGATACCAACCAAAACCAGCATCAAAAGCAGCAGGAGGGATTAACTTATACTCCCAAGCAGTTCCTATATTATTTGTCCCTTTTGGTTCATAATATTGTTTTAAGTATAAGGTAGTTTCTTTTAATGAAATTCCAAACTTAACATCAGAATCGTTTGAAGACTCTTTGGCTCCAAATATTAATCTTTCATTCTCATTTGATGCTGTAAATTTTACCCAAAGAGAAATTGTAATTGCATCTGGATTAGCATTGTACTTAGATAAACCAAAAAACTTTGGGTTATTCGTAACGGCACTATTCGAAAAGTCAATATACGCACCAGTATTTAAAGAAAATACTTTGTTTACAGATCCAAAACGATCTGATTGCCAATGCCCTCCAGGGCTATAAACTCTTCCAAGAATATTAGCATCAGCGATAATATTATTATTTTCATCTCTTGCTTTAAAATCAAAAGTAGCTTGGGTGTAATCAGCTATATCAAAAGTCCAATGTACCTTGGGTACAGGTGTATTTTGCCCTTGTAATAATTGAAAACACATAAATAAGCCTAATCCTGTTATTATAATTTTTATTCTTTCCATTTTTTTGCTTATTTAATTGGTCTTACCAAGAGTTTTTAGAAAATCAATAATTACATCTGGACGATCTGTAGTCCAATAATCACACTCCAAATAATTAAGGTTAAAAATAGGGTCTGCCCTTCGGTCAAACCTAGACGAATAAGAATTCGCATTTCTAGGGTCTGGACCAGCATCCATATAAATAATTTTATTATCAAAACCATTATAAGCCGTAGGATTTATTTGAGTAATCCCTATCCATTTACTTTCTTTATGTTTCGTATTGAAATCCAATAAAAGCTTTATACCACCAGGACTAAAACCTTGTTCGGCAGTACCATCTGATTCCATCATCTTTATCTGTAATTCATAACCAGGAATATTCCATCCATCGGTATGCTCTTTTGTAACAAACTCTTCCAAAAATTGAACCTTGCCATCATGATTCAATGATGTTGACAACTGCGCTACATTATCAAAATAAAAAGGCGTATAGCCAATTTGTTTCATAAGTTGATCTCCATATTGAGCTACTAATTTAGCTACTGGTCTATTTGCTCCCCCTTTAAAATATACATTGTTTTCAAAATCATGCTCAATAGCTGTCCAATAAATTCCATCTATGTCATCCCAACCTTTATCTACCATTATTGCAAGGCTAAATTGCTTTGCTACATCAACAGCATCTCCAAAAGCCGGAATATTTATATCCGTTAAACACCCAAATCTATCCCTTACTTTCATAGCCGTCAATTCTGAAAAGGTAAAATCTCCTGGTCCTTTAATCCAATTATCATAGTCTGTTGGACTATAACCAGGAAATCTTGACATTAATTCATTTTTAAGGTTTTGTCGTTGAGCCAAAGCCAACAGTGTGGAATTCACAAGTAGTTTATCGTAAGGATCCACACAACCATCTGTCGGTCCAGTACTGGATTCTCTAAACATAAATGGGTCATGAAATAACACATAATCTGGCACATGATTAGAATTAAGGTCCCCTCCAGCTCTTGAAACATCTAACTCTAGCAAGTCATAATCTTTTGCCGCTTGTATGGACTCTAGCGTGTTTTCTGGAACACCTCTCCAATCACCTCTATGCCATGCCACTAAATATTTTTCATTATCCGGAAGATTAATTTTATCATGCATTTTAGGGTTAAGTGTTGTAACTTCTGGTGCCATAATTTGTATATCTCCATGTTCCTCAGTCGGAAAAGGCCCTAATTTTGTAATACCCTTAATTAAAACTCTATCGTTAGTATACCTTGGAATTTTGAATAACTTAAACGTTTCTTCCTGGCCATTTACCATTGCCTTAAATAACGATTTAATTTCGATAGGCGTTTCACTCCCTAAACTACTTACCAAACTTTGGTCTGTTGCTGTTGCATAAAAAAAATAATCATAATTTTCATTAACAGCCTTATAAAGATTAGATATTGGATATACCGCTAGGTTAGTTCCATAAACAATATTTCTTGGAACTCCAGAGGGAAGATTCCTTGGTATAGCTATACTATATGCTAATTCAAAATGCCCCGTCATTAGATTTTCAGAAATTGGAAAATCTGCTACTGCTTCTTGGTCGTATGTTTCATTAGCATTGTCAAGTTGCGTTTTTGTTGCTGTTGGCCTTATTTGAAAATTAATACCTTTAACCTGTAATGCATGGAAATATTCCTTAGTTATTGGGTGCAAACCTGGCAAATTAATTTCAATTAAATCTTTTAGGGTTGCATTACCAGTAAATTCTACTTCTATAACAACAGGCATTGTTTTCAAAATGTCACTATCATTTATATAATCCACAATACTAACATCTTTCTTATACCCTACATAATTAAAATAGGCGTGCATTTTATCCTGGTACTTATCACTACGAACAGAATAATCTGCACTACCGCACCACCAATGCGAAAACAAAGTACAGTACCATGGTGCATTATCGCCTGATGTTTGTACAATCCATGGAGAACTCCCATAAGAATTAGGAGAATCATTTGTAATTTTAGTGCCATAAATTAAACTTTTATCGCTTCTACCTCCAGTGAAATAGTATGGTTCATAGTACATCCGTACTTCTATAGAACCTCCAGATGCATTTCCTTTAATTCCGAAATTCTTAATAACAGGAAATGACATTCCTTTATGAGCCTGTAGCCTAACAGTATATGTTGATGAGGCATATACATCTGTCCCAAAAAGAGTACAGAATAATATACTTAAAAAAATACAAAATCTATATCTCATAATATACTATTTCTTTGATATGATTTTCATTAATTCCTCTAACTTAGAAGTTAGTAAATTAATTTTTTTCTCCTGCTCAATGGTGTACAACGTAAGTTCTTCAACTTTTTCTAATAAAGCCACATCCATTTCTTGTATAGAGTATCCCTCTTTTTTTACTTGCGCTTCTGGTTTAATTCCCATTAAATGTTTATTATTTTTAATAAAAACCTCTAATTCTTTTAAAGATTGTAATTTATAGTCATCTGAAAAAACAACATCCTTCCATGTATCAACAGATACAATAGCTACGTCTTCTGTTACAATACCATCTTCCATATTTATTAGTTTTTAGAGGTTATTAGAAAACATTTTTATCTTTTACCTTTACTTTTCAAATAAGGAATCAACAAATCAGCATAATCTGTATGGATTATTGTGGGATCTATGGCGATTAAAGCATTGAGCTTAGGAGTTGATGTTGCTCCTGAAATAAGTTCAATATCCTCATCTTTATTAGTTATGCCTCGCCAGGTTAACTTATTATTATCTTTAGCAGACTGTGTGTTATTTGCATTAAATTGAGTTCCTGCTAAATTGAGCAGAGGCGTATTGGTTCTATTCAGGTAAAAATTGAACTGATCTGTATTCCTACAGACCGGGTCTATGAATATACCAACAAATGTATCTAAAGTGTCATAATCATCTCTGGTATCAGCAAATACAACTACTTGGCCTTCCATACTTACTTTTTTAATCACCTTAACCACCTCGCTAAAGTTTTTGTCCTTCACCTCAATATGCATGTAAATATCTTTTCCTTTTATTTTTAATAGTGCCTGCTCCAGTGTTGGGATTGTTTCTTCAGTTAATACCCCGCCATTGCGGTTATTTTTTAACTTTAAATTACTAAGGTTACCGAAGTTCATGTTAGCTATCAAACCAGATCCATTTGTCATGCGATCCACTGTTGTGTCATGAAATAATATGACAACACCGTCAGCTGTGGTTTGGGTATCCGTTTCCAGAAATTCAACACCTAAGTCTAAGGCATCATTGATAGCTGCCATAGAGTTTTCCGGTGATTTTCTAAAATAGCACCTATGCGCTGCAATGGCTGTAAAATTAAGGTCTTTATAAAGCTCATTGATTGGGGTTACATTATTAGTCGGTTCTGGCTCTGGACTTGGATTATCATCAGAACTGCTACAAGCGTTACAACTATAAATAAGAATAATAACTGCTAGTATAGAAAAGGCTGTTGACCAGCCTTTTCTAATATGTATTAAAAAAGAATTCATGATTATACTATTTTATTTACGTGTTGTGTTCTTTAAGTTAGCGCCTAATTTAGGCCACACTCCGGCATCTAAACCAGTGGCAAAAAATTCCATAGCATATAAACTACCATCGTAAGAACCAAAATATACCGTTCCGTCTGTTCCTATGGTAGCCGACCCCCATATATTACCTCCTGTAGAAAATTCAAATTTCACATTACCTCCAGAGTCTAACACATAAAATTTATCATCAAAACTTCCTATATATACATTGCCATCACTATCAACCGCTGCTGCTGCAGAAAGCGCGTCACCAGTAGTAAAATTCCATTTTGAAGAGCCATCAGAACTATTTATAGCCCTAAAATGGTCTGCCCCTTCTTTTGTTGCTGCATATAGGGTACCATCGTTTGCCAGTATTACACCCCCACGACTTGCAGATCCTGATAATGGAAAGGACCACTTTTCTGTACCGTCAGATCTGATTGCCCAAATCTTACCGGAACCGCCACCAAGATCGCCTTGGAAGTATACTGTGTTATCGGCATCAATAGCCATACTACCTCCTGTAAAGGCACCGTGTGGTACTGACCAATTTAAGGTACCAGTTGTTGCATTTAACGATACCAAATTTCTACCTCCGTTGTGGGTGAAGTAAAGAATATCTCCTGTTAGGGCTATGCTTAAAATATCTCCATCAACTGCATAACTCCATTTTTCGGTACCATCTGGATTTAATGCAAAAACAGTATCTGCTGAACCTCCTGTATATATAGTACCATCTGCGCCAATAGCACTTGATGTTACATTTACATTACCACCAGTATTAAATGCCCATTTTTGTGTTCCATCTGGGTTTAAGGCATATAAATTATCATCATCTGAACCAATATATATAGTACCATCATCAGCTATTGATGGTGAATTTCTAATGTTGCCTCCTGTGGCAAAAGACCATTTTAATGACCCGTCCGGATTTATAGCGTAGAAAGAATCATCATCAGAGCCAACATAAATGGTACCATCATCTGCAATAGCCGGGGTACTTGGTTTGATTTCACCGGTTGTTGCAAAACTCCATTTATCTCCCCAAACATTGACATCTTTAGTAAAAACTTCTGAATCGTCGCCAGAGTTATCAGTAACGGTTAAGGTTATGGTGAACAAACCAACATCCCCATAAAAATGGATTGGGTTTTGACTTGTTGAGGTGTTTCCATCTCCAAAATCCCAAGCCCATGAGGTAATTACACCATCACTATCAGTTGAGTTATCCGTAAATGCTACCTCAGCTCCTTTTTGGAAAAGGTCTTTGGACACAGAAAATGAGGCTGTTGGAAGCACATTAGGAATATCTGGGTCTGATACTGCAAACTCTTTTTTAATAGTATTTTCTCCTCCTTTATCATCCTTTACTGTTAACCTTACTTCGTAACCTGTTGCAAAATCAAAAGTATGTGTAGGATTTTGTTCTTGTGACACATCACCATCTCCAAAATTCCACAGCCAACTGGTAATCGTTCCATCTGAGTCTGTTGATGCATCAGTAAAGGTTACTGGCTCGCCTTTAACCGGTGCTTCTGGATTCAAAGAAAATGCGGCTACTGGAAGCGCATTAGATGGTACTACATCGTCATCTTCACAGCTAATAAAAACTATGACCATTAACAAAAGTGTATATATGTATTTATTTATATTTTTCATTTTTTAAGTTTTTAATGTTTAGTAACAATCATTTTGTGGAAATCTTGTTGGATCTTGTACCACATCCAGTTCATCTTGAGGTATTGGGTATATCAACTTACATTCCTGAATATCCACCCCCAATGCCGCAAAGGTAGAAATAGCTGTTCCTGTTCTTTTTAAGTCATACCATCTATGAAACTCTAATGCTAACTCTAAACGTCTCTCTTTTAAAACGGCATCACGAAATGTAACTTGGTTCACCAATTCTGCTGTTGTATATGGTAATAATCCCGCACGTTCTCTAATGGCATTTAAATTCTGAAATGCTGTACTGTCATCTGAAGCCACATAGTCTTCTTCATTCAATACCTCTGCATACATCAATAAAACATCTGCATATCTGAGTACCGGAATATCTGTACCCACATCATTCAATACGGATAAGGTATCAAAGTATTTTTGAGGTACTCTTCGGCTTCCGGAAACTACCACATATTGTACCAATGGTAATCGCTCATCTATAGGGTCGTAAGCATTTACTAAATCATCCGCTATTGTAGGATTCTGTGTATAGTCAAAAGCTAAAGAACGCCCTTCGTCTCCTCCTTTTGCACTTCGTACTGCAAAAACAATTTCTGCATTCATTTCGTTACTAGGACTAAATACTGAAGCAATACTTGGTAATAAACTATAAACATTAGAATTAATCACCTTTTCTAATTCTGCTTTAGCTAAGCCTATTTTATTTTGGGTTAAATATACCTTAGCCAATATACCAGACGCAGCTCCTAAGGTAGCCCTACCTGCTTCAGATGGAGGATATGTTAATGGCAATACATTGGATGCTGCTACCAAATCTGCTTCAATTTGATTGTAAATTTCAGAAACCGGGTCTCTTTTTACATTATCAACTTCCGAAACAGAAATCTCGGTTGTTATTAGTGGTGCATCACCAAACAATTGTACCAAATGAAAATAATATAAGCCCCTTAAAAATTGAGCCTCCCCTTTCACTCTTTCTGCAAATCCCTGATTAATATCTGCCCCATCAATTCTACCCAATATGGCATTGCATCTACCAATACCTTGGTAAAGGGCATCATAAGCTCCTTCTACAATGGTGTTTGATGGTACTACCTGAAACTTATCTATATTAAAAGGCTGTCCTACATCTGAAGCGGGGTCGTCAAACTTACCGTTATCTGATCTTACCTCTAATAAAAATTCAAATCTACTGCCATACAATCTACCATCTTGAAGCACATCATACGCCGCATTAACGGCTACTTCAAAATCATTAGCAGTTTTAAAGAAATCTACTGCGTTGGCATCTGCAAATGGGGTTAACTCAATAAAATCATTACTACATCCACTAGCAAAAACCACTATAAATAATAACTTAATTATATTTTTCATCATATTATTTTTTTAATTAAAAGGATACGTTAATGCCCATAGTGAAAGCTCTGGCTAATGGGTAAGACCCATAGTCTTCCCCAGCTGAAGTTGGACTATTTGGCCGTGCATTTACTTCCGGATTATACCCAGTATAGTTGGTCCATAAAAATGGGTTCTGCACATTGGCAAAAATTCTTGCACTAGAAATTGAAAGGTCTTCAGCTATTTGAGATGGTAAATTAAACCCAAAAGAAATGTTTTGAATTTTTACAAATGAAGCATCTTCTACATGCCTTGTAGATATTAACGTGTTTCTTCCTGTACTACTCTTGGCACGAATGGTTTGTCCATCTCCCGGGTCACTTTCTGACCGCCATCTGTTTACGGCTCCAGCTAATTGATTGAAATTACCTGTTATATTATAAGAATATCTGCGATGTAGATTAAGAATTTCATGTCCTTGTACACTGGTTACCGAAGCACTCAAATCAAAGTATTTATATTTTAAACTCAATCTACCTCCTAATGTATAATCAGGATTGTAACTTCCTACAACCTTTCTATCATCAGCATCAATTTGTCCATCACCATTAATATCCACATAACGAATATCTCCCGGGCGTGCTCCCGCAATATGAGGCACCGCATCTACTTCGGCCTGATTTGCAAACACACCATCTTCAACATACAAAAAGTAAGAACCTATTGGAGACCCTATTTCTGTAATATAGTTAGCACCTGAAGCCCCTCCTGTAGCAATTATGGGGCTATCATCAGAATTTAATGCGATGACTTCATTCTCATTTTTTGCAAAATTTACATTAGCTGTAATTTCTAAATCACCAATTTTTCCATTATAGGTTCCTGAAATTTCAAATCCCTTGTTTTGAATCTCTCCCACATTAGCCGAAATACTTCCAAATCCAGTAAATGCTGCAACTGGTAAATTTCTAAATAGAAAGTCAGTACTCTTACGATTATAAACATCAACTGCAAGTTCTAATTTATCGCTAAAAAATGCTACATCAAGACCTGCGTTCCAAGATATGGTTTCTTCCCATCTCAAATTATCATTTGGCAAGTTGACTGCTCTTAACCCGTTAACAATTTCACCATCTCCTTCTCCAAATACGTAATTATCAGCATCTAATAATGCGATTGAATCATAATTACCGATATTGTCAAAATTTCCGTTTATACCGTAACTTGCTCTTAATTTTAGAAAATTAACCACATTACCTTCTCCAAAAAATGGTTCTTTTGATGCGACCCACCCAACTGATGCAGATGGGAAATATCCCCATTTGTTGTTTTTCGAAAAACGGGAAGCACCATCCGCTCTCATGGAAGCCGAGAACAAATATTTTCCGTCATAATCATATTGTATTCTGGAAAAATATGATAGTAAAGACCATTCTGAACCATTAGAAAATCCAGACTCAGGTATAGTTCCTGCGTTTAATGTAGTTACTAGATCGTTTGGAAAGCCCGTTACCCTAACAAAGTTTCTTTCTGTTCTATTCTTTTGGGCTGAGAACCCCAGTAAAGCATTAAGATTATGATGTTTTCCTAATGTCTTATCATACGTTAATGTGTTCTCTAATAAAAAGTTCCTCGTAAAATTTGAACGCGATCTACCAAAGGCTTCTGATGGCCCGCTTTGTCCTCTTATTTCTAGAGTAGATGGATTAAATGTATCTCTCTTAAAGTTATTTATATCGGCTCCTACAGATACTTTATTTATAAGGCCATCTATAATTTTTAAACTTAAAAAGGCGTTTCCCAGCAACCTGTATTGTTGTCTTTTATCATCTATAAGTGTTGCTAAGGCTACCGGATTAATTTGATTACTATGCCCAAATCCCCAATTATTGTTACCATAATTAAATGTACCATCCGGATTATACACCGGAAATACGGGAGCATAAACATTTGAAGCAGACACCACACCTCCTTGCCACCAAGGTCCCTCGGTCTGTACAATATCGTGCTCTGAAAACGAAGGTGCTAAATTAATTCCGAACTGAATGTTATCATAATTGACATTATATTTCATTCTGAAAGCATATCTTTCAAACTCAGAGTTAATTACAATACCTTCTTGTTGTAAAACATTTCCAGACGCATAGTAATTAGAGTGTTCTGAACCACCAGACACAGACACATTATGTTCATTTCGAGCTGCAACTCTAAAAATTTCATCCTGCCAATCCGTATCTGTTAAGCCCTGAATACCTGCTGCATAAGGAAATAATTCAGGAGCAATAGTGCCTCTTCCTCCTCTTACCCCGTTAGGGTCTGTTATTGCTCGATTCGGATCGCCTCCTGGGTTATTATTAATATAATTCTCATTTTGGCCATCAATACTAAGCTGAGCATATTCATAAGCATTTAAAAGGTCTATTTTACGGAAAACTGACTGTAAACCGAAACTACCTTTATAGTTTACTTTTAATCTTCCTTGTTTACCAGATTTTGTTGTAATAATTACCACGCCATTTGATGCCCTAGACCCATAAATTGAGGTTGAAGCTGCATCCTTTAAAACATTTATTGACTCAATATCTTCCGGGTTAATCGTTGCCAATGGGTTTGATGGCTGTTCATTAGGTCCTGCCGTACCCGTAGCCCCTCTCAAGTCATTATCTAATGGTACACCATCAATTACATATAAAGGTTCTGTTGCTCCAAGTGTTCCAGCTCCTCTTACACGTATTGAGACATTTCCTCCAGGTGCTCCTGTTGATTCACTAATTCTTACTCCAGCAACTTGCCCTTGTAATGCCTGTTCAAAACTTACAACGTTTTGATCTTTTAATTTTTCGTAATTTACTTTTGATACTGCTGTTGTTAAAGCTCTGCTCTTTCTTGAACCATACCCTATCAACACAATTTCATCTAACTCTGCCGTATCTTCTATTAAAGTTACCGTGAAGTCTGTTTTTCCGTTTAACGGTATTTCCTGGGTCGTAAAGCCGATATACGAAATAACCAATATAGCATTTGGGCTAGAAACACTTATGGCAAACCTGCCATCAAAGCCTGACTGTGCACCGTTTGCCGTTCCTTTTTCTAAAATAGAGGCTCCAGGTAAGGGTGTTCCATTTTCATCGGACACAATGCCCGTTATTGTTTTTTGCTGTTGGTTTGTAGAAGTTGAATTGGCTGCAATTTTCTTACCAATGATAATATCATTTTCCTGTACCTGATACGAGAAATTTGCCTTAACACCTAATTCGTTCAATATCTTGGCAACAGATGTGTTTTTATAGACTACTTCATATTGCTTTTTATTATTAGCTACATAATTGCCATAAGTAATATTGAATTGTGTTATATTTGAAATTTTGTTGAAGACTTGCTGCAAAGTGGCATTCTTTTCGCTAATGGATATCTTTGTAGTGTTAATGTTCTGAGGCATTCCATAAGTAAAATACGTACAGCAAATGAGCGCTATAAATAGCAGTTTTGATTTGTTTTGTAACGATATCATATAGTTATTAAGTATTGATTATAATGCGTATTCGATGCTTATTCTTAGGGTCTGTTGGTGCAGACCCTATTTTTATTTAGTAGTAATCTCTATCATATTATTGTTTAGTTTTAGTTGAACTTCATTTATATAGTTTATTCTTTTAATCACTTGTTCAAGCGACTCTTTACTGTTTAACCTAAAGGAATATAATGTTACCGACTTTGCTTTTTCATCTCTAAAAACAATGGGTTTATTGTATTTTTCTTCCAATACCGGAACAAGTTGATTTATGGAAATACTATCCAGGACCACAGTATTCTTAACCCAAAGTGTATGCAGTTGCCCTAGCGTATTTGTTTTTTGCAAGGATTCAAGATTGGCATTATAGACTACTTTTTGATTAGGTAGAAGTTCCACAGCTTCTTTTTGAGAAGATACTTTGACCAATCCCGTAGCCACTACAACTTCTACCAAAGTATCTTTGGATTTGATATTAAAAGAAGTTCCTAAAACTTTGGTAAGTACTTCTCCTGTTTGTATGGTAAATGAACTATTTGGATTTTTCGTTACTTCAAAAAAAGCCTGACCGGTTAATTTGGTTTCTCTTTGTGAGGTATTGAATGTTGGAGCGTAACTCAGCGAACTTTGGCTTGACAACCAAACATGAGAACTGTCTGGTAATGTTATTTTTTTTACTTCATGCGAGGTATTTTGAACAAATACCCATTGTTTATTCTTTTTGGATGGCCAATTTAAAAGACCAATACTCATAAGCAACACTACACTTGCTGCAATCCCGATGAATCTTTTGATTTTTATTCTTTTTAATTTGCCGGTAGGTTTTGATTTAATTTCACTGTCTATTGCCTGCCATAGATTCTTGGAAATAACTTTGTCTATTTCCTTGGGCACTTCACTTTTATATTGTTTATTGAAATATTTTTGGGTTAATTTATCATTACCCAAAAGTTGTTTTAACTCTTCCAATTCTTCTATAGAACAAGAATCATTATTTAGCTTATCCAATAATTGATTTAAACGCTTCACTAATTCACTTTATTTAAACATAAAGAGTATGAAAACGTAAAAACACGCAGCCCTGGAATGTTAAAAAAATGTTAAAAATTTATTTCG
>NZ_JANQOM010000042.1 GCF_028289625.1 Winogradskyella sp. | reverse complement strand
TGAAGAAAAAAAGGTGTTAAGACAAACGCTTTATAGATTATAAAAGATAAAGCATTGCATGTTTCTTTTTAGCGATTCATGGACAATCAATTACTTTATGTTTCATGCAATGCTTGGTTAAATTTACGCACTTTAATCGGAGATGAGCATAACGATTTTAACTAATTTGTTTGCTATTTTAATTCAAAGATTTTCACCCTTTATGGTAGTTTTCGATGACGCTCCTGAGCCTGTCGAAGTGTATAACATCACTCATGGTCGGGACACTCTTTTTGTCAATCTCAAAAAGGAAAACGTTTAAATTAATTAAATACGACCAAAATATTAAATCTATATGAAGTTTTGAAAATTTATTGCTTTATGCTGTAAAACCTATTTGCTTTGCAAAAAAACAGATATGACCATTTTTATCGATATGGATGATGTGCTAGCCTGTACCTACGAAAAGCACATAGAATTATACAATAAAGATTATCAACAACAATTATCCTTGGCAGAGATTGTTTCTGGTGAAGTTTGGCAGAATGTACCAGAACCACACCAAAAAAGTATACGTGAACACGCCAGTCAAATAGGTTTTTTTACGGATTTAGAACCTAAGGAAAATAGTCAGCAAGTGATGGAAGTACTTTGCCAAAAATACAATGTCTACATTGCTACCGCTGCGACCCAGTTTCCGAACTCATTAAAGGAAAAAAGTATATGGCTAGACAAGTATTTTCCATTTATTACTTGGCAACATCGTATTATGTGTGGTCACAAGCACATCTTACATGGCGATTTACTGATTGATGATCGCAGTTATAATCTTAAACATTTTAATGGTGATACCCTTCTTTTTGATTCACCGCACAATCAACACGAAACGGATTATAATAGGGTTTACAATTGGTTAAATATCGCAGAGCGTTTATTATGATTTAATTAAAAGCTTACACAATAAGTACTTTTAACTTTTCCGTTTGTGTTTTAACAGTTACTATAGTCTTGGTAATTGATTTTCAAAAAAATTATAGCCCCTTTGTATTTGAAAATATATTAAAAGTTGTACCTTTATTTCAATCTCCTTACTATAAACAGATATAACTATTATAGACAGATATAAGTTTCTGGTTCAGAACAGAATTTAAGTTTATATGCGTTTTGCTCGTTGTTATACCGGCTCTTAGTAGCATTTATAGACTAATTTTATTGCCATAAATTATGCCTAAAAAAAAGATTATCAATGCACATGCACATGTGTTTACCAGTCAGTTTGTCCCACCATTTCTTGCAAGAACTATTATCATTTGGCCGCTGTTCTATTTCATCAATACGCGTCATATTGTTGCACTGGCAAAAAGGTATTACAGCTGGAAAAACGGATTAAAATTCCCTAAGAAGAATGACGATACGAGCTGGGATAAAATATACGGACGTCGACGTCGAAAACGTTTCTGGTCATTATTTGGCTTTAATTTTAGGAGCTTTAAACTTATTTATTACCCTTACTTAGTTATTGTATTCTGGTTATCGCTCGTAGCAGTGCTTTATACGATTAATATTTTGGCAAGTATATTCGGATTGGATGACAATAGTTTGAATGTAATTAGATGGATTAAAGAAAAGTTATCTACCTATCATCTTTATTACGAGTTAAATATCTGGTTAAAACTCTTATGGATAGCTTTTGTCGTGGTTTTTATTAACTGGAGCCGAAGAGCTATCTGGTTTGTTATAAAGGGCCTCTTCCCTATTTTTAATAAAATTGTAAGTGCTAAAGGCATGGAACTTTTGGAACGTTATCTGCTGATGGGACGATTTGCTATGTATGGATCGCAACAAAAAGTCGCCGAGCGTGCTTTACATCAATTACCACCTGGGTCTGATATGGTTATTCTTCCTATGGATATGGAAGAAATGGGTGCAGGTAAAACAAAATTGAGCGCAAAGACCCTAAAGACCAAGGCTGAAAAAATTAAAGATAAAGGCTGGGCCGAAGATGATTTTAAAGACACTTATAAATACCAAATGCGTGAGCTTTGGGAGTTTGTAGAATCGCGTCGTAATTCAGGTTCTGACGAACAATACCATCCATTTCTGTTTTTAGATCCAAGACGCATAGCAAAAGAAGGAAGCAATTTTTTTGATTATGAAATCGAAGACGGTAGAATGAAACTCAAGCCCTGTTTTGTAAAGACCTACATGG
>NZ_JANQOM010000030.1 GCF_028289625.1 Winogradskyella sp. | reverse complement strand
GCTGAATCCCCGTCAATAACATCAAAACCAGCCTCTTTCATGCCTTTTTTAAAGTATTTTGTGTTCCAATCAACTTTATCCCTTAAAGATGTATCATTTTTGAGCATATCAAAAACTTTAATCGACGCACCAACAATTGCAGGGGCTAAAGAATTTGAAAAGAGATAAGGCCTTGAGCGTTGCCGCAAAATTTCAATGATTTCCTTTTTAGCTGTGGTATAGCCTCCCATGGCTCCTCCCATGGCTTTTCCTAAAGTGCCGGTAATGATATCTATTCTTCCCAAAACACCTTTTTCTTCAAGAGTACCGATCCCAGTTTCGCCAATAAAGCCAGTAGCATGGCATTCATCAATCATCACCAAAGCATCGTACTTGTCTGCCAAATCACAAATCTTGTCTAGTGGAGCTACCAAACCATCCATAGAAAATACACCATCGGTAACAATAATTTTAAAACGTGCCCCGTTTTGGTTGGCGGCCACAAGTTGTCTCTCAAGATCCTCCATGTCATTATTTTGATAACGATATCTTGCTGCCTTACAAAGTCTAACACCATCAATAATTGAGGCATGGTTTAAGGAGTCCGATATTATGGCATCTTCTTTGGTTAATAAAGGTTCAAAAACACCACCATTTGCATCAAAAGCAGCGGCATATAAAATGGTATCTTCAGTACCATAAAAATCAGCTATTTTTTGCTCAAGCTCTTTATGAATATCTTGGGTGCCACATATAAATCGTACGGAAGACATCCCAAAGCCATGAGAATCTAAGGTGTCTTTTGCAGCTTGTATTACTTCAGGATGTGAGGACAATCCTAAATAATTATTAGCACAGAAGTTAAGCACTTTTTGGCCAGTGTTCAATGTTATTTCTGCACCTTGGGGTGATGTTATAATACGCTCTTTTTTAAAAAGCCCAGCTTCTTTGATTGATTCGATTTCTTGTTGTAAGTGTGTTTTTATATCTCCGTACATGTAATTAGGTATTAGTAATTGAGCAAAGATAATACCTATAAATTACACTTCAACCACATCGATTACATCATTTATATAAACGATAAACTTATGTTTGATTCTATAATTCATGTCTTCTAAAACTGAGGCATAAGTGTTGATTTGTGATTTGTAAAGCGCTTTTTTCTCACCTGTTTTATAGTCTGTTATAACGACCTCCTTTTTTGGGTTTATATTAATGCGATCTGGTCTTAGAGTTTTACCGGATTTGGTGATGATATCCCTTTCATTATATATCTCATGACCATCCGAAAAATAAGAATTAAGCTTAGGATGTTCAATGATATCCATAACCAAAGTCCTTAATTTTAATTCTTCTGTTTTTATAATGTCACCTGATTCTAAGAGATCATTGAATGCAAAGTCAATATCTTGTATGGTTTTAATTTTAGATAAGATGAGATGAACCATATTACCTCGTTCTATCGCTTTTTCTTGTTTGGTGTCCCAAAGTTGACCAGCTTTGGTAATAATGCTTAAGTTATGAGCTTCCTTTGGCACAGAGATAAGATTAAGAGTTTTTGAACTCAGTTCTTTATCCATATTGTCTATGTCAAGGCTTAATGTCCCAAAACTGTATGTCAATCGATCATCCGACCATAACCCAATATCTTTTAGGTAGGAAATCAACATTCCTGAATAGGTGTTGTTATTTGTTTTCCCCTTAACGTTTATATCGCATTTAGAAATGATGTAAAGCCCTTCAACTGCTCTTGTCAGTGTTACGTATAATAAATTAATATTGTCGAGCTCTAATTGAGACTGATGCATATGATAAATTTGCCGACCGGTTTCACCAAAATGTTCAATGTCTCTATTGTAATTGAGTAACAATGTTTCGAAACCACTGTGCTTAGTATTATCAACAGGAAACCAAATTTTTGGTTCTATCTCCTTGTAGATGTTAAGATCAGCAAAAGGAAATATGACAATGGGAAACTCTAGACCTTTACATTTGTGAATGGTCATGATTTGAACGGCATTGATATCACCTGGTGAGACTACACTGAGTCTATCTTTTTCCTTTTCAAAATAATCAATGAATGCACTTAAATCCGAATTTTGTTTTTGAGTAAATTCTAAAACAATATCTAAATAAAATTCAAGGAAAGCATCCGAAGTATTGTGTAGATTAAAGGTTCTAATGAGTCGTTCAACCAAATCATAGAGAGGTAAACCCAAAAGACTTTTTTTGTCTAAAAATATATTTAGGCTTTCAAGACTTTGAAGTAAGTCGTCGACACTCGATTTAAGGTGCGTTTCGAAAAATAAGTGCTTGTCTTCTATGTTGTATAGTTCAGCTAAGAATGACAGTATATTAACTTTTAAGCTATCGTTAGTAGGTTGAAGTAATAATTTTAAAAACGAATCAATAAATTGTATTTTATCAGAATTTTTTAAAAGTAATGTTTCCGAAGAGGTAATTTTCATTCCCTTTTCACTGAGGTAATTGGCAATAGAGATCCCTTGTTTTCGCTTTCTAACAATAACACAAATATCGTTAGCCACATATCCTTGTTGATAACATTGGATGATTGTTTCATACACTTTATTCGCATATAGCTCGTTATCATCATCTTCCTTAGAAATATTTAGAAATTCAATATTTACGTAGCCTTCATAATCTCTATGGGTGTATTGTCCAGCATTCTTATACAAATCAGAATAGCCTTCACTACTAAAGTAATTTTCGCTTAAGAACCGAAAGAATCCGTTATTAAAGTTTATGACTTCTCTTGCGCTTCTGTAATTAGTATCTAATGATAAGACTTCAGCCTCAATCTGAAATGGATTTCTTGTTTTATTATAAAGGTTGATGAATTGTTCTGCAACACCTCCACGCCATCTATAAATGGCTTGTTTGACATCGCCCACCAACATTGCAGAACCATTTGAAGTGGAAAGGGCATTGTCTAAAAGTGGCACCAAGTTTTCCCATTGCATTTGTGAAGTATCCTGAAACTCGTCAATAAAATAGTGCTTGTATTTTTCACCTAATCGTTCATAAATAAAAGGGGTTGGCTGACCTTTGATTTTGTTGCTAACGATTTTATTAAATTCTGAAATCAGCATTTTATTCTGCGCTTCCTTTAATTGATTCAATTCAGTTTGAATGGCATTTAATACCGAAAGCGGTGTGATGTTTTTATGAAAACCTTTTTTGAGTTTGAGTTCAAAAATTTTGGTTTTTGTTTTTACAAACGCCTCAATTAAGCTAGGTTGAATATCTTCAATTATCGAGGCAATACTTGAGGTAACACGTTTAGGATAAATAGGAAGCCCTTCTATTAAGTCGGTTTGCCAAGCAGACTCAAAGCGTACATTAAAATTCTTTTGCTCTAAGCTCTTAAAATAATTAGGTAAGGATTTTCTGTTAAAATCATCGTTTTGCAAACCACACTCTTCTATTAAGGTCAAGGTAGTCTTTGCAATTTCTACAATATCATTTTCAAGTATGGTAATGTCCTTTATTAGTTTTGTTTTTAAGAGTTTAAAATCTGCAATGGTTTTGTTGCTTAAAGTCTCAATAGCTGTTAAGTCATTTTCGCTTATGAGCAACTTGGCTATTTTCTTAAAGTCGTAACTAATATCCCAACTCTTATCATCGTCAGCCTTTTCTATGGCAAAATCAACTAGGGTATTTGTCAATATTGTATCGCTTCCTGCTTTTGATATTAAGCTGTCAACGGCTTCGTTCAACAAACGTTCCTCCTCTAGCTCAACTTCAAAATTTACGGGGAGTTTTAAATCGTGTGCAAAGGTTCTAATAACTCTATGTGTAAACCCATCAATGGTAGAAATATCAAAGGCACCATAGTTGTGCATTATATGTTTTAAAATCTGCTTGGATTTGGTATGAAGATATTCGGGCGAAATAGAGAGTTCTTCACAAATAGCAACGAAGATAGCATTCGGTTTGTTAAGGCTTTTGTTGTCGGTAAATAATCGAAACATTTCTAAAATGCGTTCTTTCATTTCACCAACTGCTTTGTTAGTAAAGGTTATGGCTAAAATGTATTTAAACTGTTCGGGGTTTTTGGATTGCACCAAAATTTTAATAAATGACTTCGCAATGGTGAAGGTTTTACCGCTACCTGCGGATGCATTATATATTTTGAATGTGGAATTTTGCAAAAGAAAAATTTTATACCAAAATAGGTAATCTTAATAATTTATTAGGAACATCTTGTTCTCAATATTGTAAATTTGTTAAAGTTAAATTACTAATACTTAAAACAAAAAATCATGGCATTTGAATTACCAAAATTAAAATATGCGTACGATGCATTAGAACCACATATCGATGCTCGCACAATGGAAATCCATCACTCTAAGCATCATAATGGTTACACTACGAAGCTAAATGCTGCAATTGAAGGCACAGATTTAGAAGGAAAGTCTATCGAAGATATTTTAACCAATTTAGATATGGGTAATGCTGGTGTAAGAAATAATGGAGGAGGTTTTTATAACCATTTGCTATTTTGGGATGTAATGAATCCTGAAGACAGGGGTTATTTGTCTGGTGAGTTAAAAGACGCTATAGAAGCAGAGTTTGGTTCTAAGGATGCTTTTATTGAGGCATTTTCCAAAGCTGCAGCAACACAGTTTGGGTCTGGTTGGGCCTGGCTATGTGTACATAAAGGTGGAAAAGTTGAGGTATGTTCTACTCCAAACCAAGACAATCCATTAATGCCTGGAGTAACCTGCGGAGGTACACCAATTTTAGGATTGGATGTTTGGGAGCATGCTTATTATCTAAACTACCAAAATAGACGTCCAGATTATATTGCGGCCTT
The DNA here is from genome assembly GCF_028289625.1 of Winogradskyella sp. Lineage (GTDB taxonomy): Bacteria > Bacteroidota > Bacteroidia > Flavobacteriales > Flavobacteriaceae > Winogradskyella. Next base: position 56,302 of record NZ_JANQOM010000030.1, on the reverse strand, counting down.
CTTTAAGGTCATTAATTGGAATGAAGTTGAGCGTCGTTATGCTGAAGCAAAATAATTATAAATTCCCTTTTAAAACTAAAAAGCCAAGTTGAAAAACTTGGTTTTTTTATGCCATAAAATGAAAAAAGGTGAACAGAAAGTTCACCTTTTTTGCCCCAAATCTACCATAAACTTAACCTACTTATGTTATGGTGAATCAAATATAAGTTTACATTAATTCAACTATTAAATTTTTTGGATAAACGACCTATATATTAGTCTAAGCGTGGAAACTACTGTAATAAGCAACAATTATGTTCTAAAATGGTTCTACGATTTATTAAATTACTTAAAGCAATACTTTAATTAACTCCATAAAAAAAGGTGAACACTGTTCACCTTTTTTTGCCCCAAATCTACCATGAACTTAACCTACTTATGTTATGGTGATACCAATGTAAATGTTATTTGTTAAAACGATACATATATTGGACGAAATGCATTTTTCTTGGGTAAAATGCACATTTTTTCGGATTAAACGCTAATTAGTATGCACGTTCCTTATTTCCTTCGTAGAAATTTATGAAGGCTCTATTGACAACTCTGTTTCCTCCGTCCGTTGGATAATTACCTGTAAAATACCAATCACCTAAATTTTTAGGGCAAGCCTTATGGAGGTTTTTTACAGGTTGAAAAATTATTTTTACGTCAGAGTTGACAGCGTCATCACTTAGTAGCTCAGCTATTTTATCGGATATCTGTTCGTCCGTGAAATTATCGTAAATCTCCTTAACATAGTTCACTACGTTTTTGTCCTTTAAATCTACTTGCTCGAGACATTTTTGATATACCTCTTCTACAATATGATATAGGTTATGGTCTTTTAATAATTCTAAAGCTGCTCTAAAAGCCACTAGGCTTTCGAGATTGGCCATATCTATACCGTAGCAATCCGGATAACGTATCTGTGGTGCTGAAGAGACAACAATGATTTTCTTGGGGTTAAGCCTGTCCATCATTTTAATGATACTTTTCTTCAACGTCGTTCCTCTTACAATACTATCATCTATGATTACTAAGTTGTCCGTTGGTTTTATAACTCCGTAAGTCACATCATAAACGTGCGCTACCAAATCATCTCTACTACTATCTTCTGTAATAAAAGTTCTTAGCTTAACATCTTTGATGGCAATTTTTTCAATTCGTGGCCTCTCAGATAAAATTTCCTCTACTTTCTCTGCGGATAATTCTCTTCGTCCACTAAGTATAGTTTGTGTCTTTTTATGATTAAGGTGCTCCTCAACTGTATCTATCATTCCAAAGAAAGAGGTTTCTGCTGTATTTGGAATATAAGAAAAAACAGTATTTTGAGTGTCGTTATCAATAGCCTCAAGTACTTTTGGCATTAATAACCTACCAAGTTCTTTTCGTTCTTTGTAGATTTCTGCATCACTTCCTCTTGAAAAATAAATGCGTTCAAAAGAACACGCTTTTCTTTCTAAGGGTTCGAGTATTTTAGTTACTTCTGTTTTGCCCGATTTTTTGGTAATGATAGCGTGTCCTGGATCTAATTCTATAACGTCCTCAAAAGGAACATTGAATACGGTTTGAATAACAGGACGTTCTGAAGCGACGACCACCACTTCATCATCTTTATAATAGTAGGTAGGCCTTATACCTGCAGGGTCTCTCAATACAAACGAATCACCATGACCTAATAATCCAGCCATAGCATAGCCTCCATCCCAATTTTTGGCAGCACGTTTTAAAATCTTACTTAGTTTTAAACGTTCTGCAATAAGTGGTGAACATTCAATTTTAGAATAGCCCTCTTTCTTTAAATCCTTATATATTTTGGCCACTGCATCATCTAAAAAATGACCTATCTTCTCCATCACGGTGATGGTATCTGCCTTTTCTTTTGGGTGCTGACCAATATCAACCAAGTTGTTGAAAAGCTCATTAACATTGGTCATATTAAAATTACCCGCAACAATTAGGTTTCTGTGCATCCAGTTATTTTGTCTTAAAAAAGGGTGAACACTTTCAACACTGTTTTTACCGAATGTTCCATAACGTACATGGCCAAGCAGTAATTCACCCACATAAGGAATGTTTCTTTTTTGAAGAGCAACATCGTCTTTATATTCAGGATGCTTTGTTATTTCATCGTTGATGCGCTCATTGATTTGCGAAAAAATATCTTGAATAGGTTGCTGTTCGATAGAACGTATTCGACTTATATAACGCTCTCCGGGATTTGTGTCTAATTTTATACTGGCAAAACCCGCACCATCTTGCCCACGGTTGTGTTGCTTCTCCATCATTAAGTACATTTTATTCACCCCATAAAATGCACTTCCGTATTTTTCCTTGTAGTATTCTAACGGTTTTAATAGTCTTATAAGTGCAATACCGCACTCATGTTTTATAGCATCACTCATTGTAAGTAATAAAAAAACGCGCTTATTCAGAAGCGCGTTGGTTTAAGTTAGTCTTATATCGAATTGTGTTAAATTCTTAAATTGTTGCAAACGTTTACGGATTTCATCGGCTTTAAGATCCACCATACGTTCTGTGCCAAACTTTTCTACACAAAAAGAAGCCATTGTGGATCCATATATAATGGCATTTTTCATATTTTCAAATGAATAATCTTCTGTTCTTGCTAAGTACCCAGCAAAACCTCCTGCGAAAGTATCTCCTGCTCCGGTCGGATCAAAGACTTCTCTTAATGGCAATGCTGGCGCGTAGAACACATTGTCTTCATTGAACAATAAGGCCCCGTGCTCTCCCTTTTTAATAACTACGAATTGAGGGCCCATTTTATGAATTTTACTGGCTGCGTTGACCAATGAATATTCGCCTGTTAATTGTCTGGCCTCTTCATCATTAATAGTAATCACATCGATATGCTGCATTACTTTATGTAAATCTTCTAGAGCACTATCCATCCAGAAATTCATGGTGTCTAAAATTACCATTTTAGGTTTTGTCGTCATTTGGTTTAAGACGCTCATTTGTACAGCAGGGTGTAAATTCCCAAGCATTACAACTTCAGCATTGAGGTAGTCCTCAGGAACAACAGGATTAAAATCAGCAAGTGTATTTAATTCGGTAACTAAAGTATCTCGAGAGTTCATATCATTATGGTAACGACCACTCCAAAAAAAGGTTTTCCCTCCTTTAACAATTTCAACACCTTTAAGATTTACACCTCTTCCTGACAGAAGATCTAAATAATCCTGAGGGAAGTCATCACCAACGATTGAAACTGCAGCACAATCCACTTTAAATTGAGATGCGGCCAAACCAATAAAAGTAGCAGCTCCACCAAGAATTTTGTCAGTTTTACCAAAAGGGGTTTCTATAGCATCAAATGCTAAAGTTCCGACAATCACTAATTTGCCCATTAATGCAATTTTAATTTAAGGTGCAAAAGTACATAAAATATATTCCTTATAAAATAACACTCTATAACAATACAATGCGATTATTTTCTTCCAAAATCTGCAGGAATCTCTCCCCAGGCTTTGGTTTCCCATTTAACAATTGTGGTTTGGTACTCATTGGTTTTTAGCCATTTTATTGCGCGGTCAACCAACTCAAATAAAGGTTTGTTGTTTTCAGTACGTTCTAGCTTAGAATTGCATGTTTTTTTTCGTACCCAACTCATAGCCGTTTTTGAGTCCGTGTAAATAATGCGATTGCTTTTGTGCTGTTTTAAAAAAGCTAAACCGTGAACAATGGCTAAGAACTCTCCTATATTATTAGTGCCTTCTTCAAAAGGACCTTGGATAAATAGTTGTCTTTTGGTTTTGGTATCGACACCTCTATATTCCATCTTACCTGGGTTACCACTTACAGCGGCATCAACACAAATAGAGTTGAGGTTGGGTGATCCGATTTTTTTAAGTTGCTCGTCCGAAAGCTCGCTTTTAAATGTTTTAGATTTTCCAATATAATCATTAGGACCTTCTTTATAAGCTTTTTTGGCAGCTTCAAAGGTTGAAAACGATTTGTATTGCGCTCCCTTAAAATCTTTAATCTGGGCCTTACAATCTTCCCAAGATTCAAAGACTCCAGTATTGTGACCTTTCCAGACGGTGTAGTATTTTGTTTTCTTTTTGCTCATTTTGATGGTGACTGAGGCTCTCGAAGTCACAATAAATCTTTTTTAAAGGGCACTTCGAGAGCCTCAGTGCCCAGCAATTTCTCGACTACCAAAGGAAAATACTCCATCTCCAATTCGTGTATCTTGGCAGCTACCTCTTCAGCGGATTCTATAGGTAAAACCTCGCATTTTGCTTGAAAAATAATAGCTCCCTCATCATAATTTTCATTGACATAGTGAATGGTAATCCCAGTTTCGGCTTCTTTATTGGCAACTACAGCTTTGTGAACATGCATACCATACATGCCTTTTCCACCATATTTTGGTAAAAGGGCTGGGTGAATATTTATGACTTTATTTTTGAATTCATTTAAAATGAATTCAGGAAATTTCCAAAGAAAACCAGCAAGAATAATTAAATCTGGTTGGTTAATTCTTAAAATATTGAGCACATCATTTGACTTAGAGAATGCAATTCTATTGAAAGATAAAGCGCTAATTTTTAGAATTTTACATCGTTCTAATACTTTGGCATGAGGATTGTTGGTCAATACCTGAACAACAGAAGCATGGTCACTATTTTGAAAAAACCGAATTAAATTTTCAGCATTACTTCCGCTACCGGACGCAAAAATTACTACACGTTTCATATATAATTGCAATCTTCATAAAGTTCAAAAACAAAAAAAAGAATAATAATTTACAATTAGGCACAAAACAAAAAGACTTCTGCCGAATTTTTGCACTAAAGTGCACATTTTATCGGTAAAGATGATTTTTAAAATAAAGTTTTTTATTTTTGCGGTCTAATTAAAACTTAAAATTAAAAGATTATGTCAGACATTGCATCAAGAGTAAAAGCGATTATCGTAGACAAATTAGGTGTTGATGAAAACGAAGTTGTAACTGAAGCGAGCTTCACTAACGACTTAGGTGCAGATTCACTAGATACTGTAGAATTAATCATGGAATTTGAAAAAGAATTTGATATTCAAATCCCAGATGATCAAGCTGAAAACATTGCAACAGTTGGTCAAGCTATCTCTTATATAGAAGAAGCAAAATAAGACTTTATTTTTATGGAATTAAAGCGAGTCGTAGTTACTGGTTTAGGTGCACTTACACCAATTGGCAATACCAAAGATGAATATTGGGATGGTCTTGTCAATGGGAAAAGTGGCGCTGCCCCAATTACACATTTTGATGCTGAAAAGTTCAAAACACAGTTCGCTTGTGAAGTAAAAAATTTCAATGTTACTGACTTTATTGATAGAAAGTTAGCACGTAAGATGGATAAATTTTCGCAATATGCTATGGTGGCTTCAGATGAAGCTATTGCAGATGCGAATCTAGATCTAGACACAATAAACAAATATAGGGTAGGTGTTATTTGGGGAGCTGGAATAGGTGGTCTTGAAACCTTTCAGGAAGAAGTCCTAAATTATGCCAAAGGGGATGGTACTCCAAGATTTAACCCATTCTTTATCCCAAAGATGATTGCGGACATTGCTCCAGGGAACATTTCTATAAAGCATGGCTTTATGGGGCCAAATTATACAACTGTTTCAGCGTGTGCCTCGTCTGCAAATTCTCTTATCGATGCACTAAATACTATTCGTTTAGGGCATTGTGATGTTATTATTACTGGTGGAAGTGAAGCTGCTGTTACTATTGCAGGTATGGGTGGTTTTAATGCCATGCATGCGATGTCTACAAGAAACGATAGTCCCGAGACCGCTTCAAGACCGTTTGATGCTAATCGTGATGGTTTTGTATTAGGTGAAGGTGCAGGTGCTATTATCCTCGAGGAATACGAACATGCCAAAGCCAGAGGAGCTAAAATCTATGCCGAGGTTATTGGTGGTGGTTTATCCTCTGATGCTTATCATATGACAGCTCCACATCCAGATGGAATAGGCGTTGTTGCAGTAATGAAGAATTGTTTAGAAAATGCGGGCTTAGACCCTGAAGATGTAGATCATATTAATACACATGGCACATCCACGCCATTAGGTGATGTTGCTGAATTGAAAGCTATATCAGAAGTGTTTGGCAGCCATGCTAAAAATATCAATATTAATTCTACCAAGTCTATGACAGGCCATTTGTTGGGCGCAGCAGGAGCCATTGAGGCTATTGCTTCGATTTTGGCCATAGAAAACAGTATGGTTCCACCTACAATTAACCACGAAACGGTTGACGAAAGCATAGACCCAGAATTGAATTTGACGCTCAATAAAGCTCAGAAACGAGATATTAAAGTCGCAATGAGTAATACATTTGGATTTGGCGGTCACAACGCTTGTGTATTATTTAAAAAGCTAGATTAAATCCCGAATGGGTTTCATTCGTAACATATTAAAGAATTCCCGTACTGAACAAGACGGGAATTTTTTTTTACAACTAAAAAAGATTTTGGGTTTTAAGCCAAAATCCCAATCTCTTTACATAAAAGCCTTTACGCATCGTTCCATGAATATAAAGGATAAAAAGGGGAATCCAATTAACTATGAAAGACTGGAATTTGTGGGAGATGCTATGATAAGTTCAGTTATTGCTGCCTATCTCTATGAACAGGTACCTCATGGAGATGAAGGTTATCTCACCAAAATGCGTTCTAAGGTGGTAAGCAGAGAACACCTCAATGAGTTGGGTAAAGAATTGAATCTCATAGGCTTAGTGCAAAGTAGAATCCCTAAATCTAATTTTGGTAATAATATTCATGGCAATTTATTTGAAGCCTTAGTAGGGGCCATCTATTTAGATAAAGGTTATAAGGTTTGTGAAAATTTCTTATACAAGCGTGTTATTAACCCTCATGTTGATATCGAAACCCTAGAAGGAAAGGTTATTAGCTATAAAAGTTTATTGATAGAATGGTGTCAAAAAGAGAAAAACACCTTTGACTATGAGGTCTATGAGGATACAGGAAATGACGAGTTAAAGCATTTTTCAGTTAAGCTAAGTATCAATGACAAAGTGGTATCCAAAGCAAGGGCAACTTCCAAGAAGAAAGCAGAAGAAAAAGCATCAAAACGTGCATTTTTTGCATTTCAGAAACAAATCACCAAGCATATCTGATTGTATCGATATTTAAGTTTATTTTTAAATCCTATTTTACTACAACGTTTTCGTAGGTTTTAAGCAACAAGATTAACCAAAAGTTGACATAATCAACCTATTATTATACTATATTTACCACTCAAAGTTGTAACTGTATGGCTTTACATAAACTTCTGGTTGATGATTTTTATGACGATACCTACAAACTTATTGCGATTCATTGTGGGCTAGAAGATTACCGTTTGGCTTATTTACTCAACCAAAGTTTAGGACTTAATTTAAAACGGAAATCAAACGATTTGGATTTTGAGTATTTAAAGTCATCATACAGTATTTTTGAATGGAATAATGCCTCGCAATATGTTACTTGGAATTTAGTATCTAACGTTTGCAAAAAAGAAGAGGATAGCTTATACAGTACTGGTCTATTTCAGTCTGAAGACAAAGTCATAAAGATTTTTAATCTTGTTCCAGAACATAAAAGTGTAGATTACTTTATTAAAATTTCAGATGAAATACAGAACATAAATGATAAATTAATTTTACATAAACTGCAGAATATTCAGCAGATTGTAACCAGTTATTCGGTAAATCCATCACAAATAAAATCTAAAGACCATTTAATCTTTTGAATTAATGTCAAATAAAAAAACAAAAATAGTAGCCACCTTAGGCCCTGCAACCAGCAATAAGGAAATTTTAAAGGCGATGCTAGAGGAAGGTGCCAATGTTTTTAGAATCAATTTTTCCCATGCAGATTATAAAGATGTTGAGGAGCGTATTAAAATGATAAGAGCGCTTAATGCCGAGCATGGCTACAATGCATCAATTTTGGCAGATTTACAAGGGCCGAAACTGCGTGTTGGCACTATGAAGGGAGATGTCATCGTCAATGAAGGGGATGAAATAATTTTCGCTACAGGAGAACGATTTGAAGGGACAAAGGAACGTGTTTATATGACCTATGAGAACTTTCCTCAGGATGCCAAGCCTGGTGAGCGTATATTGTTAGACGACGGTAAGCTAATCTTCGAAGTTGTTTCTACGGATGGGACATCTGAAGTAAAAGCAAAAGTACTTCAGGGAGGACCCTTAAAATCCAAAAAAGGAGTTAATCTACCGAACACTAATATTTCTCAACCAGCCTTAACCGAGAAAGATATAGACGATGCCATTTTTGCCATTGGACAGCGCGTTGATTGGATTGCCTTGTCTTTTGTTAGGCATGCAGAGGATTTAATACAATTAGAGGAATTAATCAAGGAACATAGCGATTATAAAATTCCGATTATAGCCAAGATAGAAAAGCCCGAAGCTGTTGAGAATATCGATAAAATAGTTGCTTATTGTGATGGTTTGATGGTAGCTCGAGGTGATTTGGGTGTGGAGATTCCTGCTCAGGAAGTACCACTTATCCAGAAGCAATTGGTGCTTAGAGCTAAGCGTGCTAGGATACCCGTAATCATTGCTACACAGATGATGGAGACCATGATTACAAGCTTAACTCCGACACGTGCAGAGGTCAATGATGTCGCTAACTCCGTTATGGATGGTGCCGATGCCGTAATGTTGTCTGGTGAAACGTCTGTTGGTCAATATCCAGTACAGGTTATTAGACAGATGGCGAACATCATTCGTAGTGTGGAAGACTCCCCATTAATTGAAGTACCGCAATCGCCACCTCATATACGTACTAAACGTTATATTACAAAGTCTATATGCTATCATGCGGCAAATATGGCCAACGAAATCAATGCCAAAGCCATTTCTACTTTGACCAATAGTGGATATACCGCTTTTCAAATATCGGCTTGGAGACCAAAGGCGCACATATTGGTTTTCACTTCTAACACGCGAATTCTGACACAATTGAGTTTGCTCTGGGGCGTTGAAGCATTTTATTATGATCGATTTGTAAGCACGGACGAAACCATAGAAGACGTTAATGCTATAGCCTGTAAAAAAGGCTATCTCGAAGTGGGAGATATGCTTATTAGCTTAGCAGCAATGCCAATACAAGCCAAAGGTATGGTAAATACACTACGTGTTACTGAAATTGAGAGTTGTAGCTTTTAATATAAAAATTTATATTTAAGCGTTCCACTCTTCTATAACAGCTATAGGAGCGTGCCTTCTGCTGCCACTCTCTTTGAGCAACTTCAACAATTACTTCATCACTAAAGAAAGAACAATTATACCAAACGACTAACAAGGCGTTCTACACATGGCGCAATAAATAATATTGCTGGAATGACAAATACATAAGCCAATATCCACGATTTTATCCAGGTTTTTAGAAAACTTTCAGTTATCCCTAAATTAATAGCTATTAACGCGAAAGAAATAATACCCGTAGTTATCATTCCCATAATTAAAGCAAAAACAAGTTTTCTTTTGACCTCCTGTTTACTAACTAAATCTTTCATAGATTTTGGGGTTACAGGTTGCCTTAACTTGTTGATGTAAGGCAACTCCTAGTAGTTTATTTTTAAATTTAATAATGACGGTTAACTTAAGGCTTTCATAATCTTCATGCGCTTTTCGCTATAACCATAGTATTTTAAATTGGTTTCTATAACGGTAGGTTTATCAAGCACTCCTTTAAAATGTGAAAAGCACTCAAAACTATACTTACCATGATAACGACCCATACCACTATGACCAACTCCACCAAAAGGTATATTAGGATTAGATACTTGCATAACGCAGTCGTTAATACCACCGCTACCAAACGGAATTTCATTCAAAAAGCGGTCTTTTATAGCGTTGCTATCAGAGAATAAATAAGCTGCCAATGGTTTTTCAAAACGTTTAATGATGTCAAAGGCCTCATCTATGGTTTCATATTCAATGACTGGTAATAAGGGTCCAAAAATCTCTTCTTGCATTACCTTGTCATCTAAATTTACTTCAGTTAATATGGTAGGTTGAATTCTTCGATCCTCACGATTATAACCACCACCATAATGTACCTTTTCTGGGTCAATAAGATTCACCACACGATCAAAGTTTCTGCTGTTAATTATCTGAACATAGTTATTGTTTTCTTCAGAGAAATTACCCTTTTCAATTTCTTGTATGGTCAACTTTAAAAACTCTTCTTTAATGTCTTTATGTACCAAGGCGTAATCGGTAGTAATACAAAACTGGCCAGAGTTGACGAATTTTGCCCAGATCATACGTTTAACACCAATCTTTAAAGCAGCGTCTTTATGAAAGATAGCAGGGTTTTTACCTCCTAGCTCTAAGGTAACATTGGTTAGGTGTTCAGCAGCAGCTTTATTAACGATTTTACCGACCATTGGACTACCTGTAAAAAATATCTTATCGTAACGTTGTTTTAGTAATGCCGTGGTTTCTGGGATGGCACCTTCTACAACGCATAAGTAATTTGGATCAAAATTTTCGTTGATAATTTTAGTCATTATTTTACTGGTTTCTACAGGAAGCTCACTAGGTTTTAAAATCGTAGTATTACCTGCGGCCATAGACCCAACCATTGGTGTTAAAGATAGGTTGTACGGAAAGTTCCATGCACCAATAACTAAAGTAACACCTAAAGGTTCTGGTACTAAATAGCTTTTTGCCGGGAAGTTTAGCAAATTGGTTCTAACACTTTTGTGCTGCATCCATTTTTTGAGATTTTTTATGGTTAGATTAATCTCATCAATTAACGGAAAAAACTCGGTTAACTGATTTTCATATTTAGATTTACCAAAGTCTTTAAATATGGCTTGGTGCATTTCTTCCTCGTGCTCTAATAGTAAGGCCTTTAGCTTTTTTAGTTGCTTCAATCTAAACTCTGCGGAGCGTGTAGCGTTACTGTTAAAATACGCTCTTTGGTTGTTTACTAATTGATTGACGTCTTTCTCAAATTGTTCTATTGAAAGGGGTGTTTGTGTGGTCATGATTTCTATATTTTTGATGCAGTATAATTAATTAACTGCCGATTGCTTTTTAATTCTATTGATTAAAGATTTTGCCGATAAAAATGGTGCAAGTCTTAGTTCTAATCTTTGGTTGAAACCTAATCCGGCAATGACTTCAACCTCTCCTTTTTCCATGGCGTTGTAACCTTCTAAGGCAACATCGGCTGCGCTTGCTGGCTTTTTGTAAATAGCGGTTTTATTCATCCCAGAGTGATCACCAAATGCTGTTTTTGTAGCACCTGGCAATACTGCCGTAGAAGATACATTGGTGCCGCTTAATTCACCATATATAGATCTATTAAAGGACGTTACAAAGGCCTTAGTTGCAAAATATACAGCTTGAAATGGGCCTGGGATTAAACTCACTGTAGATGATACATTTAATATCTTTCCAGAATCGCGAGCAATAAAATCTGGTAAGAATTGTCTGGTCAATGCCGTAAGTGCCAATACGTTTACCTGAATCATTGCCAAATCTGTGTTCCAGTTTCTTTCGTGAAATGCACCAACGCCACCAAAGCCCGCGTTATTAATGAGGTAATCTATTTTAATATTACTGTTTTTTAACTCATCATAGATTTCTTGTGGTGCGGATAATTCGGTAAGATTTTTAACAATGGTGTAAACCGTTGTACCAAATTGGTTTTCTAATTCGCTTTTTAAGGATTTAAGCCCTTCAGCGTTCATGTCAACGGCAACGATGTCGCCACCTTTAGCAGCGTGAATACGAGAAAATTCTTTCCCGATGCCGCTTGCTGCTCCTGTAATTAATGCTGTTGTTTTCATTGTGATTCGATTTTTAACTTAAAACGATACCACAAAATTATTGGGTGCAATCGATGAAATATTTACCCTATGGTAAAAAACGATGTGTCAGATATTTTTTCTGATTCTGCTTAAGCTTTGTTGAGTGATACCTAAAAAGGAAGCAATATGAGATAGTTTAGCTTTTTGAAAAATGGTAGAGTGTTCTGCCATGAGCTTGAGATATCTAGATTCGGCAGTTTTTGTATGTATTTCCATTACTCTTCGGCTAAAGGTCATTGCAAATTCTGCAAGCAACTTTCGGGCTTCTTTATTGGCGGAAGGTACATTTTCAATAACAGTATTAAGCTGGTCTGAAGAGATGAGCAAAACGTCCGTTTCTTCTAAAGCCTGAATGAAAAGAATATTCTCTTCCTTATTAAAATAGCTGAATGGTGAGGTGATAGTTGTGTCTTTTGGTGAAAACCAATGGGTGATTTCGTTTCCATCAATATCAAGATAGTAAACACGCAGGAAACCTTTTAAGACAAAATAAAAGTAATCGCATCGTTGTCCAGCTTCGAGTAGTAATTCGTCTTTTTTCAGTAATCTATTCTGTAAGCCAAGATTGTATTCAATATTCCAGTCTAATAGATTTTTTGAAGAGAAGAATTTTGATTGAAACATTTTTTAGGATTAGCTTTAAGGTTATAAATTTAATACATTAAAAATCAAACTTTAACTGTACGCTGACAGATTTTTTTTCATCTACAGAAGCTTTATTCAAGGTGGATTTATCCGTATTTAGATTAGAGAGTGAAATACCCAAAAGCCGTACCGAATTATTGAGCTTTTCTTGGTATAGTAAATCTTTCGCTGTTTCTAGAATAATAGCTTTGTCACTTATGTAATAGGGCAAGGTTTTACTTCTTGTTTGCAATGTAAAGTCGCTATACTTTATTTTTAAAGTAACTGTTTTTCCTGCGACTTCACTTTTATCTAATCGTCTTGAAACCTCTTCAGCAATTTGCTCCAATTTTTCGAGCATAAAGATTTCAGAAGACAAATTCTCACTAAAGGTGCGTTCTGCGGCTAAAGACTTTCGTATTCGGTTGGGTTTTACTTCACTGTTGTGAATGCCACGTACCACATGGTAATAATAACGACCAGACTTACCAAAGTTATTGTCTAAATAGTCTAGGCTTTTAGATTTTAAATCTTTACCAGTAAAAATGCCTTTTTGATACATTTTTTCTGCTGTCACCTTACCAACGCCATAAAACTTTCTAATATCCAAATCTTCCAAAAACTGTATAACATCCTCTGGGTTTACGGTTTTTTGTCCATTGGGTTTATTATAATCGCTCGCTACCTTAGCAATAAATTTGTTAATGGAAATACCAGCGGAAGCTGTTAGTCCAATCTCATTAAAAATGCGTTGTCTTATTTTCTGGGCAATTAAAGTGGCACTAGGTAACCCTATTTTATTCTCAGTAACATCGAGATAGGCTTCATCTAATGATAAGGGCTCTACTAAGTCGGTATAATCAAAAAAAATGCTTCGGACACGATTAGAAATTTCCTTGTAGCGATCAAAACGATGTCTAACAAATATTAGATGAGGGCAAAGTTTTTCCGCTAAGCGGCCAGACATAGCACTTTTTACGCCATATTTACGGGCTTCATAACTTGCAGCGCTAATCACGCCTCTTTTGCTACCACCGCCAACAGCAATAGGTTTACCTTTAAGTTCGGGATTATCCATTTGCTCTACAGAGGCATAAAAGGCATCCATATCGATATGAATTATCTTTCTTATTGGTAAATCGTCAATCATAATGTAAATTTAGGCATTAATCACCTTAAATCTTAGCTGTTTTGGCTGAAGAGATTGAACGTAAGTTTTTAGTAACGTCAGAAAAATTTAAAGAAGAAGCTTTAAAAAGCTATGTTATCAAGCAAGGTTTTTTGAATACACATAAAGAACGAACGGTGCGTATAAGGCTAAAAGAGGATACAGGCTATATAACGGTAAAAGGAAAATCTTCCGATGATGGTTTATCACGTTTTGAATGGGAAAAGGAAATCTCTAAACAAGAAGCTGAATCACTATTAGAACTACGTGAAAAACCTATTATTGATAAAATACGCTATGAGGTAAAATCTGGTGACCATATTTTTGAGATTGATGAGTTTTTTGGTGATAACGAGGGTTTAATTATTGCTGAAATTGAGCTACAATCAAAAGAAGAGGCTTTTGAGAAACCTAAATGGTTAGGGAAGGAAGTTACAGGTGATATTAGATATTATAACTCGCAATTAAGTAAACAACCTTATAAATATTGGAAATAATGAAAAGAATAATCTTAGCGCTATTAGTGTTTTGTGTTCTTGTGTCTTGCAATAATGAAGATAAAAAGATAGGTGCAGAGGAATTAGCTAATGAGGCTACAGCGGATATTGAAACTATTAAAGAACAGTCTATTGCTGAAATAAAAGCAAAACTTGTGGATAAAGGCTACCAAGTTTTCGATTACGTCGATGAAAAGACCAATGACACTACATTGATGCAGCAGTACTTTATTGCATTTTTAAAACGAGGGCCAATACGTAATCAAAATGAGGAGGAAGCATCCAAATTACAAAACGAACATTTGGCACATTTAGGCAAAATGTACGAGTTGGGATATGCCGATATTTCAGGACCTTTTGGTGATGATGGTGATATTAAAGGTATTACCATATACAACGTACCTACCCTACAAATGGCAGACAGTTTAGCCAATGCCGACCCAATGGTTAAAGCAGGCCGATTGGTAATAGAAGTCCATCCTTGGTGGGCAGCGAAAGGGTTTCCATTGAGATAACAAATAACGCTCTGAGAAATCAGAGCGTTATTAATCTAGATTTTAAGTTGCTTTAGCTTTCTATCATTTAATCATTTGAACCAACAATTGATCCAGAACCACTTTGACCAACCCATGTGCCCGTAGATTGATTGAAAGCATAAGTCATATCACTAATACTATCTGAAAATGCAAAGCTACCATTAGAGGCTACTAGCGAACCACTTCCACTTTGACTTACCCAAGTGCCTGTATATTGATTGAAAGCGTAGGTTGTATCACTGATACTGTCAGAAAACGCAAAATTTCCATTAGAGCCTATCATAGACCCTGAGCCACTTTGACTAATCCAAGTTCCTGTAAATTGACTGAAAGCATAAGTCGTGTCACTGATACTATCAGAAAACGCAAAATTTCCACCAGATCCAATTATAGTTCCAGAACCACTTTGACTTATCCAAGCACCTTCTGATTGATCAAAAACGTATGTATCATCACTGATACTGTCTGAAAATGCAAAATTTCCATTAGAAGCGACAATAGTTCCTGAACCACTTTGAGCTACCCACGTGCCTGTAGAAATACTTAATGCATAGGTTGTATCACTAATGTTATCGGAAAAGGCAAAACTTGAACTAGCTTCTTCGGATGAGACAGGGTTGCTTGTATTATTCGAACTGTCCCCTGAATTTTTAGCGTACAAAGCATATGGCACACTCAATAACTGGCTAGTACCTTCAATGGTGTAATTGGTGCCACCTGTCGGGTCGGTTTCAGATTTTATATAGTAAGTTCCATCGCCCCAATCAATGGAAGCGAAGTCATCAGAAGTTGAACCAGAACCTATAGACAAAGTAACTAATCCATTTTCATTTGTAGAAACGGTATGGGTTTCTGTATACACTGCTGTTCCTGTTTCTGAATTTTGTAATATGCTAATTCTTATTCCAACAGACGTGTCTTGAATTAAGTCACCATTTGCATTGCGCACTAAGGCTTGATAACTCATTAACTCGGGCGCTTGGGCAAAAGAAACAAAAGAGATAAAGAATAACAGAGCAGTTAAGTATAAGTTTTTCATGGATTATTTTTTTGAAATTTTAAAAGATTTAACAATGGTATTATCTTTAAGTATATTAAAGATGTAAATTGAAGTTTCGAGCGATGTGAGTTCGATTTTAGATTGTAATGTATTTAACTCTCCAGATGTTACAGTTCTACCGGATAAGTCTATAATTTGATAGGTAAAGTCATCCACAGAATTTAAATGAACGTTCAAAAAATTCTCCGTTGGATTTGGGAAAACTTTAAGCGTTAAATTATTAAACTCGTCTATACTTAGGGTTTCTGAAACTTCGAAAGGTATTTGCGATCCAACAGACAAACTTCCACCAGTTCCTGTTGCTTCCTTATAATGGATTAAGCCAACAGAATAAGTAACTTTTCCTGCTGATGACTCACTGTCTGAACCTGAAGAAAGTACATGATTTTGAGCTGTCATCTGGAGAGCAAAACCTAATAGTGTCAAAAAGAGCAGTTTTTTTTTCATTAATAAATGTTTGATTAATAGATATTAAAAATACGTGGATAGTCTTAAAAAAGCCTATCATTTGTTAATTTGATAGGCTTTTTGATAAATGATTTATTAACAAGACTATTTTTGAGCTTGAGGTCCTCCACTAACTATTAAGAATTCTGAACGTCTGTTTTGTTGATGTTCTTCATCAGTACAGTTAGAACCACACTTTACTTTAAGCTCACTTTCACCTTTTCCTTCAGCAGAGATACGAGATTCATCAATACCCTTAGAAATTACATATTGCTGTGTACTCTTGGCTCTACGTTGCGAAAGGCTTCTGTTATAGGAATCAGAACCTCTACTGTCTGTATGCGATGTAGCATTAATAACTAAATCTGGATATTTGTTCATGATTTGAATTAATTTGTCTAATTCAAATGCAGCTTTAGCCGTAATGTTCGATTTGTCGAAATCAAAATAAATTGGGTTTAAGACAATTTCTTCTGGCTTAATAATTTCCTCTATTGGGTCTAAAGAAATCTGAACGGTTAATTCTTCTTCACTTGTTCCGCTTACTTGAACTTTTTTGCTTTCAAAGTCTTCCATAACCACTTCTAGCTCAACGTCATTTTCGCATTCAACAATAAATTCAGCAACACCTTGCTCGTTACTCGTTTTGGATACAACTTTATTACCTTGGGCATCGTATAAAGAAACTGAAGCACCGCTTAAAGGTTCTCTTGTAGTATCATCTAAGACAGTAGCTGTTATAAGAACATCACAAAGCGGTTGTAATTTTTTAAAGGCATAGACATCATCACTACCTTGCCCGCCATCTCTATTAGAAGAAACAAAACCTTCTTCTGATTCTTCATCTATTGTAAATGCAAAATCATCACCATTACTATTAATAGGAATACCCACATTTCTAATAGGAGCCATTTTACCATCAATTTCTTTAGTATAAAAGACGTCCATTCCACCAAGCCCTAAATGACCATTAGATGAAAAATAGAGTGTGTTATTACTACTAATATAAGGGAACATTTCTTGTCCTTCAGTGTTAATTTTTTGACCTAAGTTTTCTGGTTCACCAATTGTACCATCGTCATTAATAGGTGCTTTATACAGGTCGAACAGACCATAACCTCCTGGCATATTCGATGAAAAATATAGGGTTTTACCATCAGGACTAACAGAAGGATTTTTTACGGAATAATTTTCACTGTTGATGGATAAACTCTCTACAGTATCCCAATCCGATCCTAACTTTGTAGCTTTAAAAAGATATAATTGCCCAAATCTGGCATTGCTTAATGAGTCTTTTTGAAAGTCTTTTTCAAAATAACTTTCCCTTGTAAAATACATGGTGTTACCATCTGGGGAAAAAGATACCAATCCTTCGTGAAATTTGGTATTTATTTTGTCATTTAATAATGTAGCAGCCTGATAAGAACCATCAGCGTTTTTTGATAATGAATAAATATCCAAGAAAGGTTCTTGATTCCATCCGTAGGTTTTACGATTGTCATTACGACCAGAAGCTATGTATAGCTTACCATCATAGATAGTGCCACCAAAATCTGATTGCTCAGAATTAAAACCAGCATCTTGAACGTTAAACTTTTTACCTTGTTCTAAGATTTTAGGTAAATAATTAGGATTCTTTCTATATGCTGTAGCTCTATTGTCAGAAGGACGCATCGAAGCGAATTTTTCCATTTGTTGGTTGGACTCCTCATACTTTCCATTAGCCTTAAGCATTTCCGAATATTTGTAAATCAATTCTGGATCGTTAGATGTTTCTAAGGCCTTTGCATACCATCTTTCAGCTTCAACAGTACTAAAGATATTGTAATAAGATTCTGCTAGTTGCGCATAAACATAAGGGCTACCTTTACCATTTTCAATAAGTTTATTATAGCTCTCTGCTGCCTTAACAAATTCAAATCTAGAAAATTGCTTATCAGCCTTTTTTGTGTCACTGTTCTGAGCAGTTAAGCATAAACTACTCATCAACGCAATAAATAAAAATATTTTTAAGTTTTTCATAATTGTTTAGCTTAACGGATTAAAAGTATCTAGGTGAACGAGAAACACGTTTCGGGAAATTAAGATCAAATAGCAACATAACCTCATGGGATGCAGGTGCAAATGCTTCAATCTCGGAAGATACAGCATCATAGGCATAACCCACTCTTATAGAAGGTGATAGTGCAAAATTGACTAAACCGGAAATTGAATCATCTAACCGATAGGAAGCTCCAATTTCAAACTTCTTAAAAAACCTTGCATTAAGGTTAACATCAAAAGAAGTAGGCGCATCAAAAGCCGATTTAACCATAAAAGAAGGCTTTAATTCAGTATTAGGCGACAAATCAAATACATAACCACCAGTTATAAAATAATGTTGAGTTTCAGAACCAATTTTATTACCATTAGAATCTAAATGCACTGAAGATAACATATTAGGTACCGATACTGATATATAGTATTTATTGGTATAGTAAAATAAACCTGCACCGATATTAGGTGTGGTCTCATTGATTCCAATACCAAAGAAGGGGTCTCCGGGATCAATAACATCAACATTACCACTTGTAAGATCTATATCATGAAATGTTGCACCAGCTTTAACACCGAAGGCTAAACGATGTTCTCCTCCAAATTTTAATGTGTAAGACACATCAACATAAGTATTGGTTTCCGTTACGGGGCCAATTCGATCTGAAATTAGAGATAAACCCAATCCAAGGTTATTACCAATTGGAGAATGACCAAAAAATGTTCCAGTTTCTGGGCCACCATCTATTGCTGTCCATTGATTTCTGTATAATAATCCAAAGGAGAGGTTTTCCCTAGAACCAGCATATGCAGGGTTGATAATATTCATATTATACATATACTGCGTGTACTGAGGATCTTGTTGCCCATGCATTTGAAAAGCCAAGAGCAATACCGCTATAATTGAGAGTTTTTTCATTATTTTAAGTTGATTCAAGTTAGTTGATTATCTGTTAATGTATACCCAAGCACTACGTGTTTTTGTACCACCTTCATATACCATGGTATAGAAGTACGTACCAACTGGAAGCTCTTCGCCGTCATTGGTTTGGCCTACCCATTCATTGGTATAGTTATCCCTAGAGTATACAAGCGTTCCATTTCTATTAAAGATTTCTAAACGTGTAACGTCAAAATATCTTAAATCAAAAGTGTCGTTGAAGCCAACTGATACTCCTGGGGAAATACCTTGCGGGATAACACAATTTTCTAGTTCGACAACTGTAAGATCTGAAACGGTAAAACTACAGCCTGTGGCATTAAGTGTTATAACAGCAGCATAATCTCCTGGCGACACAGCTTCATAGGATAATCCGGTTGCTCCAGTAATATCAAATCCATCTAATAACCACTGGATAGAAACATCCTGAACATTAAAACCTTGTGGGACTAATGTTAGCAAAGTGCCAGAATCTGCTTCAGGACACAATAAAAACTCGTTGGTATCGTCGTCATAATAGAATACATTTGTTTCAATTGTTGCAGTCACTTCATCTAAAACTACCAAATTAAATGAGTTAGTAACATAACAGTTTGGTAATGTAGCATCCTCAACCCTTACATAAATTGTAGTACTAGCTGTAGAATAGATGTCTGGTAAAGCATCTGTGTTGTTGTCAGCATCAGATTGAGACGTATGGTAAGTCACGTTAAAGTTAGATGGGTTTTGACTTCCTAACACCACACTTGTATGAGCACTTAAGTCAAAATCTGCAGTATCGTCTAATAGGTCATCATTATCATCACATTCTTCAATGTCTTGGCTAGTAGCTGTCTGAGTTGGTGTAGTTATTATGAGACTAAAAGAAGCAATATTATAACAACCTGTTGTATTCTCTTCCAATCTTACGTAAATAATTTCACCATTGGTACCGCTGTAAGGCGAGGTTAAAGCACCAGTATCATTTTCAGCATCCATTTCACTATTATGGTATGTTACGGTATAATCAGCAGTATTTAAACCATTTAGTGTAGCACTGTCATTATCAGTTAAAGTAAATTCAGCATTAGTAAGAGCAGAACATGTCTCAAGATTATCAGGCATACCAATTAAAGGAGCAGGAAGCACTACTAGTTCTACTTGGGATAATTGACGACAACCCAAGAAGCCATCATTAGACGCGTCGGTATCTTCAACTCTAATGATTAATGTCTCACCTGACGACGAATATGGTGAAGATACAGCACCTGTAGCCATATTTGCGTCTGCAGTACTGGTATAGTAACTTACGGTAAAGTCAGGTCCAAAGCCAAGGTCTGTTGTTAACTGATCTAAATCAAAATCTTCAACACCATCAGAACTAGGACCATCGCAAATAGTAATGTTTTGCGGATCAACGGTGCCAGCATCATCGTAGAAATTTATGATTACAATTTGTGAAAAAGCCTCAGCACCACACTGATTATCAAAAGCCTGAACTTGATAGTTGGTGGCCCCTAGACCAAATCCTCCAGTTGGAACTGTTAGCGTACTTGATGTTTCACCAGATATTTCAAAACCGTCTTCAAACCAAATAAACGTATCAGCAAAAGGTGAATCGGTTTCAATAGTAACAGAATCAAAACCACAAACTGAAACTTCATCAACTTCCATAGGATCGTTAGTAGAATCAATAACAACTTCGTTACTGATAAGTTCTGCCTCAAGATCTGCTATAAGACTACCCGCTCCGGGGTCACCTAAATTAGTTTGTCTTATTTGAATTACACCTGGGTTGGGAGAAACGCTAGTAGAAGGAATCCAATTAGTTATCAATAATAGATATAGTTCCCCCTCTTGAGCGCCAGTAAGTACAACATTTTCAACAGCATCAGGCGAAAAACTACAATCTACAAATGGAGCATTAATAGTTGAGGCGTCTCCATTAACACAAACATCACCATTAGGATCTAATGGTCCCCAAAGTAAAAAGTCAACATCTAATTCGTCACCGATTGGGTTATCATTAGCATCAAATGCAGAATTTTGAACTATTTCCAATAATATATCACCAGAACTTCCAAGCTCTATAAGAGAAAAGGTTGGATTTGGTGTAGTACCCAGACAATCTATCGTTCCTAGACCAGGAAGAAAATTAATAGTATTATAACTATACTGAACATCAAGTGCGTCACTCCCACTACAGAAGTTTTCTGCCAAGTCACAACTTATATTAACGGGTGCAATATATGGAGTGATACATAAATCGAATGTAGTATCCTCAGAGTCAGTACCACCAGAATTTACCCTAATAAAATAAGTTTCTCCTATTGTTACCGATGGTGTAGTAATTGACCAGTCGTTAAAATCAGCAACACAGGCTAACTCAGTTAAGTTATCACAGGTGCCTCCGTAAATAGAAATATCCATATCTGTAGCAGAACTACCTACAACATTAGCTAAAGAAATTAAATGAAATTCACTTTCGGCAACAAATTGAAACCAAACATCGTCATCCGCAGAGCTACCACATGAAGGGTCAGGAACACCCGAAGGCGTGGCTTCAATAATACTACCAGGCGTGCTGACTTCGCATAAAATATCACTATTGACTACTGCAACAGTCGCATCACAAGGATTGTCATTTTCTGGCGGACAAGCCAATAGTTGTATTGCAGGGCTATTAATGACACAATTAGTGTCTTGATCGTTACTTATTGTCGTAACTACGTCAACCATAAATGGAAAAGGCCCTATTTGATAGGTTCCTGTTGCCGTAACTGGTACAGTAGTGGCATCAATGTTATTAGAAATGGTTAATGAAGTGGCATCTCCTAAAGAGGTAATATCCACATCAATTAAAAATTGATCACCATTTTCACAATCATCAACAACAGTATATGTAGCTTCAGGATTAATACATGTGGCACAGGACACAGTATAATTAATACCATTTTCTATTAAAGGATTACCGGTGCTACCCGTAACACAACTTACAGAGCCATCAGAATTAATATACCAAGAGATGGTATCACCACTGGATTGAAATACTAGTCCAGATATATCGCCTGCATTACCAAAGTTTCCATTACCAAAACCAGGTGGTCCAGGCTCCCAACCCGGGAATGGTGTACCATCAGAATCTAATACCACAAGCTCATCCCAGTTGTTTTCAATAAAACCAGAGTTAAAGATTAGATTCAATGGTGTACCGTCATTACTGGTAAATGTAAAGATAAGAGGGGTGTCTTCGCCATCGTTGTCATAACAATAGTCTTGTGTTAAAGGTCCGCCACTTGTACAGTCTAATGTAAAATCAGTTTGTATAGGTGTCTCAAAGAGTAAAGGTCCAGCCCAATCACTAAAGCCATTAGCACCGCAATCAGCTCTTACCCAAACTTCATAAGATGTAGAGAAATCGAGTCCACTAAGGGGAACAGAAGTGGCTGCTACAGTAGTTCCTGAGCCACTTGGTTCACCTGTGCCTGCAGGTGCCAAAACATATTCCCAAGAGGTCTCTGAGTTATTGGCATTCCAAGAAATATCAGCTGAAGTGCCATTAATGTTTGATGCCGTGAGTCCAGATGGTGCAATACAAGCGGGAGCTTCATCAATCGTCACATCATCAATGGCAGTATCATCATAAAAATCACTAGGTACAGTTTCAGAAAATATAAAACGCACTTGTATATCTCCTGTTATCGTTAATCCACTAAGACCTAAGATTTGTAATTCCCACCCATTGGTATTTGTATTGAACGTGCCTAAATTATTCCATGCGGCTCCGTCCCATACCTCGACATTTAAATCACTATTAGCATTACCTTCGTTATCGCTTATCAAATAGAAAGATAATGCTGGGACTGTTAAGCCTGTAACATCAATTAGTGGACTAGTCAAAGTTCTAGGTCCTTCATCACCTGAGGAGTCGGCCCAAGCAAAATAACCGTTAGAGGCTGTGCTTCCAGTGACAACTCCATCATCCCCTACATGCTCTCCACCTACATCCGCAGCGACATCAAAAAACCAATCTTCTCCGCCGTCCATAGACCAACATAATGGGATGGTCCCTGCATTTTCAAAGTCTTCAGTATAAGGTGCGGTAAAGGTTACACATTCTGTTGAAAATGCAAATGGTCCTACCCAGCCACTTAAATTACCATTACAATCTGCTTGCACATAATATTCATAATCGGTAGCTGGAGTTAATCCAGAAGCCATAAAGGGGTTTGGAACACCAGTATCTGTAGCTGTTCCTGTTGGAGCTGTACCAGCAGTGACAATTTCTACGTTCCATTGTGTAACCGTACCATCTTGAGTCCAACTTAAGGTAGCTTCAGTAGCTGTAATGTTGGTGGCAGTTAAAAAAGTCGGATTAAAACATGCTGGGGCTTCATCAAGTGTAACATCATCAATAGCAATATCATCATAAAAATCACCTGTTACGGTTTCAGAAAATATAAAACGAACTTGTGCGTCACCTGTTATGGTCAATCCACTAAGATCTAAGATTCGCAATTCCCAACCGTTGGTATTTGTATTGAACGTGCCTAAATTATTCCATGCGGCTCCATCCCATACCTCGACATCTAAATTACTATTGGCATTACCTTCATTATCACTTATCAAATAAAAGGATAATGTAGGGACTGCTAAGCTTGAAATATCGATCAATGGACTAGTTAAAGTTCTTGGTCCATCATTACCCGAAGAGTCAGCCCAGGCAAAGTAACCGTTAGAGGCGGTAGTTCCGGTAACAACACCATCATCTCCTACATGCTCTCCTCCAACATCTGCAGCCACATCAAAAAACCAATCTTCGCCTCCATCCATAGCCCAACACAATGGGATAGACCCAGAATTTTCAAAATCTTCAGTATAAGGTGCGGTAAAGGTTACACATTCTGTTGAAAATGCAAATGGTCCTGCCCAAGCGCTAACTTCACCTCCACAATCTGATTGCACGTAGTAGGTGTAATTGGTAGCTGGTGTTAGTCCTGAAGCCATAAAAGGATTAGAAACTCCAGTATTTGTTGGTGTTTCAGTTTGCATTGAACCTTCTGGCACTATCTCAATGTTCCAAGTTGTAGCTGTTCCATTTTCTGTCCAAGATAATTGAGCCTCATCCGAAGTTACACCCATAGCGTCTAAACCTGTAGGTGTAGGACAAGACTGTGTTATACCGCCTAATATTATATTAGCTATTGTAACATCAATATTATTAGCCGTTGGTGGAGCTAAAGGGTCTGGATTAACAGAGTCACTAAAAAAAGATATACTTCTATTTGTGGTTACTTGGGTGTTGTAAAAATCATCACTAAACTGATCAAAACCAGGAGAATTCTCTTCTACAGCAATAACTAAGTTCCCCGTACCTGTATAGGTAAAAGGGGCGTCTAAGGTAATTGTTACCCAACCTTCTACTCCTGCAGTAACTGTAATACCACCAGTATAAACTTGTGTAAAAGAAGATATCGGCTCCCAATCATTAGTGTCAGCAAATTCTGTCCGAGGCAATTCTGCCATATAAATAGTCAAATCTTGACTATTTGGTAGTGCAGAGGTGCCACTATAATACCACTGAATATCTGAAATATCACCTGAGGCATTAATTTCCGAAGCTAGGTAAATGGTTTGCACGTAAGAAAATCCGAAATATGCCTCAAAAGGCCCATTTTCAGTTTGCAGATTACCAGCTCCTATAGTAACTTGAGCGTTGCTATAAAAGAGCATCATAAAAAGCAATAAAAGTAGAGTAATCTTTTTCATTATTAATCGGTTTGTTAGAAATTATATATTCCTTTATAACACTCTGATTATAAAGGAATTGATTTTTTTGTTTAAAAATGGAGCTTTTGTTAGTAATTAAGGTGTAGGTTAGTCACCTTTTTTATATAAACTCGAATATATAAAAAATGACTATTAACAAGATGTTAACAATGTTATAATAGATTAACTACCGTATTAATCGACAAATGGTTTATGATGTTTTAAGCTGTATGTAAACGGGAAAATGGTCGCTATAACCACCTTTATATTTTTTGCCAACATAAGTTCTAAAAGGCTGTCCTTTATATTTTCCGTGATATTGCGTTAAAAACCGATTATTAAATACATTGGCTTTATCAAAGGCCAGAATATTATTGGAGCTATCAAAAAAATTAGTCGAAAACAAAATCTGATCAAACAAATTCCATTTAAAATCATGATTTATACTACCATTATCTTTTGACCAAACCGTTTTAAAAGGGTTAAATAAATTACCTTTTTCCTCTAGCAATTCTATACTGTCATTATCTGGGTTATCATTAAAGTCTCCCATCACGATTATTTTAGCTTTATCATCATCTTTTTTCAACTTGTGAATAATAGAATTTACAACATTGACTGCGGCTATACGTTTGTATTCGGTTTCCTTTTCTCCTTCTCGTCTAGAGGACCAATGGTTTACAATGATGTTAAGCGATTCGTTATTTAATGTTCCCTGCACTAAGAGGATATCTCTGGTATAATCTCTTTCACCTGTTTCTGTTTGAAGATATACTGAATACGTTTCAGAATGTTCCAATTTAAAATAATCACTTTTATACAACAGAGCGACGTCAATACCTCGTTCGTCCGAAGAATCATAGTGCACATAACTATAGTCTTCGTCGATAAGATTTTTACTTTGCACTAAATCTGACAAAACCTTTTTGTTTTCGACTTCAGCAAGACCAACAATTACAGGTGCAATTTTTGTGTCATCTTCACCTATTTTAGAAATAACAGCACCTAATTTTCGTAGTTTATTTTCATAACGTTTAGGAGTCCAACGCTTTACAGAGGTAGGTAAAAAATCGTCATCATTAGTTAATGGATTATTTTCAATATCAAATAAGTTTTCGATATTATAAAAGGCAATGGTATATTTATTCATAGCATTAAATATAGGATATTTAAAGTGTTTTTAGAATATGTCATTTGTTTAACTTTGCACTTTGATTTATTTATGATAGAGAAAAAGGACATCGCTTTAGAAAAAGTTGTACTTATAGGTATAATAACCCAAGATCAAGATGAAGCCCAATCTAAAGAATATTTGGATGAGTTGGAATTCCTTACTTACACAGCAGGTGGAGAAGTGGTAAAGCGTTACACCCAAAAAATGACCATGCCAAATCCTAAAACGTTTATTGGTACTGGTAAGATGGATGAGGTAATGCATTTTGTAAAGGAGAATGCGATTGGGACTGTCATTTTTGATGATGAATTATCTCCTGCACAAGAACGTAACATCAGTAAAATATTGAACTGCAAAATACTAGATAGGACCAATCTTATCCTAGATATTTTTGCTCAGCGCGCTCAAACTAGTTATGCCAGAACGCAGGTTGAATTGGCACAATTGGAATACTTATTACCAAGACTAAAAGGGATGTGGACTCACCTTGAACGCCAAAAAGGGGGTATAGGTATGCGTGGCCCAGGTGAAACCGAAATTGAAACAGATAGACGTATTGTTCGCGATAAGATTTCTCTTTTGAAATCCAAAATCAAAACTATTGATAAGCAAATGGCTGTACAAAGAGGTAACCGAGGTAAAATGGTGAGGGTTGCCCTTGTAGGCTATACCAATGTTGGAAAGTCTACATTAATGAATGTTATTAGTAAAAGTGAAGTCTTTGCAGAAAACAAGTTGTTTGCTACTCTAGATACAACTGTTAGAAAAGTAGTTATCGGTAATTTACCATTTTTAGTAAGTGATACGGTTGGTTTTATTAGAAAGTTACCTACACAATTAGTTGAGTCCTTTAAAAGTACACTCGATGAGGTAAGAGAAGCAGACCTATTGTTGCACGTTGTAGATATTTCGCATTCCAATTTTGAGGAGCACATAGAATCGGTTAATCAGATTCTGGATGAGATTGATAGCAAAGACAAGCCAACCATTATGATTTTTAATAAAATTGATGCTTACAAACCTGAGCCATTTGATGAAGAAGATTTAGTCGCTGATAGAACAAAAGCCAATTATAGCATAGAGGATTGGAAAAAAACCTGGATGTCTAAAATAGGTGACAATGCCTTATTTATTTCTGCATTAAATAAAGAAAACTTAGATGAATTTAGAAAACGTGTCTACAAGGCGGTAAGACAAATTCACATCACAAGATTTCCGTATAACCATTTTCTCTATCCGGATATTGAAGATATTGCATAAAAAAAGAGGATACTATTCATCCTCTTTTTTTATAAGCTTTTTACAGTTTTCTAGAAATTGTAGCTTAAACCAACTGTGTAATAGCTTTGAATATCATTATCTACATCATCAAATGTGGCGTCAGGATTTCCTCCTGTTCTAGTCTGTTCAAAATTAACAGCTTCTTGATGATTACTTCTTAGACCAAAGTCAAAACCAACACCAATACCTTTCCATAAGGTGTAAGCAAAAGAGTTAATCCATGTCCAGTTAGAGAGGTTACTGTCCTCGTAACTTTGAAAAGCCGAAAGGTTGGTTTTAAAGTTAATTTTTCCAATTTGTCTGGTGTAATCGGCAACAATCTTTGCACCAAAAGACGAATCGAAAACCGTATCTCCGCTAGAGAACACGAAATTGTAGTTGGCTGGATGAATCACCACGACCAAATCCGTAATGGGAGTCCAAGTGAAACCAACACCCAAATCTAAGTAACCAGGATCATTGAAGTTATTGAGTATAGTGGTTCTGTATTCTGCTAAACCAGAAACCGCCCACTTGTCGCTTAGTCTATGACCGTAAAGCGATGTTAAATTGAATACGTCTGTCGTAGGTTCAAAATTTTCACTGTCATTAGGATCGTCCTTATCATCTAATTTTGTCCAATTAAAATTTGTATTTAGACTATTTCTCCAAAAGTATTTGTCCTCAATTTTATTAGCAAATGCATTAACCGTAAAACCAATGGTACCAGATTGGTTATTAGGTGCTCCTTGAGCATACCACTTGCTAAAATTAGATAAGCTACCACCAATAGTACCGAATGCACCGACTCTCCATCCTGGTAAGGCATCAATTTGTGCTTGTAGAGCATCAGCTTCTGCCTGAAATTTGTCGGCTTCAGCTTGTTTCTCAGCTTTTTGAGCTTCTAACTCCTCTTTTGTCTGGGAAAAACCAAAAGTTATAACCAACATTAACAATGTCGAAAAAATTAATTTTTTGTTCATAATGAGTAATAGTTTAGTAAATCAAAGTTGTTATTTGCGTGCAAATATAAGCTTTATTGATCTCTGATTAATATATAAATATTTGGAAATCAATACCACTTAGACCTTATAATTGAGGTAAGGTCACATTTTTTTTCGTTTAAAAAGAGGAACCGATGAACAAGCTTCACCAAACATGATGGATTTAGCAATTGGTTTTAGCTTTTGGGAAAGCAGTACCAGTGCATTAGAAGGCACAGGTTTATGGGCACACCCTTTAATGATTACAGGCATATCTTGATAAATAGATACGTCTAAATTTGAAATAATTGAAGTGTAAACTATAGATTCCAAATGCTCTAAAGAGCCAATAACTGTTAATTGGGCAACACCTTGAAGTTGCATGGATATGAGCATGTAGGCCCAATCTGGCACTATGGCATCAGTAGAACAATATAAGGCGACATAGCAATCTCTGTATTGTGACCAATTATGCGCCGAAACGGATGCTCTAAAATCTTTTTCGCGGAGCACCAATCCTTCAAAAAGCCAGTCTTTTATATCAAATAAGATGCGTTTACCTTCAGGATAAAAATCCTCTAGGTCAATCACCTTCAGTTTACTTTTGGCGACCCTATTTACAATTTCTTCGGCCATACTATAGCATTCCTAGTTCTAATTTGGCTTCTTCGCTCATTAAATCTTGTGACCAAGGAGGGTCGAAAGTAATCTCAACCTCAGCATCTTTAACATCATTTATGGATTTCACTTTTTCTTCAACTTCAAGTGGTAAAGTTTCTGCCACCGGACAGTTAGGTGATGTTAAAGTCATCAGTATTTTCACCTCGTAATCTTCATTGACTAGTACATCATAAATTAATCCTAATTCGTAGATATCTACAGGAATTTCCGGATCATAAATCGTTTTTAAAACTCTTACAATTTTGTCTCCAAGTACGGTTGTATCTATAGTTGCTTCGCTCATTTTTAATTCAATTGGGTTTGGTATGCAATAGCATACATTTTTAATTGTTTTATCATACTTACTAGACCATTAGCTCTCGTAGGTGATAAGTGCTCTTTTAATCCGATTTTGTCAATAAAATCGGTATTGGCTTCAATGATATCTTTTGGGTGCTGATTAGAAAACACTCTAATTAATATGGCAATAATGCCTTTTGTGATTATGGCATCACTGTCGGCTGTGAAATTAATTGTATCATCTTCCATATTGGCATGTACCCAAACCTTGCTTTGACAACCTTTTATGATGTGGTCTTCGGTTTTATATTTTTCGTCAATAAGCGGTAAGGTTTTGCCCAAATCTATCATGTATTGGTAGCGTTCTTCCCAATCATCAAACATGGAGAACTCGTCTATTATATCATTTTGAATCTCTTCAATAGTCATATCCATTTCTTTACTGCAAAATTACAAAATCACTAATTTCTAGATGCATTTTCGCCCATAGATAACACTTTATTAACTAGTTCTTCAATTTTCTTTGGTGGAGTACCATGATCAAAAGAAGGAGACATCATTTCAACATCACCTTTTATTATGGATAACGTAGCATGTGCCGCACCATCATATAAGCGTTTATCTATAGGTACCTTTAGCTTATCTAGATTTTCTATATCTATTTCTTTCAACATTATGGATAATGCCTCCCAGTCTTGTGGTTTACATGCATAGGATTCTAAGGCTTGTAAAGTTCTGTCTTGAGATACAGTTATACCAGATTTTGAAATCTGAACATACTCAAATGCGCTTCTTGATAAGGCCTTGTAGGTAATAAAGGTTCCATTACTATTACTACTAATGTGATTTTCTCGAGTTTGTACTTTTTTGTTAGGCTCAGCTATCGTTATCCTTTCTGCCTTTAAGACTTTAGTATTGTCATTATAAAAAACTAGAGAATTATCTATCAATTCTATTTTATTGGATGTTTTTAAAGTTGAAAAGAAATTAGTTTCAGTCGCTCCTAATTCTTTACCACAATACTTTTTGGATGATGCAATATCGCTAAAACTTATACTATTATTCTGTAATGTATATGTTCCAAAAAAGCTATTGCAACCACCAAAACCATTAATATTATTTGAGTTGCCTTCAAATGAGATTTTTAAAGCTGCGTCTGTTATGGTTTTATCATTCATTTCTGTAATGATGTAATCACCAGAAATGGAATTCTGATTCAAACTTTTAGTTTCCATTGTACTTTTGTTGGTGTTACAGGAATCCGCAAGGAGTAATATAGTAAAAAGGGAGAATAAAATTTTCATATTAAAAGCGTTTGATAAGTAAGATACACTTTTAATGCCAAAGTTTAAGATAGCATCATAATTGCCTTTTTTAATGAAGCTATGAAAACGTCAATTTCTTCTTTAGTGTTATAGAACATAAAGGAGGTTCTAATGGTACCTGGAATCTGATAAAAATCCATAATGGGTTGGGCACAATGATGACCAGTACGTACAGCGATTCCCATTTTATCTAAAATAGTACCGATATCATAGGGATGAATATCACTAACATTAAAGGAAATCACAGAGGTCTTATTTTTAGCCGTACCGTAAATCTTTACACCCTCAATTTGCTGTAGTTGATTGGTGGCATATTCTAAAAGCTCTTGTTCATATTGCGCTATGTTTGCAAAACCAATAGCATTCATGTAATCAATAGCCGCACCAAAGGCAATACCTCCACAGACATTTGGCGTGCCAGCTTCAAATTTATGTGGTAAGTCGGCGTAAGTGGTTTTTTCAAAAGTGACTTCCGCAATCATTTCTCCACCTCCTTGATAAGGTGGTAGTTTATTAAGCCAATCTTGTTTGCCGTAAAGCATACCAATACCTGTTGGTCCGCAAACCTTATGGGCAGAACAGACGTAAAAGTCGACATCCAAGGCTTGAACATCTGGTTTTAAATGTGGACAAGATTGTGCACCATCCACCAAAACGGCTGCACCATATTCATGGGCCTTTTCAATGATGTATTCTATAGGATTAATAGTCCCTAAAGCATTGGATATATGATTGACGAAAACCAGCTTTGTGTTTTCATTTAGAAGGACATCAAATCCAGAAAGTACCAATTCACCGTTATCGTTCATCGGAATCACTTTTAATGTGGCACCAGTTCTTTCACATAGCATTTGCCAAGGCACAATATTACTATGATGCTCTAAAGCAGAAACTAGGACTTCATCTCCTTCTTTTAGAAGAGAGGAAAAACCGTTAGCTACTAAATTGATACCATGAGTCGTCCCTGATGTAAAAATGATTTCGTGGGCATGCTTGGCATTGAAATGCGCTTGGGTCTTTAGTCGCGCTTGCTCATAAGCATCAGTGGCTTCTTGACTTAGTGCATGCACTCCTCTATGGATATTGGCATTGTAGTTAGAATAGTAATCTACAATAACGTCAATAACTTGTTGCGGTGTTTGCGATGTTGCTGCATTGTCGAAATAGATTAAAGGTTTTCCGTTGACTTTACGATTAAGTATCGGAAAGTCTTTTCTAATTTTTTGAACGTCTAACACTAGCTTTAATTCCATATGCAAAGGTACGAAGCAATGTTAACAAAGTAAAACTTATAACAATGCTTTAAGAGTAGATTCATTATTTCATAAGTATCTTTATTATGATAAGAGTTTTCAAGTCACTTTTGAAAAAACCAATTTAAGTTAAATCGAAAAATAGAAGACTGCTAAAAAGTGAAAATTGTAAAGTGTATTAATTGTGGTGTCTATAATAAAAACAGGGATCATTGTAAAAATTGTGGTACACTTTTGTCATACAAAAAAAGACGAGAGCAACACATAAAAGCTGAAAAAGCCGAAAGGTTAGAAAAGGCAAAAAAGAGCCCTCCAAGTTTTATTGATAATTTACAGCAACATCGATATATGGTCTATCGTGTACTAGGTTGGATTTTATATTCTGGTTTTTTAGTGGTTAGTGCTATTGGGGCATTTATAGCGTGGTTGGTATTTGCTATTGCTGCAGGATAAAATGAATAAGTTCTTAAAATTATACTTCACAATCTCAGTAGTCATTGGCACTGCTATATACGTAGCTCAAAAACAACATTTTGAACTACCAAGAATCATCAATAATTATGTGAATGATTTTTTAATTGTACCCATTTGTTTAACGATTAGTTTAGCGTTATTAAGACTTACTAGAAACGATAAAGGTTATTATCTGCGTATTTATCCCGTTTTGTACTTAGCGCTTTTTTATGCAGTGCTTTTTGAATTTGTTTTACCGCAATATTATGAGCGTTATACCTCAGATCCTATAGATATAATCTTATATTTTTTGAGTGCTATCCTATTCTATACTTTACAGCGAAAGCGCAGGACGCCCTATAACTGGTCGAATACATGATAGGCTGTTGTGCTTGATTTTACAATGGATTTATTACAAATCAAACCCAATATTAACTCCTAATTTGTTCGCGATAATTTTTGTGATTCTGTTTTTGATTTCAGGAATTTTTACGGAATCCAACACATTATTACTAAAGGCAAACATCAATAAAGCTCTTGCTTCTTTCTCTGGGATACCACGCGAACGTAAGTAGAACATGGCACTGTCATCTAGCTGTCCGATAGTACAGCCATGAGAGCATTTAACATCATCCGCAAAAATTTCGAGTTGAGGTTTAGTGTTGATGCTCGCTTTGTCACTAACTAAAATGTTATTATTGGCCTGATATGCATTCGTCTTTTGTGCTTCCTTTTCAACTATAACCTTTCCGTTAAATACACCTGTAGAACTATCATCAAAAATACCTTTATAGTCCTGATGACTTTCGCAGTTGGGTTCTATATGGTGAACTAATGTATTATGATCTACGTGTTGTTTGTTGCCAATAATGGTAATCCCTTTCATGGTAGAGTCGATGCGTTCCCCATTTTGAAAGAAATTCAAATTATTTCTTATCAATTTACCACCAAAAGAAAAGGTATGCACTTTTGCGATACTCTCGCGGTTTTGATTGATAAATGTATTATCAATTAATGAAGCCGTTTCCCTATCATTCTGAATTTTATAGTAATCTACAATAGCGCGCTTGTTTGTAAAAACCTCAGTAACACTATTAGTTAAAACAGGATTGTCTGTTAAGCTTTGGTGACGCTCAATAATCTGAACATATGAATTTTCGTCAACAACGATTAAGTTACGTGGCTGAAGCATTAGTGCGGCTTCATTTCCGGTTGAAAAATGAAGAATTTGAATCGGTTTTTCAACTAATTTATTCTTCGGAATGTGAATGTAAGCACCCTCAGCAGAAAATGCGGTATTTAATGATGATAAGCCATCTTTAGTGGCAATCTTATTGAAATAATTTTCAATAATCAATCTGTACTTTGGTTTGGTTAAGGCAGCCGACATTAAGCAAACGTCAATGCCATCGTGGGTGGTTTGCGATAAGTGTGAGGAATACTTGCCGTCGATGAAAACGATCTGGTACGAATCTATATCGTGGATAAAGTACCTCTTAACATCTTTAAACTCTAAAGCTTCTTCATGCTTAGGGAATACACTGTAATCGTGTTTTAACACCGAATTTAATGATGTGTATTTCCAAGCTTCTTGGCGTTTCGTTGGAAACCCTTCAACTTCAAAATGTTTAATGGCTTCAGTTCTTATATCGTGGACTGGAGAATCTATATCGACCATGTTTTCAAAGGCCATGAATGAAGATACAAGTTTTTCTTTTAATTCCATATTTTCTGTCATTCCTGCTGAGACAGGAATCAATTTATTATTATTTGTAAACAAACGCTACTCGATATTCATGCGAAGGCAGGAATATAATAGCTACACACCAACTTCTTCTTTAATCCAGTCGTAGCCTTTAGCTTCTAGCTTATGAGCTAATTGCTTATCGCCAGATTTTACTATTTTTCCATCCATTAAAACATGTACATAGTCTGGGACAATATAGTCTAATAACCTCTGGTAGTGGGTGATGATAATAACAGCATTGTCTTTAGACTTCAGCTTGTTAACGCCATTAGCGACAATTCTAAGCGCGTCGATGTCTAACCCAGAGTCTGTTTCATCCAAAATGGCCAACTTAGGCTCTAACATAGCCATTTGAAAAATCTCATTTCGTTTTTTCTCACCACCAGAAAACCCCTCGTTTAAGGAACGCGATAGAAACTTACGGTCAATCTCCAACATTTCAGACTTCTCACGAATCATTTTAAGCATTTCGTTAGCAGGCATATCCTCTAAGCCCTTGGCCTTTCGGGTCTCATTGATTGAGGTCTTCATAAAATTGGTAACACTAACCCCTGGAATTTCTACGGGATATTGAAACGACATAAAAACTCCTTTATGAGCACGTTCTTCTGGTCCTAACTCATCAATATTTTCCCCATCTAAGAGAATTTCTCCTTCTTCAACTTCGTACTCTTCTTTACCAGCAACAACCGCAGCTAAAGTACTTTTACCAGAACCATTAGGTCCCATGATGGCATGTACTTCTCCTGGTTTTACATGAAGGTCAATACCTTTTAAAATGGCTTTATCATCTACACTAGCGTGTAAGTTTTTTATCTTTAACATTGCTCTATTTAGTTTGCTAATTTTATTACGTCTTCTTTATTTGGATTAGGCGCTTCCACCTTTAATATGTCTTTAATTTCTAATATGTTGTCCCATAGAATATCTTGATTGGTATTCTCAATTCTTTTAACTCTTATGGTAACCGGAACAGATGTATAATCATCTGTTTTAAATGGTTTTACTTTTTCATTTAAAAGATGCAAGTTGTCGTCAACAACAACTCCATAAATTTCATTTGGTGTTTGAAATACAGCAGCCTTTTTGTCAGCATCGTATATAAACTCGCCTTTCATGGTAATAAAACCATCGTTTTGGTTATAGGATTTAGCACGATTTTCTTCTAAGCTAATTTCCTCTTGCTTAGGCTCATTTTTACAAGCAAAAAGACCAATTGAAATCATAAGAATCCATACTAATTTTTTCATCATAAATGGTTTATCCTACAGACCCTTCTAAACTTATTTCCAATAATTTTTGCGCCTCAACAGCGAACTCCATCGGAAGTTTATTAAGGACTTCCTTACTAAAACCATTAACAATTAAGGCTATAGCTTTTTCGGTATCTATGCCGCGCTGATTACAATAAAAAATTTGGTCTTCACCAATTTTACTGGTAGTAGCTTCGTGTTCTATCTGAGCCGACTTGTTTTTAGCTTCTATATATGGAAAAGTGTGTGCTCCACATTCATTGCCCATGAGTAAACTATCACATTGCGAAAAGTTACGTGCATTCTCTGCGCGAGAACTAATCTGTACTAATCCACGATATGAATTTTGGGATTTGCCAGCAGAAATCCCTTTAGAAATAATAGTAGATTTTGTGTTTTTACCTAGGTGTACCATCTTGGTTCCTGTATCTGCTTGTTGGAAATTGTTGGTGACTGCGATAGAATAAAATTCACCAACTGAATTGTCACCTTTTAGTACGCATGAAGGATATTTCCACGTAATGGCAGAACCTGTTTCTACTTGGGTCCAAGAGATTTTGGCATTATTCTCACAAAGGCCACGTTTGGTCACAAAGTTGTAAACACCACCTTTACCTTCAGCATTACCAGGATACCAGTTTTGAACGGTTGAATATTTTATTTCGGCGTTGTCTAAAGCAATCAGCTCAACAACAGCAGCATGTAATTGATTTTCATCTCTACTTGGTGCTGTACAGCCTTCAAGGTAACTTACGTAACTACCTTCATCTGCAATGACTAATGTTCTTTCAAACTGACCTGTTCCTGCTTGGTTAATTCTAAAGTATGTTGAAAGCTCCATTGGGCATTTCACACCTTTCGGAATATAACAGAACGATCCGTCACTGAATACAGCAGAGTTTAGCGCTGCATAAAAATTATCTTTTTGTGGGACCACCGTACCCATATATTTTCTAACCAATTCAGGATGTTCTTGAATGGCTTCAGAAATACTCATAAAGATGATTCCTTTTTCAGCTAATGTTTTTTTGAATGTTGTTGCTACGGATACCGAATCAACAACAACATCCATAGCCACGCCAGCTAACTTTTTCTGCTCATCAAGGGAAATACCAAGTTTTTCAAAAGTTGCCAAAAGTTCTGGGTCAACTTCGTCTAAACTATCGTATTTTGGTTTGCTATTAGGTGCCGAATAGTAAGATATAGCTTGAAAATCGGGTTTTTCATAATTAACGTTAGCCCATTCTGGTTCGGTCATTTCTTTCCAAACTTTAAAAGCTTCTAGACGCCATTCGGTCATCCATTCTGGTTCTTCTTTCTTTTCAGAAATTGCTCTAACGATGTCTTCGTTTAGGCCATTAGGGAAGGTGTCAGATTCTATATCTGTATAAAAACCATATTCGTATTCTTTGGTTTTTAATTCTTCCCTTAAATCGTCTTCAGTATATTTACTCATGAGTCTTTTTTAAAGTGAAAATGATTCTCCACAACCGCAGGTGCGATTAGCATTTGGATTATTAAATACAAATCCGGTCCCGTTTAGTCCACCTGAATATTCGAGTGTGGTGCCTATGAGGTAGAGAAAACTCTTTTTATCTACGATAATTTTTACGCCATTGTCCTCAAATACTTTATCACCATCAACTTGTTCCTTGTCAAATTTTAAATCGTACGACAAACCAGAGCATCCACCACTTTTTACTCCTACTCTAATGTAATCGGTATCTGGATTATAGCCGTCATCACTCATCAACTCAACGACTTTTTTCTTTGCTTGTTCTGAAACTTTAATCATAATGTTAAAGTAGATTAATTCTAAATTGTATGCAAATATACGATATAGCTAAGGTTTTACCTTGTTTGCTAACATTATATTAGCATATGATTTAATAGAATTTTCCTATAGTTTAAGAAAATTAGGCTTGGATATTTGAAGATTGAGATGAAATAATTGTCTAAGCGTGGATTGGATATGTTTATTAGCTATGCTTAGCTCATCAAAATTACCATGTTGGTCCGTAGTTACTACAGTACCACAATGGCTGCAAGTGAGTTCTGTTGTTTGGTCAGAATTTGTTTTGGTTTTCACATAATTATGACCAAACACAGCACATGGTAGCGCTTTGTTTGAAGTAGGTTTCATCGAGAAAATTTGGGATTGAAAATTTAGTGATTTCTATAGAAAAGAATGCTAAAACACATTATTTTTCGACAAAACACACTAAAAAAACAGATTATTCTTACAAAACTAATTTTGAAATTCAGGATTATTGATGAACGAAGTGTCAGACAGTGTTAATAAAAATGCTTTTAAATCTGCTTTTTCTTGAGCAGTTAATTGCACGCCTCCTTGGGCAATTTGCTTCATCAAAGGGTCTATGGTTGGAGAGTTCTGTAGTCCTTCACTGTAATGATCTATGACCTCGTCTAGTGTTGCAAATCTACCATCGTGCATATATGGTGCTGTATAGGCTAAATTCCGTAGGGAGGGTGTACGGAATTTACCATTGTCACTAGGGTCGCCAGTAACCGCTCCTAAACCTAAATCTGTAAATGTAGCATCCAAGCCATTATTATGAAAATCGTTATTGGTCCAAAGTGGGCTATTAGGTGAGCCATGACAATGAAAGCAGTCCCCTTTATCTTCCCTAAGAAAAATGTTCAGCCCATTCAGTTCTTGCGCTGTTAACGTTGCTTCACCTAAAGTGTATTGGTCGAACTTTGAATTGGCCGAAATCAGTGTGCGTTCAAATTGAGCGATGGCCTTAGTAGTTAACTCTTTTGTTATTGTAGATGTTTTAAATGCCAGTTCGAATAGTTCAGGATATTCGGGATGCGCTAGTAAACGATCTACTACATTATCCCAATTACTATGTAGTTCTATAGGATTTTGAACGGGTTCCTCTGCTTGTCGTTCTAAGCTCAAAGCACTTCCATCCCAATTGAAACGTTCATTGTCGTTCCAAGCTAAGTTAAAAATAGGCATGGAGTTACGCATTCCTGCAATGCCGTCAATACCCACACTTGTTGGTGAGTTGTCTGTAAAGGCATTTTGGGGCGAGTGGCAAGAGGCACAGGATTTTGTCCCATCGGCTGATAAAATGGTATCGAAAAACAGTTTTTTACCTAGAGCAACGCCTTCAACGGTTTGTGGGTTGTCCGAAGGAATAACCGGCGGAATAATATTGGTTGAAAAAATCTCAGGTATATTTAAAGGCATTGGTGTAGGTTCATAACCAGTATCATCATCTGAGCAATTCAGATAAAGGAAAATCAAGAATATCCAATACCATCCTTTTTTCATCTTTTATTCTGTTCCTTGGGTAACTTCACCTAAACTAAACACATTACGACCATTTTCGGACATTAATATCTGGGCTGTAGCATTAGGCATTAGCATTTGATTATATACATTCAAATCCCAGAGATTCGGGTTTTTAAACCACTCGGCAATATTCATTTTTATTTCAATCTCAGTTGCACTGGTTATAGGAATAGACCCAAGGTTAACAGTGAAAAACGTGTCTTCAGGAAATACTAAATTATCAGGGTCTGAGGCATCAACCGCTCTTATAGCATGATAGTTAAAGCCCATTTCTTCCATATTAGAGTTAATGAATTCACCATCAAATTGCATATAATGGTAACCACCACCAAGCACATCGGGAACATTAAAGTTTGCTGAATTTAGATCAAGTAAATTTTGGGAATTATCTTCATTGTCTAAGCCAAATGTGAAAGACACATTTACAAAAGTACCAATAGGAATGGTACTCGGAAGTGTATAAGAAAGGCCTTCGTCATTGGTCACATCCACCAAATTGTGCCCATTAATACTTAATGCCTCACCAGAGTTGGCTGTAAATATAATATCCGAAATCACATATCTTAATCGCTCAATACTAATTGTTTCCCCATTAGCATTTGTAAAGATGAAATTGTTAAAATCCGAACTGCTTACTGGAGTTCCATCCCAATCGTGCGAAAATGTAAATGTGGGAGATGCCTGAGTTGTATTAATTGAATTAGAGTCATCACTTTCGCATCCAAAAACACATAATACAATGCATAACTGCAATAAAATTTTTCTGATCATTTTAATTTTTTAATTAATTTTTATTAATAATAAGTCTGTAAAGCCTTTATTTTCTGTAATGTCTCCGTCGCTACTTGTAGAATCACCAACAGCAACTATAGAGCCATCGTTCAATTCTGCTACACCATACGAAAAATCGATATTAGATCCACCAGCCGAGACTTCCCAGAGTAAATTGCCATTGTCATCTACTTTTAGTATCCATGCATCATTTTGCCCTTTATTCTCGGCAACGTCGATATCACTGCTGCGAGAACTACCCGCAAGCACAAAACCATTATTTTGAGATTTTATAATAGCCCTAGCAACATCAAAGTTTGATCCACCAATGGTCTTTTCCCAAATTAGATTACCATCGGGCGAAATTTTAAGAAGCCATAAATCGGCAGCACCTTTATTGTTGGATATATCATTATCGCTACTGCGAGTATCTCCCGCTACGATAAAGTTGCCATCGTCAGTTTGTACTATAGCTCGTGCTTCATCAATCTGAGTTCCACCAAAAGATTTTTCCCATACTAAATCTCCAGTAGAAGAGATACGAATCACCCAAAAATCGTATGTTCCTATATTGCTCGATATATCAGTGTCGTCACTATCCGATCCACCTGCTATGATAAATCCATTATCGTCAGTTTGAACAACACCTTCAGGAGTATCAGTAAAATTACCACCAAAATAACGGCTCCACTCCAAATCGCCGGAACTATCAAGTTTTAAAGCCCAGTAATCACCACCAGCATGCCTATTAGAGTTTCTGGATGTATCCCCTTCACCGCCTGAAGCTGTGACATCGAGAATTCCAGAAATCAAGTATCCTTGATCATTGGTTTGAATAATAGAAATTCCAGAATCAGCCCCTTGAAAACCAAACGATTTTTGCCAGCTTATATTACCGTTTGGATCTAGCTTTGCCATCCAAAAATCTTGTAAACCTGCATTAGAGGTCATATCTCCGTTATTACTAGAACTAAAGCCTAAAATAGCATAGCCATCATCTTGAGTTTGAATGATATTCCTGCCTCTATCATCACCACTGCCTCCATATGTCTTTTGCCATTGTAAATTATCCTGAGCATCAAACTTTAGAAGCCAATAATCAAAACTTTCATCTTGCTTATCTGTAATATCACCGTCATTACTTTGCGTAAATCCTAAAATAGCATAACCACCATCAGTTGTAGAGACTATTGATTGTGCACTATCATTATTAGCACCACCATAAGTTTTAACCAAACTTATTTCACCATTGATTATTGCCGGATTCCTTGAATCATCATCAGAGCAGTCAACTAGTAAAATTGTAAAGCAAAGTAATAATAATATGGCAGCCTTTTTTTTCATATCGCTATGATGATTTTACTTTAATACGTAACTTCTTTTAGTGTTAATTGACAACTAATTTTTTTGTTATTCTTTGATTTATTACTACCACGTACATACCAGATGTGTAGGTAGATGTTGGTAAAGTAACACTATTGCTATTGATATTAGATTTTGAAAATAGTTTTTGACCTAAATTATTATAAATTTCAATGGTCTCAATGATTTGGTTTTGCGAGGCTTCAATTAAGGCCAAAGCACTTGTTGGGTTTGGCGATAACGAAAAACGAGCCTCAGATGTTATGTCATCAATTGATAAACTTTGGTTCTTTCTTAAAACAAACAATCCTCTTTCAATATCACTAATTACAATGTTGCCACTACTAAAATATGGATACACACTCCATGCACCATTAAAACCTGTAAAATCGTTATTTGGGTATGTGTCAAAAAAAGCAATTTCTGTCATAGGGTTAGTTGGGGATTGAATATTTGAGATGTCTAATAGTCTTAAACCTGCCCTGTAGCTAGCTAAATAAAATTCATTACCTAGGACGTAGCCATTATGGTCTATAGCTTCTGAAGGTCCAAAATAAGTAGAAGATTGTACGGGATTATCTAAATCCGAGAAGTCAAAAATTAGAGTTCTAGTATTGATTCCGAAACTTACTTCATCATCTTCATCTCCTAAAATAAAATACCTTTGGTCTTCGGTAAACCAGCCTTGGTGTGTATATCCGGTTTGAGGGTAAAAAATTTCGCTAATTTTTATAACGTTATTTTTATTTGTTACATCTAGGATAAC
Source organism: Winogradskyella sp. (assembly GCF_028289625.1). Taxonomy (GTDB): domain Bacteria; phylum Bacteroidota; class Bacteroidia; order Flavobacteriales; family Flavobacteriaceae; genus Winogradskyella. Next base: position 14,724 of record NZ_JANQOM010000030.1, on the reverse strand, counting down.
TACCTTAGTTTCATTACTTCCTATTAAGATTTCTCTCCCAGTATAGTCTGTGTCGGGTCCATTGTAAGTTACTACTTGAGCGTCATGAGTATAGCCTTCAGCAGCAAAACCCCCAGCGCCTACTGGATTTACTGGGTCTGAAATATCTACAATAACAATACCTCCGCTAAATGTGTTACAGCCCACTAAATACGCATAGCCTTGACTTTCATTTATAATAATGTTGTGACAGCTAGTGACGCCCGTATATACTGTGTCAGCAGTGAATGTTTGAGGTGGATTCGAGACATTTCTTAATCGTTTAAGATCGAACACCTGCATACCATGTGCACCAACCAAATCGGCAACAATAAAAGCGTGGTCATTATATACCTTTACATCTCTCCAAAAACTTGTGCCTGCAGAGGTGTCTAATCTTCCAAGAAATATTGGATTTATTGGATCTGAGACATCTACAAAGGCTGTACTGTTTGTAGTTGCAACTAGGGCATATTCTTTGCCATCCAAGGGGTCTGTCCAACCCCAAATATCACTTCCTTCTGGAGTTCCACTAGAATTGGCTAGTGTAGCGATTGGAATGTTAGAAAGTAAATCTAAATTGTTGCAAGGGTATTGACCAGCAAAACCATTAACGCAATTGGTTTGGGAAAAAACAAACTGGGAAATACTAATGACAAAAATTAAGAAATTTAATATTCTAATTTTCATAACAAAATTTATAAAGGTTATACCATAGTATTATAACAACAGAAATTGGAATTACCCTAAGCTCACGGATTACTTTTTCTTACCACATATAAACCACCATCAATATCACTGACGACAATATTACCACTTTCAAAAAAGGGGTATATATTCCATGCACCATTAAATGCTACATTGTTAGAAGGTACGAATGTATCAAAAAAGCCTGTTTCGGTCATTACTCCAGAATCAATATTCGATATGTCCACTGCCCTGAGTCCTGCTGTATAATTAGCCATATAAAAGGTGTTGCCAACCACATAGCCATTGTGGTCAATGGCAGAGGTCGGACCAAAATAATCCATATGAAATGAAGGATTATCGAGATCGGAAAAATCAAAAACTATAGTTCTGGTATTTCCGCCAAAATTGATTTCATCAACCTCGTCTCCCAATAAAAAATAGTTCATATTTTCTGTAAACCAACCTTGGTGTGTGTAACCGATATTGCTGTAGTCAATTGTTGAAATTTGGGTTGGATTATCTTTATCGGTGACATCAATAATAACGACTTCATTTTCATTACTTCCTATTAAGATTTCTCTACCAGTGTAATCGGTATCTGGGCCATTATATGTTACTACTTGGGCATCGTGCGAATAAGAATCGTCTGCATATCCACCAGCTGCGACAGGTGCGAGTGGATTTTGAATATTTACAAAATGAGGGCCACCATCAAAAGTTGTGGTTCCTACAGCGTACGCGAAACCACTGTCTTCATTAATTACAATATTGTGTGCACTTCCAAAACCATTGTAATTGGCATCTGCATTAAAAGTTTCTGGTTCATTTGTGATGTTTCTTAAATGTGTTAAATCAAAAACTTGCATACCGTGTTCTGGGGCTTCACTTACGATAAATGCATGGTTGTTGTACACTTTAACATCTCTCCAAGGACTATTGGCTGTGGCTGTTGGGAGTGTCCCTAAAAAAACTGGTTCGGAAGCATTTGTAATATCCACAAAAGCAGTACCCGTGTTAGAGCATACTAATGCGTATTCCTTATTTGTAGTAGGATCTGTCCAACCCCAAGAATCATTCCCCTCGGCACCAGGTCCTCCAAGAATATTGATAGGGATATGACTTATTAAATCAAATCCATTACAAGGATGGCCATTAGACATGCCATTAACACAAGGAAATTGAGTCATCCCATTAGTTGTGTTATCATCGTCACTAGAGCACGATAAAGCTATAAAGATTATTAAGGCAAAAATAGATACAGTATAGTAGGTCTTTTTAAGGGCAATACATTTCATATTCTTTTTTTAGCAATTTACGGTAATTTTTGCATTTCCATTTGAATAATATATAATTAACCTAAGTAATGCGACTTTAATTCAAAAAAGGATAATATTTTTGCAGCATGATAGAGGATAAAAACCCAAAACGTACACCCTTAAGCGAATTAGGAGAGTTTAAACTAATTGAGCATTTGACGAATCACTTTGAGATTAATCAAAAATCAACAGTTAAAGGTATTGGAGACGATGCAGCAATTCTAAGTTTTGAAGACAAGGACCTTGTGATTTCTACAGATTTATTAGTGGAAGGAGTCCATTTTGATTTAAGCTATGTGCCTTTAAAGCATTTGGGATACAAGGCAGTTATGGTTAACCTTTCCGATATCTACGCTATGAATGCTATAGCGACACAAATTACCGTTTCTATAGCTGTTTCAAATCGTTTTCCCTTAGAAGCTCTTGAGGAGTTATACGCTGGAATCAGTACTGCGGCTAAACTGTATAATGTTGATGTTGTCGGTGGGGATACAACATCCTCTACTTCTGGCTTGATTATTTCGATTACAGCCCTTGGTGAAGTTGAGAAAGGGAACCAGGTGTTACGGTCAGGTGCAAAGCCCAATGATTTATTAGTGGTAACTGGTGATATAGGTGGTGCATACATGGGTTTACAAATTCTTGAACGTGAAAAAGAAGTCTTTAAGGTCAATCCTCAGTCGCAACCCGATTTGTCAATGTATACTTATATTGTAGAACGTCAACTTAAACCAGAGGCGCGAAAGGATATGGTGGAATTGCTAAAACAACTCGACGTTAAGCCAACGAGTATGATAGATATTAGTGACGGGTTATCTTCAGAAGTCATTCATCTCTGTAAGCAGAGTAAGGTTGGGGTTGATGTTTATGAAAATAAGATTCCGCTAGACCCTCAAGTGATAGCAACATGTGAAGAATTCAATATCGATAGTACAACTGTGGCTCTAAATGGTGGTGAGGATTATGAATTGCTGATGACCATTTCACAAGAAGATTACCCTAAGATAAAAGGAAACCCAAATTTATCGGTAATTGGTTATATGACAGAAGAACGTAAGGGAATGCATTTGGTGACTAGGGCAGAAGAGAAAATTCCGATTATAGCTAAAGGTTGGAATGCCCTTAATAATCAACCATAAGAATTTTTTGACTCTTTTCTAAGCGTTTCAAATGAACACGATTGAGTACAGAATTAATTTCTTTTCGCTTAGGTGTTAGAGGTATTAATTGACCGTTACTGTCTATCGTCACCTCTGAATTACAGCGTGAGCATTTGTACTCTTTCACATGATAGGTGATGACTTTGGAGACTTTATAATCATGCCCAAATAATGAGCAATAAACGTTTTTCATTGCGGTTGCTTTTTCTTACAGTATGAATTAATCACAGAAAGGGATTTAAATATAAGAAAAAGAGTTATTCACAAGTTATTAACAATCAACAAATCGATGAACTGATTGTTTTTTGCTTTAAACGCATCATTCTATTGTTGTATATGCGTTCTAAGGTAGAATTGATGTCCTTATATTTAGGGGTTAACTCGGTGAGCCTACCATTACTATCTGTAGTTAATTGCTTTTTACAACGTGTACATGTATATTCCTTAACATGATTGGTTACTTTCTTCGTCATCTTGTAGTTGTGACCAAAAAAATCGCAGTATAGTTTTGTAGGCATAAGTAGGTTAAGATTTAAGATAAATTCTATTAATTGGATAAACTTAGAAAAAAAAGTTATTAATAACGTTAAAAAGAATTATTTTTCGATAAAAAGTTTTATTAAGTAAGATAATTCTGATTTATTTTCAATATGGCTCATATGCCCTTCTGATAATTCTTCATGAATAATAGAAGTGTTTTTAATCTGTTCCGCAATATGTATCGGATTAACCAAAGCATCTTTTTTTCCTGTTATAATCAGTGTTTTTCCATTGATACTCTTGAAAACTTCAAGACGATTAGCTCGTAATGCCATGCCTTTTTGAGCAGCAATATAGCCTTGGACTGAGGTTTGTAATGCGATGTCTAAGGCATCTTGAAAATCTAGTTTAAATGTTTCTCTGCTTTCAGGTGCAAACAGGTTGGCAAAAGATAAGCGCACTAAATTTTCATAGTTGGTTTTAGCCATTTCCACAGCACGCGCTCGTAACACTTTTCGTTCAGCATCATCAGCTTCAAACGTTGAGTTCATCAAACATAAACTTTCAACACGTTGAGGTTGTTGTTCTGCCAATGCTAAGGCAACATAGCCTCCCATAGAATGTCCGATAAACTTGGCTGTTTTAATTTCTAGATGATGCAAAACGGCAAGAACAACATCGGCCATAATCTCCATGGTATGCACATAACCAATACTATTGGTTTTGCCATGGCCCAATAAATCGATGCAAACCACTTGATGATGTTTCGATAATTCAGGAATAAAATCATTCCACATATCTAAGGTCTCCAAAAAACCATGAAGTAAAACCAAAGCAGGACCTTCTCCATGAATTGTGTAATGGATGCTACTGTTTTTATACTCTAAAATCATAGTTGCAAAGATAAATTTCAAAAATAGTTTTACGCTAGAATCATCCTAACATTTTATTATATTTGATTTCTTTCAAACTAAATCAATAGTCACATGATTTTAAAGCGATTCTTAGGCTTGTTGGCCGTCATAATGAGTTTCACGCTCTCAGCACAAATTGAAGAAACCAAACTCGATAAACTCATCCAAGAGACACTGACGACATTTGATGTACCAGGCATTTCCGTCGGTATTTATAAAGATGGCAAAGAAGTGTATGCCAAAGGCCATGGCGTACGTTCCTTAACCACAAAAAAAGATATGAATTCCGAAACTTTAGTGGGCGTAGCCTCTAATAGTAAAGGCTTTACCTGTTTTGCTTTGGCGATGATGGTTGATGCAGGAAAATTGAAATGGGATGACCCTGTACGTAAGTACATTCCAGAATTTCAATTGCACGACCCTTGGGTGACTGAACATTTTACAGTCAGGGATTTAGTGACGCATCGTAGCGGAATGGGGTTAGGTGCTGGTGACCTCATGTTCTTTCCAGAAGGGAATGATTTTACGGTTCAGGATGTGATAAATAATGTGAAGTACTTAGAACCTGAAACCTCATTTAGAAGCAAGTTCGCTTATAACAATAATATGTTCATTGTAGCTGGTGAGGTTTTAAAACGTGTGAGTGGATTGTCTTGGGAAGAATTTATTGAAACCAAGATTATGAAGCCTGTTGGGATGAAAAATTCCAAAGCTGCTTACAATCGCGTAACGGACAAATCGAATATCATAGAAGCACATACCCGAGCAGAAGGGAAGGTTATTCAGATTCCACATGATTGGAGTGAAACGGCTAATGCGGCTGGAGGTATTGTAAGTAACGTGCACGATATGATGACCTGGGCCAAGTTTTTAATGAATGATGCTGTGACTGAAAGCGGTGAACGTTTACTCAACTCAAGATTGTTTCATGAGTTATGGCAATTACATTCGTCATTAACCGTGCGTCCAGGGGACTGGTACAACTCTAATTTTAGAGGTTATGGTTTAGGATGGTTTGTCACCGACGTCAAAGGAGGTCATAAGCAAGTCTATCATACAGGCGGATTATTAGGGACAGTAACACAGTTTACCATGATTCCAGATCTGGATTTAGCCATTGTGGTGTTGACCAATCAAATGAATGGGTCTGCTTTTAACACGATTACCAACACTATTAAGGATTCCTATTTGGGTTATGAAGATAGAGGCTGGTTAAAAATGTATGGAGAGCGCAACACGAATTATCTAAAATATAATGACAGCTTAAAGGCTGATGTCTATGCTAAAGTTGCTAAAATAAAGGGCAGCCCTCAGCTTCCAAAACCAGAGCAAATCGTTGGGACTTATACGGACGATTGGTTCGGTGATATTATGATTTCTCATGACGAGAATGGTTATCGTATAAAATGTAAACGTTCACCACGATTGTTCGGAGAGTTGTTACCTTACAATGCAACGACCTATGTCGCCAAATGGAACGACCGAAGTTATGATGCTGATGTCTTTGTGCAATTCACTTTTAATGAAAAAGGAAATGCCGTATCCGCAAGTATGAAATACATTGCGCCAATTACCGACTTTAGTTTCGATTTTCATGATTTAGAACTCAAAAAGACCGACTAGTTGAACAGAACGAAAGAAATTTGGGTGAGCGGTCTCGCGCTATTCTCAATGTTTTTTGGTGCGGGCAACTTAATACTTCCTCCACTTTTAGGATTTAAAGCATTAGACCAATGGTTTATTGTCGCTATTGGCTTTGCCATTACCGCTGTGATTATTCCAATTATGGCTATTTACGCCCATGCACGTTTGCAAGGCACTTTATATGATTTCGGTAAAAAGGTCTCACCTGTATTCAGTGTTATTTATTGCGTGCTCATTTATATCATCGCGATTGCCTTACCAGCGCCAAGAACAGCGTCTGTGACACACGAAATGGCCATTGCGCCATTTTTTGAGAGTTCGACCTTGTTAACGAGCGCTATTTATTTTGCTTTGGTTTTGGTATTTACGCTCAATCGTTCTAAAGTACTAAGTATTCTCGGTAAGTTTTTGACTCCTTTAATTGTCATCATTTTACTATTGATTATTGGTATTGGAGTTTCGGCAGATGTACCAGCCTTAGCAAATGGCAGTTCCGAAGCTCCATTGGTAGATGGTATTTTAGAAGGTTACCAGACCTTTGATGCGATTGGTGGAGTTGTTGTTGGAGCCGTCTTAATCATTTCCTTAAACCTTAGAGGACATACTACCTTTGAAGCTAAAAAAGAACTCATTACCAAATCAGGATTGGTTGCAGGTGGTGGTTTGTTTATCATTTATGCTGGGCTTATTTTGGTAGGTGCATTGTTTAGCGATGTCTTTGAAGCTGATATTGAGCGTACGGCTTTGCTTTCAGGATTGAGTTTAAAGACCCTTGGACATATTGGTACCACCTTTTTGAGTGTGTTAGTAGCCCTAGCTTGTTTTACAACTGCTGTTGGAGTGATTACGGGAACGGCAGATTATTTTAAAGGCTTGTTTAATGAGTCACAATTAGCTTATAATCTGACGGCTATTATCGGATGCGTTACAGGAGTTATTGTTGGCAGTTATAATGTGGAATTTATTATTAAAGTGGCGGTGCCAGCCTTAATGTTTATATATCCGATTACCATTGTTCTCATTGTATTGAATATCTTGCCAAAGCACATGGCAAAGCCCTTAATATTCAGAGCGGTGGTACTTGTGACCATGCTGTTTAGCATCACGGATTTTTTGGGGTCTCTAGGTCTGGGAGAACAGATACAGCCTGTTGTTGAGATGATTCCTTTAGCACAGTATAGCTTGGGTTGGGTCTTACCAGCGTTATTGACCTTTATTATTGTAGCCTTAGTTCAACCAAAAGAATAGGACGTGTAATGAAGTATATGGGAAGCAAGGCGCGTTTTGCCAAAGATTTATTGCCCATTATTTTAAAGGATAGGCAACCGAACCAAGTCTATTTAGAACCTTTTGCTGGTGGTATGAATATGATGGACAAGGTGGATGGGATTCGTATGGCTAATGACCAACACGAGGAACTGATGGCGATGTGGCAAGCTTTAATTTATGAAAATTGGGATCCACCACAATCCGTGAGTGAAGCTGAGTACAGAGCCATTAAACACAACCCAGAAGAATACCCAAAACATTTGGTCGCCTATGTTGGGTTTAACTCCTTTGGAGGCAAATGGTTTGCTGGGTACCGACGCGACAAACAAGGTAAACGGGATTATTGGTCTGAGCATTACCATAACATCACAAAGCAAGTGCCCAAATTAGAAGGTGTGCAACTCTCTTGTAAATCCTATCTCGATTTAGAGATCCTAAAAAACAGTATCATCTACTGTGACCCTCCTTATGCATCTACCACCAAATACAGAGATAGGTTTGACCATGAGGTCTTTTGGGATTGGTGTCGCCAACAAAGCCAAGCTGATCATCAAGTGTTTATCAGCGAATACAATGCGCCAGAAGACTTTACTTGTATATGGGAAAAAGGTGCGAAAACTACTTTTTCTTGGCATGCCGAAAACTTATCGACTAAAGAAAGTGTGGAACGGTTGTTTGTGTTTGGATATTGATTTTTCTTTTTTAAAAAAATTTATTTAGCATATCTTATTTATTTAAAAATTACTATTAAATTTGTAACCATTGTATAAGGTTGTGTAATATGGTTACAAAAGAGTACTATTCGCTTGCGGAAGCTGCAGAAAAACTTGGGAAAAGTAAAGAAACTCTAAGAAGGTGGGATAGAGATGAGAAATTAATTGCAGTTAGAGAGCCTATTAGCGATTATAGGATTTATAAAAAGTCAGAAATTGATTCGCTTATTGGTTTATTTGATGATGGCATTGAAGAAACTACGAATAATTTTGAAAAACCACTAAAACAGTATAAAGTTTTAGAATTATTCGCAGGTGCAGGTGGTCTTGCAATTGGTTTAGAAAAAGCAGGAATAAAGTGTGTTGCATTAAATGAAATAGATAAATGGGCTTGCCAAACCCTTCGGGAAAATAGACCTAATTGGAATGTTCTTGAAGGAGACATTAAAAGTTTCAATTTTGAAAAGTATAGGAATAAAGTTGACGTAGTTACAGGAGGATTTCCATGCCAGGCATTTAGTTACGCGGGAAAGAAATTAGGATTGGAAGACGCAAGAGGAACATTGTTCTATGAGTTTGCCAGAGTGATCAATGAGGTCAAACCTCCAATATGTATTGGGGAAAATGTTAGAGGTCTATTATCCCATGAAAAAGGTAAAACCTTAGAAGGAATGATTTCTATTTTGGATGAAGTAGGTTACAAAGTTGTTCCAGTGGAAGTTTTAAAAGCAATACATTATAAAGTGCCGCAAAAGCGAGAGCGTCTTATTCTTGTGGGTATTCGAAAAGATATCAATATAAAATACGAATATCCAAATCCATATAAAAGAATTTATAACCTAGTAGATGCTTTAAAAAAAGGCGACCTATATGACTGTGATGTCCCTCGTTCTGAAGGCTCCAAGTATCCAGAGCATAAAAAGGTAGTTCTTGATTTAGTACCACCGAAAGGTTACTGGCGTGATTTACCATTAGAAATTCAAAAGGATTATATGGGTAAAAGCTTCTATTTGGGAGGTGGAAAAACAGGAATGGCCAGAAGAATAGGCTGGGATGAACCTAGTTTAACCCTAACGTGTAGTCCAGCTCAAAAGCAAACCGAACGTTGTCACCCAGAGGAAACAAGGCCATTTACTGTTAGAGAGTATGCTAGGATTCAGACTTTCCCGGATAATTGGAAATTTATGGGTTCTATTTCCCAACAGTATAAACAAATTGGCAATGCTGTTCCATGCAATTTAGGTAAAGAGGTAGGTTATTCTATTGTTAAGTTCTTAAATAAATACTATAAGAAAAATCAGGAAAATTTAGCTTCTATCTCTTTAGATAAAGTCTCGATTGTTTCCTCTAATACTCCAGTTCCGTCAACTTCTAAAGCTACATCACCGACTGCATCTATAAGTTCAAAATAAAAATCCTCTTTTCCTGTTAAGCTGTACCAGAATGATTTACCAATAATTACAGGATATCTTTCATTTATTTTTTTATAGTGAGAACTTAATTCATTTTCTTCTCCGTAAACTACTCCAACAATCATATCGTTAATTCCAATGGCTAAGTTATTTGTTCTTGCCAAATTTATAGTTCCTTGAAAATGACCAAAAATAGTTTCAACGTCATCATGGTTTATAGTATTAGGCCCTGATTTTAATTGACAATATTTTTTCCTCCCATCTAACGCGTCAGTGAACTCAATGTCTATTCCAGGAGTTGTAGAGCCAAAGCCTTCAAACAATTCACTTATAAGTTTTTGAACCTTCATGCCAAATGATGTTGTAATTGCAGATCCTAATACTCTAGGTAGAACGAGTGCCTCTGCAATACTTCTACTATCATCATTACCTCTTAAAAAATTTGCTAAATATTTAAAGAGAAATGGATTAACATTGTAGTTTGACAACTTTCCAGCTTTTGCACATGCTTTGTTAATATGGGCTTCAACGATTTCTTCTCTAAAAAATTGTTTGGCTTTTTCTAATAATATAAAACGCTGTTTATCGTCCATATATATGATGTTAATTATTCATCAAATCCTCAATCTCTTCAATCTCAATCGGAATATTTCGCATCAAATTAAACGGTTCGCCAGACGCTTGGATGACCACATCATCCTCTAAACGAATCCCAAAACCTTCATCAGGGATATAAATACCAGGCTCAACCGTAAAGACCATATTGGCCTGCATTGGTTCGTGTAGCAAACCATAATCGTGAGTATCTAAACCAATATGGTGAGACGTACCGTGCATAAAGTATTTTTTATAAGCTGGCCAATCAGGATTTTCATTTTGCACATCAGCTTTATCGAGTAAACCTAAACCTAACAATTCAGAAGTCATAAGTTTACCAACTTCGACGTGGTATGCTTCCCAAAGCGTGCCTGGCACCAATAGTTTTGTAGCTTCAATTTTTACCCTGTTCACCGCATTATATACGTCTTTTTGTCTATTAGTAAATTTGCCAGACACAGGAATGGTACGTGTCATATCACTCGAGTAATTGGCATACTCGGCACCCACATCCATCAAGATGAGGTCACCAGCCTTACATTGTTGGTTATTTTCAATATAGTGCAAAACATTAGCATTATTACCAGCCGCAATGATTGGTGTATAGGCAAACCCTTTTGAACGGTTGTTTAAAAACTCGTGCATGTATTCGGCTTCAATATTGTATTCCCAAACGTCTGGTTTTACAAAGTTGAGTACACGTCTAAACCCTTTTTCGGTAATATCGCAAGCCTTTTGCATCAAGTCTAGTTCAATAGGATTCTTTACAGAACGCAAACGCTGTAAAATCGGATTGCTCTTCGCCACAGTATGGGCAGGGTATTTACCTTTTAGCCATTTGGTAAAACGATCTTCGCGCGTTTCGGTGTCTACACTGGCACGATAATGTTCGTTGGTATTAATGTAAACGGTATCGCATTGGGTCATGAGTTCAAACATAATCTTTTCTAGGTCCTGTAACCAATACACGGTTTTAATGCCTGAAGTCTTTAAAGCGGCTTCTTTGGTGAGTTTTTCGCCTTCCCAAACCGCAATATGTTCGTTGGTTTCTTTTAAGAATAAAATTTCGCGATGCTTTTCCTTTGGGCAATCAGGATACAATACCAAAATGCTTTCTTCCTGATCCACACCACTTAAATAAAAGATATCTCTGTGCTGGGCAAAAGGCAAGGTGCTATCAGCACTTACAGGATAAATATCATTAGAATTGAACACCGCCAAACTGTTAGGCTTCATCTGTGCCATAAAGTTGTTACGGTTGTTTATAAAGAGGTTGCGGTCTATTGGATGGTATTTCATGAAGTGAGTTTTTTATTATGAGGTTAAAGTTACATAGTTTTTGTTCAGAAAAAAAGCCATCATAACCGACAGCTTTTAATTTAGAACCACATTATTTAGAACTTACTTTTTAAATAAGCCAGCCACAAACAATACCACGACGGCACCGATAACACCAGTTAACAAATCGCTAATAACTCCAGAGCCAAGGCTAATATCCAATAGGCCAAAAAGCCAATTGCCAACAATACCGCCAACAATACCTAAAATAATGTTGATGATGATACCAAAACCACCGCCTTTCATAAGTTTACCAGCTAAAAAACCAGCAACACCACCGATTAATAATGCGTATAATAATCCCATAATACTATGATTTAGTTAATACTATAAATTTAAGAAAAATTAAAATTTACAGAGTCCACTATTATCTATCAACTTTAAATAACTAATTAATTATTCAGTATTTTTGATTGAAATAATACTACTTTACTCAAATGAAAAAACTTTGTCTATTCTTTATCCTTTTCTCAATTTTTAGTTTTGCACAGCAACCAGCCACATCGGCAGAAACGGTTAAACAGGCTTTAGAGCAAAAACGAAAAATGACCGAGAGCTCATTAGTAAAGAATGTGCCTTTTAAAAATATTGGGCCAACCATTATGAGTGGTCGTGTGGTGGATTTGGAGGTAAACCCAGAAATGCCATCTGAGTTTTATGTGGGTTATGCCTCTGGAGGTGTTTGGCACACCACTAATAACGGAACTTCATTTACACCAATTTTAGATAATTCGGATACACAGAATGTCGGCGATATTGCTGTGCACTGGCCAACCAGAACCATCTATGTAGGCACAGGTGAAAATAATGCGTCTCGGTCTTCTTACGCAGGCATTGGTTTGTTGAAATCTACGGACAATGGTGAAACATGGACCAATATAGGTTTAATGGATGCACACCATTTTGCTCCAATTTTGATTCATCCCGATAATCCCGATGTCATCACTGTAGGTGTTACGGGACACTTGTATTCGCCTAATAATGAACGTGGAGTGTATAAAACAACTGATGGTGGACAAACTTGGAAACAAACCTTGTTTGTGGATGATATGAGTGGTATCATAGACTTACAGCACAGTCCTAATAATTATAACGTGATGTATGCTACCTCTTGGACGAAGGATAGAAAAGCTTGGAACTTTACTGGGAATGGTACTAATTCAGGAATTTATAAAAGTACAGATGCCGGTGAAACATGGACTAAAGTATCGACAGAAAGAAGTGGTTTCCCAACGGGAGAAGGCGTTGGTCGTATAGGGATTGCGGTGTATAATGATAATGTGGTTTATGCCGTACACGATAGTCAGTTTAGACGACCAGATGATGCTTCAACAAGCTCAGCAACCAAAAGAGGTTTAACAAAGGATGATTTTAAAACCATGTCTAATGAGGATTTTCTTGCACTTGATGATAAAAAGCTAAATACCTTTTTAAAGACCAACGGTTTTCAAGAAAAATACAGAGCTGAAAATGTAAAGCAAATGGTACGCTCGGGCAATGTGAAGCCAGTGGATTTAGCTAAATATTTGGAAGATGCCAATTCGTTATTGTTTAACACTCCAGTGATTGGAGCTGAGGTCTACAAAAGTACGAATGGTGGTAAAACATGGAAGAAAACCCATGACGATTATTTAGATGGCATCTACTTCAGTTATGGCTATTATTTTGGGCATATCCATGTGTCACCAGCCAATGAAGACCACATCTATATTTATGGTGTGCCTATTGTGAAATCTAAAGATGGGGGAAAATCTTGGACTTCTATAAGTGCAGAAAATGCACATGCCGATCATCATGCGCTTTGGATAAATCCTAAAAATCCAAATCATTTGGTGGATGGTAATGATGGAGGAGTCAACATTTCGTATGATGATGGTGAAAACTGGATAAAGAATAACTCCCCTTCCGTAGGGCAATTCTATGCGATTAATATTGATAACGAAAAACCATATAATGTTTATGGAGGCCTACAAGATAATGGAGTTTGGAAAGGAGCTCATACTGCTCGTCAGGATAAAAGTTGGCACCAACAAGGAAAGTATCCTTGGACATCGATTATGGGAGGTGACGGTATGCAAGTTCAGATTGACAATAGAAACTCAAATATCGTATACACAGGCTTCCAGTTTGGGAATTATTACAGGTTGAATTTGGAGACCAAAGATCGAAAGTACATCCAACCGAAACATACGCTTGGCGAAAATCCGTATCGTTTTAACTGGCAGACTCCAATTCTATTGTCACCACACAATCAGGATATACTGTATTTAGGCGGTAATAAATTGATGCGCTCCATGAACCAAGGAAACTCATGGGAAGCGATAAGCGATGATCTAACCAATGGAGGAAAAAAAGGCAATGTGGCTTATGGCACATTGACGTCAATTAGTGAAAGTCCTTTTCAATTTGGATTGATTTATGCAGGGAGCGATGATGGCTTGTTACATGTCACTAAAAATGCCGGTGGCAGTTGGGCCAATATTTCAAACGCATTCCCTAAGGATTTATGGGTCAGTAGAGTTATAGCGTCTCAGCACAAAAAAGAGCGTGTTTATGCCACTTTGAACGGTTACCGTTGGGATGATTTTAAAGTGTATGCTTACATGAGTGATGATTATGGACAAACTTGGAAAGACATCAGTAGTAATATTCCCGCGTCGCCAGTCAATGTAATAAGAGAGGATTCCGATAATGAAAACATCTTGTATTTAGGAACTGATAATGGAGCCTATGTTTCTTTCGATATGGGCAAATCTTGGGAGGTGTTCTCCAATGGCTTGCCAAATGTTGCTGTGCATGATATAGTTATTCAGCCAGATGCCAAAGACCTCTTGCTAGGAACGCATGGTAGAAGTATTTATAAGGCGAACATTGCACCACTTCAAAAGATGAATTTAGAGTTGAAATCGAAAGCGATTACAATGTTTGATTTAAGTTCTGTGCGTCATTCAAGTCGTTGGGGAAGTTCTTGGAGTAAATGGTTAGACGCCTACGAGCCAGAAAAGACCATTCAGTTTTATAGCAATGCTTCAGGTGAAAAAACCATAAAAGTGCTTTCTGAAAAAGGTGCAGAATTAAAGCGCATGACGATTAATGCAGATAAAGGTTTTAATTATGTAGATTATAATCTTGAACTTTCTGAGAAAGAAAGAAAAGCTTTGATGAAAGAAAAT
>NZ_JANQOM010000015.1 GCF_028289625.1 Winogradskyella sp. | reverse complement strand
CATCCGTAGAACTGGTTAAACTCGCTCCTATTTGTTCAATATCCCGCCGTTGCCCACCAAAAATGGTGAGTCGACTCCGCTTATCGAGTAGCCATTTTCCTGAAATTCCATATTTAAACTTATCATCCCTAAAACCATAAGCTATAAAACCTTCAAGTCGCCATAAATCGTTTTGTCCAAAATAGGTTCGACCACCAGTCCGTAGCCTTAAACCTTCGACTTCATTAAATCCAATTGTTGAAAATATTGGACCATAATCAAAATTGATACTTGGGAATTCAATATAGCCAGAGGCCAGAATACTTCCTATATTATAAAGTGTTTTGAATTTCTTAACCGTTTTAAGGGTATCTAACATTTTATAAACACCCCTTTCGTCCTTATTTAAGGCTTCGAGTCGGTTCTTCTCCCAAAAGTCATCTTCACGATTATACACATCTGCATCATAATTATAAACCACCTTGTCGTAAAACTTTCGATCTTTTGGTTGATTAAATTTATAATTGTCATACAAGGTTGTTCGTTTCCCGTAGACACCTCTTGATCTTTCCTTTTTATTAAGTGCAAAATCCGACAAGAAATAATCGCGCTTAATCAAGAACACCGAGTCATTCAGCACTTCAAATTCTTGCTCAATATAAATCTCTTTTACCCAGTTAATGTTAGCACTTTTAGAAGCCTGAAGATTGATCTCTTTTATGGCGTAGGTAGAATCGTTAACCCAAAAGTCACCTTTAAATGTTAACTCATTCTTTCGCCTAGGGTAGTAGATAATATTGTAGCACCATTTATTATCTATATACGCACTATCGGATAACACATAATTATAGGTCTGAATACCTGTTCTACCCAATGGACTGACGAAACTTTTATCGAAGAATTTTAAGTAATTGTCATAAACATTGTAATCGGAATACAAATCATCTATAAAATCTATAATAACTTGATTATTGTCGAAGCCAGAATTTTTATTCCCGATTAAATCTTCGCGCTTTTTATTAGTAACATTATCACCATAGATTTTTTTTACGGATTCATTTAAGAAAATGGGGAGATATGTTTTTCCAGTAACCGAAGAGGTATCCACCTCTTCAAAAACAAACTCCATACCCTTAAACAATTTACTTTTTATTAATGCGCTATCTATAGTATTAAGGTCGAATTCTACTTTTTCGTACTGATCGTATTCGTATTGCTTAAACTGATTTAATCCGTTTTTGCGTTTACGCTCCCATATCTTTTTGAGAATTCTAATTGCTGGATTTTCTGAAGCTTTTTTGGATTGTTTTCCAGTAATAATAACGACTTCATCTAGTGATGATGCTTCCTCTTTTAAAACAAACTTTAAGTCATAGTTAACACGTTTGTTCAAAGGAATTTCAAGTATCTCGTAACCGATAAATGAGACTATTAAAGTTGACCAGATCTCATCAGACTCTAAATAAAACCTACCATCCTCGTTGGTGATAGTCCCTTCAGTAGAACCTTTAAATAATACATTGGCAAAAGGAACAGGCTCATTTTTTTCATCGAAAACATAACCACTAACTTTAGTTTGAGCAATTACTGTAATAAAACCAAAAAGTAAGAAGAGTGTAAGTAGTCTTAATTTCATATTTAAAAATAAACTTCATCAGCAACCATACCAAACTTATGTTTTAGGTTACTAATGAAGTTCCTTAAACGCAGAAATCTGCAATTTATTTATTTATACATTACTTTTTTTACGGCCTTTATAACATCGTTACTATTTGGCAACCATTCTTCTAAAAGTACTGGTGAATATGGCGCAGGTGTATCTGCAGTATTTAATTTTACTACAGGCGCGTCTAAATAATCGAAGGCTTCTGACTGTACCAAATACGTAATTTCGGTAGCGACATTGCCAAATGGCCACGCTTCCTCTAGGACCACCAAACGGTTTGTCTTTTTAACGGATTCTAAAACCGCATTTCTATCCATAGGTCTTACGGTGCGTAAATCGATAATCTCACAAGAAATACCTTCTTTTTCTAACTCGTCCGCAGCTTTGTAGGCTTCTTTTATAATTTTCCCAAAAGAAACGATAGTGACATCAGTACCTTCACGTTTAATATCGGCAACACCTATTGGAATAGTGTATTCACCTTCAGGTACATCCCCTTTATCACCATACATTTGTTCGCTTTCCATAAAAATTACAGGATCATCATCTCTGATAGCTGATTTCAATAAGCCTTTGGCATCATATGGATTTGATGGTACTATTACCTTTAGGCCTGGTGTATTAGCAAACCAGTTCTCGAATGCCTGCGAGTGCGTTGCTGCCAACTGACCTGCAGAAGCTGTTGGCCCTCTAAATACGATAGGGCATTTAAACTGACCACCAGACATTTGTCTAATCTTAGCTGCGTTGTTTATAATCTGATCTATACCCACTAAAGAGAAGTTAAAGGTCATGTATTCTACGATTGGACGATTACCTGTCATGGTAGAACCAATAGCAATTCCTGCAAAACCAAGCTCCGCAATTGGAGTATCAATAACGCGCTTAGGCCCAAATTCGTCTAACATCCCTTTTGATGCTTTATAGGCACCATTGTATTCTGCAACTTCTTCTCCCATGAGATAAATACTTTCATCCCTGCGCATTTCCTCACTCATGGCCTCAGCTATAGCTTCTCTAAATTGAATCGTTTTCATTATCCTTTTTTTAAACGGAAAACAAAAATAAGGATTATTAAAAAATTAAATAAATCAAATTTCTTTAAAATTTATTATGCACGCATAGTAAAAATTCGAAATAAAATATTTACCTTCGTAACCGCAATATTCTAGGGTAGATTTTACCCTAAAAATTTGTAAAATTAAGACGTTTTATGCTCTATTTACGCAAACGTTTTAGTTGCTTAATTAAACTATTTACAAATTTATAAATAATATAAATTATGAAGATTTTAGTATGTATTAGTCATGTTCCTGATACGACTTCAAAAATTAATTTCTCAGATGGTGGTACCAAGTTTGACACTAATGGTGTACAGTTTGTTATTAATCCTAATGACGAGTTTGGTTTAACCCGAGCTATGTGGTTTAAAGAAAAACAAGGAGCAAGTGTTGATGTAGTCAGTGTAGGTGGTGCTGAGACAGAACCTACTTTAAGAAAGGCACTAGCTATCGGAGCCGACTCTGCAATCCGAGTTAACACAGAAGCAACAGATGGTTTTGCTGTTGCTAAGCAACTTGCCAAGATAGTCACTGATGGTGATTATGATTTAGTGATTGCAGGAAGAGAATCTATCGATTATAATGGAGGTATGGTGCCAGGTATGTTAGCTGCTATGACCAATGCCAATTTCGTGACTAATTGCATTGGACTTGAGATAGATGGCACTAATGCTAAAGCGGTTAGGGAAATTGATGGAGGTAAAGAAGCCGTAAACACATCTTTACCATTAGTAATCGGTGGCCAAAAGGGATTAGTAGAAGAAAGTGATCTTCGTATCCCAAATATGAGAGGTATTATGATGGCTCGTAAAAAACCGTTAACAGTTGTCGAGCCAACTGAAGCAAATTCGGAAACCAAAGCCGTAAGTTTTGAAAAACCTGCACCAAAAGGAGCCGTAAAATTAGTTGATGCAGATAATATTGATGAATTAGTAAGCTTGCTTCACAATGAAGCTAAGGTGATTTAACACACAATACTTGGTCATTGAGGCTCTCGAAATGACCATATAAAATAACATCTAAACGTCGCTTCGAGAACCTCAGCGACCAAAAAATAAATATTATGTCAGTCTTAGTATATACAGAATCAGAAAACGGAAAATTTAAAAAAGCAGCTCTTGAGGTGGTCTCCTATGCAAAAGCTGTTGCAGACCAAATGGGAAGCACAGTCACTGCTGTTGCAATTAATGCAGATAATGCTGATAGTTTAGGAATCTATGGAGCCTCAAAAGTGCTTTCAATAACAGATGATACCTTAAATACTTTTAACGCCAAAAAGTATGCAGCAGTTATAGAACAGGCCGCAAAAAATGAAGCTTCTAATATCATCATATTAAGTTCTAGTGCAGATAGTAGGTATTTAGCGCCACTATTAGCAGTAGGATTAGAAGCTGGTTATGTTTCCAATGTTGTGGAAGCACCATCTAGCACTTCTCCTTTTACTGTAAAGCGCACTGCTTTTACCAATAAGGCTTTTGCCAATACAGAAATACATTCAGATGTGAAAATCGTAGGTTTATCCAACAATTCGTTTGGTGTGGTTGAGTCTGGAGGTACTGCAAATGTTGAAAGTTTTTCACCTTCATTGCCAGACTCGGGTGTTACCGTAGAATCCGTAGATAAAGCAACAGATAAGGTAAGTATTGCAGATGCTGAGATTGTTGTCTCTGGAGGAAGAGGATTAAAAGGTCCTGAAAATTGGGGAATGGTAGAAGAACTTGCAGACGTTTTAGGAGCGGCAACAGCTTGCTCAAAACCAGTATCTGATTTAGGTTGGAGATCACATGGCGAACACGTTGGTCAAACCGGTAAGCCCGTAGCATCCAATTTGTATATCGCTATTGGCATATCTGGTGCTATTCAACATTTAGCAGGTATCAATGCATCTAAAGTAAAAGTTGTTATCAATACTGATCCCGAAGCACCATTCTTTAAAGCAGCAGATTATGGAGTTGTAGGAGATGCTTTTGAAGTTGTACCTGCTCTTATAGAAAAACTGAAAGCTTTTAAAGCTCAAAACGTATAATTTTATTACCTTGTAATAGTATAAGGACTGTTTAAATTTAGATATTCTTAATAGAAAAGCGTTTTATCGAAAGTATTAAGAAAAACATCCAAATCTGCTTTTAGCAGTTGGTAAAGTCCAAATTTAAACAGTTCTTTGTGTTTTATTATTTATGAGCTTAGTTCGTTTAAATATCAAAGGGATTTCTTATAGCCAGACACAGAATGGCGCCTACGCTTTAATTCTTAATGAAGTAGACGGAGACCGAAAATTACCAATTGTTATTGGAGCATTTGAAGCACAATCCATTGCTATTGCCTTAGAAAAAGAAATTCGTCCTCCACGACCTTTAACTCACGATTTATTCAAAAATTTTGCCGACCGATTTGATATTGTGGTGAAGCAAGTTATTATTCACAAATTGGTCGATGGTGTTTTTTATTCGAGTCTGATTTGTGAGCGCGATAAAATTGAAGAGATCATTGATGCCAGAACAAGTGATGCTATTGCTTTGGCACTGCGATTTCAAGCTCCTATATTCACTTATAAGAATATTTTGGACAAGGCTGGCATCTATCTTAAAGTTAATCCTAAGAAAGAGGATGAAGAACAAGACAGTATCTTGGTTGACGACCTCATTGCTGAAGAAATCGAAACTGCAACTGCAGAACAACAAAGCTATAAAGATAAATCCTTAGAAGAACTTCACAGTCTCTTGGAAGAAGCCGTAAATAATGAAGACTACGAAAAAGCTGCTAAGATAAGAGACGAAATTTCAAAGCGCTAACCAACAACCCTCTTTATGAATCATTTTTTCAAGGCCCTTATTGCGTTATTTATTGGATTTTCTGCCATAACAGCACAAGAACTTGAAAAATCTACTAACAATCCGATTTCCGTAAAAACAGATGCCGATTCGCCTACATTGATTAATGATGTTCAGGATTTAAAAATTAACAATTGGCAGCTATTCAGACATACAGCTTATGAAAGTTATCCCGATAGTATTTCTGGTGATTTGGAGTTCATAAAAGGCAAAGAGTTTTTAGCACTTAATAAAAATGGTGAGTATTCGGCTATACTCAATAATACATTTAATAGCGGTGTTTGGCTTCAAAACAATAATCTTTTGGTATTCAAACAAAAAGTACCGACAACTATTGACATCTATTATGAAATATTAAAACAAGAAGATACCATCCTTCAATTAAAAAATGGTAATAGCGTTCTCACATATATCACAGAAGAACACCCCAATCATATTCAAAAAGAGGCTTCAACTGGTACCATAATTAAAAGTGAGGGTTTTAGTTTTAAAAGTTTTTGGCGTGGTGCATTAGGCATGATATCTTTAATATTTATTGCTTTTCTGTTTAGTAGTAATCGAAGGGCAATTAATTGGAAAACTGTTGGAATTGGCTTAATATTTCAATTACTTATAGCCATAGGTGTACTGAAAGTAGACCTTATTAAAGGTGCTTTTGAAGCTGTTGGCCAAGTATTCATAAATATTTTGGATTTTACCAGAGCGGGTAGCGAATTCTTATTTAGTGGTGTTATGGACGTAAATTCTTATGGGTTCATATTTGCTTTTCAAGTCTTACCAACCATCCTTTTCTTTTCGGCATTGACTTCTGTTTTATTCTACTTAGGTATTATTCAAAAAGTAGTACAAGCTTTTGGATGGTTACTGACTAAACTCTTAAGGATTTCAGGTGCAGAAAGCTTAAGCGTTGCTGGTAATATTTTCTTGGGACAAACCGAAGCCCCTTTATTAATCAAGGCTTATCTTGAAAAAATGAATAAGTCCGAAATCCTATTGGTGATGATAGGCGGCATGGCTACTGTTGCAGGTGCTGTACTTGCTGCCTACATAGGGTTTTTAGGAGGAGATGACCCAGCCCTTCGTTTGGTATATGCCAAACATTTACTGGCTGCTTCGGTAATGGCAGCACCAGGAGCCATTGTTATTTCTAAAATATTATATCCACAAACCGAAAAGATTAATACGGATGTTAGGGTATCCCAAGAAAAAATAGGTGCCAATTTATTAGATGCCATTGCAAATGGAACTACCGAAGGATTGAAACTTGCCGTAAATGTGGGTGCCATGCTTTTGGTATTTGTGGCATTTATTGCTATGGTTAATGGTATTCTAGGTTGGGTTGGTAATGTCACTACTCTAAATGGTTGGATGGCAGCCAACACTCCTTATCAAAGTTTTTCGCTCGAAGCCATTTTAGGAACTGTATTTGCTCCTTTGATGTGGCTCATTGGAGTGGCCAAAGAAGACATGATGATGATGGGACAATTATTGGGTATTAAATTAGCAGCAAGCGAATTTGTAGGCTATATTCAATTAGCAGATTTAAAGAATGTTTCTAATGCTACCCACCTTACTTATGAGAAGTCTATAATCATGGCCACTTACATGCTATGTGGATTTGCCAATTTTGCATCAATCGGTATTCAAATTGGTGGTATTGGCTCACTAGCACCTGGTCAACGAAAACAGCTATCTAGATTTGGTATGAAAGCATTAATTGGAGGTACTATTGCCTCATTAATATCTGCTACGATAGCAGGTATGATTATCGGATAATAGTAGTTAATAACTTTTCATATTTGAAGGGTGGTAAATTAATTTAACTTTAGGCTTTTTAGTTAAATTCGTTCCTTGAATTTATTCTTAATCTTTTAGAACGTTTCTTCCCTTGTGCTTACAATAAAGTTATAACGGCATATGGAGGGAAATACAGATAATGGGCTTATGAAACAATATCACGATTTAGTAAAGTACGTTTTAGAAAACGGTAACGAAAAAGGAGACCGAACAGGCACAGGTACCAAAAGTGTGTTTGGCTATCAAATGCGATTCGATTTAAGCGAAGGCTTTCCAATGGTTACCACAAAAAAATTACACCTTAAGTCTATTATTTATGAACTCCTTTGGTTTTTAAAAGGAGATACCAACATCAATTACCTCACAGAAAATGGCGTTCGTATTTGGAACGAATGGGCTGATGAAAATGGAAATCTAGGACCAGTTTATGGTCATCAATGGCGCAATTGGGCAAGTGAAGAGATTGATCAGATTAAAGAGGTTATCCAAACACTTAAAAACAACCCCAACAGTAGAAGAATGTTGGTCTCTGCTTGGAATCCTTCCGTATTACCAGACACATCAAAATCCTTCTCAGAGAATGTTGCCAATGGTAAAGCAGCTTTACCACCATGCCATGCATTCTTTCAGTTTTATGTCGCTGATGACAAATTATCTTGCCAACTCTATCAAAGAAGTGCAGATATCTTTTTGGGAGTACCATTTAATATTGCATCTTATGCGTTGTTTACCATGATGATAGCACAAGTTTGTGGTTATCTGCCTGGTGAATTCATCCATACTTTTGGCGACGCACACATATATAATAATCACTTAGAGCAACTAGAATTACAAATGTCTAGAGACATACGACCATTGCCAAAGATGATTATTAATCCTGATGTTAGGAATATTTTCGATTTTAAGTTTGAAGACTTTACACTTATCGATTACAATCCTCACCCCCACATAAAGGGAGTCGTTGCTGTTTAAAAAAGAAGGACATACAAACTATAAAAAAAGCGTCTCAATTGAGACGCTTTTTTGTTTCTTCCTTAAAAAGTGATTACAAGTTTAAAACACCATTCTCAGCACCTGCAAAGTCACTCCAAGCATAAGAATCTGCTTGCTCATCGTTGATGTAGGTACCATCAACAACATATCTAAATTCGTATGAGCTTTCGCTAGGTAAATCAACAGTGCCTTTAAAGATACCGTTTTTTAATTTCTTTAATTCAGTAGCTTCAGTATTCCACTCGTTAAAGCTTCCAACAACCGCTACATTTTTTGCCTCTTTTGCTGGAACAGAAAATGTTACTTTACAAACTGGCTTACTTTTTAAATACTGCTTCTTAATTGCCATAATAATTAATTTAATTCTAGGGGCAAAAGTATAAAAGAAAAAATCACAAATTAAAGTTTAAATTGCATAAGATCAAAGAATTATCATTTTCATAAAATAGCCTTTACTTTTTGATAAACTATTTAATTTTTTAGTACTTAATTTACAAGATTAACAACAATAAAATAGGGTCTTTTTAGCTGATAATCAACGATATCGTTTTCGAAAAATCTCAATTAGTACCATCATAAATTTAAAACATCGCTTTAGCTAAAAAGAGCTATCTTTATAGTCTCAAAATCGGATTATGTTCGGAAAGAAAAAACAAGTTTCTTCTATAGATAAAGACCAACTGGAACTCATAGAAAATGCACAAAAACGCATTAGACAAAAAAAGCGTTTATATATCCATTTTGTCATTTTCTTAATAGGTGCGGTATTCTTGATTCTTGCCAACACTATTCTTGGTATTGGAAAGGATTTCACCATTGCTGGCATTAATTGGTTT
Organism: Winogradskyella sp.; assembly: GCF_028289625.1. Lineage (GTDB taxonomy): Bacteria > Bacteroidota > Bacteroidia > Flavobacteriales > Flavobacteriaceae > Winogradskyella. The sequence continues at coordinate 39,632 of NZ_JANQOM010000015.1, read as the reverse complement.
GTCTATGCTATTATGGCTTGGTTATTTTTATTTATATACCATTTTGTGACTGTATTTATTACCCATAAATTCATGGGCAAAGATTGGGAGAAACAACAACTCGATAAATTAGTAAACCAACAGCAACAACGCATAGATAAGTTAAAGGAGGGCTTCCTAAAGGAAGAAAGAAAGATGGCACAATCCCAAGCCTATAGTAAAACCCAAACGCTTGAAGCCGAAAAGAAAAACTCTAGAGAACTAACGATTATTGTTGCTGCTGGAGAAGATAATGCCATAGGTAAGGACAACGATCTTATTTGGCATTTAAGCAATGATTTAAAGCGTTTTAAAGCACTAACTTCTGGCCACCATATCATTATGGGTCGTAAAACCTTTGAGAGTTTTCCAAAACCTCTGCCAAATAGAACACATATTGTCATTACTAGACAAAAAGACTACAAAGCCCCAGATGGTGTCATTGTGGTCAGTAATCTTGAGGATGCCATTGATGCCGCTAGAAAAGACAATCAACCTTTCATTATTGGTGGTGGGGAAATTTATAAGCAATCCATGGCCTTGGCAGATAAATTAAAAATTACAAGGGTTCACAGTACTTTTGAAGGCGCCGACACCTTTTTTCCTGAGATAGATGCCACAAAATGGAAAGAAGTCAGCAGAACAACACATGATGCCGATGAGGACCACAAATATGCCTTTTCGTTTATAACTTATGAAAGACGGTAAATGCTCCTATTTTTCTACCGTAAAAAACTAAATCTTTGTCTAAAAAATAAACAAAATTTAGTCTCAATTCAGGAGCCACTTCCCTAGTCCATAAATTTTTTTATTTAGTTATTTGAGAATTTTCAAATGAAAAAATTCATGTACTTTTGCAGCACTAAAATTTAGTCCATATGAATGCACATATTTTTCCAGGTCAAGGTGCACAGTTTTCTGGCATGGGTTTAGATCTCTATGAAAAATCCCCTTTAGCACAAGAGTTATTTGAAAAAGCCAATGACATTTTAGGCTTCTCAATTACCGATGTCATGTTTGAAGGCTCTGCCGAAGACCTAAAACAAACCAAGGTCACGCAACCTGCTATATTCTTACATTCTGTAATCTTAGCTAAAACTTTAGGAGATACTTTTAAACCAGATATGGTCGCTGGTCATTCGCTTGGAGAATTTTCGGCATTGGTTGCAGCCGGAGCATTAACTTTCGACGATGGCTTAAAATTAGTATCACAACGTGCCCAAGCGATGCAAAAAGCATGCGAATTACAACCAAGTACTATGGCAGCTGTTTTAGGTCTAGATGACGATGTTGTGGAAAAAGTTTGCGCGATGACTGAAGGTATTGTTGTAGCCGCCAATTATAATTGTCCTGGCCAATTGGTAATTTCTGGAGAAATCGATGCGGTAAACAAAGCTTGTGAAACGCTTAAAGAAGAAGGCGCTAGGCGTGCTTTAGTATTACCTGTAGGTGGTGCATTTCATTCACCTATGATGGAACCTGCTCGTGAAGAACTCGCTGCGGCAATAGAGAGAACTACTTTTGGCAAGACCAATTGCCCTATTTATCAAAATGTTACGGCTTCAGCTGTTATCGATGAAAACGACATAAAAACCAATTTAATCTCTCAATTAACTGCTCCTGTGCGTTGGACACAATCCGTACAACAAATGATTACCGATGGCGCTATCCATTTCACAGAAGTAGGTCCTGGTAAGGTATTGCAAGGTTTAGTTAAAAAAATAAACAGAGAAGCAGAAACAAGCTCTGCAACTTTTGAAACTAACGCATAAAAATCTTCTGTTTTGAATAGAAATCTATTTATCACACTTCTCATAATATTTAATTTAGCCATAGATCAAATCTCTAAAGTATGGGTGCGTGCTAATTTTCAATATGGGGAAACTAAGAGCATTATTGGTGATAAGTTTATTATGCAATATGTTGAAAACAAAGGTGCATTTCTAGGCATGGGAAGTAATATGAACCCTACACTTCGTCTTATTTTTCTTCTGATTTTACCAACTGTAGTTCTGTTATATGTCATCTACTATATTTTAAAGACGAAAGAGCTTGATCGCCTAAGTCTTATCGCTTTTTGTTGTATTATCGGTGGTGGAATCGCCAATGTTTTTGACCGAATCGCTAGAGGTGAAGTCACTGATTTCTTTTTTATAAATTTAGGAGGAATTTTTAAAACAGGAATTTTCAATGTAGCGGACTTATCCGTTACTACTGGAATGATTATGTTGTTATTTAGTGGTGTTTTTAATAAAAAGAAAGAAGAGGTTACTATTTAATTTTTTTATAATCCACATCATTTTCATCACGAGACTAGACTCATTTTATGATAGAAAATTCTATTTATTTCTGATTTTTTGTTCCCATTTCCAGGCAGAAGCCATCGCGTCATCTAAAGTCAGTTCAGTTTTCCAACCTAGAACATTATTCGCCTTATTGGTATCTGCATAAGCTGCTATGACATCACCTTCTCTTCGACCTGCAATCTTATAATTCAATTGTTGTCCTGACACCTTTTCGAAGGATTTAATGGCTTCTAAAACAGAACTTCCTTTACCTGTCCCTAGGTTAAAAACCTCAAAATTTGACTCATTTTTATCATTTAGTAGTCTTTGTAAAGCTACAACATGAGCTTTAGCCAAATCCACAACATGAATATAATCCCTAATACAAGTACCATCTTCAGTTGGATAATCATCTCCAAAAACAGATAGCTGCTGCCGTAAACCTATGGCTGTTTGCGTAATAAATGGCACTAAATTCTGTGGCACTCCTTTAGGTAATTCACCTATTTGGGTTGATGGATGTGCGCCAATAGGATTAAAATACCTAAGGGCAATGCTTTTTAATGACGCATTAACTTTACAAGTCTCTTTAATGATTTCTTCTCCTATTTGCTTGGTATTGCCATAAGGTGATTCTGCAGGTTTTACTGGCGCATTTTCTGTAATGGGCAACTTATCTGCCTGGCCATAAACCGTACAAGATGAACTAAAGATAAAATTTTGATGCTCTAGTTTTTCTATTTCCTTCAGCACATAAACTAATGTATTAATGTTATTCTCATAATACATCAATGGTTTTTGCACACTTTCACCAACAGCTTTACTGGCTGCAAAATGAATAACTCCAGCGATGTCATTATGTGTCGCAAAAAAGCCCTCAACTTTTGACCGCTCTTTTAAATCCAATTTCTCAAAATGCGGTTTTACTCCAGTAATCGCAGTAATGCCATCTAAAACATCTATCGAAGAATTACTTAAATCATCAATTATGATGACATCAAAGCCTTCATTTTGTAATTCAACAACCGTATGAGAACCAATAAATCCAAGTCCTCCTGTTACTAATATTTTCATTGCTTAAGAATTGCTATTTATAAAGTTTAAGACTGTTGACGTAATAAATTCAATCTGTTCATGATCTAACTCGGTGTGCATTGGCAATGAAATCACAGATTTAACCAATTTGTTAGTAACTGTAAAATCATCCTCATTGTAACGCTCATCTTCATAAGCTTTTTGTTTATGTAATGGTATTGGGTAATACACTCCACAAGGAATGTTCTTTTCTTGTAAATGGGCTACCAAAGCATCTCTGTCTACTCCTTGTAGTTGTAATGTATATTGATGAAAGACGTGGCAATCGCAAGTGTCACAAATGCCATCACAGGTAGATTTACCTGTTGGAGTTACAATACTAGGATGATTTTTAAAAGCTTCTGTATATTTTCTAGCTGTATTTCGCCTTGTCTTATTGTAATCATCCAAATGTGGTAATTTAGCATCTAAAACCGCTGCTTGGATTGAATCTAATCTCGAATTCACCCCAACGACATCATGGTGGTATCTTTTATACATACCGTGATTTACTATACCTCTAATTGTATATGCCAACTCATCATCATTGGTAAAAATAGCTCCACCATCGCCATAACATCCTAAATTTTTGGATGGGAAAAACGATGTCGATGCCACATGTCCTATGGCTCCTGTTTTAGTTTTTGTTCCGTCTTTATGTGTATAGTCAGCACCAATGCCTTGAGCATTATCCTCAATGACGTAGAGATTATGCTTCTTAGCCAAGTCCATTATGGCATCCATGTCTGCCGCTAGACCAAACAAATGTACAGGAACTATCGCTTTAGTTTTTGGAGTAATTGCCTTTTCAATTGCATTGATATCAATGTTAAATGTAATTGGATCCACATCAACTAAAACTGGAGTTAATTTTAATATTGCTATCACCTCTACTGTTGCTGCAAATGTAAAATCTGCAGTAATGACCTCATCGCCTGGTTGAAGATTCAGTCCCATCATAGCTATTTGAAGCGCATCTGTTCCATTAGCACATGGGATGACATGTTTAACGCCTAAATAATCTTCTAAATTTTTTTGAAATTGATGTACTTTAGGGCCGTTTATAAATGCTGCATTGTCCACCACTTCTTGTATAGATGGATCTACAACATTCTTGATTTTTGAATATTGACCTTGTAGGTCAACCATTTGAATTTTTTTCATTTGAAGATTCTAATTAATGTGAGCAACTTTGGCTTAGGTGTAAGGCGAAAATACAAAATTGTAAGCGCTATGCCAATGCAATTAATTGAAAGAACTGTATTTTAGCACAAATCTAAATTATTGAGACAGCTCTATTCCATAGGAACCCATATTGCAGGTTTTGTGATTAAAGGTTTAGCACTTTTTAATTCAAAATTAAAATTAGGTGTTATTGGGAGAACAACAACCTTCGACAAGCTCAAAGCTTCAATTAAACCTGAGGATAAAACCTTTTGGTTTCATTGCGCATCTTTAGGAGAATATGAGCAAGGTTTACCTGTGTTTGAAGCATTAAAAGAAAAATACCCTAACTATAAAGTGGTGCTTTCTTTTTTTTCACCTTCGGGCTATGAAGTAAGAAAAAATGCAAAAATTGCTGATTTGGTAGTTTACTTACCGCTCGACACTAAAGCAAATGCTAAGCGTTTTTTGGATATGGTTAATCCTGACTATATCATTTTTGTCAAGTATGAGATTTGGCCCAATCTCTTAACAGAAATAAAAAGACGTCAACTAAAAGCCATTCTTATATCCGCGGTTTTTAGACAATCTCAAAGCTTCTTTAAGTGGTATGGTGGGTTTATGAGGTCTTCTTTATTTGCTTTTGATCACATTTTTACACAAGACAAAAACTCTAAAGTTTTACTTGAAAAAATAGGCTATCCCAACATTACCGTTGCTGGTGACACACGTTTTGACCGTGTTACTAATCAATTGAATACCAATAATATGATAATGTTTATTGAGGATTTTAAAAATGGCAAGGAATGTATTGTGTTTGGTAGTACATGGCCAGAGGACGATAAACTATTTTTAGATTACATAAACTCTAATAGGAGTAAGAAATTTATCATCGCACCACACAATATAAAACCAAGTTATATAGCTTCGTTAAAGTCTCAACTTAGGACAAAAACCGTCTGCTTTTCTGAAATGAACACTAAAAATCTTTCTGATTATAATGTCTTTATTTTGGATACTATAGGTTATTTGAGCAGAGTTTACAACTATGCTAATATTGTTTATGTGGGTGGTGCGGCAGGACAAACAGGATTACATAATATTCTTGAACCTGCAGTTTTTGGTAAACCTATAATTATTGGCAAGAATTATGGTAAATTCCGAGAAGCGAGAACACTTATTGAATTAGGTGGTGTTATATCGGTAGCAACATCTTCGGCTTTTGAATCTGCAATTAATGCTTTAATTAATGATCCCGCACTAAGCGTAGAGAAAGGAAACACCAATAAAGGATATATTAAGAAAAATCGAGGCGCAGTCGTCCAAATTATAGACGCTATACGTATATAGGCTAATTGTACTTTTAATAACTATCAAAATTTTGTTAAGGTTTCCTTAAAATTGTTATTTTAGTGCTTTAACAACAATTAACACTAAAACTATTAAAATGAAAAAAGTTGTATTAAGTCTAGCACTTGTTGCTGTACTAGGACTATCATTAACTTCCTGTAGAGAGACTAAGGAAAAAACAGATGAAGCCGTTGAAAACGCAACTGAAGCTGCAGATGATGCCGCTGAAGCTGCAGGAGAAGCCGTAGACAATGCTGTTGATGCTGCCGGAGAAGCCGTAGATGGCGCTGTTGATGCCGCAGGCGATGCTGTGGATAGCGTCAAAGAAGGAGCTAAAGAAATGGCTGATGATGCCAAAAAAGCCGCTGATGAGGCTGTTGACAAAGCTAAAGAAGCAGGAAAGGATGCTGTAGATAAAGCTGCTGATAAAGTAAAAGGTGGTGGAAACTAATTAATAATCATCATGAAACAGAGAGCCTGGTTTACATCAGGCTTTTTTTATTGATTTTATTTTGTGGATTCTCCTAATTTAAGATCAATCGGAACAATAATGGTTTGTAGTTGATGATCCTCAGTATTTAAATGGTCAATCAATAACTCTACAGACATCTTTCCAATATCAAAAGCCTTTTGGTGAATAATTGAAATTTTGGGGCTTGACAACAACTGTGTATGCTCATAACCAAAACCAATAACAGACAAATCTTTTGGAACCGTTTTCCCTATCTTTTTTGCCATGTTTATAGCGATAATACCTGTTATATGATCGATAGAAACAATGGCATCTGTTTCTGGATGGTCTCCAATATATTGGTAGACATGCGCTTCAACATTTTCGACCTTGCTGAGTTTTAAAATTTTAGGTTTCAGACCAGCATTCTCTATTGCTTTTTGATACCCATTAATTCTCAACTTGCCAACACTCAATTCTTCAATATTACTAACCAGTAGAATATGCTCTCGACTTTCCTTTTTAATCAAATATTCCGTAGCATCATAAACCGATTGAAAATCATCCACGATTACTTTATCGCAACTAATTTCGTTAACCACCCTATCAAACATTAACACAGGGATTTTATTGTCAATAACATCTGTTATATGTCCTGACTGTTCTTTGACTTGGCTCTCTCTCGCTACGGCCATTATAAAGCCATCAACACTACCGTTAGATAACAATTCTAAACTACGTTTTTCTTTTTCTAAAGATTCATCCGAAAGGCAAACAATAATATCATAATTATTAGTTGTCGCTGATGTTTCAATGCCGTGGAGAACTTGAGCAAAAAATGGATTCGTAACCGTTGGTAAAATAACACCAATGATTTTTGTCTTATTGGTTTTTAACTGCTGGGCTATACGATTGGGCTTATAGTTTAATTTGTCAGCTAACTCTATGACCCTTTTCTTGGTATTTTCACTAATTTCATGACTATCATTTAGTGCCTTTGACACTGTAGATACTGATATATTTAGGAGCTTTGCTAATTCTTTTAATGTTGTCATATTACTCATTTTAAAATCTGACCTACAGCTTTATTGACTGTATTTACAGGAAGTTTACATGTACCATTAACGCAAACATAAATCAACGTTTCATCTTGATTAAACTTATTTTTTAATAGTGGTAAATCACTTTCAGTTGTTGCCCCTGAAATAAGGATATTTGGTATGTATAATGCCTTAAGTTCTTTTAACTTATCTAGTGCTTCAGTGCCAGAAATTGCAACTTCAAAATATGGGTTGGAATGACTTAAATACAATGAGAGCCAATTGGTATAGCCAAATGGTGTCTTTAACATACCTTCATTAACATTCTTAAGCATTTGGTTAGCCAATTCTGAATACGCTTTATCAGCGTAATAATGCCCTAATTTGAATAAACATTCTGCCAAAACAGAGTTTGAAGACGAAATAACATTGTCAAAAACCTCTGTTTTTCTAGTAATAAGATTACTTGCATAATCAGATGTAAAATAAAACATTTGGGTTTCATCATTCAAGAAATGCTTTATGGTATAATCCATCAACTGCTTTGCATCCTGCAACCACTGTTCATTAAGGGTAACTTGGTAGAGGTCTAAAAAAGCTGTTATCGTGTGTGCATAATCTTCTGAAAAGCCATCAACGGTACTTTTACCGTCTTTATAACTATGGTACAACGAACCATCATCTTTAAGCTGATTCTTTTTGATAAATTTTGCATTAGCAATCGCCTTAATTAAATAATTTTCATTTCCAATAGCTTTGTAGGCATCTACATACCCTTTTAACATAAGGGCATTCCATGATGTTAATACTTTATCATCTAGCCTTGGTTTATTTCGCTTGTTTCGGGCCTTAAAAAGTTTTTGTTTCCAATCATAGCGTTTAGATTCTAAGTCCGAAAGACTAAGTTGATGGTCTGCAATAAACTCTTCATCACTAAGCGTTTTATAAAGAACATAATTAGCTTTTTCCCACTTACCTATAGTATTGATGTTATAATAGGCTTTGAATAACTCATAATCATTTTCCAATAATGACCTCAACTCATTCTCTGTCCAAATATAAAATGCTCCCTCTTCCAATTCTTCCTCAGAATTTTTACTATCAGCATCTAAAGACGAAAAAAAAGCCCCTTCTTCCGCAGATAATTCCTTATCTATAAAACCTAAAGTCTCTTCAATAATTTTCTTATAGCCCTTATTATTAGTTAGTTGATAAACTTTTGAATAAACACTAACCAATTGTGCATTGTCATAGAGCATTTTTTCAAAGTGAGGAATATGCCATCTTTCATCAACCGAGTATCTTGAAAAACCACCACCTATTTGATCATAAATACCACCATTAGCCATTTTATCTAATGTTGTTAATACATAAGCTTTTAATTCCTCTCTGTCCGTTTGAAAGCTATAGCGCAATAAAAAGTCTAAATGACCAGGCATAGGGAACTTTGGTTCACCTTTTTGACCACCCCGCTTAAAATCCAAGGACTTTTTTAATTCATCAACTGCAGCACTTAAAGATATGGCGTCGAACTCAACAGGCTCATCATTTACAATTATTAAGTCAGAATTCTTTACACCTTCTGTAAGCTTCTCTGCATAGGCAATCATCTTTTCGGGATTATCTTTATAAAGCTGAGACACATCTTTTAATATTTTTGTCCACTGCGCTTTTGTAAAATAAGTACCTCCAAAAACAGGTCTACCATCAGGAAGCGTAATACAATTTAGCGGCCAACCTCCTCCTCCTGTCATTAGTTGCACGGCGTTCATATATACCTGATCGACGTCTGGTCGTTCTTCGCGATCAACTTTAATATTTATAAAATTAGCATTCATCAGCTTGGCGATAGAATCATTCTCAAAACTCTCTTCCTCCATAACATGACACCAATGGCAAGCTGAATAGCCTACGGAAATAATTATGAGTTTGTTCTGTTCTTTGGCTAACTGTAAAGATTCATCATTCCAAGCTTTCCAAGCTACAGGATTATAAGCGTGCTGTAATAAATATGGGCTGGACTCATTAATGAGATCATTAGCCTTTTTTGTGTTCTCATTCTTTGCAGTAGTATTATTTTGAGAACATCCCATCAATAATAGTATTGAAATGATATAGTAACCTATGTGTCTTAGCATTTAATCCTTTTATGTAAAGTTATAAATAATTGACAGCTATCTCATAAAAAAAGCGTGTTTACATTCTAAACACGCTTCTTATTTTTCTATTTGTACGCTATTAATTATTCTCTTACTAACTTAATTGTTTTAGAACCATTAACACCATCAATTCTTGCGAAGTAAACACCAGTTCTTAATGAAGAAGCATCGATAATAGCTTCGTTTGAATTTGGCGCTAAAGCTAAAACTTGCTTTCCTAAAATATCGTAAACCGCAACATTGGTAATCGTATTTGAGCTAGAAAGATTCCAATCGGTATTTGTTGGGTTAGGGGATACCTTAAATTCAGACGTTTCAAAATCATTAGTACTTAACACTGTATTATTATGGAAGTAGATATTATCTACATAAAATGGACCGTAAATATCTGGACCATTTATTTGAACAATAACTTGTTGTATCTGATCTCTTGGTTGACCAGAAGCGAAACTATCAAATGTGACATCGATTTCGTGCCAGGTGTTAGACGCTAAAGCAGTAACATCAATATTGTTTTGAACAGCATTACTTCCACCGTTATATTGTGCAATTACTGTGAAAAATGTGCCTGCTGTTGTTGGCGCACCTTCAAAATAAAAGTCAATATGCATGTGAGTCATAGCTGATAAATCTAAGTTGCTACCAAAATATTGATACTGAAATCCTGCACCAGGAAGTGGTGTTGTTGCAGAAATAATCGCATTACCTGAAAAATCCAATTCTGTAACAACCGCGTCACCAAATGATTGCCTTTGTTCTGTTGTTTCATCTGTGTAGGCATCACTAAACACAGAAATAACATCTGCTGGCGCTCTATTTGGTGGCGTTGTAGGTGGACCAGAAGGAGGATTCGGACATGCATTTGGGCATGTACCTCCACAATCTATCCCTTCTTCACCTGCATCTTGTACGCCATTTGCACATGGATCTGGTGCAGAAGGCGTACCAGTTATATTGTCAACATAAACTGTTCTTGCAATAGCAGGATTTATATAACCATTGCCGGCCGAATCCCAGTTTGGATACACTACAAAATTTGTATAAGTACCATTTGCAGTAGCTGTGTTATCCTGACCAGTGTTAAATGTTACCGTAATAGTTTCCCAACCCATTCCTGTGTGGTTGGCTTCTACCGAAGAATCTGGACCTCCATCACCGCTTCCAGTGACTTTAACCAATATCGAAATTGCAGAGGTAGAATACACATCAATAGACATTGTTTTATCAGTTGTTAACTCAACATTTTGATCAATATTAATGTTGGTTCCTTGCCAAACCTCTCCAGCAGTTGAAGCTATAATCTCGGCAACTTGACCACGAGTTCCCATTGGTTCAGGGTCTGCCACTATAGATGCAGAAGCTAAACCTCCAAAAGGGTCACCAAGTCCACCACTCTCAAAATCTTGAAGCACTTCTTGTTGAGAATAACTCAACAAAGCTGTAAGTGCAAAAAATAAAAATGTAATTTTTTTCATACTTTTTTAGTTATTTATTAATTAATACTACAAGAAACTGAATTTTATTCAATTTTAAGTTATGAAATACCTATACAAAAACTATACAACTCAAAAAATCGAAAGTGTATATCATTTTAAAAAATGAACTTATACTGCTGATTTATAAATCTTTAAACACCAACTAAGTTGGATTCATACTTAATGATACAGCTATACACTTTTATATTTTAACTTTTAAACCTAAAAATACTAGTGGCTGAGTTATTATTAGTAACCATAAGTAGCACTTCTCCTGAGTTATCAATTAACGAGAGATTCCTTGTATCATGAGGTGTGTAAAAACCACTTTCTTGAGGAGTGATAAAGTTGAAATTATTATTTCCATCACCTAAAAGTATTCCTCCATATCCAGCATCATAACGTGTGGTTTCAACCTCAACTCCATAATGATTCCCGGTAACAATTATGTCTTTATTCCCATCCCCATTAATATCCATAACTGTTGAGGACTTTATTGGTGAAATCTGAACTTCATTTGGCAATGAATTCTTAATAAGCTTCCCATTTTCATTTATCAATACAATGCTTTCGAAGTTCTTAATTTCATAAATAACAGCATCTTCAACTTTTTCTTCCGGGAGAATATCTATTAACTTAGAAGACGCAAAACTATGGTAATCTTTAAATTTTTCAGCAACGTACGGCATTTGTTGACTTGTACATTCCCTTCCACGTACTGGTACATAAGCATCTTTGTAATACTTAGCTAATAAAATATCGTTGGTACCATTATCGTCAAAATCATTGACATATACTTTGAATGGATGCTCCTCAGAAGCTTTAAATTTATTGTTTGTACCTAAATTACCTATGACATAATCATCATCACCATCATTATCAATATCACTGGCCGTAATTGACCACCATATACCTCTAGTATCTTCAAGTCCATACGATTTAGATGCATCTTCAAAAATACCATTATTGTTGGCCAAAATCTTTATCTCCATCCATTCTCCTACAATCATTAAGTCGTCATCGTTATCATTGTCGATGTCTGTAAAAACCGCATCGGTGACCATTCCGATATTAGTTAGTGCAGGTGCGTTTTCTTCTAAAGCCTTTACGAATTTTCCATTATTATTAATAAGTAAATAACTCGTTGCAGGAAATGCATAGGACTTTGCCACCAAGCGTATTCCAACGAATAAATCTATGTCACCATCTAAGTCAACATCAGAGGCCGTAACGACTTGAGAACTCTCTCGTATATCTGGCAAAGCATTATCGCTTTTAGTGAAATTTCCCTTACCATCATTGATATACAATCTATCCCTTAAGGATACGTGTCCTCTCATATATTCACTACCTCCACTTGCTATGTATAAATCTAAATCGTCATCATTATCAATATCGATAAACAAACATCCTAAATCCTCGGAAGTTTTATCTTTACCCCAAGGTTGAGATTCATTCTTTGAAAAAGTGCCATTTATATTTTGAATATACAAGATGCCTGATTGATTCATAGCCCCACCAATAAAAATATCGTCTAAACCATCTTTGTTGATATCACCAGTTGCCGAAAAAGGGCCGTTTTGGGAAACATTATGTGGCAAGAGAATCTCTTCCGTAAATTCATCGAACTCATTTTCCAGATGTATAAAATCTATACCTAATTCGTCTGTGTTGATTTTAGTCATCAAGGTCTTTTCGTTTTTTCCTTCTTTTGACTTTGTCTCTGCTTCGGACATTTTAGCCACTAGTACTTGGTTAGCTTCAACATTTTCGAATGTGTTAACTTTTCCATTAGGCCAAATCACTTCAACTTTTTCTATTTCCGTATGCTTTCCTAGTCCAAAAAACATACCGTGCTCGACAGAAGATATAAATCCTCTAGTCACCGTATTTTCTACAATTTGCGTCTTGTCATTATAATAAATAATAGCCTTAGCACCTATACCAAATCTATTTTTTTCAGAACCTTCTGCGTTAATCTTTAAAAAATTTCCTGTTGCTTTGTTTTCATAAACAAAAGCCGGAGCATCAATATTATTGGTAATAATATCTAAGTCACCATCATTATCCAAGTCGCCATAGGCCATACCATTAGAAAAACTTGGGGTGTCAAAACCCCATTCTTTAGACACTTTTTCAAATTTAAGATTCCCTTTATTTTGAAATGCATAATTACTTATTGGATGAGAAGGAGTTTTCTTACTATATTCAAATAGTTCTTCTGAATTAATTTTCTTGTCTACATTACTCACTAACCTTCTATAGTCGTTATTATCTATATCTTTTTTAATTCCATTAGAAATGAATAAATCTTTAAATCCATCGTTATCCGCATCCATTAAAAGGCTTGCCCAGCTCCAATCTGTGTTAGAAATACCCGCGAGATTGGCAACATCTGAAAACCCGCCTAAACCAGTATTTACCTGTAAAGTATTAGTCATATACTGATAACTTTCACCTTTTTCTATTAATTCCTTAAAAGCTTCTGTATTCATAGAGGCCATATTCATTTTTGACCTATAATGATCTTCAGGAGTCATATCTGTAGTAATTAAATCTATGAGACCATCATTATTAACATCTCCTGTATCAGAGCCCATACTATACTGTGACATATGTTTTAACTTCTCAGTGGTAACACTACGAAATGTACCATCCCCATTATTATAATACATTACATCTGGCGCACCATAATCTCTAGAGATATATAAATCCAAAAAACCATCATTATTAAAATCTGAAGTATTAATACTTAAACCATAGGCCATTTCTCGATCTATGCCTGCTTCATCCGAAAAATCTCTAAACTTTCCATTATCATTAATATATAACCTATCTCGATAAAGCTTTAACCGTTCTTTAGGAATTTTATTTACTAATAAGAGTTTTTTATCAGGTGGCTGATTTACCTGATACATATCTAAATCACCATCATTGTCCATATCAAAAAAAGCCGCTTGTGTAGAGAATCCAACATCTGCTAATCCATATTGAATGGCTGACTCCTTAAACGTTAGGTCTTGATTGTTTATATATAATTTATTTCTCCTATCCTCTAGTTTCATTGAGTTACCATTTCTACTGACGTAAATATCTAAATACCCATCTGCATTAACATCGGCCATGGTCACTCCCCATGTCCAGCCTGAGTTTCTAGCTACTTTAGATGTTTTAGTGATATTTTCGAATTGAAGATTCCCTTTATTAAGATATAGCCTATCTTCAACCTGATTACCACCAAAAAATACGTCTGGCAACCCATCGTTATTGATATCACCAATAGCCACACCAGACCCTACATACATTTGACTATAATAGTAATGGTTGAAATATGTAGACTCTTTAATCGTATTTTGAAAATCTATACCCGTTTTTTCGGGTGATAATAATTCGAAACCACCAACTAATTCAGCTGGACATAAATCGCGTTTTGGAGCATCATTACAACCTACAACCATGAACAAAAAAGTTGTAATTGCCAAAAATCTAATTCTAAGGGTTTTCATCTTAATCAGAGAATTTTTTAGTTCTGTAAAGATATGGAAATGATAAACTATATGAACTCGCAGAAATACTGTAGAATGTTAAAATATATACAACTTAATATTTAAGTTTTTCATTTTTATCCCAAATACCCCAAAAAGCACCAACATCTCCTTCACCACCAACTTTCCATGATTCATCAAAGGCAGAAAAATAGAAGATATCTATTTCCTCTTCTTGTGCCCATTTTTGTGTATTAAGGAAGTATTTTATGGCATTAGCTTCCGATGGAAACGCACCTTGCAAATTAGTGCCTTCACTTGGCCAGCCTGTTTCTGTGATTATTACTCTTTTTCCATTTCCCGCACGAAGGGCTTTATGGTACATGTCTTTCATGTACAGCAACGAATAATCTAAATCGCAGCCTTCCCAAAATGGATAACAATTGGCAAGGATAATATCGCATGCATCAGTTATTGAAGGGCGCTCCTGAAATTCGTAATAGGCATCGACATAACCAACAGGTATATCTAAATCTTTAGTCGATGCTTTAACATAATGGATTTTATCTAAAAGTTCTTCTTCGGTTAAGTCACCTCTATACATCACTTCGTTACCAACTGCAGCGACGTCAACCAGACCTTCATGGCACAAACTTATTAAGCTTTCTAACTCACGCTCATTGATTTCAGGATTATCACCTAACCAAGCACCTGTAAGCGTTTTTATCCCCATTTCTCTGGCAATTTTTGGAATCAACTCATTACCATCGGTACACGAAAACGAACGAATCCATTTTGTGTACGGTTTCATCTTTTTTAATCGACGACGAATCTGTTCTTCCGAAAGTTGGTCACCAGGTTCTTGTCCTTCTTCATAAGGGCTTGCACATAAACCATGCACACCTGCTTTTAAGGATTTTCTAAACATTTTCCTCAAGTCATTGATAGACTTACCTTCGTAGTCTATGGATGCAAGCGCAAAAAATTTTTCTTTCCTTAAAGACATTACTATTATAGTTGATTTTTAACTGTACTTTAGATGCTCATGTTTATCCCAAAGTCCCCAATATGCACCTACTTCACCTTCTGGACCAACTTTCCAAGACTCATCGAAGGATGAAAAATAAAAGATAGGAATATCGTTTTCTTTAGTCCAACGCATGGCATCGATAAAATACTTCATGGCGGCTTCCTCACTCGCAATGGCACCTCTTAAACCTCCTCCTTGACTCGGCCATCCGGTTTCAGTTATTATAATTGGTTTGCCTTGGGCCGCATCTACAACTTGACCATACATAGCCTGCATATGACCTAATGCATACTCTATTGGACAACCTTCCCAGTAAGGGTATAAATTAGCCAAAACGACATCTGTACTTTCCACTAGTATTGGATGACGAGAAAACTCATAATAGGCATCCACATAACCAACAGGAATATTCATTCCTGCAAGTGCTTCTTTGACACGATTTATATAACCTACGAGCTCTTCTAAGGTTAAATCATTTCGGTATAGCACTTCATTACCAACTGCTGCAACGTCTACACAACCTTCTTTCGCAAGTTGAATTAAGCCCTCTATTTCTTGTTCGTTATCATCTTTATCATCACCTAGCCATGCACCAACAAGCGTTTTCACACCATGTTTTTTAGACATCCGTGCTACGTGTTCATTACCCTCAATACAAGAAAACGAACGAATCCACTTAGCATAAGGTTTCAATATCCCTACTCTTCGGTTTACTTGTTGTTCTGTAATAGTATCTCCTGGTCTCTGACCATCTTCATACATACTAAAGCAAATACCATGCATACCTTCTTCTAAGGTCTTTCTCCAAAGTGCTTTTAATTCTTCTAATGAATATTTTGACAGGTCTAAACCTGGAATTGTTTTTTGGCTATAACCGCTCTTTTTAAAATAGTGTCCTTCTCTAAATGACATACCTTTAATTTAATATATTTATTTTCGTTTTTCTTTCTTTTAACTCTAAACGCACCTCATTGGCGCGTTCTTCAGAAACATTATAGTTCCACATGATTGCGATTGCCGTTAAGGTTCCTAAAATTGGAAGACCAGAATATATTAATCGTAATCCTGTTATTGCACCTTCTGGCTGAACATCCAAGTCATTATCGAACCCGACGGATTTCATAAGTAAGGCTGTTAATAAGCCTGCAATAGCAAATCCAAACTTCACCATCCACCAATAAATTGCACCATATATACCTTCGCGACGCTTGCCTGTTTCAAGCTCATCTAAATCAATAACATCTGCAGTCATTGACATCATAAGTGTAAATAGACCACCTATTCCAAAGGAGAAAAAAGGCAAGGCAAACAGAAACATATAGGGCTTACCTGGAATGAATAAAAACCAGAATAGAATGTATCCAATAAGTGATATAGATTGCGATACTAAAAATGCTTTCTTTTTACCTATTTGTTTTGATAGCCAGGTAATAATTGGAATAACCATGAACGTGGTTAAAAGCGCACCTACACAACCATGTAACGTAGGCCAAATCCCTGCATCTCCTGCGTTACCACCAAACATGTAATATACAATTATGAAAAATGAGAACCCGGCAATAGTATTGAAAGAGTTAAATATCAAAAAGGTCGCTAAACATAACTTTTTGAATGGTTTAGATTTAAATGCTTCTTTAAAACTCTTAAAAATATGTTTTAGGCTACTTCCCAATGATTTGATGGTTATATCAGCATAACTAGTTTCATTTAGTGTTGATTTACTTTTAATAAAAATTGCGGGAACCATGGCGCATAGCATACAACCTATACCAACCCAGACCGCAAGGTTTCTTGTAGCAACTTCACCTGAAGAAAACCAATCTTGATCATACATAATAACCCAAAACCATGGTGCAATTACCCATGCCCATTGCCCAATAAACTGAGCTACTGCCATGATATGGGTACGCTCGTGAAAATCATCACTCATTTCATAACCCATAGCCACGTAAGGCACACTAAAAATGGTTAATCCTAAGTAAAAGACAATTGACCAAAGTAGAAAATACCAAAAATTATAATCTAAGGAATTATTCTTATATAACTGCCACATTATTACAAATGAAACACCCATAATAAGGGCACCTAGCAAGACATACTGTCTTCGTCTACCCCATTTTGATTTGGTATTATCAGATATAAATCCCATCAAAGGATCCGTAATGGCATCAAAAGTGCGAGGCAAAAAATATAATATGGCCCACATGGTAAGTGAGAGGCCCAGGTCTTCAACCAAAACGACAAAAAATATTGCCATTGTAGCCGGAAACATCTGATTGGCAAACATGCCTACACCAAAGGCCACCTTTTGACCAAACGCAACTTTATTTTTTTTCATTTTGAACATTGAACGACTAATATTCAAGAATTAAAATACTCCTCTACAGTTTTTTCGTGTATAAATCTTAAGACGATCTACTTCTTTGGCGCCTGATGGTATTTCTTCAAATTTTAAACCTGGATAATCATCAGCTGCTTTCCATTTTTCAATGGTTGCGCTAAAAAATGACGATGATTCGGCATCTGCTTCGTAAATAATTAAGTCATAAGCTTCTCCCAAATCACCTCCAAAACGTGTGACCACCTGCCACTCACCATCTCTTTTGTATGATGTATTTGTATGATCGGATTGGGGATAATATCTATCATCAGTTGGTCTAATCATTACCCATATATCCTTAGCATGTCCTTCTGGATAAACTCCCATAGTCAGGATACGGCAATCCACAGAATCTTGATCTATAGGTGATACCACTTTTATATCGGTTACTGGCCCTTCAACCTTTAGTTTATTCCCAATCGAGACTTGTTCTAATTGGTTATTAACACCAACTAATTCGGATGAATAACTACCATACGTCATCATTAAGACGCCAATAATTGCGAAAAAAACTGCAATTTTGGTGTTGAGAAGTCTTTTGCCTGAACTCCCTTTAACAATACTACCTATTACTGCTATCAGTGCAAGTGCTAGCCCTACTAATACGATTATTATTTTTGTTGACATTTTTCTTGATTTAGTTTGAAAATAAGCTTAATATTTATAAAACTCCTCTTCGCTCTTCTAGTTGAGCTTTAATCTCTTTAGCTCTTTCTTCAGAAAGACTATATTTCCACATAACCCAAATAGCAAGTGCTGCAGTAACTACTGGAAACACAATATCGGCAATTCTAAGATTCACTAAAGTTTCTTCGGATTGTGTAGCCAGACCTCCGTCAAAACCAATGAGTTGCAATACCAGACCTCCAAATACCAATGCCAAACCTTGTCCAAGTTTCACAACCCACCAATACAAAGCACCAAAGGTGCCCTCTTTACGTGGCATACCATTTACCAATTCATCCAAGTCACAGACATCTGCAGTCATACTCATCATTAGCGTAAACAAACTACCCAAACCAAATGATATCAATGGAATTGGAATAAACATTAACCACGGATTATCTGGGGTAAACGTCCACCATTTTAGCACATAACCAATAATGGAGAGTGCTGTTGATATAATAAATGCATTTTTCTTACCCCATTTACTGGCCATAGCAGAAACAATCGGAATAACAACGATTGCAGACACTAAAGCACTTACTGAACTAAACCATGCTGGCCAGGTCCCTGTGGCACCGTAATCCCCATTAAACAAATAAAATACAATGATAAAAAAACTAAATGAGGCGACGATTTGAAACCCATTAAAGACTAAAAATGTTGCACCGCACAATTTCATAAATGGCTTGTTTTTTATAGCCTCTCCAATACTAGCCACCAAGTCTTTTAGATTACTAAATATGGTTTTAAGTGTGAGTTTCTTTCTGTCTTCCATATTTCCGGCATCAATACCCCTACAAAAAATGGCAGGCAAAATTCCTAAAAACAAACAACCTGCACCAACATATAAAGCTAAGGTTCTAATACCAATTGCTTGACTTTCAAAAAGGTTTTCATTTGGTATCATTGGCCAAAACCACGGTACAATGACCCAAGCTACTAAACCAACCGTTTGAGAGAAGGCCATTAAACGTGTTCTTTCGTTATAATCCGTTGTCATTTCAAAACCAAGGCCCACCAATGGTGTCGCAAACATGGTATTTCCAATTAAAAAAACAAGGGACATAATTAAAAAGTACCAAAAATTGAAAGTAGCCGTGGCATTTTCATCCATTTGCCAAAGCAGAACAAAAAATATGGCGCTTAATATGGCACCCACAAAAATATAAGGCCTACGTCTGCCGTACTTTGAACTTGTATTATCTGATATAAACCCCATTACCGGATCGGTTATGGCATCAAAAATCCTTGGTAGTCCCCCTAAAATTCCGGCCTGAAGGGGATCCATTCCAAAGACCGTTAATAAGAAAAACATAAAAACTCCCAATGCTCCAGGTAATAAGTTTAATACTAAATGACCTGCACCGAAAGCAGCCTTCTGACCTAAAGGCACTCTATCTTTTGCGGCTGTTTTCTGATTTGACATAATATTGATTTTTAGTTAGTTGGTATTATGATGGTTTGAATAGCTTGTGGGCTAATTCCTATTTGTTTGCTTGCATTATTAAGTCCTAAGCTGAAACTTTTCGGTTCCTTACCTTCATTAAAAACTACTACAGCAATTGAACCGTCTGTATTTTTGGCTGCGGCAACCATTAAATCATCATCTGTTTTTTCAACATCTATAATTTCAGCATCAGGACGTATGTACTTGCTAAAATGTGTCATTGTATAATAGAGTGGTGTAAAATAGACCTCATCCTTATCTGTATCAACAATGACTGGTGCAATACACCAATTTTTAAACCAGTTAGGTCCACCTTTGGTATCAAGAACCATATTCCAATCAACCCATCCATCGACCCAATTATTCAAACAACCAATAATATCTCTTGCGTACCTATTAACAGGCGAATATTTAGGGTGTAGATGTTTATCTTTTTCTGGTGCCCAATCCCAGCCCCAATCCGTAGCCTCTTTCTTCCAATACCAAGCATCGTCTTTCCATACTGGCACTTCAGCATCAACACAAGCTTCTGACTGAATTAAATATTTATCTGGCGCCTTGTTATGCGCATATTGTAATTCTTCGGGGAAGTAATGAAATGTACTTGCATACCAATGAATAGCTGTTCCATCAAAATATTTTGAGGTCTCTTCATTTTTATATTGAGAATCTACCCATTCCTTTAAATGTTCTCTATTTTGATCGTATCCTAAAATCTTTAAATTGCCTTTGCCATCTGCTTCTAACTTAGGGCCCAAATAATTTTGAACGAAATAGGTCATCTCATCTGGTGTGAAATGCATACTCTCCCAATTATTGCCGTTACCTAAAGGTTCATTTTCAACGGTAAAGCCCCAAATATCAATACCCTCTTCTTGATACGCATCAGCATATTTTGAAAAAAACAAAGCCCAAGTATCGTAATACTCTGGCAGTAATTTGCCACCAACATAACTGTTGTTATCTTTCATCCAAGGTGCCGCTGTCCAAGGAGAGCCAAATATTTTAAATCCTTCTTTAGAGGCTTTCATAGCATCTTTTATAAAAGGGATTAAATCTGCTTTATCTTCTTCAATAGAGAAATGTTTTAATTCTTTATCGCCTTCAACTGGTGTGTATGAATAGTTGCTGAGTGAAAAATCGCAAGAATTCATATGGGTTCTAGTTAAGGAATATTTTGCTCCCGATTCTCCAAAATAAGCTTCAATAATTTTTGCTCTATTCTCTTTGCTGAGCTTATTCAACAAGTAGGCTGACGACTCTGTAAACGCTCCGCCAAAACCAGTAATGGTCTGGTATTTCTTTTCTGGATTTAAGGTAATTTGAGATACACTATCGGTCAATTCAAATTCCGTAAGCTGTGTTAGTTGATTTCCACTTTCGGAAGTTTCATACACTTCCAAGTTCAACTGTTCTTGTTTTTCAGCACAACTCATAAGCATCAGAATTAAAAAAAGAATCGAATAATGGTTAATTGATTTCATGTTTACATTTGTTAATTTGAATGATGAGCTAAAACTTCTTCCTCTGTTGGTGGCACTAAGACATCCTTCATTAACGCTTCTTTATCGCCATTGTAAGTTTTGCTAATTGGATTTCCATTTCTTGTTAATCCGTTAAACACACCTTTATCGACCATATCCCAAAGTGCATATTTGGCTTTGCCTTCAACTGTGAACAATCCAAAATGATTTTCTGAACCTTCTGGGTTTGTTGCATCTTTCCAAGGCTCATCAAATCCTTCGAAATAAAAGCAAGCGATTTTATTTTTATTGGTGTAATTTCGTATCAACTCATGGAATCTGGCTTCTTTAAATTCATCAGTAGCCCTTGAACCATTGGGTCCATAAAAACTATTAGATACGGTTGCCCAACCTGTTTCTCCAATATGAATTGGCTTATCTGCACCGATGCCTTTTACGTAATCCGAAACACTTTGATATTGACCTTTAGAATATTCTAAGGAGCGAATCATTGCCGATTCAATCTTTTCCATATCTGAAAGCCCCACCTCATCATCAGGCACATACCAAAACCCTGGATTGTAGTGCGTATCGTGCATTGGGTAGGTATGCATGGAAATAAAGTCTACTGCCTTTATAAGACGATTTAAATCCTCAACATGGTACTCTTCGCCACCGCCACCCCAAGAGGCAAAGTTATCGGAACTAGTAATCCATAAATCTTTAGGCAATTCGCCATCAGTTTTAAGCTTTTGAAGATGGTCAACCCATTTTAAAATCACACCTGGTTGCACATAGTATAAAGCTTGCCATTTAACCATGGCTTCATTACCAACGGCAATCACTTTTACGATATCTGGATATTGCTTAGCCAGAGCCACTGCTTTATCGATCTCAGCGGCATTTTCCTCACTTTCTTGACTATGGTCAACTTGGTCCGTAAATGCATTCTTGCAATTGATCCAGGCCCCAAGCATCACATACATTTCAAAATTTGGGTCTTCTTTTTTTAGTTCTGAAATCGCTTTTAATACATTTGAAGCATGTGGTAGGAACACTTTGTAAGTTCGAATGATTCCGACTCCCATAGCAGCCAGAAGTTTCATGTCTTCCTTTAATTCTTCAATGGTAGGTTCAATGTCATGGTCAACATTTCTATAGCCTCCATAAGACATGGCAAGATATTCAGGATTACCTAAAATATCTTTTGCTGTCAACATCGTTTCAGCTTGTTCTTGTTCTTTCAATTTTGGGGTTTCTTTACAAGACCATATCATCATTGAAATAAACGCTATGGCCCATATATATTTACTCAATTTCATTTTACAGTCTTTATTAATTTTTTCTTCTTTACAATCTTATCTTGCCATTATTTCTTCTTCTGAAGGTGGGACCAGTACGTCTTCTAATAGCAATGCTTTATCACCATTATAAGTTTTAGTTATGGTCTTACCTCCTCTTGTTAGCCCTTCAAAAATGCCTTGGTCTACCAAATCCCAAATAGGGTATTTAGCTTTAGCATCAATTGTAAATAATCCAAAGTGATTTTCTGATCCTTTAGCATTATGGGCATCCTTCCATTTCTCGTTAAACGCTTCAAAATAAAAACAAGAGATACCAGATCCATTCGTCCAGCGTCTCATGGATTTATAGTACAATCCTTGCTTATATTCATCTGTAGCTCGAGAACCGTTATTTCCATACTGTCCGTTAGAAATAGTTGCCCAACCGGTTTCACCAATGTGAATAGGTTTATTTACACCCAAACTCTTCATATAGTTGGTAACACTATCGTATTGTTTCTGTGCAAACTTTAACGCACGCTCCATAGCCATCTCAATTTTTGTAGAATCTGGCATGCTTTTATGCGCAGTTGGCACACCCCAAAACGCTGGATTGTAATGTGAATTATGATAAGGATAGGTGTGCATAGAGATAAAATCTACTGCTTTTACCAAGTTCTCCAAATCCTCAACATGGTATTCATCAGAGCCGCCACCCCAAGATGAAAAATCATCAGAACTTGTAATCCATAAATCTTTTGGTAACTTGCCTTCTTTCTTCATTTCCTGCAAATGGTTCACCCATTTTAAAATTACTTCTGGTTGTACATAGTATGAGGTTGCCCATTTTACCATGGCTTCATTTCCTACGGCTATAATCTTTACGATATCGGGATAAGTATTAGCCAATATCGCTGCTCTTTCAATCTCACCAGCATTATTTGGGCTTTCCACGCTGTGATCTGGTTCTTTATCTGTCCAAGCGTTTAAACAATCGATCCAAGCCCCAAGCATCACGTACATTTCGAAATTCTCATCTTCAGCCTTTAATTCGCTAATGGCTTTTAAAACGTTGGATGCATGTGGTAACTTAGGCTGAACGTTGTACGTTCTGAGCAATTTAACACCCATTGCTGACAAGATTCTTAAATCTTCCTTTAACTCCGGAATAGTAGGTTGGCTGTCTCTTGATCGCTCTCGATAACCTCCATAGGATATCGCCAAATATTCTGGATTCCCTAATATTTCTTTCGCTGTCACTTCTTTCTTAATTTGGGTTGAAGACTTTTCGTCTTTTTTCTTTTCACTGCAAGACATCATGAATACCAGAGATAAAACAAAAATCATAACAACTCCTTTTTTCATGACCATTAATTTTATTTTAGGTATTCTTCTTTAATATGAATTGTAACCGCTTTGATACTTCCGGATCGGCTGAACACTTCAGCACTTGTACTTTCATCCAGACCAAGTCCATCTAAAGAGGCTTCTGTTCCATCATTATAGGTTACTACTGTTTTATATTCATTGGCAATGGCATATACAATCGGTACTTGGCAATAGGTAAATACTAATTGTCCATTTACAATAGTCAGTGTGGATTCCTCACCATCTGCAGAGATATAATTAAATGTTTGGTCTGCTGACACAAATTCATCTTTACGCAGCATACAAGGATTAAACACAAGGTGACCATCCTTGACGAAAACACCTAACTCACCAAATCGGCTTAAGATATCTTCCTTTACTTGCCCAGTCATACCAGGTTGCTGAGCACCTTTCCCTGCTGGAGTATGCGAATAGGGGTCCGTCGGAAATGCGCCATACAACTCTGGCGATTTGTGGACTCCGATACCTTCATTAATTTCATAATAGTGCTCTAAAAGCCTACCAACAACTTCATCACTTTCGTTGTCTTCAATAGCTTTTTGACAACATTCCATTACGGCCAGGAGTAGCTTAGAAACCATATGCCAATAAATAGACCCTAATCCTTCGTAACCGTAGAATGTCCCTGAGCGCCCCGTGAATGCTTTATGGTTGAATAAGTCTTCAAAAATTTGAAGCACTTTAGATTCATCATTTGCCGCAAGACTTCCATAATCTGTTCCTGCTAAAGCATCAAGAGCTTCTTTGAGGTCATTGGCATTTTTGAAGTTGCCATTAAAGTGATATTCACCATTAATATCTTTTTCAATGATTCTAAGGTTGCCATCTGCCACCAATGTGGTTAGCAACTTGGAACTTTCTACCGCAGTTGTAGGTACGGTATTTCTATCCATAAACCCTTTCAGGTTTTTAAATGGATACAAGATGTAACTATACTGGTCGTCTCTAAAAAGCGAGCTGTGTTTAAGACCGTCTAATACTGCCAAATTCTCGCGAGATGATAAGAATCCTGAACTCAGTGCAGCCACTTGCCCCTCCAGCATCTCATCTAAGTATGAAATTGAAACACTATCGTCGGCATTTACAGTCATAATATTATACGCATGGTATAGATCATCTGAACGTTTATTGGCTTTAATCGAATGTTCTAGATATTCAAGACCTACCTTAATAAACTCTTTTATTGAACTCACTTCTACACTCGACTTGTGTCCAGAGAATGCTTTATGATAGATTTGTTCTCTATATTGACTTCCTGCTTCTCCTAATTCATCCAAAACTTTTTTACGGTCGGTATCATTAATTTCACCAGCTAATATATACTGGTGGTTTTTGAAGGTTTCTGATACTGAATTATAGAATGAGAGTAATTCATTGGATAGCTCAACAGACTCTGTGGTAAGATTAGAAAACACCGTGTCAAAGAATTTTAAGAAGCGTCTTAAATAATACAAGGTGACCATAGACACACCATTACCCACCAAGGCGTTGTTGGCATCATTCCATTCTGGGCGTTGTGTGTTCATCCAAATACCACCTTCTGGAATAAAATTGGATAGTTTGGCTAAAGTTGTTGCAAGGATTTTTTCAACGAAATTCACCTTAACTATTAGTCGGTTTTCATCTCGTAACAAAGCTCCATCCGCACCCAACTCTAGTCGATCTTGGCGAATTCTTTGATCTAAATCTTCGTCGAACTCAATCGTGTCTTTTGGATTTCGAAGTAAGTCTGCATACGGCTTTATTTTATAAGGTACGTTGGCATATACAAATAAATCCTTGTCGAAGAAGCTTTCTAATTGTCCTGGATTATGACCCTCGATAAATTCTAAAAACTTCAGTAAGTATATAATTTGATGATCTCCCCAATACCCGATGTAAGACCATGGGTCGTCTGGCTCTATTATTTCCCAATCGAAACCATCTTTTGTAATTCTATAAGGGTTATAACCATCAAAAGTTGTTGCATTCAAGAATTTATGGATCATGCTTTCTACAAATTCAGGATACGAATGCGCTAAAGCTTCCCAATTCTGGAATATATCGCGCCAGTTACCTTCATAGTCTAAAATCTTCGTGCCATCTATTTCGCTTCTTGTATTTATTGAGAACTTATTCCAAGGTCGACTAGGATCGCCATGTCGACGACTAAACTTCAATGGCATATACTCTAAACATAAACGTCTAAAGTTTTTATCATCAGATTTATAAGCAATATCCTTTAGATAAGTTACCGAAAATGTATCTGGCATAGCCTTAACAACAGCTTCTAACTTTCTAGATACTTTTTTATTGGCTTTGGACAAATAGTTTTTGAAATCCCATTTTTCAATGGTATAGCCATCATCAAAAATACCACCTCTCATGATGTTGAAAAGTGTATTCGAAAAATGTCTTGTATCCCTAAAGTTATCTGACGTTAACTGTAAACCGTCTGAAGAAGCATTCAATTTAATAAGCCTTTTGGTACCTAAATTGATATTCTCTTCAATTCTGCTCGACAACTGTTTATCTTCACTTATTTGTTTTGAAATCTCAATAATTGCCGAGTGGTCTTGGTTTACATTGGCGACAATCATCCAGTCTTTTGATGCTTTAGTTTCTAATTGAACTTGAGAGTTTATAAAATAGCCCCCTTTCTCAGCTTTTACATCGGTTTCCTGATGGATGTCTTCAAAATTCCTGAAGTTATCTAGTTGAAGTGAAGATAACAGATAACGTACATTCTCTAGGCCTAAAGACCATGCAATATTTGCTTTTAGTGCTTCACTAGGTTCAGCTTTATCAACAATGATAGCACTTAGTGCAAATACTCCAATACCTGTTTGTTCTACTAATTCGGTACGCTTGTAGGCATCGACCAAGTTGCTACTCGCATTTTGCAGTGCACTACTTACTCCGTAAGGCAAGACGTTTTGAATACCATCTAAAACATTCACAGAAATAGGTAAGGCAGAATTATTAATAAGCTTTGACTTTTTAACAAAACCAAACCTATTACTTGAGCACCATTCGTATCTAAATATGACATCTAAATCTAGATTTTCTTCTTCAAAAATTATAGCATTGCCATAAACACTTTTATAAAGGTTGCGTTTAATATTATAATTATCTTGAAATCTGATTGAAAATGGCTCCCAAATAAATCTTTCACCATTCTTATTAATCTGGAAAATAGATTTTGCACCTGTTAATTCTGAGGACTCTGTTATTTTATCATCAGAATAATAAGGAAATAATGCATATTCAGAATTTCTGCGGCCTGCTGTTAAGCCACCATTACTCGATATAAACATCCAGTGGTTAGAATCACTTACAATGCTCATAAAAAATGGGCGCATTTTGTCGTGATTGGTGATTTTAAAATAAGGTTGATTATTTAATATAACCTTTTTTAAAACTATAGATGTGTCTAGACTGTTATTGGTCATATTTAGGCTCATACAATTAAATATATTGAAAAAACAATTTCAAAATTCTTTTAGTTGCTAAATGCGGCTTTAATATACATTAAAGCCGCATAGTTATAATTCAAAATTAGCTTTGGGAAAAATTATAAAAGATGGGCATTTAGATAACATCATCCTTTTAAAATTTATTAATCGTTTAAAGTGAGAATAACATTGTCGATATTTACTACTCCTGCTTCTCCATTTAAATCGAATAACACTCTTGCATCTGGAGCCCCAAAGTCTGCAGAAGATAACGACGTTAATTCATAATTAGTTTGAGTCGTAGTAATTGCTACGGTCTGACTCGTACTACTAAATGGTGGGCCACTTAATCCAATACCTGCAATGATATTTCGGCCTGCTGCTTGATCAGTCCAAGCATCAAAGGAAAGGGTGTAAGTTTGCCCTTGCACAATTTCTAGTTTTTGACTTAGATTAACTAAAAAGACTGCATCTGGATTTGGACTGGTAACATTAACAGTATAAAATGTGTTGCCTCCCTCGGTGATAATAGGTGCAGGGTTGTTATCGTCAACACCTTGAATCCATGGGGCTGCCCCTAGTTCGAAATCACCATTTGTTAGCAAGCCGCCAAAAGGTACAGGAACGTCAACGGTGACTTCATTTTGGAAGGTGTCGGTATTTCCAATTTCATCTGTTGCCGTTAATGTAATTGTATATGTACCTGAAGCCTCATAGGTATAAGTAGGATTAGCTACTGTTGATCCATCACTACTATCCCCAAAATCCCAAGAAAAGCTTTCACTGCCAGTTGAAGTATTAAACAATTCAACAGTCCCCACTTCATTATTACTAACAATAAATCGTGCATCTAAATCTGGAAACGTTATACCGCTTTCATTATCCTCACAGGATACTATTGTAGAGGATAATATAATCGCAGCTATCATAATTAATTTATGCTTTAGTAATCTCATGTTTTTAAGTTTTAATTAGTTATACACTCTTACATAGTCCACAAACATTCGTTGAGGAAACACTGTTTCAGCATTTGGTGGTCCAGGTAAATTTCCCCCAACCGCTATGTTCATAATTATGTAAAAAGGTCTGTTAAAAACCCACTCTCCTGCATTATCGAGGTCACTATCGGCAATAGACTCCTCAGCTTCATCGGCTATTGATTCTGGTGTGAGGGATTGATATAATACATCATCAACATAATAATTAATTCGATTGGGGCTCCACTCTATTCCAAAGATGTGGAACTCAGTATCAAATCTATTATTTTCTAACTCATAGTCTTTACTCACAGAATCACCTCCATTATAACCAGGTCCATGGACACTCCCAAAAACCACTGTTGGTTCATCACCAAGGTACTCCATAATGTCTATCTCACCACAATTTGGCCAAGGATTTTGATCACAATCATTACCTAACAACCAAAATGCTGGCCATAAACCTTTACCTAACGGTAAACGAATACGGGCTTCAAAACGTCCGTATTGTTGCTCAAATAAATTTTGAGTAGTAATACGTGCTGATGTATAACTTGAGTTTTCAAAAGACTCTTCTCTAGCCGTAATAACTAACATGCCGTTTTCAACAACAACATTTTCTGGCCTGTCAGTATAGTATTGTAATTCCTCATTTCCCCATCCAGGAATTCCTTGATCAGAACCATCACCGATATCATAGGTCCACATAGATGGGTTGGGTGCTCCATCAACATTAAACTCATCTTGCATTACGATATTAGTAAGTGTGGCTACTTCTTGCGTTTCATCTAAATCACAGCTTGTGTTAATTCCAATAATTATAATCAAGCTTAAAGCAATACACGCTTTATTCAATTTGATGCTTTTATATTTTTTATTCATAATATTTAAACTGAAAGATTATTATTAATTAGGGGGTTAGTCAATGTAGAAATATATATTGTCTAAAATAAAATTAGGTCCACCGACCAATATAATTGCTCCTATATTATCTCTTTGAGTAGCTAAACTACCAGCAAGAGGAATTGGCACACGATTCCATTGACCAGGAGTTAGATTTGTGGGTGTAAATCTGTAATCAGCATCATCCCCCTCGGGAAAACCTGTAAATTGATTAGTTTCAAGCATTTGGTTTGCCCCTATGTCTCTAATTTGAAACTCAATCGAAGTAACGTCATTAGGGACTAAAATATCAACATTCATAAAATCCATGGCGCTTGCATCTACAGGTGAATTATCAAAGTTGATGCCTGTAAAATTATTATTGGCATATTCTGCCACATTATTACCGCTAATCTGTTGAATTGTAGCAATAGTTGTTGAACCTCCAAAACCTGGAGTAAAATTAGGATTAACCGCATTGGTGTAAAAATCACTAAAGATTGAAATTACTTCATTTTGAGGTTGTGTGGGGTCATCTGGAACAGGGAAAGCTCCGTTTGAAATAACTTCTAATGAGCCTTGAGCTAAAACATTATCTATAGTCGCCGTAATCGTTGTAGCTCCTTCTTGCCCAACTATAACAACACCATCAACAACTTGTGCAACACTAGGATTTACATTATAATCGAAATAAGCCGGTGCAACATCTAACGTTATATTCTCCCCAGACCCTAGACTAAAGGATTGTGTACAATTGGGTATTTCAATTTCACTACCAGTAAAGGCTTCTACTGTTTGGTCTTGGGCTCCTAGTATTTGTGCTCCAGTAGTTAAGTTAGTCCCTAGCGTTTCAAACCTAATTTCATCTAACCAAAATGTGAAACCTATATTATCGCTAAATGAGTCACCATCAAAAGGATTATCATCTTGTAAAACATCATAAGACCC
The DNA here is from genome assembly GCF_028289625.1 of Winogradskyella sp. Classification (GTDB taxonomy): domain Bacteria; phylum Bacteroidota; class Bacteroidia; order Flavobacteriales; family Flavobacteriaceae; genus Winogradskyella. The sequence continues at coordinate 9,232 of NZ_JANQOM010000015.1, read as the reverse complement.
TGCAGAGAATAGGAACATTCCTTTTTCTTGTACTAACTTCGACGCATTGGGGATAGGGATAATATATTTCTTCCAACCAGTTGTTAATTGAATATTATTTCTGCTTGCAGGGAAATTGCCATCCTCAAAATCTACTCCAAATCCCACGGTTCCAATGGCAGCAGTTATTGAGCCTTTTGCATAGAATGTAAGTGCATCATACTGGGTTAAATTTCTACCTTCACCTCTATCTTTAAAAATTCCACCTATAAAGGTTCCATCAGGATCATTTGGTCCGGGCACATCAATTCTTATAGAAACATTACCTTCAAAAGCCTCGTTCTCGTCCGTGCCAAAGCCTTGTGTATTTGCCCCCAAAGCTGGATCAAAAGAATCAAAAAATTCATCCGTTAAACCTACTGGAGCATCTGTAAAAATGTCAGGGGTATTAGGAAAGGTAGCTGGCACAACTTCATCTGTGAGATCTCGCTCACAGCCTATTGTAGCAATTAATGCCACAATTAAAAGAAAAGTGTATTTTGTTATTTTAAAATTTTTCATCATTTACTTTTTTATTTGCCAATATTAATATGTATATAAGTTCTAATCTCCCATTCTGATCCATTAGGGAATCCTACAGGGCTAATAATTGGTGGTTGGTTAGGATTAGTCGCATTCGGATCTGTAGCTAGAGGTGAAAATCTTGGTGAGAATTCATCTAATGAACGCCACATACCGCGAATACCAACCTGTGTACTTGGTAAAATAAACCAATCTGGCTTCCCTAAAGTCGTAGAAACATCTAGCATTAACTGCAATGGAAATGTTAAGTTGAAATCTCTATGGTAATCAAAAGGTCCCCAGTCATTAATTTTGACATGAGACATAACTTTAATCTTTTTATATAACATTCTGATATCGCCACCGAAACGTGTTATTGTTCTATCAGAATCACCATTACCTTGTCCATTGCCGTAGTAGAAATTTCCAATAATTCCCAGATCTGGGCTTAATTTAGAAACAATTCTTGTATGAGCCTCCCATAAATCTTCTGCAGGTGCTGACTCCCCAAAGGCAAAGAAGGTACGATCTGCTAGGAAACCGATATGTGCATCTTGGGTGGTTGGTAAATGTCTGTATACAAATCCCGCACTCATAGCGAACTTGGCATCCTCTGCTCTATCATTATTCCACTCGTACATCCATGTCCCTGGTGTTGGGTCGAATGTGAATAATATCTCACCTGCCGTCATCTCTCTGTTACCACCTCTCACCGCAAATGGGTCATCGATAAAATTTCTTAGTCTGCCAGGCGCAGCCCCAGCATTTGGCATAGGATCTACCAAAGGCTGTTGCCACATAAAGTTTGGTGCTATTTGTAAGTTTCCTAAGGTGTAAGTGAATCCAGAAAGGAAATTAGTCATATTTCCGCTTCCGGAGTCTAATAATCTCCAACCTGTAAAAGTTCTGGTTTGATCTACACCACCATTGGCTACTAAGCCCATATATGAACCTTGGGCATACCAATTGAAAGGTCCTTTCTGATATGTCACCTTAGCTTTAGCTCCCCAATTATCCTTTCCCTCTACTTTATCAACAACTACTTCTCCATTATCGTTAATGTCTTGAAATGAGCTACCGTTAAGTGGGCTACCCGCCCAAATACCACCAACAGTAACGCCAATACTACCAAAATCTCTCTCTAAAGCGAGAGTAGCTCTCTCTTGAGGCCAAGCAGGAATGATACCAGAGCGTACCTGGTTGGCATCTAAAACACGTCTTCCTGTAACATCAAACTCTAAATCGGTATCTAAATCCCTGTGGTAAATTCCTGTAACATCCCAATCTAAAAATTTCTTTCGATATTTAAAAAGCATCGTAGGGTTAGCACCCCACCATAATTGTGGTCCAAATGCCGCCTTAAGTCCTTCTAACTCACCTTTAGCATCAACTTCTATACCTAAAATTTCACCATTATAAATATCTAAATTGGGGCCATAATTTGCCTCTGGATATAAATTAAAGATATCCCCTTCATATGCCCAATGGTAATGACCCGTTCTATAAAAACCACGTAAGTCAAAGTCTTTAGCATTCCATTCAAATTCAGCTTGGTAAACACGTACTCTATTAAAGTCCGCTATCTCAAGATCTATATCATTTCCATCTTCCACACCCACAACTGTAACTGGTCTGCCTGGATTTTCATAAAAGATTTCGTTTATAGGATTCTCTGCCACGTTACCCAAAATATTGAACTCAACGTTTGCCCGCATATTTGAAGACGGATTTCCTTCTATACCAACAAAGTAAGACTGCATATGGTCAAACCCTAATTGATTTGGAAACTGATTAACGTTGGGGTCTTCAGTTTCTGGGGTCGTTATTAGACTTCCACCTGTATTAAATGTGGTAAATTCTGCTCTTAATCTGCTTATCCCCAATTTACCCGCTGAGCCACCTTCAAGAGCTGCCTTATCTCCTCTAGCTTTTAAGACGGCATCCATTAGGTTAATATTATTGAAATAGTTTTCAAGGAACCCCATATTCATGCCTTCATCATAAGGGTTTAATTGGTGTACTTCCTTAAGCGCATAATAAGCAGCTCTAGGATAAAGGTCATATAAGCCCCTTTCATTGGTTGGCCCTTTGGCACAGATACCAAACCACTCTTCATTCATGTTATTTCCACCTGGCGCTAAGTCTCTAGAGTAGCCACCATTTGGCCAAGTTGCAATGGTGTTATGTACATCGAAATCTTTAGTTTGATTCCATTTCCACCAACCATCACTAGATTGAAAAGTAAAACCACCTATTGAATTTCCAGCTTTTCCTAAACCTGCGGCATTCTGATATATATCTTTCCAGTTACCAACATTATAATAAGCTTGAGAATACTGATCTTCTTTATTTTCTATGGCATTAAAAGCATCTGCTCCAAACTCTGCAAAAAGTATAGGCTTATCTAGTTCGTCCTTAACACGTTGAAAAGCGTCGCCAAAAGAAATTCCTCTATACATGTTTGTTCCATAAATATCAATGTCCTTACAATATTGTTTCACGATATCCAGATATAGTAAATCCCCATTACAGATTGCAACAGGTACGGAATTATCTATTTTTTTTATAGCTAGAGCCGCATCGTTGAAGGCTTTATAAAGCCCTTCTGCCGCTAAACGAATCCCTGGGTCTACACCATCAATTGGTATGGCCTCGGTTTCTGCTCCTGTCCAAGACAAGTGATAGTTGTTTTCGTTACCCACCATATATAATAGAAGTCCTGGCGTACCTTTATACTTATTCGCCATATCAGTTACTTCTTTCATCAAGACTTCTCTAGTAGCCTCATCTGTATAATCGGTTTGTGGTGTCCAAGCACCATTGATTGTAAGACCGTAAGCACCAAATTGGGTGTTTAACATAGTATAGATACCATAATTTTCATAGATATAAGTAATCCATTTAGGCTCTAAACCGTAAGTACGTATCGCATTGACGCCCATATTCTTGAACAATGCCATTTCTGCGTCTAAAGCCGCCATAATAACATCATCCGACTGTGCCCATATACCCTTATCGAGTATGCCATTACCAATTGGGACATAATCCCAATTTACACCATTTACGATCATAGTCTGTCCGTTAGCAACAAGCCTAAAACCATCAGCGCTTTTGTCTATAGTAACTTCATTTGATTGAGCAAATACGGAAATTGAAATTAACGTTAGAATTAAAAACTGGAGGTAATTTCTCATATTGTTAGTTGTTTATAGATTATTTAATTAATAAAACTAAGATAATAATTTACTAATTCTTCAAAATTACCCTATACAAATAGCATACATCGCAAAAAAAACTATGCTTTTCTGCGAATACCATGTTAAGAGACTGTTAAATTGCGAATTACGGTAATTTACGATTAGTTAACAAAAAATGGGGTGAATCTTTAATGTATGGCGAATGTATAGGCAAAAAGACAAATTGTATAGTGATTACAACTCTAAAATATAATCCGTAAGGCTTTGTTCGTGACCCAATCCCATTTTTTTACGCAATCGATATCGTTTAACTTCTACACTTTTATGAGATATATTTAACAAAGGAGCTATTTCTTTTGATGATAGATTCAACCTCAAATAAGCACATAATCTGAGATCGTTAGGGGTTATAGACGGATGTATCGTTTTAATTCTTTTCATGAAGTCTTTATCGACATTGTTGAATGCTTCTTCGAACAATTTCCAGTCGCTGGTATTATTTAAGTTCGTATTAATTAATCTTATTACCCCTTTTACATCATCCAAAGATTTACTTCTAGACAACTCTTCCTTTATTTTATTCAATAATTCATTACGTTTAACTAAATTCATAGTCGCTGTGCCAAGCTCTCTATTTTTGTTCTCTATGTCTAATTGGAGGTTTTTGTTTTTAAACTGGATAAGTTGTTGTTGATTTTCTAGCTGTTCGAGTTCTAATTCCCTTTGTTTTTTCTCAATCAACTTCTCTTTTTGCTTTTTGTAATATCTATTATTAAAGTATTGGATTAAGAATATCAAAGCCAGTCCCATAAGAACATAAGTAACAATAGCCAATGGTTTGAGCAGCCATGGCTTTTCGATTGAAAAAGTATATGAAGCTAAACTATTAGATTCAACTCCACTAGATTGAGCCATAACTTCAAATGCATAATCACCATGCGGGAGATTTTCAAAATAAACCTCTGGCGTTGATGTCCAATCGCTCCAGTTATCATAAAGACCAACTAAACGGTATCTATATTTCTTAGACGAAAATTTATTATAATCTGTTATGCTGTACTTAAAAAGGATACTGTTGTTCTTATTCCCTAACGTTACACTTTGATTTAAATCTAACTGAATGGGAATGGACTCATCATGTAACGAATTATGAGATATATAATCTATCTTAATCTCTTTAGAATTTTGCTTTAGCTTATTCAAGTCGACTATAAGATACCCTTCTGTTGTTCCAATTAAATACTTATTGTCGTTAAGACCCAATATATTCTCATAGCCTACCTTGCTATTTCTCAATTCGTGAGGGATTGAAATCTTACTTGTTTTTGGCTCATACGAAAGTGTTCCCGGCTCGACATAGGCGATATCATTCTTAGAAAAAAGCCATAATCGATTACTAGAATTATCAACTACCAATTTGCCTGATAAATAATTATATCCTTTAATTAATTCACTTAAAGTACTATCCTTAACAAAATTTGATTGTTTTTCATTATAAGCATAAACACCTTCTTTATTGCTATATAGTATTCTATCTTTATATTTTGCAATACTTGACTTTGGACCTTCTTTAATATCCAACTTGTTGGATTCTAAAACTTGAAAATAATCAGAATCAACCGCTACTTTATACACCCCTTTATATTCATGGCTTATGAGTAATTCGGTGGCATTTACAAAGTCAAAATATCTAGAAGAGATATCAAAACCTCTTATCTTATTTCTATGGGACCAAATTCCATTTTTCAATTCCAAAACACTCAAGCCCTCATAATTTCCCTGAATGAGAAGATTAGGATTCTCTGTCTCCTTTATTAGCCATGTTCCTATTTCCCCCTTAATGTAAGTAGCGTTTCCATTCTTCACAACAAAGGTTCCTTTATCATGCCCACAAAATAAGTCTCCTCTTAGGTTGTTTAAATACCATACCTGGCCTTTTGTACCCTTAACAAGCCTAAAGTTATGATTCTCCTTTTCGTTCTTGTAAAATAGACCTTGATTGCTCCCTAAGTATAAATAATCTCCAACCTTTATCGATGTATAAATAGTTCCTAAAACGCCCTGTTTGTCCTTATATACTATATAAGGTGATTCTAGGTTTATACAATTTATTCCATTATCTAATCCTAACCATATATTACCCCTATTTCCCTCAAGTAGTGATAATATTGTATTATTACTTAAACCTCCTGATTGGTCAATTTTTAAAATCTTTTTTCCATCTGACGACATTTGAAGTACTCCTTCAGAAACAGTCCCAAGAAGGAAGCTTCCATCCTTGAGCTTAATACTACTGTATATGCTCAAACCATTAAGCACATTATCGACTTCAATATTTGAGCTAAACAAATCTCCATTGGAATAGCTATACATACCATTTTCTTTAGTCAATAGTAATAAACCTGTATCATCCTTATAAATGTTTACAATCTCATTGTCATTAAACTTATCTGATGGTATGACTAATTGCTCAACACCATTTTTAATCTCGCATATTCCAATACCGTTTTTTTGGAAGAAAATATTCTCATCAACTTTAAATATTTTGTTTATTCTGCTCTTAGAATCGATTATTTTAAAACTATCATTTTCAATACTATAAATGTATATGCGGTCTAAGGATTGAAACAAAATATAGTCTTCAATTTCAATGATGTCCCAAAACTGTTCGTCCTCCTTAACTTCAATGTCTCGTCCTGTTATTAATGAGGTATAGGCTAAACCTCCATAATTGTCTTTTTCCCAATAACCGAAGTCCATATAACAGCCCGTATAGATTTTATCACCAATAACATTAACCGACCTTAAAATCGATTGATTTGGGGAGGGAAATAGCTCCCATCGAGCACTGTTATACCTAAGTAAACCCTTGTTATTCGCAAAATAAACAATACCTTCATTATCTTGAGAAATATCCCAATTTTGATCTTCGGCCTGATAATCTTGCTGCGTAAAAATTTGAATTGGAGGAATCTCTTGCGCGAACAGAGAAATGCCAATAAGGAATTCTATAAATATGAGAGCTTTATTAAGCCTAACCATTAACCACAATTTAATGATTGTTGGGAGAAAAAAAGCACCACAACAACCATGTTAAGTCACTAAGGTAAGTAAATATAAGTACTTTGAGAAGTTTTGTAGTGTTATTCTGAATAAAAAGCTTTAATCAAAAATTCTTAAAACTCACAGAAAAAAATCGAACTTTATAATAAGAGAGCTAGAGTTATTAAAAAACCGAGTACTTGCTTCAACATGTTGAGAAAAGCCACTCACTACGCATGAGTAGTTATTTTTTGCCTAAACCTCAACTAAGTAAACTTAATCCGATCTGGAGCAAAAAAACCAAGACAAGTGTCTTGGTTTTTCATCTGTACTGAAGGCGGGACTTGAACCCGCACGGCCATAATGGCCATTGGATTTTAAGTCCAACGTGTCTACCAATTCCACCACTTCAGCATTCAAATTACGGACTGTAATCTAATCGGTATATATTGTATAGAGCGAAAGACGGGATTTGAACCCGCGACCCTCACCTTGGCAAGGTGATGCTCTACCCCTGAGCTACTTTCGCGTCATCTTTTAATGAACTTTTTCGCCATAAAAGCGGATGCAAATTTAAACTATTTCTTAGAATTGCAAAGACTTTTTTTAAATAAATTGAATGCGCCTAAGCTTGTTTTTTCTTTACCAACATGCGCTTTATTTCGTTGAGCTTCATAAGGGCTTCCACAGGTGTTAAGGTGTCTATATCAGTGTGAAGAATTTCATCTTTTATTTCTTCTAACAATGGATCATCCAAGTTAAAAAAGCTCAACTGCATATCATCCTTCAAGGACTTTACCTTATCCGTAAGCTCTTCACTAGAATGGGACTTTTCGAGTTTAGATAATATTTTATTTGCACGTCTAATGACTTGTTGTGGCATTCCTGCCATTTTAGCCACATGAATTCCAAAACTATGCTCACTACCACCTTCAACCAATTTACGTACAAAAAGCACATTATCTTTTAATTCTTTAACTGCAACATTAAAGTTTTTAATACGTGGAAAGGTCTCTGTCATTTCATTAAGCTCATGGTAATGTGTCGCAAATAAGGTTTTTGGCTTTGCAGGATGTTCATGCAGATATTCGCTAATTGCCCATGCAATTGATATGCCATCATATGTACTGGTACCACGCCCTATCTCATCTAAGAGGACCAAACTACGGCCTGAGATATTATTGAGAATAGAGGCCGTTTCATTCATCTCCACCATAAAAGTGGACTCTCCCATAGAAATATTATCGCTGGCACCAACACGCGTAAATATCTTATCCACTAATCCAATCCTAGCCTCTTTTGCCGGTACAAAACTTCCTATTTGGGCCAAAAGAACTATTAGTGCAGTTTGCCTTAATATGGCCGATTTACCCGACATGTTGGGACCCGTAATCATAATGATTTGCTGTGATTCTCTATCGAGATACACATCATTGGCAATATATGATTCGCCCAAAGGTAATTGCTTTTCTATAACAGGATGACGACCGTCTTTAATTTCTAAACTATAACTGTCATCGATTTGAGGATAATTGTATTTATTGGATTTTGCCAAACTTGAAAAACCACAAAGGCAATCGAGCTGCCCGATCAATTGGGCATTTTGTTGCACTTGTAAAATAAACTGATGCATCCATGTTACCAACTCTGCAAACAACTGCTGCTCTATGGCTAGAATACGTTCTTCAGCACCAAGAATTTTAGCTTCATATTCCTTTAGTTCTTCAGTAATGTAACGTTCTGCACTGACTAAGGTCTGCTTTCGTATCCATTCTTCAGGTACTTTGTCTTTATGCGTATTTCTGACTTCAATGTAATAGCCAAAGACATTATTTGAGGCAATTTTCAAGGACGGAATACCTGTGCGCTCACTTTCACGCTCTAGCATTTCATCTAAATAATCTTTTCCGGATTTTGATAGGCCTCTTAATTCATCAAGTTCTGTTGAAAATCCTTCAGCAATCGTATTTCCTTTTAGCACATTTACTGGTGCTTCCTCATTTAAAGTTTGTTTAATCTTTTCACGGAGCAAATCACAATCATGCAGATTTTCGCCTATAATTCTTAAAGCTTCATTATTACAGTTTTCCGCCACAGCTTTTATGGGTACAATAGCCTCCAGCGAATTTTTTAGTTGAATGACTTCCCTTGGGTTGACTTTGGTAGTTGCAATCTTAGAAATTAAACGTTCTATATCTCCAATGTGCTTTATCTGACCTTGAATCTTTTGAAGCACTGACCCATTATCCAATAAAAACTGAACCACCTCATGACGTTGCTTTATCTTATCCGCTTGTTTTAAGGGTAATGCTAGCCATCGCTTTAAGGTTCGACCTCCCATTGCTGAAATCGTTTTGTCAATGACATTAATAAGCGTTACGGCATTGGCATTTGTTGAATGGTATAACTCTAGATTTCTTATGGTGAACTTATCCATCCAAACATAATCATCG
>NZ_JANQOM010000013.1 GCF_028289625.1 Winogradskyella sp. | reverse complement strand
GACAAGTCGGAGATTATGTAACCATAGCTCGCAAAGAGCGCGAAACTGGGAATTGGTTTGTTGGTGGGATCACAGATGAAAACTCGAGAACTATCAAAGTGAGTTTCGACTTTCTCGATGCTGACCAAAAGTATGAAGTCAGGATATACAAAGATGGCAAAAATGCCCATTGGGACGATAATCCGTTGGATATTGATATTGAAAAAATAGAGCTAAATAAAAACTCTAAACTTTCAATTGAACTAGCTGAGGGAGGTGGCTTTGCCATAAGCCTAAAAAAGCTATAATTTTAACAGTATTGACGTAACAAAATCGTTGTAAGGTAGTCTAATCTGAAACGACTATTCTAAATATTCGTAACTTTACATAAGTAAGCGCTTTATATTATGGATATTAACGACCAAATAGAATCTCCTTTTATCATTAAAGTAAGTTTTAATAAACTATTTAATGAATACGAAAAACTTAAGTCTTCGGATAGTGATCATGTGGTTTCTAATGCCAATAGGGTATTAAAAATTGCCGAAGAGAACCCTGTATTAAGAGAAGGTTTTAGTGATTTAACTTTACTAGAAACCCTTAAGACTGAGATTAATAATATATTACATGATTCGTTCAACCCACTACTAACTCATAATGAGATTAAAGTAGCAACTGTACCTTTTCAAAATCATATATTTAAAACTTCGGAACGATTCGATGCTATTTTAAAAAATGTAAGTTCAGACTTTGAGCTAAAGGTAAAGAACATGCCTTACGATCAGTCTTACATTATTGCCTGTGCTATTATACTCAAAGCATGTTATGGGTATGATCTTAATTTTAAGCGACCTTTCTTTTATGAAATTCCCGATGCTAATGGAATAATGCGCTATTATAAAATTCTGTACAATGCAGATTTTATGGAAATCAATGCTAGAAAAGGTGCTAAACCAATAACACAAGAAGATTTTGATGAGCTCTTGGATAATTTTGAAAATATTGAGCTTTGGCAAGAAAAATTTCCGCCAGATTCTTACGAGTTTAAGGGGTTTATCATATCCAATATTTTCGATGTCACAGACGATCAATCTATTTCAAATATAAAATCGTCTTTAATCGGAGAAGATAAGAGACAAGATGAAGGATTCATGGAAGGTTTTTATGAAATTTTCCGCTCACTGTTTGGGTTTAAGAATTTAGAAGTTGGTTTTTCAATTTATAACGAAGAAGACAGCACCTTCGAACGTGTTTATGGTGTAGGAATGAATAGTTTCCTTCTCAATAAAGAGGATATCCTATCTTGTGACAACGCACTTTGTGAGTGGTCTTATAATAGACTAATTAGTGAAAAGGCCTATTTTTCGGTATCAGATGTCGATAGGTTATACAAACTATCTAAAGGGAAGTCTCCTCATGTTAAGGTCTTATACGAACAAGGTTATAAAAGTGCCATTTTTGCGCCAATCGCCAATGACAATGAACTCATGGGAATTCTCGAGATTGTGTCAAAAGAACCAAAGGTATTAAATAGTATTAATGCCAACAAGTTGGTAGATGTACTGCCATATATCGTATCTGCGGTTGAACGTTCAAAAAATGATGAAGAAAACCTGATAGAAGCAATTATTCAGAAAGAGTGTACATCAATTCATCCTAGTGTGCATTGGCGGTTTGCATTAGAAGCAAGAAATTTTATTAAGGATCAGATGAATGGTAAAGAACCAAACTTTAATAAAATAGCATTTGAAAATATTTATCCACTTTATGGGCAAATAGACATAAAGGGATCCTCTGAAGCCAGAAATTGGGCTACTAAAGAGGACTTAACCATGCAGTTAAATTCTGTGAAGCGTATTTTAAATAGCGCAGCTCAAGAAGAAACACTTCCGATTTATGATCAGTATATTTTTCAAATTAATGAATATTTAACTGGACTTAAGAATTCGTTCCAAGTTGATAGTGAACATCAAATTTCCTCCTTTTTTAAAGAGGAGATTGAATCTCTGTTTGGGCATTTGATTAAAAATGCAGACTTAAAACCTTCGATTGAGAAGTACTATGCGAGTATTAATGATGAGTTAGATGTTTTGTATCATCATAGAAAACAATACGATGATACTATAGCATTGATTAATAGAGAAATGGCGACACTTTTAGACCAAAAACAGGTGGACGCTCAGGCCATGTATCCTCATTATTTTGAACGCTTTAAGACCGATGGTGTAGAGCACAATATGTATATTGGCGAGTCTATTACAAAAGAAGATAGCTTTAATCCTATTTACTTATATAATCTTAGACTTTGGCAGTTACAGGTCATGGTGGAGATGGAAAATTCGTACTATCAAATGCAATCGCAATTTCCTGTGGCTTTAGATGTTGCCTCCATGATATTGGTTTTTAATCAACCGTTATCAATCAGCTTTAGAATGGATGAAAAGCACTTTGATGTTGACGGTACCTATAATGCGAGATACGAAATTGTTAAAAAACGTGTTGATAAAGCTTACATAAAAGGAACCAATGAACGCATAACGCAAAAAGGTAAAATTAGTATTGTCTATTCTCAAAAAGAAGACGAAAGAGAGTATTTGAGGTATATTAAATTTTTACAATCCAAAAAGTACCTAGATGATGATGTTGAAATTGTTGAACTAGAAGATCTACAGGCTGTAACTGGTTTAAAAGCTATAAGGGTAAGTGTACTTTACCATAAAGATAAAGATGATAAAGCATTTTATACTTATGATGATTTAATGAAAGAAATTAAAGCTTAGATAGTAACTAAAAGCACGAGTTATAAATAAAAGGTTAGATTACTGGAATCTAACCTTTTTTATTTGCAGTGAATGCATACGATTTTAGCTCAAATCTCATAACTGTTTTGTCTCTAGGAACTAAATAATTTAGGCTCTAAGAATCAAAATTTTGTTTTAGAGAATTTAATATTACTTTGCACCTAACCACAATCTGTCTTAATTTGTCTCAATGAAATCATCCAAATTCAAATATTTCTTTTATCTCTTTCCGTTATTCGCCTGTAATTTGATGGCTCAAGAGCAACAAGTGTTATATCAATCAGAAATTATTCAGAATTATAGGAGTGACACTTTAAACTATGACTTTATCGCAAATCTTAGTGTTATAGATACTTCGGTTACAAAAGGAGATGTCAAAATTTATAAATCACGACTTAATAATCTCATAAAAGACTTACCTGAGAAAGGGAATTCAAAGAAGAGGGAGACAAAACGTATCAAAAAGATTTATGATTTGGTGCATGATGCTCTATTTACCAAATATGAGGATATTGCTTACTTTCCACAGATTTTCAATGAAGGGATATATAATTGTGTTACAGCCACAGCTGTTTACGCTTACATTTTTGATCAAATACAAGTGCCATATCATGTAAAAGAGAGTCCAGGACATGTGTATTTAATCGCTTACCCTAACACCTATAATATTCAATTAGAAACTACAGCTCCTGTGGAGTACGGTTTTCTCAGTATGAGTGATTCAGAAATAAAAAAAGTTGTGGATCAGCTTTCTAAAATGAAGCTCGTAAGCAAAGAAGAAATTGAGCAAAAAGGCTATCAGGAAATTTACATGGAATATTTCTTTGGAGATGGTGATATCGATAAAAAAGGACTTATTGGTATGCAGTATTATAATAAGGCAATAGAATTATATGTTGAGGAAGATTATGAATCGGCCTTGAAGTTTATAGACAAATCTTTGATTTATTACCCTTATGCACCTTCAGAATATATGAAGAAGAATCTTTCGTTTTTGATTTTGTATGATTCAGAATTTGACAATATCGAGACTGTGGAGAATTTTTTAGACATTTTTTCTGAACTCAAATATGAAGAAGATTTTGATAAACATGATTTAAACTATTACCTCTATAAAATTGTTGATAACGATGCTAATGATATTGAATTTTTAGAGTCAAGTTTAAATGTCCTTAGTCAATTTAGTGATGAAACTGTAAGGTCACATTGCGAACTGTTTTTGCTTGAAGATATACTCAGAAAGTATCTGAAACAAGATGACTTGGATAAATGTATATTCTATGGAAAACGATTACTCAAAAATAATCCAAACAGTAGAATGGCAAAGGATGGCATAACCTATGCTGTTACAAATACTCTGATTACATTACCTCTATCGGAACAATCTATCAAAGAGATAGAAAAAAAGGAAGAAGAGTTTCCTTTTTTAAAAGATAATATTAGAATAAAATCATTTAGAGCGTTTACAATATTAAAACTGATAGAAGAAGCGTATATATCAAAGAAGATTACACTCGGGGAAAAGTATATCGATGATTTAGAATTAATTATCAATTCTACAGATAAAACTTTAATGGTTAATTCCGAAATGATTGCCTATGCTTATCTCGTTTCTGGTCGCTATTATTACAGACATAACATATACCCAAAGGCGAAACATTATTTGAGTAAAGGATTAGAATTCTCTCCAGACAATAAAGATTTGAAAAAGCATCTCAACTGGACTATTGAAGAAATGAATTAGAATACTATTGCTGCCCTGTAGTATCGATAATATCAGTAATTACCGTTTCCGTACCAGAAAACTGAAAGGCTATTCCAAAGGCAATAACGCTAATTATTATACCTATCGCAAAAACCGTATAAGTTAATCGAAGTAAGCTATACTTTCTATTGAGTACCAATCCTAAAAAGTACAGGTCTTTGGTAAGGGATCCATAAAGGTATTCTTTGTCCTTCATCATTTCTTGCATGGCCCATTCAAATTCAGGAAGACTCATTTTATGAAAATTCCCAAAAAATAAAAGGTTTACCTTTTTATTGGCAACATCCTCTTTGGTAAATTTTCCACTCGTTACATTTGGTCTTGTGGCCAATACAGATAAAATTATGGAAACTACAGTAGAAATAGCAAAAATAGCTGTCGGCCATATAAGGTAGTAATTAGAAGGATTATCTAGCTTAGACACCAAGTTAGAGAGTACCAAAGAAATAATAATAGCATTAACAGACAGCAGAATATTGGCTTTAGTATCTGCAATGTCACTAAGTGTAATATGATTTCTCAGTGCAACTCTAAACATCGTCTCGATACCGCGATCAGGTAAGTCTAGTTTTTCTTGTTTAAACTTTAGCTCAGCCTTTTTCTGTTTTAATTTTTCAGTATCACCTTTTATTTTACTCTGACTTTGTAATAGGTTAGCTAAGTTTTTACTTTTTCGACCTTCCCATTTACTGGTAGCCAAATCGGTATTGAACGTGTGATTGGTTAAAAATGAAATATTTTCTTTTAACCAATCGGCTTTAGAAACCTTTTTACCTAGTGTTAATTCCCATTCTTTTCTTAAAAGAGCCGCATAATCACCATAATTTTTACTTGATAAGTGGGCGCAATCAGCATCCCTTATGAGGCCCTCAATTTCTGTTTTTGGCTTGTAGCTCATTTCAGTAGCTAAAATAAGATGAGTTATAGCCTTTATATTTTCCTCTGAAACATTATGGGACTTTAAAAAATTCGAAGCAATAGCTGCCCCCTCTTTTTCATGACCATCAATGGTTTTGGTAAATCCAGAATCATGAAACCAGGCCGCCAAGATGAGTTGTTGTTTTTCGGTTTCGCCAATATCGCTACCTTCAGTAAGTTCTTTAATTTTATTTACAACGCGTTGTGTATGAGCTAGGTTATGATAAACAAAGGAGGAGTCTAAATTTTCATTTAAATAGGACGTAATATATTTCTCTGCTTCAAGGATGATATTTTCCATATACTAAAAAATCTGAGTGTAATTTAAGAATAATTTATAACCTTTTTCAATTCCTAAATTGGTAACTTAGCCAATAACAAGAGTTAGCAAGGTTATGGTCTATTTTTCGACTTAATACTTAGACGTAGGAAACATCATTTAATTACCTTTTATAAAGCGCAGAGGACACTTACATGAAACTAAATATTAGTGATACATTTAATAGCCAACTAGCCTCAGACCCAAATACTGATAACTCAAGACGAAAAGTTTTTGAGGCCATGTATTCCTTTGTGGCTCCAAAAATCCCATCAAATCCAAAATTGATACATGTGTCTTCAGAAATGACCAAGGTGCTTGGTTTAGATAAAAAAGACATCGATTCGCAAGACTTTTTGGAGGTTTTTTCAGGAACAAAAATTTATCCTCATACAAATCCTTATGCTATGGCTTATGCTGGTCACCAATTCGGAAATTGGGCAGGGCAATTAGGAGATGGTAGAGCCATAAACCTGTTTGAAATTGAGCATAACCAAAAACGTTGGGCATTACAGTTAAAAGGCGCAGGCGAAACACCATATTCTAGGCAAGGGGACGGTTTGGCAGTTTTAAGATCTTCTGTTCGAGAGTACCTATGTAGCGAAGCTATGTTTCATTTAAACGTTCCAACAACAAGAGCTCTAAGTTTAATGACCTCAGGCGATGAGGTTTTAAGAGATATGCTCTATGATGGTAATGCCGCTTATGAGAAAGGTGCTATTGTTTGCCGTGTTTCACCGACATTTATTCGTTTTGGAAACTTTGAGTTATTTGCGGCAAGGCAGGATTATAAGAACCTTAAGCTACTTACGGATTATACCTTAAAGTATTTTTACCCAGAATTGGGTGAGCCTTCAAAAGACACTTATGTAAAGCTTTTTCAAGAAGTTGCTCGTAGAACCTTAGAGATGATTATTCACTGGCAGCGCGTAGGCTTTGTACATGGCGTAATGAATACCGATAACATGTCCATTTTAGGATTGACTATTGACTATGGACCTTACGGTTGGCTCGAAGGATTCGATTTCGGCTGGACACCAAATACAACCGATAGACAAAACAAGCGTTATCGTTATGGTAATCAGCCTAATATAGGACTTTGGAATTTGTTGCAACTCGCCAATGCGCTTTATCCATTGGTTGAGGAGGCGGAACCTTTTGAAACTGTCTTGAAGCAATATCAAACTGATTTTGAATCAAAGTCATTACAGATGATGAGGTCTAAGTTAGGGCTTAGGATTGCAGATAACAATGATATCCATCTAATCACTGACTTAGAGGATTGCTTGTTGCTTTCAGAAACAGACATGACTATATTTTTTAGGTTATTGTCCCATTATAAGAAAGGTAATGAGGAAGCAGGACTAAAAATGGTAGAACAGGCATTTTATAACCCAACCAAGATTTCTGATGCTATAGCAGAACAATGGAAAGTTTGGTTCAAATCTTACGACCAAAGATTACAAAAAGAACAACTAACAGACCAAGAACGAAAAGCTCATATGAATTTGGTCAACCCAAAATATGTGCTCAGAAATTATATGGCACAATTGGCAATTGACGAAGCAGATAAAGGTGATTATAATTTAATTGACGAATTGTTCAATTTACTCAAGAAGCCTTACGATGAGCAACCCGAGAACCAAAAGTGGTTTGCAAAGCGACCAGAATGGGCTAGGTATAAAGTAGGTTGCTCAATGTTATCTTGTAGTTCTTAACATTAAAATATTATATATGAAGGCAATTTGGAACAATAAAGTCATTGCAGAAAGTAATGATACGGTTGTTGTTGAGGGAAACCACTATTTCCCTCATGAAAGCATAAAAAAAGAGTTTTTTAAACCAAGTGAAACGCATTCGGTTTGCCCATGGAAGGGCACAGCATCCTACTACACTATTGAAGTTGATGGTAAAGAGAATACCGATGCTGCTTGGTATTATCCCGAAGCGTCAGAACTGGCCAAAGGCATTAAAAATTATGTCGCTTTTTGGCGTGGAGTACAAGTTGACAATTAGATTAATAAAGAAGGTAGTAAGCAGAACATGAAATCTCAAAAACTAAAAATAGCCAATCGAAAAGGGCTAACTCTTAATGCCCAACTCGAATTACCTGCTAATCAAAAACCCAACTACTATGCGATTTTTGCCCATTGTTTTACATGTAGCAGCAGCTTAAGTGCAGTAAGACATGTCAGTAGATCATTAACACAAGACGGTTTTGCTGTGGTACGATTCGACTTTACGGGATTGGGACGAAGTGAAGGCGAATTTGCAGACAGTCACTTTTCTGCAAACATCGATGATTTGTTAGATGTACATGCCTATATCGCGGAACATTATGAGGCACCGAGCCTGTTAGTAGGCCATTCCTTGGGTGGTGCTGCGGTGCTTGTAGTAGCATCAAAACTAGATGCCGTAAAAGCGGTGGCCACAGTTGGTGCTCCTGCAACAGTAACGCATGTGAAACACTTATTTTCCCATAGCATAGATGAGATTAAGGAAAAGGGTGAAGCTGAAGTAAATATAGGTGGCCGACCTTTTAAAATCAACAGGGATTTTGTCGCAGAGTTTGATAAAACGGACCTACTAGCAATAGTAAAAAGCTTAAGAAAGCCATTGCTTATTATGCATTCGCCATTCGATAAAATCGTTGGTATTGAAAATGCAGAACAATTGTACAAAACGGCGTTTCATCCAAAGAGCTTTATAACTTTAGATAATGCGGATCATTTACTCACAGAGGAAAAAGATAGTCAATATGTGGGTGAAGTTATTGGGACTTGGGCAAAGCGTTATTTTCCAAAAGGTGAAAATAAAATGCTGAGTACCGAAGGTGAGCAGTTGGTTGGCCATTTAAATATTATTGAAGATAATTTTACCACCTCCATTCAAACAAAGAATCATACATTCATTGCCGACGAACCCATAGACATAGGAGGCAGTGATTTTGGACCTTCGCCATACGAATATCTCAATGCAGCCTTAGCCGCATGTACTGTAATGACCTTAAAGATGTATGCAGAACGCAAACAATGGGATTTAAGGGAGGTGTTTGTATATATTTCACACTCCCGAAAGCACAGTGATGATTTACAAATAGATGTAGATAAGCCAAAATACTTAGATCATATTAGCAAAAAGCTAAAATTTGTTGGTAACTTAGATGCTGCTCAAAAAGAAAAACTAAAGGAAATAGCGTCACGATGTCCAGTACATAGAACAATAGAGAGTGAGGTTATTTTTGAAACACAAATAATACAAGAATAGTAGTGCAAATTGCCGTAGCTAACCCAATCACAAGAGAACGGTTTCTGAATATTAGAAATCGTACCGAACAAATTTGTCAATCCTTACTACCAGAGGACGTATCCGTGCAACCTGTAGATTTTGTGTCACCTCCTAAATGGCATTTGGCACATACCACTTGGTTTTTTGAAGAATTTATTTTATCCAAACATAAATCAAGTTACAAACGTTTTAATAAAGATTTTGCCTATTATTTTAATAGCTATTACAACAATGTTGGCGAACGTGTATTAAGAGCCAATCGTGGATTAATGACCAGACCAACGTTTGAAGATGTTATAGATTACAGAGCTCATGTTAACAACAACATGGCTAAATTTCTTGAAGGTGAAGTTGATAATGAGATTAGTAATATCATTGAAATTGGCTTGCAGCACGAACAGCAGCATCAAGAATTATTGATTTATGATATTAAATACATTCTTGGCCATCAAGTTACATTCCCTACTTTGGATTTTGAAGTAAAACTCACTCTCGAAAATCAACACCAAGAGTTCGTTAAAATAGATGAAAGCGTTTATGAAATTGGTCATAAAGAGAATTGCTTTTGTTGGGATAATGAATTAGGCCACCACAAGGTGTACCTTCACGATTTTGAAATTTCAAACAGATTAGTTACCAATTCAGAATTTATAGAATTCATTGAAGCTGGTGGTTATGAGGACTTCAACTTATGGCATGCCGATGGTTGGGATTGGGTAAAGAGTGATAGCATAAATGCACCCATGTATTGGCATAAAGTGAATGACAAATGGATGCATTATACCCTAAGCGGTTTTAAAGAAGTTGATGCTCATCTTCCTGTGAGTCACATGTCGTTTTATGAAGCATTTGCTTATTCGCAATGGAAGGGTATGCGTTTACCTACAGAATTTGAATGGGAAATTGCTTCTCAATATTTGGATTACGGTCAACTTTGGGAATGGACTAATAGTGCCTATCTGCCCTATCCTAATTATACTAAGGCCGAAGGTGCCATTGGCGAGTATAATGGCAAATTTATGGTGAATACTATGGTGATGCGAGGTGCTTCTGTGGCATCGCCTAAAGGGCATTGCAGACCTACTTACAGAAACTTTTTTGCGCCAGAGAACAGATGGCAATTTTCAGGAATAAGACTCGCAAAATAGTATGATAGATACATTTGCACAAGATGTACTTCAAGGCTTATCGGCCGAGAATAAATACTTATCCTCAAAATATTTTTATGACGATAATGGAAGTCGCATCTTTCAGGAGATTATGAATATGCCTGAGTATTATCTTACAGATGCAGAGTTTGAGATCTTGTCCATGCAGTCCAAACAAATTGTCGAAGCCTTACATTTTTCCCAACCATTCAATATTGTAGAACTTGGAGCAGGAGACGGCTTTAAGACATTTAAGTTGTTAGAGTATCTTACCAATAACCATGTTGATTTCAACTATGTGCCCATAGATATCTCAAAAGAGGCTATAGACGCTTTAACAAAGCGACTTAAAGAACGTTTACCAAGTATTCATATAAAACCAAAAGTCGGTGATTATTTTAAAATCTTAAAGCAAAATAAAAAAAGTGATTATCCGAGCCTGCTCTTGTTTTTAGGGAGTAATATAGGCAACTACCAAGAAGATAAAGCCATAGAACTACTAAAGCTTTTTAATGAAAACATGAAGCAAGGTGATAAGCTACTTGTAGGCTTCGATTTAAAGAAGAATCCTATAACCATTCATAATGCCTATTACGATAAACATGGCATTACAAAACGCTTTAATTTAAATTTGCTGTTAAGAATAAATAGAGAGTTAGATGCTGACTTTAAAATTGACGATTTCGATTTTTATTGTCATTACAGTCCGCTAACAGGAGAAGTAAGAAGTTATATAGTTAGTTTAAGACAGCAAGAAGTTCTATTAAAAAAGTTAGTTACCTCCATCCATTTTGATTATAATGAATTGATCTGGACAGAGCTTTCTAAAAAATACAGTTTACAGGAAATCAATGATTTGGCATTAGCATCAAATTATAAAACGGTAAATAATTTTTTGGATTGTAAACATTATTTTACCGATAGCCTTTGGGTGAAAGTATAATTTGAATTGAGATAACGCATTTTCGTCAGTTTGAGTGGATTTTACCAATGAAATGGGTAAAATTTGTATCGAAAACAAGAAAATGTTTGCTAATAAACTACTTCTCGATAGCTCTGCTGAGCCTGTCGAAGCACATCCTGACGTTTACTGTCAGGAGACTCAAACTGACGAAAAAATTTCTAATATTCTAGATTAGTTGGAATTCTGAAGCTTAGGCAGCATGGTTTCATTTTTTTCGTGAAGCGATTCCATATCGCTGAGAATCACATTCAACAATTTGAGTACTTCTAAGATATAAGGGCCTTTATTCAACATGACGCTTTCTGCCTTAATGGAGTTGGTGGCATCTGTAATTTCCGAACGGGAAGGAATCCCTTTTTTGGCAAAATTTTCAAGTACTTGGGTCGCCCAAACCACAGGAATATGTGCTGCTGCGCAAATGGATAAAATTTCTTCCTGAATCTTTCCGATACTATTCCACCCAGTTTCTACCGCTAAATCCCCACGTGCAATCATCACACCTACGTGTTTTACTTTCATAGCGCTCAATAAAATATTTGGCAAATTATGAAAGGCAGTACGTGTTTCAATTTTTAGAATAATACTCAATTTATTGATAACGTTAAGCTGCTCTAGTTCGTTGAGTAATTCTTCGACGTCTTCAGGAGAATTGACAAATGAAAAATTCACAATATCTGCATGTTGAGCTACAAATTGAAGGTCAATTTTATCCTTGTCGGTCAATCCATGTATTCCTAATTGCGTGTCAGGAAAATTCATACCTTTTTCGGCCTTTAATTTAGAACCTTGAGGTTTGGCACGTGTAATACATACCTCGAACAAATCGACATTTACAGATGTAATTCTACCTTCAATTTTTCCGTCGTCAAACAAAACCCGATCGTCCTTTTTTATATAGTCAAATAGTTTTGGGAGTTGACAAGAAACCCGAGCTGGCTCAACGAGATTTCCATCTTCATTATAGGTAGAAGGAACGCCCAAATGCGGTTCTTTAGTGATGATGAGACTATCATTTTCCTTTAAAATTAAGGCCTGTTCTACATTGGGTAATTCCCCAACTATTAATGATTTTTCCTCATTATTAGAAGTGGTCAAAACCATTCCCGTTGCCAAATAAGATGTTTCGTAACAATAGGCAATAGCACTATCCTTTAATAGTTCAATAATCTTTAAGCTTCGGGATTTATTACGAGTATCTATAAAATTGTATTGTTCCCCAACCTCTAAGCTATCTAGACTTTGTTTCGATATAGGCAAGCAATCATTTTCAGAATCCTCATTAAGAACATCTACTAAAACTATTTTAGCAGGTTGTATAATATTGCCAATATCATCACGCTCGGGACTAAACTTACGTACTTGTGGGCCAGGAGTAATGGCGCCAGTTCTAATCTTAGGTCCGGCAAGATCCATGGCGATTTTCACTTTTTTTGACTGCTGCTTAGAAGCCTTTCTTACATTTCTGATTATGTTTTCCCAGATGTAGGTGTCATCGTGAGCACAGTTGATTCGGGCACAATTCATACCTTCCTTAACCATGTTATATACCATCTCATAATCAAAAGCAGCTTGAGTTGGCAAAGTGACCATAATGCGCACACGTCTTCCTTTAGAGCGATAGCCGAGTAGTTCTTTAGTGTGTTTATTGAGTAAGCGTTTTCCGTTTTTCATGGAAAGTCCTGATTTGCCCAAAGCATTTGGTTCTTCTTTTTTTAAACTATAAAGTAGTTTCAGAGCCTTTAGTAAACTAGCTTTTATATGTGCTTCGGCATTACCAAAACGCGTAATTCCTAGATTGCGTAACTTCTTCTGTGTACTTCTTAAGTCATACTTTCTAAAGGTCTGGTAGTGTACTAGATTCCTTGCGCTTTTTTGATAATCGGGATGGATTGCACCCAAATTATTTTCAAAATGCACTCTCTCGTACGTCATGGCTTCCAAAATGGCAGTAAGCTGGGTGATGATTGAATCGATTTTTTTGATATTGTTTTTTGTCATTGGTGTACGCAAATAAATAGCCCCTAAATTTAAATGCTTTAATGATGATGTATATTATCTGTAGGTTAAATTGTATGGTTTCATGTCCAGCCAGTCCATAAATGACGTTATGTATTTATATAATTTTTGGAATGCTGTAAAATATATACAAGCTTCTGTGAAATGTATACTTCAAAAAACAGTGACCGAAGTAATTTTGTAGTGTTCAAAAGAAAAATTCATTAAATTAATAATCTATAAAATATAAACAATGAGCAAAACAATTTTAATTACAGGAGCAAGTTCGGGAATTGGAAAAGCCACTGCCGAACATTTTCAGCAAAAAGGATGGAATGTTGTAGCGACAATGAGAAATATAGAGGATGGGTCTGATTTATCACAATTAGATAATGTATTAGTAACGCGTTTAGATGTTACTGATGATGCCTCTATTGATAGCGCTATAAATGCGACTATTGATAAATTTGGAACCATAGATGTGTTGGTTAACAACGCTGGCTATGGTGCAGGCGGTCCATTTGAAGCTATTCCTATGGACAGAATAAGAAGGCAATTTGAAGTCAACGTTTTTGGGCTTCTAGCAACCACGCAAGCCGTATTACCAATTATGCGTAAGCAAAAATCAGGGACAATTGTCAATATATCTTCAATAGGAGGCAGAATAGCAATGCCTATGTTTAGCATGTATCATGGTACAAAGTGGGCCGTAGAGGGTATGACTGAAAGTTTACAATATGAATTAGAACCCATCGGTATTAAAATGAAAATCGTTGAGCCTGGTGCTATTGCAACGGATTTTGCCGG
Source organism: Winogradskyella sp. (assembly GCF_028289625.1). Taxonomy (GTDB): domain Bacteria; phylum Bacteroidota; class Bacteroidia; order Flavobacteriales; family Flavobacteriaceae; genus Winogradskyella. Next base: position 210,665 of record NZ_JANQOM010000013.1, on the reverse strand, counting down.
ACGTTCGTTAGACTTTAACAATGATGAAAGCCTTACAGAGTACCAAGGTGTCGTTAATGCTTTAATGAGCGCCATGCCAGAAATGGTAGGAAATGCAAGTCCAGCGTCGAAAGTCGCAGAAGTTATAGACGAAGCCATTCATGGTGATAAGTTACGTTACCTAGTAGGTGAAGATGCCGAGCAAATGATGCAAGCCAGAAACACCCTTTCTGATAGCGAATATCTACAAATGACGAAAGAACGTTTTAGTTTGAATTAATTGGGTTATTACCAAGGCGGGCAATAGGTCATCTTTTGCCTGTTTTGTTTTGAAAAAAAGGATTTGATGAGCGAAATTATTCAAATAAAATCGATAGGCGAAGCCTGCAGAGCTTTTGGTTTTCCTACACCTAAACATCCATTGGTGGACGTAGTTTGGGCTAAAGACATGCCAGATTTTAATCAGTATCTAGGGGTGAAATACAATACGGAATTGTTTGCCATTTCATTAAAGGACGGTATAGAAGGGTCAATGGGATATGGTCGCAACAGTTATGATTTTACAGATGGGACAATGGTATTTTCTAAGCCTAATCAGGTGTTATCTGTAGAAGAAAAAACTATCTCGGCAGATGCCAAAGGTTGGATGTTGGCCTTTCACCCAGATTTGATTCGTAAATCGGTATTAGGAAAAACAATAAACCAATATAATTTCTTTGATTACGAAGTTCATGAAGCCCTACACATTTCCGAAGATGAAAAAGCAACTCTGACTGATTTGGTGAGAAAGATTGTAACAGAGATTAATCAGAATATTGATAAGCATAGTCAAAAATTAATAATTTCTACCATCGAACTAATTTTAGATTACTGCAATCGCTTTTACGACCGACAGTTTTACGTAAGAACTAATTTGCATCAAGACCATGTTGCTGAATTTGAACACTTCTTAAAAGATTATTTTAACTCAGAAAAACCTACAGAATTAGGTGTGCCCTCCGTAAAGTATTGTGGTGAGCAACTTAATATGTCGTCTAATTATTTGAGCGATTTATTAAAGAAAGAAACTGGCAAAAGTGCCAAGGATCATATTTATGCCTTTATCGTAAATAGCGCTAAGAATAAATTGTTAGGTAGTACAGTATCGATTAGTGAGATTGCCTATGGCCTAGGTTTTGAATACCCACAACACTTTAGTAAACTCTTTAAAAGGCAAACAGGCATGAGTCCGGTGAAATATCGAATTCAAAATTAGCTTTATGAAAAAGGTTATTATTACTGGTGCTACAGGAATGGTTGGAAGTATTGTGCTTCAGCATTGTTTGAAAAATAATCAAATAGAAAAGGTAATTTCAATTACACGCAGAGAAACAAACATTAAAGATGAAAAGTTAATTGAGGTCATTCATAAAGACTTTTTAAATTATGAAAATATCAAAGACCAGTTCAAGGACATAGATATTGCTTATTTCTGTATTGGAGTTTATACTGGTGCTGTTCCAGATGTTAAGTTTAAGGAAATTACAGTTGATTACACCAAGACTTTTGTTAACATGCTAAAAAGGGAAAGCCCAAAAGCAAGGTTGTGTTTTTTAAGTGGAGCTGGAGCGGATTGTACAGAAAAGAGTCGTACGTCCTTTGCACGTTATAAAGGAATGGCAGAAAATTTTATGGCCAATTCTGGGTTAGAATTCTATAGTTTTCGACCTGCCTATATTTTCCCAGTTAAAAAACGAAAAGAACCCAATTTAATGTATACTATAAGTCGTAGCTTATACCCTATTATTAAGCTTTTCGGAAAAAATGCATCTATTAAATCTACAGAATTAGCAAAGGCAATGTTTCAAGTAGGGTTGACAGGTGCCGAGAAATCATTTTTAGAGAATAAAGATATTCTAAAGCTAATTAAATGAAAAGAATAAAGAAATTATTAAAACGTATGTTAGTATCAATTTTAGGGATAATTGCTTTATTGGTGATAGCTTTTATGTTATTCGTTAATTTTTATCCATCTTTTGGAGGTGATATCTCTGAGCAGAGGCAAGAACGTTACAGTTCTTCAAGACAGTTTAAGGATGGTGTTTTTGTAAATGAAAAAGATGTACCTAAAGATCCGAGCTTTTCAGAAATCCTAAAAATATCTAGGAAATTCTTTTTTGAGAAAGTTGAGGCAGGAAGACCTAATACCGACTTAAAAGTTCAAAAAGTAGATTCTGCAGCAGTCTCTAACTATGCTGAAGGAGCACGTCTCATTTGGTTTGGGCATTCGTCATTTCTTTTACAAATAGATGATAAAAATATTCTTATAGACCCAATGCTTAGCGATGTGCCAGCGCCTCACCCTTTGCTTGGTGGGAAGCGCTTTAGTAAGGAATTACCCATTGAAATTGAAAAACTTCCAAAAATTGATGCAGTCGTCATCTCGCATGACCATTACGATCATTTGGACTATGAATCTATTAAAAAGTTAAGGCATAAAGTTGAGGCCTTTTATGTACCCTTAGGTGTCGGAATACATTTGGAATCTTGGGATATTGATAGTAACAAAATATCAGAAATGGATTGGTGGCAAGAAACTACTTTTAAGGGCATTCAGTTAGTTTGTACACCTGCACAGCATTTTTCAGGTAGAAAGTTTAGTAATCGGCAGAGTACCTTATGGGGTTCTTGGGTAATTAAGTCAGATAGTACAAGTTTGTTTTTTAGTGGCGATAGTGGTTATGGGCCGCATTTTAAACAAATTGGCGATAAGTATGGGCCTTTTGATTTTGCTATGATGGAATGTGGTCAATACAATAAGATGTGGCCAGACATACACATGTTCCCAGAGGAGACAGCACAAGCAGGAGTGGATGTGCAAGCTAGAGCTATGATGCCTATTCATTGGGGAGCATTTAAGTTAGCACTGCATTCGTGGACTGATCCAATAGAACGTGTGCAAAAAAAAGCTAAAGAATTACAAATGCCATTGACGACCCCAATGATTGGTGAACCCATTAATATTGCTAGTCCAAATATGAAGCATACCGTTTGGTGGTAGAACATTTTTTGTGTTAGAAAAAAACTGTAACTTTATTTATTCTTTAACTAACAGACAAATGAAGTTTAAACACTCCCTCTCATTTATTGTATCCGTTTTTTTAATTAATTCTTGCGCAACCTATAAAGCACAATATGATGGAGAACATGCACAACAAGCACCACCACAGAAAGAAGTTAAACATACATTTTATCTTATCGGTGATGCAGGAAACTCTCAACTTGGACAAATAGATAAAGCTATACTAGCATTTGGTAAAGAACTTAAAAAAGCTTCAGAAAACAGTACAGCAATTTTTTTGGGCGATAATATCTACGAAAAGGGTCTGCCAAAAAAATCATCAAGCGAATATGAATTGGCTAAGCACAGGTTACAAGTACAAATAGATGCGGTAAAAGACTTTAAAGGTGAAACTATTTTCATTCCTGGTAATCACGATTGGTATTCTGGTGTAGGAAGTTTAAAGAGGCAAGAGAAGCTTGTAGAAGAGGCTTTGGGAAAGAATACGTTTTTACCCGAAAATGGTTGTCCTATTGATAAGATACATATTGCCGATGACATAGAATTAATACTTGTTGATTCCCATTGGTATATTACCAATTGGGACAAACATCCCACCATTAATGACGATTGTGATATTAAAACTAGAGCCGATTTTTTAGATGAATTTGACAGCCTCATTAAAAAAGCAAGAGGTAAAACAACAGTAGTTGCTATTCACCATCCAATGTATACCAATGGTTCACATGGAGGTCAATACTCATTTGGCAGTCATATGAAACCTTTACCCATATTAGGGACACTAAAAAATATAATTAGAAAAACCAGTGGTGTTGCCAATGTAGATCTTCAAAATCCAAGATATAATGACTTTAAGAGACATCTGGTAACTCTGGCTCAAGCCAATGATAAAGTAGTGTTTGTCTCTGGGCATGATCATAATTTACAATACATTGTAGAAGATAACTTGCACCAAATCGTATCAGGCTCTGGTTCGAAAATTTCGGCCGTAAGAAATACTGGAAATGGAAAGTTTGGTTATGGTACAGTAGGTTATGCCAAGTTAATAGTGTATAAAGATGGTTCATCTCATGTATCGTTTTATTCAGCTGAAGAAGAGAAAGACGTATTTCAATCTACAGTATTTTCAGAATACAAAGAAGACACCAAAAGAGATTTTAAAACCAATCTGCCAGAGCATACATCAGCATCCATATACTCTGAAGAAGAAACGGATATAAGTGGTTTTGGAAAATTTTTATGGGGAGACCGTTTTAGAAAGTATTACAGCACTCCAGTAAAGGCACCAAATGTAATGCTAGATACTTTGTTTGGAGGTTTAAAGGTGGTTAGAAAAGGAGGCGGAAATCAGTCAAAATCATTACGTCTCGAAGACAAAAATGGCGCGCAGTATGTAATGCGAGCCCTTAGAAAGCAGGCTTTGCAGTATTTACAGGCCGTAGTTTTTAAAGATCAATACATCGAAGGTCAGTTTGATGATACAGAAACCGAAGACCTTATTTTAGATGTGTTCACAGGCGCACATCCTTATGCGCCATTTGTCGTTGGGGGTTTAGCTGATGCTATTGGCGTATATCATACCAACCCTGTACTTTATTACATACCTAAGCAAGAAACCTTAGGTAAGTATAACGACGACTTTGGTGACGAGCTTTATATGATTGAAGAGCATACGTCGGAGGGTCATAGCGACCAGGCTAGTTTCGGCTATCAAGACGAATTGATAAGTACCAACGATATGATGGCAAAAATCCATAAGGATGAAGACATCGTTGTTGATGAGGCCGCCTACATCAAAGCTAGATTATTCGATATGCTCATTGGAGATTGGGATAGGCATCAAGATCAGTGGAGATGGATAGAGTTTAAAGAGAATGGTAAAAAAGTATATCGGCCGATGCCTAGAGACCGCGATCAGGCATTTTCTAGAATGTCTGACGGCTTTTTATTAGGAGCCGCAGTAAAGTTGATTCCAACGGCCCGTTTACTGCGTAAATACTCTGATGACCTCGAAGATGTAAAAGGTGTCAATGTAGAACCGTATCCATTAGATATGGAAATCATTGCACAATCCGAAAAAACAGTTTGGGATGCAGAAGTAAAACATATACAAGACAATGTTACTGACGATATCATTGAAAAGGTATTTCTAAATATACCCGAAGAAATAAGGGATGAAACTATCGAGGAAATAAAAAGAACCTTAAAAGCCAGACGTGCAAACCTTCAGAAAATCTCTGATCGTTATTTTGAACTCATAAATAAATATGCTGTCATAAAAGGAACTAATAAAGATGATTGGTTTGATGTAGAACGCTTACCAAATGGTAAAACGAAAGTGACGGCGTATAGAATCAAAGGAGGTGAGAAAAAAGACATCTTCCATGAACGAACTTATAATCACGAGGACACCAAGGAAATCTGGATTTATGCCTTGGATGACGATGATGTACTTGAAGTTTTTGGCGATGGTAACCAATTAATAAAAGTGCGATTGGTTGGTGGGCAAAATAATGACACCTACAACATCAAAAACGGAAAACGTGTAACGTATTATGACTATAAATCAAAAAAGAGCACAGTAGTAACAAACAAGGGGCACGAGAAGTTTTCGGACAACTACATGACCAACGTTTATGATTACAAAAAATTAAAAAATAACACCACCCAAATATTACCCAGTTTAGGGGCCAATCCTGACGATGGATTAAGAATTGGTGTTAATGCAGTATGGACCAACTATGGATTTGAGCGTAATCCTTTTACGTCACAACATCAAGTAACTGCGTCCTATTATTTCGCAACAAGTGGTTTTGATTTGAATTATAATGGAGAATTTGCCAATATCTTACCAAATGTCAATTTTGGTGTGGAAGCACACTTTAACAGCCCTAACTTTGCGGTTAACTTTTTTGGTTTTGGTAATGAAACACCCAACCCAGAAGCTGATGAAAATGATGGCTTAGATGTGGATAGAGATTTTAACAGGGTAAAAATAAGAACATTAAGATTTACTCCATCCTTAATTTGGCGTGGAAAAATGGGCGGTGTTCTAAAGTTTGGTATTACTTACGAAAGTAATGAGGTTGAGCGAACAGCAGGACGATTTATAGAAAGCTTACCAGCAGATGATGCCGTATTTGATATGCAGGATTTCTATGGCGTAGACGCCAAGTATCAATACGTCAATAAAGACGATGATGCATTTCCAACACTTGGATTCCAAACATCATTACATCTTGGATACAGAAACAACGTTGATACTACGAAAGGCTTTGGTTATATCATACCTGAATTGGGCTTTGATTATAGGTTGGTGCCAAGTGGGCAATTGGTTTTGGCAACAAATTTGAGAGGTCATGTCAATTTGGGTGATGGTTTTGAATTTTACCAAGGGGCAACCTTGGGGGCAAGAACAGGACTTAGGGGCTACAGATTCCAACGTTTTACGGGTAAATCTGCTTTTTCGCAATCTACAGATGTTCGTTGGAATTTTGGACGTTTAAAAACTGGGCTATTACCAATCCATATTGGTGTTTTTGGAGGTGTAGATTATGGACGCGTTTGGTTAGAAAATGACAATTCAGACAAGTGGAACAACTCTGTTGGTGGTGGCTTCTTTGTTAATATGGCACAGATGATGACCGCTCATATTTCGGCATTTAGTAGTAGCGATGACTTGCGTATAGCATTTCAGTTAGGTTTTGGGTTTTAACTTTTGTGCGTTATAGAATAAAACAATAGAAATGTTATGCAATACAAAGCTCTTATTCTGCGTTAATATCATTTTTCTACATTTGTTTTCATGTTAAGAACTATTCAAATAATTGCCTTATTGCAGGGTGTCTTTTTATTGTTTATCCTTATTCAGCGGAGACAGGAATATAAAAAGGTAAACTTTTGGTTATTATTAGGATGCATTATATCTGTAGTATTCTATGCGGTTGGTGATGACGACTATAACTTATTCATGCAAAATACTGACTGGTTCTTATTTCATGATACTTTGATCATCACGTTCTTCTTTTTGTTTGTTCGTTATTATAAATCTGGTAAAGACGAGTTTAATAATAAGGATTTATGGTTTTTTATACCCTATATTATAACAGTTGTTTACAAAACCTTAGACAGCTTCTATACTATCGAAAAAGGACTTCTTTTTAAAATTGCTCATGTAATTACAGAGCTTGTCTTTTTAGCCATGCTTGGCTATGCAATATATGATATCATAACAAGGAAAAAGGAAAAATGGCTGTTAGCATTTATTATTCCATTGACTATAATTTTCACCATAGATGAATTGGCTTTTTTAATAACTAATTCAACGGAGTCACCTTACTTCTTGGATAGCTATGGAACTATATTAGCGGCGGTTTTCTTATTTTACTATGTGCTCTATAAACTTATTATTACACCTAAAGATGTACTCCCAAAATCCAATGATTCTAAATATAAAACGTCTAGTTTAAATGGAAATAATATTGAGAGGTATAAAGCTCATTTATTCCGTTTGATGGAGGAAGAGAAACTTTTTAAAAACAATAAGATTACAGTAAATGAAGTCGCAAGTCAAATGAATATTCCTAGACAACATTTATCAGAGATTTTAAATGTTCATTTGAAGATTGGATTTCAAGATTTATTGAATCAATATAGGGTTGAAGAGTTTATAGAGTGTTTAAAAAACGAGACCTACAAAAACTACACCCTTTTGGGCATCGCCAATGAAGTTGGTTTTAGTTCAAAATCTTCCTTCAATACCACTTTTAAAAAGTTAACAGGAGTAACACCAAGCCAGTATAAAAAACAGTTGGTTTAGGCATACATTTTAGAGTTTAAAAATTCTCCATTTTTCCTAAAAATAAGCTTAAAACGTACAAAATACGAATTCTGAACGTTTTGAATCTTGATTTAAGATTTCTGTTAAGATGCTGATAATCAATTTATAAAGTATTGTTTTTTGATAAAGTGTACAGCATGCGTATTCTGAACCACTCTCATTTTTGAAGAATTACCTACCCACTTACTTTTGACTTGAAATTGAATTTCGAACCAATTAAAATGGATAAAATCAAGTCATACATTACACCAAGAAATCTATTGATTTTCAACATCATTTTAATCATTCTCTTTTTTCTTTTTAGCTGTGTAGTTGATGAAGAGGAAGGTTTTTTTGATTCTGTAACTGAAATAGAAAATATCATCTCACCGCTTCCAGAATATTCACCAGTGCCTGACTCTAATGAAATGTCAGCCGAAAAAATAGATTTGGGTCGGCAATTGTTTTGGGATCCTATTTTATCAGGTAGTAAAGATGTGGCTTGTGCAACTTGCCATCACCCAGACAAAGGGTATGCAGATGCTTTGGATTTATCTATAGGTGTTGGTGGCATTGGGCTTGGTGAGCAGCGCATAGGTAATATTATTGCAGGTAGAAATGCGCATACAGTAGTTAATACCGCATTTAACGGTATTACAATTAACAATCAAGTAAACCCATTGGATGCACCAATGTTTTGGGATAATAGAACAATGAGCTTGGAAGCGCAAGCACTACTTCCATTGCTTTCTAAAGAAGAAATGAGAGGTGTAACTATAGAAGAAAATCAAGTATACGATATCATTATAAATCGTTTGGAGGCTATTCCACAATATAAAGCGGCATTTCAAGATGCTTTTGGAACAGAAGAGATAACAACAGATAAAATTGCTAAGGCCATAGCCTCTTTTGAAAGAACACTTATAGCAACGAATAGCCCTTTTGATAGGTATATGCGAGGTGATGCATCTGCAATGACTGACCAACAAGTTAATGGCATGAATGCTTTTATCAATGTTGGCTGTGCAGAATGCCATGGTGGACCGATGTTTTCAGATTTTCAATTGCATACTTTAGGGGTACCAGATAATCCTAAATTACCAGAAACCGATGCTGGTACAGGTACGTATGCCTTTAGAACACCAACATTGCGGAATTTGTCGTTAACCGCTCCTTACATGCACAATGGTATGCATACGTCACTCGAAGAAGTCATGGATTTTTATGAGGAAATTTCAGAAGGAGATGCTGATATGATTAATACTCACCTAAGTATAAATAATATTGATCCGTTAGCAAGAGATTTAGATATGGATGATGATGTTACAGATGCGATCATTGCTTTTATGAAAGCGCTTAATGACCCAAATTTTAACAGAACAATTCCAACAAATGTACCAAGTGGTTTACTCGTTGGCGGACATATTAATAATTAAAGTAGCATGAAAAAGTTTATTATCATCCAAGCGACTTTAATAAGTTTTTGTGTAAACGCACAAGAGCCTTTAACAATTAGTAATCAGCGCCATAAAATTGCAGGTGATATTTTGGTCGTAGCATTGCCGACGCTAACGCTAAGCTCTACATTTATTTGGGGAGATGGGCAAAAAGGGGCCTATCAGTTTACAAAGGTTTTGGCTACTACAGTAGCGCTTTCTTATGCACTAAAATTTACTATAAATAAAGAGCGACCAAATGGTGAAAATAATTACAGTTTTCCATCTGCACATACTTCAGTGGCATTTGCTAGCGCAGGATTTTTACAAAAACGCTACGGATGGGAATACGGAATCCCAGCCTATGCCATAGCAGGATATGTTGGTTATACAAGAATAAAGGCTAATAAACACGATGGTTGGGATGTACTTGCAGGTGCAGTTATTGGTACTGGGATGAGTTATTTATTTACAAAACCCTTTAATAAAGACAAAAAATTTCAGATGGTTTCTGGGTTTGTAGAAAATACGCCAACGCTCGGTTTCACATATAAATTTTAAAATTATGGCATTACAAGAAGAACTAAAGACACAAGGCAATTTTCTATTTAAGAATAGGAGTTATTTGCCATTAATAGTTTTAGGGATAGGACTTTTGGTTTTTATCCATAAAGAATACAATGAAATTGAAAAACCTAATACTTGGCTTGCCGAAAGTTTCGAATTTTTATCACTCTTTATAAGCTTATTAGGTTTAATAATCAGAATTATAACGGTTGGTCACACACCTAAAAACACATCTGGTAGAAATACGAAAGACGGCCAAATAGCAGACGAAATCAATACAACAGGTATGTATTCAATTGTTCGTCACCCCTTATATCTAGGGAACTTTTTTATGTGGCTGGGTGTAGCAATGCTTACTGAGAATTTTTGGTTTATAATTGCTTTTGTATTGTTTTATATCTCTTACTATGTACGTATTATGTATGTGGAAGAGAGTTTTCTTCGTTCAAAATTTGGCCAAATTTATACAGATTGGGCAGAAACAGTACCAGCAATTATTCCAACATTTAAAAACTACAAAAAACCCAAATATCCATTCAGTATTAAAAAAGTACTGAAAAAAGAAAAAAATGGCCTTTGCGCTGTCTTTTTACTCTTTTGGATGTTTGATGTGGTTTGCAGGCTTTGTCAAAAAGAACCTTTTGAATCCGACGCCAGGTTTTGGTTATATGGCGCGATTACAGCAACGATTATCTACTTTGTTTTAAAAATAATGAAGAAGAAGAATATGCTAAATGAACCAAATCGATGAAGCTCATAACCTACTAAATAGTTCACTTTTTAAAACATAATTAATCAATAATTTATATATGAATAAAACGGCTGCTTTTTTAACCTTACTAATAATATCTTGGCTCGGCTTTGCGCAAGAAAAATATACTATCAGCGGTACGCTTAAGAATAAAACCAACGGAGAAACCTTATTAGGCGCTACTATCTTACTGAAAGGTACTACAATAGGCACAACGACGAATGAATACGGTTTCTACTCGCTTACGGCATCTGAGGGTGATTATATATTAATCATCTCCTATCTTGGTTTTAAGACTATTGAAACACCAATTATTTTAGACAAAGACATAAAGTTTAATATAGAATTAGAAGAAGATACAGGCCTTTTGGATGAGGTAATTATTAATTCTGAAGAGTCTAAAAAAGTCAATTTGCGTTCACCTCAAATGAGTGTGGCAAAACTATCGAGCCAAACGATTAAACAAATCCCTACAGTTTTGGGCGAAGTCGATGTAATTAAATCTCTGCAACTTTTACCTGGCGTTTCAAATGCTGGTGAAGGTGCTTCAGGTTTTAATGTTCGTGGTGGCGCCGAAGACCAAAATTTGGTACTGTTGGATGAAGCCATTATATATAATGCCTCGCATTTGTTTGGTTTCTTTTCAGTATTTAACACGGACGCTATAAAGGATGTTAAACTCTATAAAGGTGGTATTCCTTCGCGTTTTGGTGGGCGAGCGTCATCGGTGTTAGATATTAGACAAAAGGATGGGAATAGTAAAGATTTTAAATTATCTGGCGGTATTGGTGCTATTTCCAGTAGGTTAGCTGCTGAAGGTCCGATGTTTAATAATAAAGGGTCTTTTCTATTGGCTGGACGTGCCTCGTATGCTAATATATTCCTGGCTTTGGCAGGAAATGAAAACCGTGCTGGCTTTTACGACCTTAACTTAAAAACAAACTATGAGCTTAACGAGAAAAACAAGCTCTATCTTTCAGGTTACTTCGGAAATGATAACTTTAAATTATCTAATTTCTTCACCAATTCTTACGGAAACTTATCAGGGAACTTACGTTGGAATCATATTTTCAATGATAAACTCTTTTCTAACCTATCGTTAATCTATAGCCGTTACAACTATGCGCTAGAAATCAATTCTCAAGGTATTGATTGGACGTCAGATATTGATAATTATAATCTAAAGTATGATTTAGAGTATTACTTGAATGATAAATTGAAATTTGATTTTGGTGCCAGTGGCATTTACTATAATTTTAATCCAGGGGAATTAAATCCACTCGATGAAACCTCTGGAATTAACCCATTAAAATTAGACGATAAATTTGCTTTAGAAGCTGGTGTTTATGTAGGTCTGGAGCATAAAATTTCAGATAAGCTTACAGCACAATATGGTTTGCGTTACAGTTATTTTAACCGTTTAGGGAAACAAACTCTAAATGATTCTGCCAATGATTTGCCAGTGGTTTATAACGAACAATTGGATATTTACGAACGTGCCGACCCAATTGGTGAGACTGAATTTGGTAGTGGAAAAAGCATTGCAGACTTTGGGAATTTGGAACCGCGATTAGCATTGTCGTATCAGTTGAATAAAAAATCATCAATCAAAGCAAGTTACAATCGTATAGCGCAATATCTGCACTTAATATCTAATACCACTTCAGCAACACCATTAGATGTGTGGGCGCCAAGTGGGAAGTTTCTAGAGCCTCAGATTGCTGATCAATTAGCCGTGGGCTATTTTAGGAATTTTAGAGACAATATGTTTTCAATAGAAGCCGAAGCGTATTACAAAACCATTGATAATCGTGTCGACTATATTGATGGTGCGGACCTTATTGCTCAAAATACCATTGAGACTGAAATTCTCATAGGCGAATCTAGAGCCTATGGATTGGAATTATTACTTCGTAAAAACAAGGGCAAATTTACAGGATGGTTGGCCTATACACTTTCAAAGTCCGAACAACGAACACCTGGAGGTGCAGCCGGAGGTCTTGGTATTAATAATGGCAACTGGTACAGTACACCTTGGGATAGAACCTATGATTTATCCTTTACTGGAACTTATAAATTCAATGATAAGTGGCGTTTTGGTAGCAATTTCGTCTTTCAAACAGGACGACCAGTAACGTATCCCAATGGACAATTTCAGTACAATGGCTTGTCTATTCCAACTTTTTCCGAGCGTAATGCAGACCGATTGCCCGCATACCATAGGTTGGATATTTCGGCAACGCTCACACCTTGGAAAAATAAAAACCGAAAATGGCAAGGCGAATGGGTATTTGGTATTTATAATATCTACAATCGCAGAAATGCAGCTTCTATAACATTTGGTCAGAATGTGGACACTGGTGTAAACGAAGCTACGCGCACTGCTATTTTCGGAATAATTCCTTCAATTTCTTACAACTTTAAATTTTAGTACAATGAATAGAACATACACACCTATAGCCTTAGTTTTAATTTTGATTGGTTTTTTGAGTTCGTGCACAGACACGGTGGATGTGGATGTCCCGAATGGTGGTGCCAGATTAGTGGTTGAGGCTTCTATTAACTGGGAAAAAGGCACGTCGGGACAAACGCAGACCATTAAGTTGAGTGCGTCTACAGCTTTCTTTGACAATAATCCAGACGTTCCTGTTACTGGTGCTTCGGTAATTGTAATCAAAGATGATGATGGAATGCAATTTGTATTCGAAGACCAAAATAATGGTGATTATACGACCAACGATTTTGAGCCTGAAATTGACCAATCCTATACACTAGAGATTCTTTATAATGGACAAACCTATACAGCAACTGAGACTTTAATGTCTGTGACAGAAATTAATGATATCGAACAAACCATTGAAGGCGGTGGAGACGAAGAAGAAATTCAGATTAAAGTATTTTTTAATGATCCAGTAGGTATTGAAAATTACTATTTAGGTGAATTTAATTCATCTGTAAATCCACTTCTGACATTATCAGCTTTAAGTGACCAATTTACGGATGGTAATGAGAATTTTATAGAATTTGATAATGAAGAATTGGTGCCTGAAGCAACGGTAGACATAAGTATTTATGGTATTTCTGAAGCGTACTATAATTACATAGATATTCTCATTGAACAGGCAAGTGAAAATGATGGCCCATTTCAAACCACTCCAGTACAATTAAGAGGTAACTGCATCAACGAGGATAATCCAAATGAAGAAGTTCTAGGTTATTTTAGGTTAGGTGAAGTAGTGAGGGCAACCTACACGATTCAATAAATGCTTCAGGATAGCTTATTCTTAACTTACCTATAATATTTGATTAACACCTTGGCTAAGGGGAAAATCTATTTTTGTTGTTATGGCAAAAAAAGATTACTTCAACAGGGATTTAAGTTGGCTTTCTTTTAATGAGAGAGTGCTTCAAGAAGCCGAAGACAAAAACAATACGCTCAATGAGCGTCTTAACTTCTTGGCTATTTTTTCTTCAAATTTAGATGAGTTTTATAGAGTAAGAGTTTCAAAATTAAGAGAGTTCAGAAAACTCCAAAAAGACTCGTCAATTCAATTCAAGGAAAAACCAAAACGAATCATTAAACTCATACAGGGAAAAGTAGATAAGCTTCAAGAACGATTCGGACATATTTACAGAGATAAACTTCTAAAAGAGTTAAATGGAGAAGGAGTAGCCTTAATTGAAGCTATTGATTATAACACTGAAGAAAAAGTCTACTCCAAGAACATTTTTCTTTCAGAGATAAGACCACATGTTAAAATTTATGATTTAACAAAAGAAACAAACTTTGATTTTATAAAAGATAAAAGCCTTTACTTTTTTGCCAATACCAAAAACAGAGCTTTGTTGATTTTAATACCTACAAATGCCTGTAATCGATTTGTAGAATTTCCGAAGAAAGATGGGCAACAACATATCACGTTTATTGATGAAATAATTAGAGATAATATCAAGTATCTATTACCAGATTACAATGCCAAGAATTTGTACAGCATTAAGATTACTAGAGATGGGGAATTGTATTATGAAGAGGACGATGGCGAGCTTATTAACCTTATAAAGAAAAGCCTCAAGAATAGGGATTTTGGCATACCTACACGTATTCTGTACGATAGCAAAATGCCAAAGCAATTTATAAAGCGTTTAAGAGCACTTCTTAACCTTAAGAAAACAGATTTAATGCCTGGTGGAAGATACCATAACTTTAGTGATTTCTTTCAGTTTCCTGATATAGAACAGAGAATAGGTGGTACGGATAATAATCAATTCTCTCATCCTGTATTGAGTAAAGCAAATAGTGTTATAGATAGTATCCTAATTGAAGACCATCTGTTGTCATTTCCATATCAAAAGTACGATTCAGTAATACGGCTTATAGAAGAAGCTTCTCAAAGAGCGGATGTTGAATCCATATTTATAACGCTCTACAGAGTATCTAAAACTTCACTCGTAGCACATAACTTATTAAAGTGTTTGGCCAATAATAAAAAGGTTACTGTTTTTATTGAGGCCAAAGCACGTTTTGATGAGGAGAATAATATTGATTGGGGAGAAAAACTACAGCAGATGGGTGCTAAAGTACTTTATAGTATGCCCGATTTAAAAGTGCATTCTAAAATTTTACTAATTAAAACTACCCGTAAAGACATTGCCTATATCGGCACAGGTAACTTCAATGAGAAAAGTGCTAAGATATACTCTGATTTTGCCTTGCTTACGGCAGACCAAACGATTACCAAAGATTTAGATGAAGTCTTTAAGTTCTTAATGGACACGACTTATAAACCTTCGCCAAAGACGATATGGATGTCGCCCTTCTCAACAAGAAATCAACTATATCAAAGGATTGATAACGAAATTACAATTGCAAAAGGTGGAGGTGATGGTTTCTTGTTCTTTAAGATGAATAGCTTAGAGGATAGAGGGGTTATTGATAAACTCTATGAAGCGTCTAGGGTAGGCGTTAAAGTACAATTATTAGTAAGAGGTATTTGTTGCTTAAAGCCAAGTGTTGAAGGTTTAAGTGAAAATATTACAGGGATTAGTATAGTTGGTAAATATTTAGAGCATGCAAGAGTCTATGTGTTTGGAAATAATGGAGCAAACGACATGTTTATTGGGTCTGCGGATTGTATGGAGCGTAATTTAGACAGACGGGTTGAGGTTTTGGTGCCAGTCAAAGATCAGAAGCTAAAAGCCATTATACAGACTTGTGTCAATTTACAGTGGCACGATAATACCAAAGGTAGAATCATTGACGAGAATCAAACCAATACGTATCAAAATGACGAAAAAGCTAAACTAAATTCTCAATTGGATTTTAAAGAATATCTTGGCGAATTACAATTTAGTGAAAAAGAAACTCTCAATCTATCTTAAAGCTATATAAGTTTCCACCATCAACACCAAGGTATTCATCAGCAATATACAAAGTACTGTCATTTTTAAATGTCACACTTTCCTTTTGAGAATCATAAGAGAAGGGATACCGTTTGTATTCAGATTTTAAAAAAGCATTAGTGTTAAGATTAGAAAAAACAAATACCGAGTTCTCAGTTAAAACAGCCATTTTGTCTCCTTTGGCATTTATGTCGGCTGATGTCACCCAACATTTAGATTCCTCGCAAGTATTAAATGTGTCTTTGAATTTTGCTTCATAGCTACCTTTACTAGCTGGTAATGAGTAAAGGTTGGTTTTCCCTTTATGTTTTGAAGAACGACTTTTGGTAAATAAATATAGACTATCCTTATAAAAGAAGAAAGCCTCACAATCAAAATGGCGTTTATTCTTCTTAGGTGGAAATTTCTTTTGTTCAGGATATTTAAAGCGTATAACCTCCGGAATAACCGTTTCAGGGTTATTTTTTAAAGAATCGGCAGCGATTTTTAATATGGAAAGTCCTTTACTATCATTATCGTTATTCCCAAAATTCCCAATATAAAGATTACCTCTTGGATCCATCGTAAGATCCTCCCAGTCCCTATTCTTGGCTTTTACTTTTATGGTTTTAGCAATGTTGCCAGAACCATCAATACCAAAAAGAAGCGGTTTATTGCCACTATCGTTAACCATCCAAATCACTTTATTGTACTTATCAATGGCAATACCAGAAACTTCATTAAGACTTAGAGGCAAATCAGCAATCACTTCCAGATTTCCAGTTTGGCAGCCGCTAGTAAGAAATAATAGAAACACTAGACTTTTTATCTTAATCATAGTAATTTTAGCTTTTCAATACAAAACATTGAGTAAACGTAAAGATATCATAATTATTGGTGGTGGAGCTGCTGGTTTTTTTGCGGCTATTAACATTGCGGAACAGCATCCCGAATTATCCGTTGCTATTTTAGAACGTGGTAAAGAAGGCCTTCAAAAAGTAAAAATCTCTGGAGGAGGACGTTGTAATGTCACACACGCGGAGTTTATGCCAACAGAACTGGTTAAGAATTATCCTAGAGGCAAAAAAGAACTTTTGGGTCCTTTTCACACCTTTATGACTGGCGACACTGTGGCTTGGTTTGAAGAACGTGGGGTTAGACTTAAAATTGAAGATGATGGTAGAATGTTTCCGGTATCCAACACGTCTCAAACGATTATAGACTGTTTTTTGCACGAAGCAAAAAACCATAACGTTAGTGTTCTGTATAACCATATTGTAAAATCAATCAACCCAGAAGAAAAAGGATTTTCTATAGAAACTTCTAAAGGAAATTTGGAATGTGATAAGCTTGTAGTGGCGACAGGAAGCAATCCAAAAATTTGGAGTTTACTTAAGAATTTAGGTCACACAATTGTGCCGCCAGTATCGTCACTTTTTACTTTCGATATCAAGGATAAGCGCATAAAGAACATTCCAGGAGTGGTGGCAAAAGATGTTGAGGTAAAGGTTTTAGGAACAGATTTAGTGTCTGAAGGCCCTTTGCTAATTACGCACGTTGGTATGAGTGCTCCAGCAATTTTAAAACTCTCAGCATTTGGTGCTATTGAGTTGGCCAAACGAGATTATAACTTTGATATAGAGATTAACTTTATTAAACACGAAGCACAAGCATGTGCTGATATACTTAGAGATTTAAAGCATAGGTTGGCAAAGAAACAGGTTGTTGGGACTGCTCAATTTGATTTGCCTAAACGACTTTGGAAACAGCTAGTTATAGCTTCAAACATTACGGAAACCCAACGATGGGCAGATATAAACAAAGAACAATTAAACCAACTATCAAAACAATTAACAGTGGCAGTGTTCAAGGTTACAGGCAAGAGTACCTTTAAAGAAGAGTTTGTTACAGCAGGTGGTGTAGACTTAAAAGAGATCAATTTCAGAACTTTTGAAAGTAAAATCATTCCAAATTTATATTTTGCTGGCGAAGTCATTAATGTCGATGCTGTTACGGGTGGCTTTAACTTTCAGAATGCTTGGACAGGAGCATATATTGTATCACGATCAATTCTAGAATTATGACAACTTATATCGCATTGTTAAGAGGTATTAATGTTGGTGGGCATAAAAAAGTACCGATGGCAGAACTTAGGAAATTACTATCCAAATCTGATCTAGCAAACGTAAAAACCTATATTCAGAGTGGTAATGTAATTTTTCAGTCTATATTGGACGATTCAAAAATCTTAGAAGAAAAAATAAGGAATTCAATTTTAGATTATTTTGGTTTTGAGATTTCTGTATTGGTTAGAACCAGGAATCAATTGCTTAAACTATTTGAGGATTGTCCTTTTTCAAATGAAAAAAAAGAAAATAGTTATTTTGCCATACTATCAGATATTCCAGATAAAGATTTGGTTAAAAAAGCTTACGAGAAGACCTATGAGAATGAAGAATATGCTATTCTCAATGACGGTTTATACTTTTATTGTACCAATGGTTATGGTAATGCAAAATTCAGTTTAAATTATTTTGAAAAAAAGCTGAAAGTCAACGCAACTTCAAGAAATTACAAAACCATGGTAAAATTATTGACCATGGCTTCAGAAAACGAAAATTAGCTTTGATTTTCGTTATTTTTGCACCAGAAAATACTACTTATGACAGCACAAGATTTTGTTTTAGAATCTTATAACTCAAACATTGAAAAAGGTAAAGTAAAATGGTCGTCGCCGAGTAATATTGCCTTAATTAAGTATTGGGGCAAACGCGAACAACAAATTCCAGAAAACCCTTCTATTAGCTTTACCCTTTCAAACTGTAAAACCATTACAGAAGTAACATATACAAAGAAGAAAACAGGCGATTTTAGTTTTAATGTCATTTTTGAAGGCAAGGAAAATGAAGCTTTTAAACCAAAAATTCAAACGTTTTTTGAGCGCGTTGAGGCCTATGTACCTTTTCTAAGAGATTATCATTTTACCATCGAAACATCCAACACATTTCCTCATAGTTCAGGTATTGCCTCATCAGCATCTGGTATGAGTGCACTAGCATTATGTATGATGAGTATTGAAGAAAAGCTAACGGCCTATGAAGATGTCATTTCGACAGAGCAAAGCGACGAGAAATCTCAAAACTATTTCAACCAAAAAGCATCTTTTCTCGCCAGATTAGGTTCGGGAAGTGCTTGTAGGAGTATAGAAGGTGAGCTTGTGGTTTGGGGGCAAAATGAAAGTACAGAAAGTTCGGATTTATATGGGATAAGGTTTAGTGGCGAAGTGCATTCCAACTTCAAAAAATATCAAGATACGATTCTTTTGGTCGATAAAGGAGAAAAGCAAGTGAGCAGTACGGTTGGACATCAACTAATGCATGGACACCCTTTTGCGAAGGAGCGTTTTAAACAAGCGCATCACAATTTGGGAAAACTAAAAGCGGTTTTCGCTTCAGGCGATTTAGATAATTTTGTAAAAATTGTTGAAAGTGAAGCCTTGACGTTGCATGCTATGATGATGACTAGTATGCCTTATTTTATTCTCATGAAACCCAATACACTCGAGATTATTAATAGAATTTGGACCTACAGAAAAACTAATAATTCCCATGTCTGTTTTACGCTAGATGCTGGTGCAAATGTGCACGTTCTTTATCCAGAAAACGAAAAAGAAAGTGTATTGCGATTTATTAAAAACGAATTAGCAGACTATTGCCAAAACAAACAATATATTACCGATTATGTAGGTAAAGGCGCACAATTTATGAAAAATTAACGTCGTCTTAGGTTTTGATTATAAGCTGTGTAGGATTATAATCCTTATATTTGCTTAAGAAATTTGCCCAACACAAAATGAAAGGACCACTTTTTTATTCAAAAATTTTACTCTTTGGTGAATATGGAATCATTAAGGATTCTAAGGGATTATCTATCCCTTACAATTTCTATAATGGTGCTTTAAAGGTCGATGAGAACCCATCACAAGATGCTATAACATCTAATGAGAGTCTTAAGCGTTTCGCAATGTATCTAGAAAAACTGGATGAGAATTTGGTGTCTTTTGACATTGAGAAGCTACAAATTGATATTGATGCTGGCATGTATTTCGATTCTTCAATACCGCAAGGTTATGGAGTGGGCAGTAGTGGTGCTTTAGTAGCGGCTATTTATGATAAATATGCTTCAGACAAAATAACGGTATTAGAAAATTTAACACGAGAAAAGCTTTTAAAGTTAAAAGCTATTTTTGCCGAGATGGAATCGTTTTTTCACGGTAAATCTTCTGGTCTAGACCCTTTAAACAGTTACTTAAGTCTTCCAATCTTAATCAATTCTAAAGATAATATAGAAGCTACAGGGATTCCATCCCAAAAAACCGAAGGAAAAGGTGCCGTATTTTTATTAGATAGTGGTATTGTTGGTGAAACAGCACCAATGGTGAGCATTTTTATGGAAAATATGAAGAATGAAGGATTCAGAAGTATGTTGAAGGAGCAATTTATTAAGCATACCGATGCCTGTGTTGATGATTTTCTAAAAGGCGATATAAAATCATTGTTCAAAAATACCAAGCAATTATCTAAAGTAGTATTTAACAACTTTAAGCCGATGATACCAAAGCAGTTTCATGAGCTTTGGAAAAAGGGTATTGAAACTAACGACTATTACCTGAAGCTATGTGGTTCTGGTGGCGGAGGCTATATACTAGGTTTTACCGAAGATATAGATAGAGCTATGGAAGCTTTGAAAGGCCACAAGTTAGAGGTTGTTTACAACTTTTAATTCTATAAAATAGTATATTTAGACCTCACGGGTTCTAGAAACTTGTGAGGTTTTTTTAATTCTTACGTATGCTTTCAAGACGGCAGAAACATATTCTTCTTAAATTTTTCAGCCTCTTTTCGGTAGTTCGTGGGTATAATATTCTTGTTGTTGTTATTGCCCAGTATTTAGCTTCTATTTACATTTTTGCACCAGAAAAACCTTTAGGGGCAGTACTCTTTGATATTAATTTGTTAATGTTAGTTTTAGCGTCCTCAGCCACCATTGCTGCTGGCTACATCATTAATAATTTTTATGACTCTGAGAAAGATCTCATTAATAGACCAAGAAAAACAATGCTGGATCGTTTAGTGAGCCAAAACACAAAATTATCATTCTATTTTGTTCTTAATTTTTTAGCCATAGTCTTTGCAAGTTATGTGTCTTTTAAAGCCGTTATATTTTTTGCGGTTTATATTTTTGCTATATGGTTGTATTCGCATAGATTGAAAAAACAACCAATGACAGGGAATTTAGTTTCTGCAATTCTAACGGTTATTCCATTTTTTGCCATTTTTATTTATTATCGAAATTTTGAACTCGTCATATTTGCACATGCTATCTTCCTGTTTTTATTAGTATCAATGAGAGAATTAACCAAAGATTTAGAGAATATAAAAGGGGACTTAGCTTTAGATTATAAGACCGTGCCCGTAGTTTATGGTGAAAAAACCTCTAAATTAATGCTTACCGTTCTAGCTATACTAACTATTATATCGGGAATAGTCTTGATTCTATTTTTTAAAATAGGACATATGTATTATTTCTTTTATCTAAGTGTAATGTTACTAGTACTTTTTCTACTTATAGTCTGGAAATCGAATAAGAAAATACACTACCTTTTACTTCATAATATCTTGAAGTTTATTATAGTGGCTGGTGTATTTTCCATTTTATTAATTGATGTATCCGTTGTATTAAACCGCTTATAAATGAATACTACCCTAAAAATCGCCATGGCACAAATGGCACCAGTTTGGTTGGACAAAACAGCTACCATAGACAAAATTGAAAATTCCATAAAGGAAGCAGCAAAAAATCAATGTGAACTCATAGTTTTTGGAGAAGCCTTGTTGCCAGGTTATCCATTTTGGTTGGCTTTAACTGGAGGTGCAGAATGGAATACTACTTTAAATAAGGAAATATATGCACATTATGTCAATAATTCAATTTGCATAGAAAAAGGTGATTTGGATTCCATTTGTGAACTAGCAAAAGCACATAGTATAGCTATTTATTTGGGTATTATGGAGCGGCCTTTAGACAGGGGAGGTCACAGCATTTATGCTTCATTAGTTTATATTAATGAAAAAGGTGAAGTAAAATCCGTGCATAGAAAGCTACAGCCAACGTATGATGAGCGTTTAACTTGGGCGCCAGGTGATGGCAATGGTCTGCAAGTACATCCTTTAAAAGCTTTTACCGTTGGTGGACTCAATTGCTGGGAAAACTGGATGCCGTTACCAAGAACAGCCTTATATGGCCAAGGTGAAAATTTACATATCGCCGTATGGCCTGGAAGTGACCATAATACTAAAGACATTACACGTTTTATTGCAAGGGAATCACGTTCTTTTGTGGTATCGGTTTCAAGTTTAATGAATAAGAACGACTTTCCTAAAGAGACACCACACTTGGATGCTATTCTGAAAAATGCACCTGAAACTTTGACTAATGGAGGAAGTTGTATCGCTGGTCCGGATGGCGAATGGATTGTAGCGCCTGTTTTACACAAGGAAGGATTAATAATCCAAGACATAGATTTTAATCGGGTTTTAGAAGAACGCCAAAATTTTGATCCCGTGGGTCATTATTCTAGGCCAGATGTTACTAAACTTATAGTCAATAGAGAACGACAAACTACTGTGGAAATAAAATAGTTAATGTTAACTATTGTTATACCTTTGCAAAAAATTTAGGATATGAGCAGACATCAAGGTAGCAGAGGTAAAAAAAGGTTTTCAGGAAGAGGCAATGCTCCAGTTAGAAAACAATCCCAATCTAAAAGTAAATCAGCAAATTCTGACGAGATACGATTGAATAAATTTATTGCTAACTCTGGTGTATGTTCCCGAAGAGAGGCTGATGAAAATATTGCTATAGGTCTTGTAACGGTTAATGGTAAGGTAATTACCGAGATGGGCTATAAAGTAAAGCCTACCGACGAGGTTCGTTTTGATGGACAGCGTATTACTCCAGAACCTAAAGTTTATGTGTTGTTAAACAAGCCCAAAGGTTTTGCAACAACAACTGCCGAAGGAAAAGGTAGAACAGTTATGGATTTAGTGGCTAATGCTACTACTGCTAATATAAAACCGATTGGACGGCTTGGTCGAAATTCTTTAGGGTTATTACTCTTTACCAATGATGAGAAAGTAATGCAAAAATTCACGAATTCAAAACAAGGAGTTGTACGTTTATTTCAGGTGGATTTAGATAGAAACCTAAAATTTGAAGACCTCAAGAAAATTCAGGAAGGTTTTAAAGTTGATGGAAAATTAATTACAGTCGAAGAGATTAGCTATATCGAAGGTGAGTCAAAAAACAAAATAGGAATTAAAATAAAGAATACTGGGAATTCTATCCTAAGAACTATTTTTGAAACGCTTAAATACGATTTGGTAAAAATTGATTGTGTAGCCATTGCACATTTGACTAAAAAAGATATTCCCAGAGGGTATTGGAAGCATTTAACACAACAAGAAGTTAATACTTTAAAGATGCTCTAATGAGCTTTCACTTCAACAGTGTAGGTGGAAATTAAATCACCATTTAAATAGAGGTGAACATCATAGAACCCTTTTCTTTTAAATTGATGTTCTAATTTTAGGAATGTATTGTCAATAGAAATTGATGTCGGGTTTGCTCTCCAAGTGTCATCACCATTATCTAAGAGCAATTTAACCTTTTCGGCTTTAATGGATTTTTTAAGCTTGTAATTAAAGGCCACTTTTTCATTTTTCTTTATGTTATGATGCATTTGTTCAGGTGCATTATGGAGTTCGAGTGTTTTATAGGCATTACCATAAATTACGGGAGCAGCTAGAAATTCTTCAAAGGAAGGAATATTATCCTCCAAAAGCCACCATCTATTATCAATAGGAAAATGATTTACGGCAAATAGCTTGGGATTGGCCAGAAAAAAACCATCATTATACAGAAATACAAAATTTTTGGTTTTTGGATTAGGAATACCACTTGCCCAAGTAGGATCGCAGAGATACCATTTACCGTTTAGTTTTACAGCATTCCACGAATGGTTAGGTAAATTCAAGGTTTCAATATTTGTGGTACTTACACGACCATAACCATGAACGATTTCACATTCTATGTTTACTAAATCAGCCAGCGCTTTTACCAAATAGGCATAACCCGTACAAATCGTCTGTTTTTTCTTAAGTAGCTTTTTAAAGAGTCGACGTCTAAACTTATCATTCCATGCATTAAGTTTTAAACTATCGTTCTTAAAATATTGCCGTTTGCGATTGTTTTTAAGATAGAGCCCATAGTCATTAGCGATATTTGCACACACCCAACGATAAAGTGCTCTAAAACGTTCTACGTCGGTCGTAAGATCTGTAGTGAGTTTATAAGCTAGTTCAGGTAGATTTGTTAAACGTTCTTTATTGTAAGACAAAGCAATACGATCCGCTTTTGTAAAATCGATATGGTCAAAGTCAGAAACTTGGGCATTTAAGTAACCTGCAAAAAAGCAGAAAACGTAAAGAATGGATTTTTTTTGCAAAATCTGCAGTTAATTCTTTTTACGCTTGGTTTTATAAGGAGTATTGGTGTCTAAATCCCCCATCATTTCTACCATATCTAGCTCTAACTCTAATTTGATAAAGCTATTTTCAGAATTAATGGTAACCCTTTGTGTAAGGTAGCCAAGGTAACTAAAGATTAAAACATCACCTGTTTTTAATTTTTTAGGGAAGGTAAATTCACCATTAAAATCTGTTGAAGTTCCGACTCTTTCGCCTTTTAGTGTAATATTTACGCCAGGTAAAGGTCCATCTTCATTGACAATTAGTCCAGTAATAGTTTTTTCATTGGTTTGCCCAAGGGATGTGTTAAATGTGAATAAGGCGATCATTAAAATAGCTATAAAACCGAAGGTTTTATAAATTGATTTTGCAGTAAATTCTTGTGTTTTCATAGTATTTGAGTTTTGTTCACCACTAAACTAAAGACTTTGGTTAAAGATATAAAATAGGTTTGAGTTATCTAAGTGTTTCATTTAGTAAACTGTGTGTTTTAGTGGGTCTTATATTCGGACGAAAATGAATGAAAATTAATATAGACTTAATATTTCTAATGAATTCCTTTGTATATTAGTGTTAATCAACCTACGAAATAAAATGAAAGACAATTTAAAACGTGTCATAGTTGACTTTAAAAAATTGACACCAGAAATCCTAGCAATGCTTGTGGATAAATATCCTGATGGCTACGACGACGACCACATCATTACTTTTAGAAATGCAAAGAATGAAGTTATTGACGCAGTTGAAGTCACTACAGAAGATACTAAATACCTAGTTAAGGTAAGCTCTAGGTTGGCTGCAACAATGGCAAATTATGACGAAGACGATTATGAAGCGTTAGAAGAAAATGATGCTGAAGCAGTTCAACCACCGGAAGATTTGGAAGATTAAACTTTAATAGTTTTTTTCAATATTACTTCCCATATAAATACCGAGAATACAATAAGGTATTCTAATCCTATAATCCATAAGTTTTCGGATTTATCTGAAGTTCCAATGCCTAGATAAGACAGATAGCTCAATATGATGACCATACTCCAAACCAAAGGATACCTATAGTTGGTGAACATGCAAAGCAAAACCAAAGTACCAATATACCATGGATGTACGGTGGTACTCAAAAATAAATAGCAACTAAAGGCAATTAAGATAGAAGCAGTTAATCTTGGAATGTTGTTATTCTGCTTAAATAATGAAAAACCTAAAATGACCAACACGGAAATAATAGGTAATATCTTAGCAATGATTGCAATTTCATTATAACCAGTTATTGAATAACCAATAGCTCTAGCGATATAATAAATACTAGCATTGAACTCAAAATCTCCAAACCAAAGTCCCACCGTTTTAGAATAATTATTAATAAATTCCATGGAGAAAAAAGGGAGAAACACTAGTAATACGGTTAAAATAGTAATGCTATAAAAGAGGATTAATTTTTTTAGTCCGTTTAGAGGTTTTTCTTTTTTTACGAACCACCAAAAGAAAAGCGGTAAAAACATTAATGGAATCAATTTTACGGATATGGAGCATGCCAAAAGAACAGCTGCCCATTTCCATTGCCCGGAATGTAATAGATATAAAGACCACACTAAGAAGCATATCATAACACCTTCAAAATGTAAGTTTCCAGTAAACTCAATGATGATAAATGGATTGAGAATATACCAGAAGATTCTATTTGAAGGTAATCCTAAGCGCTCCAAGAGTTTTTTTCCAAAATATAAAGTACCAATATCAGCAGCTATTATTACTAATCTTAAACCTATAACCGAACTCAATATACTTTGGCCGGGAAACAGGTTTCCAAGTACAAAACACAACTGATTTAAAGGTGGATAATTGGTAAAATGCATAGCACTTAATTCTCCCATACCACTGTGTAACTCTTTAGCATCTGCAATAGGAATTTCTCCATTGAGAACAAACGAATCAGGGGTGTATAGATAAGGATTAAATCCTTCAAGAATCATTCTCCCATCCCATACAAAGCGAAAAAAATCTTGGGATAGATTGGGAATAGCAAATAGAAACACTAATCGGAATAGAATCGCTGCAATAACGAGAACCCTAAAATAGAACCCAGATGTTTTAATAATCTGATAAGCAAAAACGAACAGTGCAACATAAAGGAAAATGAGCTTAAGCGCTTCTGTACGTTCTAGAGCATAAGCAAACCATAGATATAAAATGCAACTGATTAAGATGTAAGCTATGGTTAATTTTTTGTATTTGAAAACGTTGGCTAATCCGAGCATAAATTCAAAGATAGAATTATTTAAAAACGGATAAATAGTCGTATTAAAAAAAGAATAATAACTTTAAAGAAAGAAAATTTTAAAATGAGTCACGCTATTTATTTCAATCTTTTAATTAAAAGTGATAAGGCAAGTGTTTATAAAGCGGTATCAGAATCTAAGCACCTTGTGAATTGGTGGCCCTTAAAATGTACAGGTATACCAATGGAAGGAGAAGTGTATAATTTTAACTTTACGGACAAGTACGATTGGTATGCCGAAGTAAATAGTGTTAAGCATAAGGAGCATATCCATTACAAAATGACGAAAGCTGATGCCGATTGGAATCCAACGATGTTTGGCTTTGATTTAGAAGAGAAAAGCAATGGGACTTATTTAAAATTTTTTCATAAAGATTGGCCAGAATGCAATAATCATTTCAAACATTCATCCTTTTGTTGGGCTATGCTGTTGAATGGGTTAAAGAATTATTTAGAAAAAGGGATAATCATCCCTTTTGAAGAAAGAGAATAAATATGTTAAACTTTAGACCCTATGGATTTAAAGAATACATAGCCAAAACCAATACAAAGCATCAAGTGAAAAGGGAATAGTCCAAAGTCACCTCCTTGGTCACCAACTATAAAGGCACTATACAATCCAAAGCCGAAATAGACCATCAATAGGCCTTCAATAATAACATTTGAAGACAGCTTTTTTCTGAGGTATTTGTTGTTTCTCCAGTTATCTTTAAACTTTCGAATATTGAATTTTGGGGTTCTTACAAACTCACTTTTTTTGCCAACATGGCCTTCAATAACTGCAATGGAATTATGCAATGAGAAGCCCATAGCTATAGAAAAGAAGGTAAAGAACATACCAATATAACCAAAGAATCGTTTAAAGCCGCTCCCATAAATGTTGCGATACATAAACCAGTAACATACAAAGAAGATAATAGTACTCATTATAAAGAAGCTCATTACATAAAAGTAATCTCTTAAATGGGCATACTCATTCTTTATATATAACATTGGGATACTTAAAACTGCCACTACAAAAATGCTCAGAAACATAGAGCTATTGAGTAAATGAAGCAAACCATGAACCTTGGTTTTAACAGAAATATTTTTCGACTTAATGACACGCCAAAGCATTTTTCTAAAGTTTTCAGCTCCACCTTTATTCCAACGGAATTGTTGTGATCTTGCAGCACTTATCACGATAGGCAATTCAGCGGGAGTTTCAACATCCTCGAGGTATTTAAATTTCCAGTTTTTTAACTGTGCTCTGTAGCTTAAATCTAAGTCTTCCGTTAGTGTGTCGCCTTCCCAATTGCCAGCATCAATGATACATTCCTTTCGCCACACACCAGCCGTACCATTAAAATTAATAAAATGGCCTTTACTATTTCTTCCCACTTGCTCTAACGTAAAATGGGCATCCAAGGCAAATGCCTGAATTCTGGTCAATAGTGAATAATTTCTGTTGATGTGTCCCCAACGCGTTTGTACAACACCAATATCCTCATTTTTAAAATAGGGAACGGTGCGCTTTAGCCAATTAGGTTGTGGTAAGAAGTCCGCATCAAAAATGGCAATAAACTCTCCTTTGGCAATTTTTAAGCCTTCTTTTAAGGCTCCAGCTTTAAATCCAATCCGATTCTCTCTGGTAATATGTTTTATATCTAAACCAGTAGCCGCTAATTGTTCTACATGAGCCTTAGTTGTATGTAAAGTTTCGTCTGTAGAATCATCTAATACCTGAATTTCTAACTTTTCCTTCGGGTAATCCAAAAGCGCAATGTTATCTAACAAGCGTTCCATAACATACATTTCATTAAATACAGGAAGCTGAACCGTTACCAATGGTACTTCATCAGGATTACTTAAGTCAAACGTGTCACATTTATCCCTTGTTTTTTTTGAAGACAGGTAATTGTATAACAAATTTAATTGCGCCAAAGCATACATAAAGATCAGCACAATGGCGATGGTGTAAATAATAATGACTAAATACTGTAAATAAATCACTTAAAACTGTATTTAAATATCCATGTGAGGATTTTTACGCCTGCAA
Source organism: Winogradskyella sp. (assembly GCF_028289625.1). Lineage (GTDB taxonomy): Bacteria > Bacteroidota > Bacteroidia > Flavobacteriales > Flavobacteriaceae > Winogradskyella. The sequence goes on along the minus strand of NZ_JANQOM010000013.1, from coordinate 181,769 downwards.
ATATAGCACCTTTTATCGTTCCTGAAACTTTTGAGATACCTATTCTGTTCCTGTATTTTACAGGAATTTCCCTGCAACTCATTTTTTGCTTGAGGGCTTTCAACTGCATTTCTACCGTCCAGCCATAGGTTTTGTCTTCCATTTTCAGCTCTAAGAGCTTGTTGTATTTAATAGCTCTAAAAGGCCCTAAATCCGTAAACTTCGACCTAAAAAATAGTTTCATTAAACTGGTTGCTAGCCAATTGCCAAATATCTGAGGGCCAGTCATTGAACCATTTTCGCGTAATGCTGCTACCCGAGCTCCAATAACAAGGTCAATATCATCTTCTATAATGGGTTGAACAATTTTGGTTAATTCTTCAGGATAATCGCTATAATCGCCATCCAAGAATACAACAATGTCTGGCTTGTTGTCTTGTTGGGCAATATAATCCATACCCTTTAAGCAGGCATAGCCGTAACCTTTTCTTGGTTCTTTTAGTACAGTAGCTCCGGCTTTTTGCGCATTACATTCTGTATTATCAGTTGAGTTATTGCTTACAACAATAATTTCATCTACTATTTCTGGAATATCATTAATAACTAATGCAATGGAATCCTCCTCATTAAAGGCAGGAATGATGACTACGATTTTCGTCATTAACTTCTTAGATCTGATAACTTGTTTTCTTTTTTAAATGACTTTAAATCCGTCCACTCTTTGATGCGTTTTCCGTTTTCGTATTTTATGGCAGAGTATAATTGTTCGTTTTTATACTTAAGGCAATACCCATTTTTTTGATTATCGCTCAACTGACATTTATGGTTAATCTTTTCGTTTTCATCATAAAATAGCCACCAATTTTGCTTTTTGCCATTTACAAAATGGCCCTCGGACGTCTTTTTACCATTTGAGCCGTAAAATAGCCAATAGCTAGTGAATTTTCCTAACTTAAATTCACCATATTTTTCTATTTGTCCATTGTCATGGAAAAATTGCCAATACCCATCTTCTTTGTTATTGGTGAAATGGCCTTCTTTGGCAAGTTGACCATTAGTGTGATAAAATTTCCAGAATTCTGAAGCTTTTCCGTTGTTGTAATGGCCTTCACTAGCTAATTTGCCATTAGGGTGAAAGGATATCCAATAGTCGATTTTATAATCAACCTTATATAACCCTTCTTCTTTTAATCGTCCATTGGAATGATAGAACTTCCAATGATTGTTTCGTTTGCCATTTTTGTAATGTCCTTCTTCAACAAGTCTATTATTCTTATAAACTTTCCAATAATCAGATTTTTGGTCGTTAAAAAAATGCCCTTCTTTTATTAAAAACCCTTTAGCGTCATAAAATTTCCAATAGCCAACTTTTTTGTCATTTTTAAAATAACCTTCTTTAGAAAGTTGTCCATTTTTATCATAGAACTTCCAGTAATCGGTTTTTTGGCTGTTGACCACCCAACCTTCAGAATTTAAACTACCATTTGTAAATGGATTTTTTTGGTAGTGCTTTTGCCCAAAAGCAAAAGCCGAAACTAAAAGGAAAAGAATGATTAATCGCATTACTTCTGATTTACAAGTTCCATTAGGTCTACATCGTTACCTAATAAAACCTCTGTCGGATTAATTCGTCCTTTCATACTATCATTCTCTAATTTTAACACTCCTCTAGGACAAACCGCCGCACATATACCACAGCCAACACAGCTAGAACGTACAATATTTTCACCTTTTTGAGCATAATGTCTAACATCAATTCCCATTTCACAGCTGTTAGAACAGTTGCCGCAAGAGATACACTGTCCGCCATTAGTGGTTATTCTAAATTTTGAAAATAAACGTTGCTGAAACCCTAAAATTGCTGCCATTGGGCAACCAAAACGACACCAAGCTCTACTTCCCAAAATAGGATAGAAGCCTGTACCAATAACTCCAGAAAAAATGGAGCCGATATAAATACCATAAGCAGATCTTAAGGCACCTGATTTAACATAGAAAAGATGATTAGTCGTACCAGTAAAATGCATAATAAGTAAAAGTGCGATAACAGTAAAGAATCCTATGGCTCCATATTTGGCATCTTTTCCTAGCTCATGTCTTTTAAAATACATAACACTAGCGAAGACTATAGTAAGTAAAGCAATAACTAAGGAGATAAATACCCCTCTTGTTAACCAAAAATCGTTACTATCATAACCCAAGTAGGTATAAACCATTGCTGTTGTCATTACAACAGAGAACACCAAAACTAAGTGAATTAACCAGCGTTCTAATTTCCAAGCTGATAGTTTTTTGGATGATAAATGCCTAAAAGGGTCTCCTGCAGTTTCTGCAAGACCACCACAGCCACAAACCCAAGAACAGTACCAACGTTTGCCATATTTATAGGTAAGTATTGGCGTAATGATGAATATGGAAAGTATACCAAATACGATTAGAGCCAATCCAATATTGCCATTAGATAGAAATCCCTTCACGGACCATTCATCAAAAATGTAATAATTCAGGGGCCAAATACTTTTAAGATCATAGTATGGTAAATCATTATTCATTACATACATGAATTCTGGAATCAAAAAAGCAAAACCCAATTGAAAAAACATCACGGAAACCGTTCTTATTTGTTGGTAACGGTTATGTCTGTATTTCAAAATAAACTTATAGCCAAAAGCTAAAATAGCAATGGTGTAAAGCGTTCCGTAAACAAACCATTGGCTGGCATTTCTGCCTGCTAATAATTGACTTAAGGGATCGAATAGACTTATTAATCCTGTGTTTTCCGCACCATCTTTTCCTAACCCTAGGTATTGAGGGTAGAAGTATAAAACAATATAAAATGTCGTTAAAATAATACCTGTGGCCCAGCCCCAAAATCCTCTTGAGGATATGGATTTAAACCATTGTCCATCATTTTTTATACCTTCTAGCTTATTTAAATAAGCATCCCTTGAATAAATGACCGTTCCTGTAACAATTAAACCTAATGCCAAGGTTAAGAATAAACCTTGATTAGGAAAATTAGTGTTGAAAAGTGCCAATGCCAATATGAATAACCCAACTATTCCTATACCTAAGGCTACTTTTTGTTTAGTAGTAATATCTAAAGCATCAGGTCTTGCTAAAGACATGCTATGATTTAATTTATTGCTCATGGTTATGCGGTTTGTAGTTGGTTATTGTAAGCGGTTAAAATCTCTTTTTCAAATCGTCCGTAGAACTCAGGGTCAAAATTGGCCTCTACAAGATGGTTTATGACATAGTCCACATCGCGTTTTTCGGTCAACCATTTATCAAAAGTTTCATGGCGCATTCTAATACCAAAGGTGTTGATACCTAAAAACTCATTGGTGTTTTTATCATAAGCTACAGTAATACATTTTGTATCGTCTTTATGTATCCAATGAAAATGGGCTTCATTTTCTTTTTTACTGCGTTCACTGAATACCCAACCATAAGTTTGATATTCGATATCCATAAACTTGGCCGAATTAAACCAATGGCCTGGGTTATATTGTATACGATTACCACAAAGTGTTTGTGCCAAAGCTTCGCCCATCATACGACCTGTATACCAAACGGCTTCAATCGGTCTGCGATTGCCAATAGCTTCATGTTGCTCTGCACAATCTCCAATGGCATATACATCAAGGATATTGGTTTCGAGAAAACGGTTAACTTTTACTCCACGGCCAGTTTCAATGTTGGAGTCTTTTAAAAAATCAATATTGGGCGAAACGCCAGCGGTTAATCCTACTACATCACATGGAATTTCTTCACCAGTTTCTTCAATAACTACCGATTTAACCTTTCCATTACCATCAGATTTAATCTCTTTTAAGTTTGTTGAAAGTCGCAAATCGATATGGTGATTTCTAATATGTCTATTAATCATAGCACTTTCTCCTTCTGGCAATACACCATTCCAAAAACTAGACTCACGCACTAAGAAGGTCACGGGAATACTTCGGCTATTCAACATTTCGGCAAGTTCTATACCTATTAATCCGCCACCTACGATAACGGCTCGTTTGCACACCTCTTTATTAGGTGCATGCTTTTCAAGATTTTCTAGGTCTTGTTTATGATACATGCCCATAACACCATCTAAATCTTGTCCTGGCCACCCAAACTTATTGGGTTTGCTTCCTGTAGCAATCACCAGTTTATCATAGCTCATAGTTTCGCCATTTGAAAAATGAAGTGCTTTAGAGTTTGTGTCCACATGTTTTACATAACCTTGCTTAAGATCGATGCGATTTTTTTTCCAAAACCAGTTTTCATAAGGTTGCGTGTGTTCAAACTTCATATGCCCCATATACACATACATCAATGCTGTACGGGAGAAGAAATATTCGGTTTCTGCGGAAACAATAGTGATTTTTTTATCGGACAGCTTTCTGATATGTCTAGCTAAGGTAACACCAGAAATTCCATTACCGATGATGACAATGTGCTCCATAAAATTTGATTGTTAGTTAGTTGTCTGTCGCACTTAAAGGTAAGAACTTAATCGACGCTTTCAATTTAGAAAGAATTTAAATTAACAGTTGGTCTGTAAGGTTTTAAAACAAAATAAGACGCCAAAATTCTTTCAAAATTCTTGTAAGTCGATGATTTTATGTTCGACATAAGAGCCGTTAATCAAAAATATAAATGATGAAATTTCATACTTTTTTAATAGCATTGCTTTTTATATTCACAGGAAGCGCTCAAGACTTAAACAGCTTCTTCACTAAAACCAATTTATTTTTAGAAACCCACATTAAAAACGGGAAAGTAGACTATAAAGCGATTCATAAAGATCAATCTACTTTAGACGAACTTTTAAAAATTGCAGAGGGAATTTCCGTAGAGGTTTCAGATGCTAAAAACTATCAGTCATTTTGGATTAATGCCTATAACATTACCGTGATTAAAGGTATTGTTGATAACTACCCAACAAAATCTCCACTTGATCATAAAGGTTTTTTTGATAAGACCACCTATAGTTTAGCAGGTAAAAATATTACGCTCAACGATATTGAGCATAAGTTGCTCAGAGCCCAATTTAACGATGCTAGATTCCATTTTGTATTGGTTTGTGGGGCTGTTGGCTGTCCTCCACTGATTAGTGAAGCCTATATGCCTAATACTTTAAATAAGCAGTTAGAGACCCAAACTAAAATTGCTTTAAATGGAACTTTTCTAAAAGTAAACAACAAGAAGAAAAAAGTTGAAGCCTCTGAAATCATGAAATGGTATAAAGAGGATTTTACTATGGACGGCTCTAGTGAAATTGACTTTATCAATCAATATAGAACAGAAAAAATTCCAGACAACTACAAACTAAGTTATTTCACTTATAACTGGAATTTAAACAAGCAATAAAGACTAACTAATAAACACAACCAAATACAAAGAAAAATGAAAAAATTAAATATACTTTTAATTATTTTGATGCTATCCTTTTCAGGGTTTTCTCAAGAAGATGAAGCTACACAACGAAGTGTTATACAAGAATTTACACCTTCAATATTGCTGAAAAAAGGGCAATGGGATATTAAATGGTTTAATAACCTGTATACTGAAACCAAGGACTTATTTGGACCAAATGGAGAAGAACAAAACATCCCAAGAAATACGTTTTTTACATCTACGGTAGATATTTTTACAGGGATTTCGGATAGTAGACGCGTAAATATTGGTCTATTATTAGAGTTTCGTTCTAACGTCATTGGTGGTCGAGACGCACTGGACGTTTTTTCCTTTGATGGCGAAGCTGGTTCAGCACGTTCGGGTTTTACATCTTTTGCTCCAGCTATAAAGTTTAATCCTTTTAAAAATGTTGGAAATTTCACGATTCAATCAGCATTTCATATTCCGTTAGTTGATCAAGAAACCGAACAGGGTGTATTTTTAGATCAGAATGGATTCATTTTTCAAAACCGTTTTTTCTATGATTATAGTTTTTCTGGTGGCGATTGGCAATTGTTTACCGAACTCAATACTGAATATAACTTACCTAAAGAAGGTAGCTTTGCAGACAACAGCCTACGCTTATTACCAGGAGTTTTCTTAAGTTACTTCCCAAGTTCTAAGTTTACTATTTTGGCACTGGTACAGCATTTGCAGCTAATTTCCTTTGAAACTAATGGATTTGAACAAGATGCTACTATACTTGGCGGTGGCGCTAAATACCAATTGACTGACAAACTTAATATTGAGTTCTTATATTCAAATTTTGTAAGAGGAAACGATACAGGTTTAGGGCAAACTTTTAATATAGGTTTAAGAGCTTTATTCTAGGATTTACATAAATTGGCATTTATAATGTTGTACTTATGCAAACTTTTAAATGCCTGTTTTTTTCTGTATGGCTGATTACTTTATCAGCTTGTAATGGGCAGGAAGAAAAAATCAACGGAGTGAGTTTTGTGGCCTCTCAAAATAAAGCTAACCAATCTCACGTCACACCAGTAGTAAAACTCAATGCCAATTATGCTGCGGTAATGCCTTTTGGCTTTATTAAAAATCTAAAACATCCTAATATCATTTATAATACAGATAGGCAATGGTTTGGGGAGACTAGAGCAGGCGCAAAACAGTATATCGAAGAGTTGCAAAAGCAAAACATTAAGATTTTGCTTAAACCACAGATTTGGGTTTGGCGAGGTGAGTTTACAGGTGAGATTATGATGACTTCCGAAGCCGATTGGAAAACTTTAGAAGCATCTTACTCAAACTTCATTCTTGAATACGCGGAATTGGCAGAAGAAACCAAAACAGAAATCCTTTGCATAGGCACTGAGCTCGAGCTATTTGTAAAATATAGACCAGAATACTGGACTAACCTAATCAAAGAAATAAGAAATAAATATAACGGTAAATTGACCTATGCAGCCAATTGGGATGAATTTAGGCGCACGCCATTTTGGGATCAGTTAGATTATATAGGCATTGATGCTTATTTTCCAGTTAGTGATGAGTTAACACCAAGTTTTGAGACATGTATGGAAGGTTGGAAAGTCCATAAACCTATCATTGCTAAAATGGCGGAAAATTATGAAAAGCCAATTCTTTTTACTGAGTATGGCTATAGAAGTGTGAATTATGCAGGGAAACAACCTTGGGTGTCCGATCGTAGCATGAATCAGGTGAATCTTCAAGCCCAAGTCAATACCACAAAAGCGCTTTACGAAACCTTTTGGAACGAAGATTGGTTTGCTGGCGGTTTTATCTGGAAATGGTTTATTGCCTATGACAAAGTTGGAGGGGAAGATAACCCAATGTTCACACCACAAAATAAACCTGTTGAGGAAATTATTAGAGCTTACTATAAGTCTGAAGGATAAATTTTAAAAAATCTAGTAAGGTTATTTATGAGCAACGACAAAGGTTAGTAATAACCATCTCATGAAACGAACCTTAATTATAATTACTCTGTTATTAGCATCATGTTCATCTAATGATACAGACAATTCTGAAGCAGATAATTCATTATCATCATATATTGAGGGTAAAACTTTTGAAACAGGAGCAGTTATTGCTTGTTCGGGTAATGATGTTGTTAATCCTAATAATGTTGAGGTTTATTTTTTTCCAGAAAGCGGTTCAGATAACTTTAAACTCTTTCAGACAAATTCAAGTAATCTAGATCCAAACAATTATACTAATTATAATGAGTTAGAGATTACGGATGAGCCTTTTTTTAATGGATTTCTTAGGAAATTTGTAGGCTTCTTCGATTCTGAAAGATGGATTATAGTGTCTTATGAGCTTGATAATGAAATTAAACTATCAAATCCAATCCGAATAAAACAATTGATGCAACCGACCTTGTTTTCTGATTTAATTACCGTTAATCAAGAGCAATCACAAATGCCAATGTTTAGTTGGGCTATAAATTCTGAAGTTGACAATGCTATTTTTTTTCAGGTAGTATCTACTGTTGATAACGATTTAATCTCTGGTACTTATACGTTCGAAAATCAATTCCAATACTATAATACATCGAATGTTGTGCTAAACATTACAGATGGTACACCGCCAAACTTAATTCTCGGACAGACTTATAAATTCACAGTTATGGATGTGAGCGAGGATAATTGGGTTAATCAACTATTTATTTCTGAATTTACAGTAGAATGAAAAAACTTTTAGTCATACTCATTTTAATCCTTAGTAGCCAATATGGCCTAGCTCAAACGGTTACCACAATTGAGATTGAAGGCAACAAGCGTACGCGCACAAAATTCCTTAAGCGATTGGCATTCGTAAAGGAAGGCAGCGTTTTAGATACGGTTCGTGTGGCATCAGATGAAAGACGTTTTCGACTTTTACCGTCGGTAGCGAGTGCATCCTCTAAGATTGAAGAACTAGCTGATGGCAATTATAAAATAACCTATACTGTTGTTGAGAATTTTGCCATTATTCCTGGATTAAATGTATCTCAAGACGTTAATGACGATTTGGCATATAGAGTTTCGTTATTTGATTTTAACCTTTTTGGACAGAACCAGATTATTGGTGGCTTTTACAGTCGAAATGTGTTTGATTCCTATGGATTTTTCTGGGAAGCCCCAAATTTAATTACCCGAAAATGGGGAATAGGCGTCAATTTTCAGAATAATGTGCTCCAAGAACCTATATTTCTAGATGATGATAGTGATGTGAATTATAAGTTCGATAGTCGTGCTTTTGAATTCAGGGTGTTTTACGAACACAATTTTAATAATCGGTTTGAGCTAGGGCTCAATATAGCTGAGGAGGATTACGATTTTCTGAATGGTGAACGACCTTCAGATATTCCTGAGCAGCTCAGTTTAAATCGCTTGTCCATTGTAGGAGAATATGAATACAATAATATTACCAACGAGTTTCAATATGTAGAAGGTTTTAGGAGTATATTCACTTTTAATGTAACAGCTTCAGCAGATGGCGATACTGATTTCTTAAAGAATTCTTTTGTGGGCAGAAATGATTTTGAGTACTTTAAACGCATCGGAAAAGGTGGCAATTGGGCCAATCGTTTGCGACTAGGCTATGCGACCAATACAAGCTCACCTTTTGCACCTTTCGCTCTAGATAATCAATTAAACATAAGAGGCGTGGGAAATGTGGTTGATCGCGGGACGGCTTCAGTTGTATTGAATACAGAGTTTAGACAGACCTTATACGAAAAAGGTTGGTTTGCTTTACAGGGAAATGCTTTTGTTGACGCAGGAACATGGCAAGATCCAGGTGGAGAATTCTCAGACTTGGTTAAAGGAACAAATGCCAGTTTATTCTCAGGATTGGGTTTACGTTTTATTCATAAGCGAATTTTCAATGCTGTTTTTAGAATAGACTATGGACTCAGTTTAGGGAAAAAGGCCGATAGCGGAATTGTATTTGGAATAGGTCAATATTTTTAAACACTTAAAAATGCGCCAAATACAATTCTTACTTTTTACATTTTGTGTTCTTATGACTCTTGTCTCCTTCGGACAACAAAATGTAGTTGATGATTTAAAGGTGCAAGGCAACAAGAAACTCAAATCCTCTTTTGTAAAAAAAATAGCGTTTATAAAACCTGGTGTTGTTCTGGATTCTTCGGTTATAGAACAAGATATCCAATTATTAAAACGGTTACCTTCAATTGCCCATGCCTACTATCAGGTGTTTCCTGCTGAAGAACCTAATGAGTATAATGTGTTTTATAATATTGAAGAGAATTTTACCATCATTCCGTCGGCCAATGTCTATACAACCAATGACGATGAATTTGCTTACCGACTAGGGTTGCATGAATTCAATTTGTTTGGGCAAAATATTACGCTTGGCGGCTTTTATCAAAAAGATATATTCGATTCTTATGCCATAAACCTTAGAGCGCCATTTTTGTTTTCTAGACAACTGGGTTTAGCCATAAATTATCAAAATCTTACAACACAAGAACCTGTATTTTTCGATAATACTACGGCAGACTATCGCTATAATAATGAATCGATTGAGTTACTCGGGCTTTACCAATTTAATTTTACGAATCGGGTAGAATTAGGAGTTAACTTTTTTACAGAGGATTATGAGTATTTATTTGGTGCCACTAATCCTAATGTGCCACAAGAATTAGTGGTAGATAAATTACTCTATAAGCTCATTTATGAGTACAATAATCTCAATTACGATTATCAGTATGTTGAAGGCTTTAGAAGTATTTTTAATTTTCAGTATGTTCACTCTAGGAATGATGAAGCATTACCCGATTTTTTGATTGGCTGGAATGATTTTCAGTATTTTAAACGTTTTGGTAAACGAGGTAATTGGGCCAATCGTTTGCGATTTGGGGTAGCATCGAATGAAGATACACCGTTTGCTCCTTTTGCGGTTGATAATAATCTAAACATCAGAGGCGTTGGAAATTTAATTGATCGTGGTACTGCGGCCATAGTTCTCAATACGGAGTATCGCTATACCCTTTATGAAAAGGATTGGTTTGCATTGCAAGGCAATGCCTTCATTGATGCAGGTAGTTGGCGAAATCCAGGTGGTGACTTTGGTGATTTTGCAGATACCCAAAACTTAAGGGTATATCCAGGTTTAGGATTGCGTTTTATTCATAAAAAAATCTTCAATGCTATTTTTAGAATTGATTATGGAGTGGGTGTTACACAAGATTCTACCCAAGGTTTTGTGTTTGGGATTGGCCAGTATTTCTAATGACACCCGATATTTTCAGAAGCTTTGCTCCTAGAAAATAGTGTTGGTAAAATTAGTGCCAAATTTATTTCGGTATCATCCAGATCTCTGATTTAGAAATATCCTTTGTTTTACTGAGTGAACTAATCCCGAACTTGTTTCGAGATCGTTAGATTAATAACTTAATTTTGTTAAAAATTGAATTAAATGCGAACACTAGCCATAGGCGATATTCATGGTGGACTAAAAGCGTTAAACCAGATATTAGAACGTGCTGAGGTTACAGCAGCAGATACCCTCATTTTTTTAGGTGATTACGTAGATGGCTGGAGCGAATCGGCTCAGGTTATTGAGCGTTTAATTGAATTGTCTAAAACTAACACATGTATCTTTATTAAAGGTAATCACGATGTATGGTGCGAACATTGGCTAGCGGATGGAACGATAAATGATGTTTGGTATCTGCATGGAGGTAAAGAAACAATCGCCAGTTATGAGGGCTTCAATGAAGACCAAAAAAGAGAGCATCTTAATTTCTTTGAAGCAATGCCTTTATATTATTTAGATGATGAAAAAAGACTTTTTATCCATGCAGGTTTTACATCTATGCATGGTGTAGAAAGAGAAGTTCGTACAGAAACGTTTTATTACGACAGAACGCTTTGGGAAATGGCGTTAATTATGGATAAGCGCATCGCCAAGAATTCAGAATTGTATCCCAATCGTTTAAAACATTACAGTGAAATTTATATTGGTCATACACCAACACTCAATTATCATAAGTACGAGCCAATGAAGGCTATAAATGTGTGGAATATAGATACAGGTGCAGCATTTACTGGAAAATTATCGGCTATTGACATTGATACCAAGAAAGTATTTCAAAGTGATACATTAATGCATTTGTATCCCTATGAAATGGGTAGGAACAAATGAACACTCTATTTTTAACACACCTTATAGATTAAACTTGTCCGATTTTTTGAAAAGCTGGGCGAGTTGAATTTTACATCATATTAATATGGTCATTTAATATCAAGACCTACTCAATATAAATGAAGCTTCTCCAAATCACCATTAAATGTAATTGATCATAACCTTAGGGTATGATTCCGCTATTTTAATTTTGGCCTTTCTCATTCATAAGCGGAGTGTTGATCCAATACTGATTGGCTTCTTCAAAATCATTCAAGGCAGACTCATTGATAAGTGAATTTTTATCCATGAGATCTAGTTCAGAGGGCATAGGCTTATTAACATTAACTTTTTGAACAAAAAATTCTCTAAATTGATCACCTTCAATTGTATTTTCTCCATAAATTTCCCTCCCTGTTACATCACGTATTCGTCTAAGCTTATAGGTTAAATCATTTACATTGTTAGCATTTATATCTACCAATGACCCATCGAAATTTTCTACCGTAACTTTAATTACTCTTTCTGTTACTTTATCTACAGCAATTGTCTTCAGATTTTTTTTCCCTAATTTGAATTTGAAGTTTTTTGTACTCATAGTATTGAAGTCAAGATAATCTTTTGTGTTATTAAAGGTGATATAAAAGGCCTGTTCTGATTTATCAAATTGTACTTTTTCTTCTCTAAGATTAAAATCCTCACCCATCGCAAAAGAATTATTGAACGTTATATAATTAAGGTACATTTTATTGTCTTGTCTTGCATATTCTAGACTAACGTTAAATAATGCCTTCTTCGATCCTGGCATATAGACTTTATAATTAAATCTATGAATCGAATAATCAACAAGCGATATATATATTGACCCTCGCACATATTCATCTTTATTAATTGCAGTTTTTAGGCCATAAACACTAAAATCATGAGGATTAGCTTTTTTAAAATTAATCAATATCAAAGGCTCGTTGTTTAAAAATACAATGTCGTCTTTTCGAAACTCATGTAATCTAGGAAAGTCACTTTCAAATTTATAAACATAAGAAAAGGTACTAAAATTATAGTTTCTAATTGGATTGTGAATATTCAATAGCGTATGTTCATTACCGCCTCTTGGTAAAATTTGAGCATTTTTTATATACTTTGTTACTCCATTATAAGCTTTTGTTAATGAGGAGTCTATAATAAAATTTTGATTTTGATTAAAACTATAAATTGCGGTAGAAACTGTATTTTCTTCTAAAAAACTCGTGTTTATACCATTATCAAAAGTTTCTAAGATGGCTTCGTTTAGATTGTGAAATTTATTATCAACCAACTGATAGTCTCTGTAATAACCAATATAGGAATGTGGTTTGTCACTAAGGTTATTAGGAATCCTATTTATAGCCCTAAGCACTATCTCTTTAGCGGATAATTTTCTACTTGCCTTAACCAAGCTTTTAGCATTGAAGTTAATACCATTAATTTTAGTCCTAGAACTAATAAAAACAGGATTAAGTGCCTCAACTTGAGGGCTAATTTTTATGGTATTTAACTCATTAAAATTTAATTGATTTAGAGGAACCTCTTTAGCTTTATATCCGATACAGGATATAATAATAAGATCGTCTTTATATCTTAAAGGCATTCTAAATTCTCCATTATAGTCCGCAATAACTCCTAAACTTGAATCTTTTATTCTTACCGTGGCGAAGGGAATTGGCTCTAAAGTCTTAGAGTCTATTACTTTAACTAAAACTTGATCTAAGTTCTGAGCAAAGGTTAATTGAAAGAAAAATAATTCAATTAGGGTAAAAAAAATCAAAACTCTCATTATCCATAATTTTAAAGAATTAATCTGTCATTTTAGATTACATCAACAATTGTTCCAGTTTAGCTTAACTGCATAATAATGTTAACGCTATCTATAAGATGGATTGGGTGCCATTGTAAATTATGGAATATTTGATTTTAGGACAACAATAAAAGGAAGAAAATTCAATAGATATGCTTTCTGTAATATGCCAACATCTCCTCAGCCGAAGCACCAAACCAGCGTTTAACATAAATCGCCCAGAAATGATATTGCAATTTCCAAATACCGACCTTTTTGTAGAGTCGGGCAGAGGTTCTTATCTTTTTATTGATAACAACGAATTCTCTACGCCTATAGAGTTCGTTGATTAAGATATTGTCTTCATAAATAACATAGCGCTCATCATAGCCTCCAATTTCATCAAACAACGCTTTGGTAATAAACTGACTTTGGTCACCACCTCTGCAAGCACGCCAAGAAAATTGTGTTAGCCAACTCGCAAGACGTAACCACCAATGCCTACTATTAAATTGCATTCTAAAACAACCAGCATCATTACCTCTTTTAACCTCATTAATGATAAGTTGATCAAAGTCTTTAGGAGGAAATGCATCTGCATGTAAAAAGTAGAGAATACTTCCTTTAGCATGTTTGGCACCTAGGTTCATTTGTTTAGCACGTCCTTTTGGCGAATCAAGCAAAAGTATTTTTGATTGAGCCGCCAATCCTGAACTTATTTCAGGATTTGTCATCGAGGCAGAATCTAATTTTACATCAGTTGGAGCGTCCCTTTGAGAGCGTGACGTATCGAAAACTAATGCATCCGCTTTTTTATAGTTCTTATTAGTACTATTGAAGTAGAATTCCTCATCAAATTCAGAATTACTAGAGGTTACAAAACCAGAGACGATTTCTTGCGTACTATCAGTACTGCCACCATCCACAACAATAATATCTGATATATTTTTCTGGGTTGAATTTTTTGATAAGTGCTTCAGTAAATCGCCAATCATATCGGCTTCGTTTAAAACAGGAATTACTATACTTATCATGGTTAATCTTTTGGTTTGATGCTAGTTGAATTTAATTATTCAAGCTCCAGTCATAATCTTTAAAACTTTTCTTGGCTTTATTTGAAATGGTTACTTCGGTATATTGATTTAAAAAATCAATTAAACTTCCATTATTTTTAAAGTCCTTAGCAAACCATTTAAAAATCTTGGATAACTTTATATTATCTTCTGAAATCTCATTTTTTGAAGTATCAGATAGAAATACTTTTGTAACGCTCGTTAACTGTAACTCCAAGTTATCAGCCGTAAATGCTTCGTTAAGCAGTTTAGGACACGATTCCGATGCGCAAACAATGGCAAAATGAATACGAGGCTCGTTCATTTTGCGCAAAATCTTATGTTCAATATCGTTAAGGTTTAACCACTTATCTCCAAACTTCCAAAGACGTTGATCCCAAGGGTCTTTGATGTCTTTAATGCTTTTTAAAGGGTAGTTACGTAGTATTAAATCTATAGTTAAGGAGTTGTAGGCATTAATCCAATAAGCTAGTTTGTCTTCTCTTGAAAGCTTACTAAGTTCTGGATAAAGCATGGTAAGAACATCAATATAATCTAGTAACTCTTTATGCGAGTTTTTAAACCCTTTATAGCTAACTTTTCCATCACTGGACACATGTTTTTGCAAAAGGCTATCAAATAAATCATGCAAATATCCCTCGCTTTTAGAAATATCTTGTTTAAGAGAGACGTTGTCGCTAATTGAATCGCCTTGCTTTTTATTAAGTTCTTTGGTATCCTCTTCAGTAGTTACTTCAGCGGCAGTATTATTATCTTTGATTTCATTAACGCTTTTGGGTTCAGTAGTCGCAACTTTATCAGGCTTCTCCGTTGTAATTTCAACCTCTTTTGTCTTGTCAGGTACACTTTCAATGGCTCTTTTTGTGCCACTACATGAGGTAATTAAAATCACTAAAAAACATATGTAGATAATTTTCATTTTTTTATTGGGTATAATTCCTGACTCACAAAATCCTTTGGAAAATCTTCGTCACCTTCAAAACCAAGCTCAATATCTCTACCATCATGCGGTATATAATTGGTTTTAAAAAGGTAGTCCCAAAGACTCAGTGTTAGTCCGAAATTAACGCCGTACCTTACATGTTTTGGTAAATCTTTAGCGTGATGCCAAATGTGCATTTTGGGATTATTGAAAATGTATTTTAAAACACCATAATCCCAACCCAAATTAGCATGGTTTAAATGACCTATAGCAATCGAAAAGAAGTATATTATTGCTACATCTTGAGAACTGTAATTTGCAATAATTGCCAGTGGAATGTATCGTATAGAATTATAAACCACAGGCTCCATCCAATGATAGCGCAGATGAGCCGCGAATCCCATTTCTTTTACCGAGTGATGTACTTTATGGAAATTCCATAAAAAGGGTACTCTGTGCAAAAGACGATGCGTATTCCATTGTACAAAATCATTGACTAAAAAGAAAACAAGTAAACCAAGCCATTTTGGTAAATCGGTTGAATCAAATAACTGAAAACTCGATAAGGACAAGCCTATAGCACTTAAACCATCATTTAATAACTCAGCGACTGTATTAGACAATGCAATAAGTACTATGAGATTCAATACAAAGAAATTGAAAAACATATAGAAGGTGTCTAGCCAGAAATCTTTTCTAAAAAGTGCTTGTCCTTTGCGCCAAGGGAAAGCAATTTCAAGTAGCCAAACAGCAATCGAAATTATAATAAGTCCATAAAAATAATTATCCCAATGATTAAGGTCAATGAGTTCGTATTTAAGATAATTCCAATACCCAGAATAGGAATTCTTTATAATGTCTATGTACTTTTCCAAAAATTAAAACTTTAACTTCAATAGTTGTTTTCTCATATTGCCTTGACCTAAAATATATATAATATTCTCTGATTTAATGGCTTTTTCAGCTCTAAATATGGTTTCCGAATTGGCATTGGGAAATATAATATTCGGTGTAATTCCACCATGTGGGTTTACGGTAATATTATAAAAATTGGTTTTGTTAGGCCGTCTATCTTGTTTTACAACTAATTTTCCTTTTTTATCATCAATTAAAGCATTGATAAGAATATTGATTTCGTTATTAGCAAAAAATGTAAAGGTCGATGAGTCTCGTTTATTGGACTTAGATGTAATCTTTTCAGTGCGTCGTAAGCGTAAAATACTATCCCATTTCAAATGTCCGTCTTTATCAATTTTTCCGACTAAGATGTCATCAAAAACTTTATAGCTTGAGCTTATGGGATTTATGGTTATATACCCAGCAAATCCAGAAAATGAAAATGCGGCAATAGGCAGTCCAATAGGTAATGTGGCTCTCCGTTTTATGTAGAATTGTCCTATGATATACGTTTCTAAATCGTCATTTATAAAAATATCTTTAATATCTATACTTCTGTTTTCTTTGAAGAATCCTGAAAAGTATGCTTCGGCATTTTCGTTGTAAAAAGGGCTTTGCTTAGAAGATATTACCTTAAGATTATTTAAATCGATTCTATAGTGGGTAAAGCCTCTGTAACCACCCTTTTTCACATTAGAATAAATACCACTTATAATCAAATTATTATTCTTTATTCTAGAATTGATAAGTTCGTAACTATTATCAGGGATTTTTATTTTTAAGGAGTGTGTTTTGCTTCCATCCGTTTCTATCAATTCGTAAAAATTATCTGTAGCAGAATTGTTAAGCTGAAAAAGCGCATAGAATTTATCATTTGCTTGTTGGGTATTTAGAAAATTAATATTCTCGAATAATTCGGATTTATCGGGAATAATCTTGAATGTTTTTATGGGCTGTATATCTTTTGAAAAGACACTGACCATAACATAGGTAGTTTTGTTTTCTAAAACGGGGAAACTTAGAGCGATATTAGATGCTGTTTCTAATTTAATAAAATAATCATTTTTTAAAGCTTTGAAGATGTATGGGTTATCGTCTTTGTTTACTGAATATATTACGTTTTGTGATGTTTCCTTTGTTTTTAAATCAATACCATTAAGTACCAAAGACATAGTTTTACCCGCTTTTTCCTTTTGGAAAACATAACATTTACCATTAAATAAAAAAACCTTTAAGATATCAGTACCATCTTTAGTAGTAATCTCAATACGTTCTTGATAATTGAGATTTTCATAGAACTCTACGTAATAATTTCTCAATGAGCCATTAACCATATGAGGTCTTATGGCTACGAAATTACCCTGAGAATCTCCTGCTGTAAGTTCGCCCTTATCTATAAGGAATTGACGGTCCTTAACAACGTCACCTTTATCTATTTCCTGACAAAATCCTAAAGAAGAAATGAAGAAAACTATAATAACTACAAATGATAATCTCATTAATGCAATATAGTCATTACGTATATTATGACCTAACAACAGCCACCACCATCATAGTGCCATGTTGATTCGCTAATAAAGATATCATCTCTGCCTAAACTCGCTAAAGCAGCAGCAGTTTTATCACAAATAGCCAACGGTTGATTCTTTAATAAAATATGACCTGCGTTATCATCAATATAGTCTTCATCACCAAAATAGATAGCTGCTTTACCCGTAAAAATACATGGTCCATCGGCAGGCATCGGATCCTTGATGGCCGCGACTTCGATAGATTCAATGTATATAAGTTCATCCGTATTATAGTGTTTAGGGTCTAGTATTCTATATGGCTTGCGCGCTCTAATCTCTATGGTGCCAAAACCAGCATCAGTTAACATCTTAACATATTCAGCTATGGGTAAGCTTCCACTTAAACACAGCGCACGTAATCTGTCGTCGTTTCGCAATTCGTCATTCATAGGTTGTTCGCAAGTAGGATCGCTCATAACCAACCTACCATGAGGCTTTAGTACGCGATACATTTCAGCAATCGCTTTCTTAAGATCGTCTGCTTTAAAAATATTGAATAAGCAATTCTGAGCGGCTACATCAATACTATTATCTTCAACAGGAAGATTCATGGCATCTCCTTTTTTAAGTTCTACAAACTCACTTTTAAACCATGGATTTAATACCTCTGCTTCTTTAAAGTTTTTTCGGGAAGCTTGTAACATTTCATCTACAACATCTACACCAATGACTCCTCCTTTTTGACGATTGAAATATGAAAATTGCAATAATTCCATACCACCTCCAACACCAACATATAGCATTTTTGGGTTATTGGTTAAATCTCGCGCATGTACGGTAGAGCCACAGCCATAATTCATTTCTTGCATAATCTTTGGAATCTTCAGTCCTGGCAATTCCCAAACAGGATTGGTAGTACAGCATAGCCCAACATCTGGTGTTAAGGCCGCTTCTTTATATAAATCGTGCGTAGCTTCTAAGTAACTCATATGTTTGTTTTATTTATCATTGCGAGGAACAAAGTGACGTTGCAATCTCATATATAGATTCCTTCACTTCGTTCGGAATAACGTTAAATGGTTTTTATCAATTCTTTAAATAAGGTAATCATGTTTGGTTCTGCCTTTGCAGCCATAGCTATGATTTCTGCGATATCTACAGGCTCTAAGTTATCTGGGTCGCATTCATCGGTCAATACTGACACTGCTGCCGCTTTTAATTTTAAATGATTGGCCACAATAATTTCAGGAACGGTACTCATGCCAATAGCATCTGCACCGATAATCTTGAGCATTCTATACTCAGCTCTGGTCTCTAATTGAGGTCCAACCACACTGGCATATACTCCTTTATGAAGTTTTATGCCATTGTCTTTGGCGATAGTTTCAATTTTAGAATTTATCTCAGCATCGTAAGGAGCACTCATGTCAGTAAATCGCTCTCCTAATTGTTCTACACCTTTAAATGCCAAAGGTGAGCTTCCTTGTAGATTGATGTGATCATCAATAAGCATTAACTCACCTTTTTTAAAGTTTAAGTTTACAGCACCTGCAGCATTGGAGACCAAAAGCGTTTTGATACCCAAATTTTCCATAATTCTCACGGGAAAAGTCACATCTTGAAGTGTATACCCTTCATATACGTGAAAACGTCCTTGCATCACTACTACTTTTTTGCCTTCAAAATTTCCGTAAATCAGCTTGCCTTTGTGAAACTCTACAGTAGCCGTAGGAAAATTAGGAATGTGATTATAACTGGCCTCAGCGATAATTTCAATTTCGCTGATTAATTGTCCTAATCCAGTGCCAAGTATAATGCCCGCTTCTGGATTATCAAACCCCTTTTTTATTAAGTATTTTGTGCTTTCTTCGATAAATTTAATCATTAAGCTGCTGTATTTTTTCTTGTAATTTTTGGTTGTTTTTATAAAAATTCGAAGCGATTAAATCTTCATAGGTGTCTATATCGTTTAAGGTGTCTAAAGTACTAACTGTTAGGTCAAGATTCTGTAACTCTTGTAACGTTACTTTGAGAAGATGGCTTTGACTCCATGGTTTGTTTTCGAAGATTTTAGGAATTAATCGCGTTAAGCCTATAAGATAATAGCCTCCATCTTCTGCAGGCCCAAAAACAACTTCGTTTTTATCTAAGGCTTTAATACCTTTTTCAATATGGGTTTCGCTAATTTCTGGAAGGTCAGAACCAATTAAGACAATCTTTTTGTAACCTGATTCAAAACCGTCTTTAAAGGCGTTGAACATGCGTTCCCCTAAATCTAGCCCCTTCTGAACCGCTTTGTAATTGTTTTCCCATTTTGAATCGATAATCGCATTAGAGAAATAAATGCGTTTATCTACATTTAATTTCGAAGTCGCTTTTTCTGTAATTTTTACCAATTCGGAATAGACTTCGAAAGCACCATAATCGCCTATAGTTTTTGCTAGCCTCGTCTTTACAGTGCCTAATTTTATATTTTTAACAAATACAATTACAAGTGCATCAGTCATATATTTTATTGCCTTTTAAAAGCCATTGGCTCCATTCTTCAGAAAACGTGTGTACATCGTCTGTAGGTTCATTATTATTGTCGTAAACCGTAAAGTCATTATTTTTCCATTCAAAAATACCACCAAATAAATTGTAAACATTGGTATAACCTTCTTTTTTTAATTGTTCGGCGACATCCTCAGAACGAATTCCCAAAGAACAGTAGACCACAATCTTGGCGGACTTGTCTGTGATGTTCTTCGTTACCAAATTAATGTCAAAGAAGTCATAGCCAACATGAACGGCATTCTCTAGATGACTCGTATTATATTCCTTGGCTTCTCTAGCATCTAAAAGAATGGCATCTTCATTAGGTAAGGCTAATTCTTGCACCGTGATATATGGAATATTTTCGGTATTATATTTTTTTAATAACTCAGAGACAGAATCTTGAGAAGATCCAAAAGCTGAAATTACTAAAGCAACACCAAAAAGAATTTGTTTAATGAAGTCCATTGTCTACAATTTTAAAGTTAAGTAACCGTTCCTTGGCAACTACTACCAGCACCTGCTGTACAACCATAGCAGTGTTGCGATATCACGATGTTTCTACCTTCCAGCAGTTCTTCGTTGTATTCCGAAATGTGTTTTACTTTACTATTTACTGGTAATTCTAGCATCTGGTTAAAATCACAATCATATAAATACCCATCCCAGCTTACAGAAAGAGTATTGGTGCACATCACATTGGCAACGGCTGTAGGATTATAAGCCTCAACTAATTGATACATGTAATCTTCATAGTTTTCTGAAGCAATTAAATAATCTAAGAATCGACTTATCGGTAAATTGGTTATGGCAAATAAGTTATGGAATTGAATGCCAAAATCTTCCATTAAGGCCTTCTTGAAATCCTTTTCCATTGACGCCTGGTCTCCTGGTAAAAATGCACCTGATGGATTGTAAACCAAATCTAATCTTAAATCGCCGTCGGGCATTCCATAACCAACAGCATTCAACTCCTGAAGCGCTTTAATCGATTTGTCAAAGACGCCATCACCACGTTGTTTGTCTGTTTTACCCCTTGTCCAGTGTGGCATTGAACTCACCACATGCACGTTGTGTTTTTTGAAAAACTCAGGTAAATCGTAATATTTTTTGTTTGCACGAATAATGGTCAGATTGGAACGCACAATAAAATCCTTAATGCCAGCTTTTGCAGCTTCCTCCACAAACCATCTAAAATCTGGATTCATTTCTGGTGCGCCACCAGTTAGATCTAAAGTATGAGCTCCAGTATTTTTAATGACTTCCAAACATTGTTGCATGGTTACTCTGGTCATTATTTCTTTACGATCAGGACCAGCATCGACATGGCAATGCTCACATACTTGATTACACATGTAACCAACGTTAATTTGAAGTATTTCTAGCTTTTTGGCTTTAAGTGGAAATTGATTGGTTTCAGCAATCTTGTTTGCAAAAGTGGGGAGTTCTCCACTTTGAAAAATACCGTTAGAAAGTATTTCGAGTTGTCTGTTACTATTTGCGAGTTCGCTTTCGCGTTTTTTTAGAGACTTTGTAGCCATTAAGTTGTGTTTTGGGGAAAATTAACCATCAAGTTTATTGACCTTATTCATCATTTGAACTCCATGTACTAAGGTGGCTCCACTTTTTATAGCAGCACCTACATGTATGGCCTCCATCATCTCTTCTTTGGTTACTCCACGTTGCAGTCCATCTTTTGTATAAGCATCTATACAGTATGGACATTGTTCTGTGTGAGCAACAGCTAAGGCAATAAGCGATTTTTCGCGGGCTGTTAAAGCACCTTCTTCAAATACTTTTCCATAATAATCAAAGAACTTGTTGCCAAGTTCTTCGCTCCATTCCGTTATTTTACCAAACTTTCTTAAATCTGCTGGGTCATAATAGGTTTTAGACATATATGTAATTATAAATTTTTACGAAAAATTAATATAATACTTTTTGTCGAAGTTAATTCTTAAAGATTACAGAAAAATAAAAAATATTAAAACTTTCGATCTGGGTTAAAGGGTCCTAACTTCAGTGATGGTTTTTTATTTGAAATAATCTCAGAGATTAACAGGCCTGTAGCAGTTCCCATACTCCAACCCATCATAGCGTGACCAGCAGCAATAGTGAGGTTTTTGCATTTAACCGACTTTCCTATGTATGGAAGTCCATCTGGTGATACTGGACGTAATCCGCAAGCCGCATTATCCTTTTCGTTTTTAGTGAGTTGAATGCTTGGATAATAGCGGTTAGCGGCTTTAGCAATAGCTTCAACTCTGATCTTATTGACAGTGTGATTAATGCCAGCAATCTCCATAGTACCAGCAAATCTTGTGAAACCATTCATTGGAGTTACTGCTGCTTTTGCTTCAGATAAAATCGCAGGGATTGTAATTCCTGTTTTTTGTTCAGTGTTAATACGATAACCTTTTCCCGCTTGCATCAATAGTTTTAACCCTATTTTTTTACTCAATATGGTACTCCACGAACCAGCAGCAAGCACAATTTCATCCGCATTTAAAGTTTGTTTTTGTGTTATTAGAGCTGTAATGAGTCTATTTTTAACTGTAATATCTTCTACTTTCTCATTAATAAAAAAAGTAACGCCTACAGCTTTTAAGTAGTCTTTCATCTCGGTCATAAACTCATGCGGTGTAGAGTGGTGGTCGCACTTAAAATAAGCCGCCCCTATGGCATTGATTTCAATATTGGGCTCTAGAGTTTTTATATCTTCTGGGGAAACCTCTCTCGCATCCAAACCGAGGTTTTTGGCCATCTCAGCTATTTTTAACTCCTCATCGAGTAATTTCTGGGTCTGGCAGAGCATCAATAATCCTTTTTTATCGTACTGCGCTGTAAAGCTTTCTGAAGTTTTTATGTCTTCATAAAGCTGCTGGCTCAATAGCGTAATATCTCGTATAACAGGAGCAGATTTTTGGACATGGGCTGTATTACAAGACTTGTTAAAGGCCCAAGCCCATTTTAATAAATCCATATCTAATCGAGGTTTGATGTATAGTGGACTCGATGGATTGAACATCCATTTTAAACCTTTTTTCATTACACCTGGAGCAGATAATGGGATGATATGACTTGGGGATAAATAGCCAGCATTAACATAAGATGCTCCAGAATCTAAATTCGATTGATCGATAATAGTGATCTTATGTCCTTCTTTTTGAAGATAATAAGCCGAACACAAGCCAATAATACCACCACCGATAATGATTACATTTTTACTCATTTTTAAATAACCTGAAATCCATAAGCATAAGGGTCGTCCTCGGTATCAATGGTAATTGTGTTATTCCCAAATACCTTTGCCCAACCTTTAATGCTCGGAACAATTGCTGTTTTTCCATCCAACTCAGTAACTTCTTCAATACAACCTACAAATCTGCTTCCTATAAAACTTTCGTGAATATAGTCTTCACCTTGTTGTAATTTTTCTTTAGCATATAATTGTGCTAAGCGTGCTGAAGTTCCAGTACCGCAAGGGCTTCTGTCTATAGCTTTATCTCCATAGAATACCGCATTTCTGCCATGAGAATCTTTATGTATTGGGTCTCCTGTCCAAAGTATATGGCTTACGTCTTTGATGGTTTCATTTTCTGGATGGATAAATGAATTTGGATATTTGGCATTGATTTTTTTGCGTGCTTCTTTTGAAAAATGAACAATTTGTGAGGCCGTAAAATTGTGAACTCCTGGAAAATTTTCTTGCGGATCTACAATAGCGTAGTAATTGCCACCATAGGACACATCAAATGCAATTTCACCTAAACTATCAATACCAACGGTTAAGCTCTCAGCAGCTAAATAGCTTTTTACATTGATCAGTTTTACCCAATCTACTTTCTTTCCTGTTTGCTGATATTCAATGTCTACCAAACCAGCGGGCGCTTCCATTTTAATTTTACCGGGAACTTGTGGTGTTACCAAGCCCTCCTCTATAGCTATAGTAATAGTACCTATTGTGCCATGACCACACATTGGTAAACAACCTGAGGTCTCTATAAACAGAATCGCGAAATCGTTCTCAGGATTATGAGGTGGATATAGTATAGCTCCACTCATCAAATCATGACCTCGTGGTTCGAACATTAAGCCTTTTCTTATCCAATCATACTCCCTTAAAAAATGTTGACGCTTTTCGCTCATAGAGTTACCAATAAGCTCAGGCCCTCCTTCTTTTATAACTCTAATAGGATTTCCACAAGTGTGCGCATCAATACAAACAAAGGTCGATGTCATGATTATAGTTTTGCTTCGGTCTGTACATTATTAACCAATCTGGAAAGTTCCAAAGGGTTTTCGTTTTTTAGCTCTGAAGGTAATAATGCGTTTGGCCAGTCCTGATAGCTAAATGGTCTTACCCATCGTTTTATAGAATGGATGCCAACTGCAGTAAAGCGACTATCTGTTGACGACGGATAGGGACCTCCGTGAACCATAGAAGGACAAACTTCCACTCCTGTTGGAACACCGTTGTAAATAATGCGTCCAACACGATTTTGTAACGCCGAAATAATTTGAGGGTAATGTTCAGCCTCATCTTCATCGGCAATGAGCGTTCCGGTTAGTTGACCTTCTAAGTTCGAAATAATTTGCTCTAACTCATCAACATCTTTACACTGAACAATCATTGAAAATGGACCAAATACTTCTTGATGAAGTGTGGGATTACTTAAAAAAATTTCACCTTCAACTGTGGTTAATGTTTGCCTTGCATAGTTGGGTTGTATATCATTTTCATAATCTATTACAACCGATAAATTGGGTTGTGAGATCGCATTTTGCTTTTTGCTTTCGTAGGCTCCAATAATATTTGGATGCAACATGCAAGAAGGTTCTATTTTTACGATCTCGTTAGATAAATTCTTAATAAAGTTGGACAGAGCATCACCTTTAATCCCTAAAAGTAATCCTGGATTGGTGCAAAACTGACCGGTTCCTAAGGTAATAGAATTGGCATAGGTTTTTGCTAAACTTTCATTTTTGTTTTGTAGAGCCTCAGGCAAAATTATCACTGGATTAATGCTACCCATTTCAGCGAAAACAGGAATGGGTTCCTCGCGTTGCGCAGCCATATCATAAAGCGCTCTTCCACCTTTGATACTACCAGTAAAACCTACGGCTTTTACACCTGGGTGTTTAACCAATTGTGCACCTACTTCTATGCCGCTAGAATTGATATTGGAAAACACGCCATTAGGCATACTGGTTTTTTCTGCTGCTTTGATGATTGCTGAAGCTACTAGTTCTCCTGTGCCGGCATGCATCGGGTGCGACTTTACAATTACAGGACAACCAGCTGCTAAAGCGGCAGCAGTATCCCCTCCGGCCGTCGAATATGCTAACGGAAAATTGCTTGCGCCAAATACGACTACTGGTCCTAGTGGAATAAGCATTTTACGAATATCGGATTTAGGTATTGGCTGGCGCTCTGGCTGTGCAGTATCTATAGTAGCTTCTACCCAAGAGCCTTCAGCAATTAATTCTGCAAAACTTCTTAGTTGACCAATTGTTCTGCCGCGTTCACCTTTTGCTCTTCCTTCTGGCAATCCTGTTTCTGAGCAATAGATTTTAATCAATTCATCATCAAGTGCTAGAATTTCGTCCGCAATAGCATTTAGGAATCTTGCTTTTTGTTTTCCTGAAATGGCTCTAAATGTCTTAAACGCTT
The DNA here is from genome assembly GCF_028289625.1 of Winogradskyella sp. Lineage (GTDB taxonomy): Bacteria > Bacteroidota > Bacteroidia > Flavobacteriales > Flavobacteriaceae > Winogradskyella. Next base: position 155,794 of record NZ_JANQOM010000013.1, on the reverse strand, counting down.
CTAAAGCCAATAATACGGCCTTATTTATTTCATCAGATGTAGCTTCTGTATAAATTGGTGCATTCTCAATATTTAATTGTGGATTAAAAGTCTTGTAAGTCTTAGGCCCTTTAGCTGATAATTGATTTCCGATATAGTTTTTTCCTGATTGCATTCTATAAATTTTTGTAGTCTGGTAGGCTTGGTCTGTTTTTTAAGCCGTTTTCAATAACCCGATGTACGTTTATGCGTTCTTCCCCATGCAATGGTAATCGTGGGGCACGAACATTCTCAGTGCCAATACCTGTTGCAACTTCTGCAAGTTTTATGTTTTGTACCAATTTAGGGTTTATATCTAACTCTAACAATGGTAAGAACCATCTATAGATATCAATAGCTTCATTAATCTGACCTGCCTTTTGAAGTTCGTATATGGCAACAGTCTCCTTGGGGAAGGCACATACTAAACCGGCAATCCATCCATCTGCTCCCATAAGCAAACTTTCTAAGGCTAGTGTATCTACACCAGTCATAATTTTCAATCGATTTCCGAATCTATTTTTGATTCTAGTAACGTTAGAAATGTCTCGGGTTGATTCTTTTACAGCTTCAATATTATCGCATTGTAATAAGTCTTCAAACATATCTAATGTGACTTCAACCTTGTAATCAATAGGATTGTTATAGACCATGATAGGTAAGGAGGTATTGTTGGCAACTGCTTTAAAATATTCAACAGTTTCTCTATCTCCAGATTTGTAGCGCATTGGTGGCAACATCATTAGACCCTTAGCACCATCTTCTTCGGCTTTTTGGGCTGCAAGTATGGCATTTTTTGTAGTTTGTTCTGCAATGTTGATTAGTACAGGGACTTTTCCTTTAACGGTTTCTACAGTATGCCTTGTTAGAATTCGCTTTTCGTCATTACTTAAAGTACTTGCTTCACCGAGTGTACCTCCCAATACAATGCCATGAACACCAGCTTCTAGTTGTGCCTCGATATTGTGTTGAAACATGTGTAAGTCTAAGCTGTCGTTATCCGTAAATTTTGTGGTGACAGCAGGCATTATGCCTTCCCATTTTATGCTCATAAGAATTGATTTTAAAATGTAAAATTAGCTGAGATTGTAAAGAATGAATAATGAATTTTTAATCTATAGTAATATTATATTATCTATTTTAAGTGATTAAATACTATTTTTGAATAGTATTTAATTATTATTAATGAAAGCATTACCATTTGTTATTCCGAAGCCCGATAAAGCACGATTGGTTTATCAGGTGGACAGGGTTAAAGTATTTTATGATAAGCTCCATCAGCATGAAGAGATACAACTTAGTTTTATTGTAAAAGGTAGTGGCACTTTAGTGGTTGGTGATACCATAAATAATTATAGTGCAAATGACGTATTGGTCATAGGGAGCAATGTACCACATGTTTTTAAGAGTGATGTTAGCTCACAAGATTCGCACATGTTGACTTTATTTTTCACAAGACATTCCTTTGGAGAGTCCTTTTTTAATCTTGAAGAACTTGCAAGTATTCAATCTTTTTTTGAACGTTCTCGATATGGATTTAAGCTACAATCTCATATCGAAACGATAAGACGTTTATTTTTAAAACTTGAAACAGCGTCTAAACTAGATCGGTTTATTATTCTGCTTCGCTTACTGCAATATATGGTAGAGGCAGACTACACAAGTTTATCTTCATTTGTTTATGATAAAAAATACAGCTTAGTTGAAGGCGACCGCATGCGAAATGTTTTTGAGTTTACGCTTAATAATTACAATAAAGATATTTCCTTGGAAGCCGTTTCTAAGGTGGCTAATATGACCAAAAATGCATTTTGTAAGTATTTTAAAAAGCGAACTAATAAAACCTATATTCAGTTTTTAAATGAATTTAGAGTCGAAAAGGCGAGTAGGTTGTTGCAAGAGAAAAATGACTATACTGTTTCTGAAATTGCCTTCATATCTGGCTTTAGGAATATTTCTAATTTTAATAGAATTTTTAAGAGAATAAAAGGTGTTAACCCAAGCCAGTTTATAAAGTGAAAAATCCGAGCCTAGACTCGGATTTTGGTTAATAGCACTGTTTAAGCTACACATTTAGGAACGATTTCAAATGCATTACTTTTAACTTTAAATATGGGTTTCAGGAACTTTGCTAACTGGTCAAATTCAATCAAAAAGGCATCATGTCCATGAATAGATTTTATTTCATGAATGGTTATATTTTCCTTGACCCCTTTTAATTCCACGTAGGTGTTCCAGTTTTCTTCTGGTTTAAAGAATAAATCAGAATTAATGGTCACCAAATGAATACACGATTTTATCTGTGAAGCTACTTCTAAAAATTCACCTCGACCTTCACAAATGTCAATGGTTCTCAAAATTTGGTTCATCATTTTATAGGCCGACAAACTGAAACGATTGGTTAATGTATCACCATGATAGTTCAACCAAGATTCAATATTAAATAAGGCCTCTTCTTTTTTTGTTCTATGAAATTTTTGTGTCAATGATTCTGGTGTGCGATACAAGGTCATGGCATGCATCCTGGCATCTGCCAAAGGTTGGCTCGAATGGTTTAATATCGCATCTTGGATATGACAATTGGCAATTAGCCAGTCTGTGGATTTCCAATCTGTAGCGATAGGGATTAAATGCTGAATCAAGTCAGGTTTTAAAGCTGCCAATTCCCATGCAATGCCACCACCTACAGAACCTCCAATAACTGCAAACAGTTTTTTAATATCCAATTCCTCTAGGCCTAAGGCAAACAGCTCGGCAATTGCCCTAGCGTTGAAATCTTTGTAATTTGCAATTAAATTTTTAGGGTTATTGTCATAACCGTTGCCTGGAATATTAAATGCTAAAATGGTGTATTTAGAAGTGTCTATACATTTTTGATCTCCAATTAAGTCATTCCACCAGCCTTTGTCTCCAATAACATTAGAGTTTCCGGTAAGTGCATGATTTACCAACACAATTGGTCCCTCTCCAAGCGACAAACCAAAGGTTTGATAAGACAAAGAAATAGCTGTTGACTTACCACTATTGGTTTTGTAGTTCGAAATGGTGATATGTTTTAATGCGCTCATTTTTTTATCAATTTGAAAAGTTAAACAGATGCCTTGAAGCCAAGGCACCTGCACTAAACTAAACAACACTAATACAGGCTAATTCTGAAGTTCTTTTTGTTGCTTTACAACCGTAAAGGCTTCTTTTAGATCAGCTTTTAAATCATCAATATTTTCAATACCAACAGACAAACGAATAAGGTCTTTGGTAACACCGGTACTTTCTTGTGCCTCATCACTTAATTGCTGATGTGTGGTACTTGCAGGATGTATAATTAGAGATTTGGTATCTCCTATATTAGCCAACAACGAGAATAACTTTGTGGTATCAGCAATAGTTTTGGCTGCTTCATAACCACCAACAACACCAAAGGTGACTATGCCACTTTGCCCATTTGGTAAGTATTTATCCGCAATATGTTTATAAGCACTTGTCTCTAAGCCTGGATAGTTGACCCAATTCACTTCTGGCTGTTCTTGCAACCATTTCGATAACTCCAATGCATTTTCGCTATGCTTTTTGATACGTAATTCTAAAGTTTCTAAACCTTGAATAATCTGAAAGGCATTAAACGGACTTAAGGCTCCACCATAATCCCTTAGACCTTCAATTCTTACTTTAGCGATAAATGCCGCAGCTTCCAGGGTTTCACTGTAAACTAACCCATGATAACCTGGAGATGGCTCGGTAAATTCTGGGAATTTTCCGTTGGTCCAATCAAAAGTACCAGCATCAATAATAACGCCTCCTAAGGCTGTCCCATTACCGTTGATGTATTTGGTTAAAGAGTGGATTACAATATTGGCACCATACTCGATAGGATTTAACAAATAAGGTGTAGCTACTGTATTATCTACAATTAAAGGTACTTTGTAGGCTTTGGCCTCTTTTGAAATGGCTTCGATATCCAAAACATCTAATTTCGGATTTCCGAGCGACTCAATAAAGAATGCTCTGGTGTTTTCTTGAGCTGCTTTGTTAAAATTTTCTGGATTTGAAGGATCTACGAAAGTCGTCGTTATGCCATGTCTTGGCAAAGTTACGCTCAGTAAGTTATATGTGCCACCATACAAACTGTTGGATGCTACAATGTGATCACCCGCTTTTAAAAGCGTAAGCAATGATGTCGCGATTGCTGAGGTGCCCGAAGCCGTAACTACCGCAGCAATACCACCCTCTAAAGCGGCTAGTCGCTGCTCTAGGATATCATTAGTAGGATTGTTGATTCTGGTATAAATATTACCAGTTTCAGCTAATGCAAAAAGATTAGCGGCATGATCAGAATCGTTAAACACATAAGCTGTTGATTGATAAATCGGAACGGCTCTTGTGCCTCCATTGTTTTGGACATCGTGCCCTGCGTGCAATGCTTTAGTTGCAAATTTTTGTGTACTCATTTTTCTAGTTTTTTTGAGTTAAAATAAATTAAACCAAAAGTCAAATATGCTTCTCTTTTGAAGCCTACTTATTAGAAAAATGTTATAAGAATGTGCTAATTACAGATGAGTAATTAGTCTTTAGTTATCTATCCGAACTTGCAAAAAATGACCTGCGCATTCAAGTAGAATTTAGCACCTTCTCAGTAAATCTGAGGGTTGCTAAGGCTTCATCGGGTCTATTCCCTCCACCTTTCTTGATAACATTTCAGTAAGTGTTTTGAACTTTGTCTTTACAAATATTGCATCAGAAAAAATTAAAATCCAAATTTATTTTCATTTTTATACTTTTTTTATGAAAATGAAACAATCGTGTTATAAAAATTGAAAAATCTTAAATATGGAGATGGTGATCGAGCTATGTTTTGTTGCGGTTTAGATATTTACTCTTGATGATATCTGCCACTGATTTATTCTCAATTTTACTTTCTAACCACGAAATAATATCGAGATAAAGAAAAGATCTGCGTTCGTATGGATGATCCTCATAGACTTTAAGTCGTTCAGCTAATTCTTTAAATGCATTTTTTAAGTCTTGCGGATAGATATCTTGTAAGCCGCGTATAAATTTTATCATTTCCTTTTGTACCTCGTGCAAGTCATTCATCTTAATTAAAAACTTGTAGGTACTTCGCAGTAGGGTTTCGAGGTGGTAATCCAATCCAGCTTCATAATGCGCTACAAGATTTAAAACCCTAGAGAAGCAGAGTAAATCTTCACGCATGGATAAGGATTTGTTAGAAATAATCTTGTTAAGATATTTTATACAGGCTTTATTATTACCCGAACCAAATTCTAGGCTGGCAAACTTATAGTAAAAGATGGCTTTATGGTGTGGGTCGATGCGGTCTTCGAACTCTAAAAGTTCTTTTTCTATTTTCGGAATTAAGGCCAAACCTTCTTCAAAACTACCATCAATAAAGTGTTGGTTAATACTATGAAAATTAGTGTACAGAAAAACCAAAGTCGCCACATTTTCGTCTTTAATAAATTTTGGGTGGTATATGGTCGCTTTAAAATCGTCTAATTTTTCTACAAATTTGACTTTATTTCTTAAGAAAAATATGGACTCGAGTAAGTAGTTGTTTCCTTTTAAGAAAAATACAGGATTGACATTAATCATCTTAGGATACTGATAAAACAAGTCGACCCATTTTGAGGCGTATCGGTAACTATTTAAAAAATCTTGCAATAATAAGTTATACCACAGGTGCGCTTTACAATACCATAGTTTTTCTCTAAAACCTAGTCTTTTGTTTTTAATATCAGGAAGCCTATCTTTAAAATATTTGGTGACCTCCTTAGCTTCATCTTCGTTTTTTACATAACCTGTTTTTAGAATAATACTGTAAAGCTGGAGTGATAGATTTGATAATTTACTGGCAATGACATTTTGCGTACTCAAATCTCTAGCTTGTATGGCTAATTCGTCAGCCCTCGTGCTAATACTTCTGGTGATGTATTGCGATTCGATAATTTTTTCGAGCTCTACAATTTCAAAAGCTAAGTTTTTTTCTTCATTCACGATAGCTAATTCTTTTGCCTTATCCAATATTTTCAGACTTTGCTTGTATAAACCTTTATGATATAAGATAGATGCAAAATCGAGCTGTTCTCTAATTTGAGATCGTACGTTTTGATGTGAAGGGTTGAGTTTAAGGCTTATTAAAATTTGCTTGTACAAATGGGCTTTTACATTGGCCAGCTGTTGTTTTTTGACAATTCCACTTTTTAAAATTGTAGCCTCATTGTAGACTTTAGCTTTATCTAATAGATTGAACAAATTCAGAAACTTAGAATCGGTATTAACCCCTAAACGCCCTACATAGAGCTTAAACTGGCGTTTCTCTGACTTGGTCAAAGATTTTACGAGTGAAAATAAGTTGTCTTTTTGGCCTTTAGTTGTCAATGAAAAACAGGTGTATATACTTGAAAATCAGTATTGTAATATGTATATTTGGTTTTGAACATCGTAAAAACAAATCATAGCTTCAATTATTGAGGATTTCAAGGTATAAATTCGTAAGACAATACTAATCTATATTTTGATAAATGGCAAATACCAATATTCAAATTTTTGATACAACCCTTCGCGATGGTGAGCAGGTACCGGGTTGTAAGCTAAATACAGAGCAGAAGGTTGTTATTGCAGAACAATTAGACACACTTGGTGTTGATGTTATTGAAGCGGGCTTTCCTGTGTCTAGTCCTGGTGATTTTAAATCGGTCGAGGCTATTTCTAAAATTGTTAAGAATGCCACGGTTTGCGGATTAACAAGGTCTGTGGAAAATGATATCAAAGTAGCTGCAGAAGCATTAAAGTACGCTGTTAAACCAAGAATACATACGGGAATCGGAACGTCGGATTCTCACATAATGCATAAATTTAAATCAACACGAGAAGATATTTTAGAACGTGCTTATGCTGCTGTGAAATATGCAAAGTCTTTTGTTGAAGACGTGGAGTTCTATGCCGAAGATGCTGGTAGAACAGATAATGATTACTTGGCGAGAGTCTGTGAAGCAGCTATTAAGGCTGGTGCTACAGTTTTAAATATTCCTGATACCACTGGATATTGCCTGCCAAGCGAGTATGGTGCAAAAATGAAATACCTCAGAGAAAATGTGAAGGGGATTGAAAAAGCCATTTTATCTTGCCATTGTCATAACGACTTAGGTTTAGCCACCGCCAATTCTATTGAAGGAGTAATTAACGGAGCGCGACAGATAGAATGCACTATAAATGGTATTGGAGAGCGTGCTGGAAATACAGCTTTAGAAGAAGTAGTGATGGTATTAAAGCAACATCCATATCTCAATTTAGATACCAATATCAATACGTCCATGCTGTACGGTATGAGTCAATTGGTAAGTGATAGCATGGGCATCTATACACAGCCAAATAAGGCCATTGTAGGTGCTAACGCTTTTGCCCATAGTTCTGGGATTCATCAAGATGGGGTCATTAAAAACCGTGCAACATATGAAATTATAGACCCTAAAGACGTAGGTGTTACCGACTCCGCTATAGTCTTAACTGCCAGAAGTGGACGCGCCGCTTTGGCCTACAGAGCCAAAAAAGTGGGTTATGATCTCACTAAGTTACAACTCGATGAGGTCTATACCAATTTCTTAAGCTTTGCGGATCAAAAGAAGGAGATTGATGACAATGATATCCATCAAATTATTGAAACGAGTAAGGTCTATCATCAAATTATTTCAGCTTAGATGAGCAAAAAAACACTATTTGATAAGGTCTGGGACTCGCATGTGGTCAGTAGTATTGAGAATGGGCCGCAGATACTGTATATCGACAGGCATTTAATACACGAAGTTACAAGTCCGCAGGCTTTCAATGAATTGGAAAACCGCGGAATTCCTATTTTTAGGCCTAACCAGATTGTAGCAACAGCAGACCATAATACTCCAACGCTCAATCAAGATCAACCCATAAAAGATACACTATCTAGAAAACAGTTAGAGCAGCTTTCAGAAAATTGCAAAAAGAACAATATTACATTATATGAGTTAGGCCATAAATATAATGGAATTGTGCATGTAATGGCTCCAGAATTAGGAATTACACAACCAGGAATTACAATGGTGTGTGGTGACAGTCATACTTCTACCCATGGTGCTTTTGGAGCCATTGCTTTTGGTATAGGGACAAGCCAGGTAGCTCAGGTTTTTGCAAGTCAATGCTTGCTGCTAAAAAAACCTAAGAGCTTAAGGGTTATCGTAAATGGTAAGTTAAAAAAAGGTGTGCTTCCCAAAGATGTCATTCTTTATATTATTTCAAAACTCGGCACCAACTCTGGTACAGGATATTTTTGTGAATATGCAGGAAGCGTTTTTGAGAACATGAGTATGGAAGGTCGTATGACCGTATGTAATATGAGTATAGAAATGGGAGCTCGAGGTGGCATGATTGCACCAGATGAGACTACTTTTGAATATATAAAGGAAAGAGAGTTTGCGCCAAAAGGTGAGGATTTTGAAAAGCAACTTGCTTATTGGAAAACCCTTCCTTCAGATGAAGGAGCAGTGTTCGATAAAGAATACACCTTTGAGGCTGGAGACATTGAGCCAATGGTGACCTACGGAACAAATCCTGGTATGGGTATAAAGATAACAGAATCGATACCCTTAGAAGATAATGCGTCGTTTCAAAAGTCTCTGAAATATATGGACTTTAAAGCTGGTGAACGTTTAATCGATAAGCCCATCAACTATGTGTTTATTGGAAGTTGTACCAATTCAAGAATTGAAGATTTTAGGGTCGCAGCCAATTATATTAAGGGAAAACAAAAGGCCGAAAATGTCACGGCATGGCTGGTACCAGGCAGTAAACAGGTTGAAGCACAAATTATTGCTGAAGGTCTTAAAGATATTTTTGATGAAGCCGGTTTTGAATTGCGTCAACCAGGATGTTCGGCGTGTTTGGCCATGAATGATGATAAAATACCACAAGGGGAGTATTGCGTTTCCACCTCAAATAGAAATTTTGAAGGTCGACAAGGACAAGGATCTAGAACCATTCTAGCAAGTCCTTTAGTGGCAGCTGCTACTGCGGTAGAAGGTAAAATAATTGACATCACGAAACATTTGAATTAATGGAAAAGTTTACAACATTAAAATCCACAACTATTCCGTTGAATATAGAAAATGTTGATACGGATCAGATTATACCAGCACGCTTTTTGAAAGCAACTGATAAAAAGGGTTTTGGAGATAATGTGTTTAGGGATTGGAGGTATAATAAAGATGGGTCAGTCAATACGGGTTTTGTTTTAAATGATTCACGGTTTAGCGGCAGCATTTTAGTGGCTGGCAATAATTTTGGATGTGGGTCGAGTAGAGAACATGCGGCCTGGGCAATAGTGGGTTATGGATTTAAAGTGGTTGTGTCGAGCTTTTTTGCGGATATCTTCAAAGGCAATGCTTTGAATAATGGGTTGTTGCCTGTACAAGTTTCAGAACAATTCTTAAGTGACTTATTTAATGAAATTGCGTCTAATCCACAGACGCTTGTTGAGGTGAATTTAGAAGATCAGGTCATCTCAGTTGAAGGAAAAGATCTTTCGGAAAAATTTGAAATAGATGCCTATAAAAAGACCTGTTTGATTAATGGTTACGATGATATAGATTACTTAATCAATAATAAAGAATTAATTGAGGCTTTCGAAGCCCAAAAAACATACTAACTAAGAATAAAAATGAACTTAAATATAGCAGTTTTACAAGGTGATGGTATTGGTCCGGAGGTTACTAATCAAGCCGTAAAAGCTTTAAAAGCTATTGCCACAGAATTCAACCATAATTTTATATTTACTAAAGCTGATGTTGGAGCCGTAGCTATAGACAAGTACAATAATCCCTTGCCGGAAGAGAGTTTGGATATTTGCAAGTCTAGTGATGCCGTTTTATTTGGTGCTATTGGTCATCCAAAATATGATAACGACCCTTCAGCTAAAGTAAGACCAGAACAAGGATTGCTTAAGCTAAGAAAGGAATTGGGATTGTTTGCCAATATCAGGCCGGTAAAAGCTTACCAGACCTTATTGGATAAGTCGCCTTTAAAGAAACATATCATCGAAGGTACAGACATAAGTATTTATAGGGAGTTAACTGGAGGTATTTATTTTGGGGAAAAACAGTTGACTGATGATGGTAATATGGCATCTGATTTATGTGCTTATTCCAGAGAAGAAATAGAACGTATTTCGCATTTAGCATTCAAGGCTGCTGAAAATAGAAATCATAAAGTAACCTTGGTCGATAAGGCTAATGTACTTGAAACTTCAAGATTATGGAGACGCGTTGTTAAAGAGGTTTCAAAACAGTATCCAGATGTAGAATTAGACTTTCTATTTGTAGATAATGCAGCAATGCAAATGATACTCAACCCAAAACAATTCGATGTTATATTAACAGAGAACATGTTTGGTGATATTATTAGTGACGAAGCCAGTGTTATTGGAGGTTCAATAGGGTTGTTGGCGTCCGCATCCGTAGGTGAAAAATATGCGATGTTCGAGCCTATTCATGGATCATATCCTCAAGCCACAGGAAAAGGAATAGCCAATCCAATAGCATCTATACTCTCGGCAGTAATGTTGTTGGAGCATTTCGAATTGTTTAGTGAAGCAGAATTGCTAAGATTGGCTGTAGAAAAATCTTTAAAATTAAATATCTCTACACCAGACATCAATACAAAATATGACAATGTCACTACAAATCGGGTAGGAGAATTTATTGAGGATTTTATCTACAACCCAAAGGATAAAAACATCAATTTCACAAATATCCACTTGGGGCAATCCACTATTATTTAAACGATGCCAGCAGAGCCAAAATTAAAGCGTTTTAACCAAAACGTTTTATCAAAATATCAGATATACAATAGTATATTTATGACCTTGCCATTTGATGCTTTGTCTAAAACGGCTGCCTTGTTGCCCCTTTTTTATGACACTTGTAAAGAGGGTTTTAATAACCATGAAGACCCAACAACAATAGTCAATACGTTTTTTAAGAAATATCAGGCAAGACGATCCGAACAGAGCCAAATTAATCTGTTATTTCGTTTTATACAGTATATAGAACGGCAAGTCGTATTATTTGATGCTGTTGAGGATGCGGCATTTCCTGTGGTTAATAATATGGAAGGCATAGGTACTTTAAGGAGTTTAAAGGAAAGTGCACAAGCAGATAATAAAAAGGAGTTATTACAAGACTATTTAGAAGCGTTTAACGTTAGAATTGTCCTAACGGCCCATCCAACACAATTTTATCCTGGTACAGTATTGGGTATTATTACTGATCTTGCCGAGGCGATTAAGGTAGATAACTTGTCAGAAATCAATACACTATTAGGGCAGTTGGGGAAAACCCCTTTCTTTAAAGATAAAAAACCAACACCTTATGATGAGGCCGTAAATCTTATGTGGTATTTAAAGAATGTATTCTATCATTCTTTTGGCGGTATTTACGACTATGTACAACAAAATATATTTGATGATAGGGAAATAGACAACTCATTGATTAATGTAGGGTTCTGGCCAGGAGGAGATAGAGATGGTAATCCATTCGTAACACCAAAGATAACACTTGATGTTGCCAGAAAGCTAAAAGAATCTGTAATCAAGTGCTATATTAAGGATGTGAAGTATCTTCGACGAAGACTGACGTTTAGAGGTATTAGAGAGCGCATTATTGATATCAATCATAGGTTGTATAATACCTTACTTCATAAAGAAGAATCCAGTAGAATTTCTTTATTGGAATTTAGAGAAGAACTAAATATAATAAGGAACATTCTCATCGATCAGCACCAATCACTTTTTGTAGATAAGGTGACCACCTTAATTAATAGAACGACTTTATTTGGTTACCATTTTGCGAGTTTGGATATAAGACAAGATAGCCGTGTGCATGATGCCATGTTTAGAGCATTGGTAAGAGAGCTAATAGAAAATGGAAGTGATAAGTTCCCTGAAGATTTCTTCGAATTACCACTACAACAACAGTTGAAACATTTATCCGAAGTGGAAGGCGTGATTGAACCAATTGAATTTAAAGGTGAAATGGCGATAAATATTGTGGAGACCATAAGAGCCATGAAGACCATTCAGGATAAAAATGGTGAAATCGCCTGTAATCGCTATATCATAAGCAACAATCAGACGACTTTAAATGTACTTCAGTTATTTGCCATGTTAAAAATTATTGCTTTTGGTGATAACTTAACTGCGGATGTCGTTCCATTGTTTGAAACAGTTACGGATTTAGAAGCTTCCCCAAGTGTTATGGAAGAGCTTTATACCAATCCAAGTTATCGTAAACATTTGGCGGAGAGAGGTAACAAACAGACAATAATGCTAGGTTTTAGTGATGGTACCAAGGATGGAGGTTATCTTATGGCGAACTGGGGAATTTTTAGGGCAAAAGAAGCTTTAACCGAATTGTCGCGTAAATATGATATTGATGTGATTTTTTTTGATGGTAGAGGAGGTCCACCAGCACGTGGTGGTGGTAAAACACATAAATTCTATGCATCACTTGGTCCGACTGTAGAAGATAAGGAAATCCAGCTGACTATTCAAGGACAGACTATTAGTTCTAATTTCGGAACTATAGAATCATCTCAATATAACATGGAGCAATTGATAAGTTCTGGTATTTCGAACCGTCTTAATGATAAGAGTTTAGAAATGCTTGAAGATGATAAAGACGTCATGGATAACTTGGCGAATTTAAGCTACGAAGCCTATGTTAATTTCAAGAAGCATCCTAAGTTCTTATCGTACTTAGAGCATATGAGTACACTAAAGTACTATGCTAAGACCAATATAGGTAGTAGGCCATCCAAGCGCGGTAAATCTGAAGGATTGGTGTTTGCGGATTTAAGGGCCATTCCTTTTGTAGGGTCATGGAGTCAATTGAAGCAAAATGTACCAGGGTTTTATGGCGTTGGAACGGCATTAAAATATTATGAAGACAAGGGAGAATTTGAAAAGGTTCAACATTTATATGAGACATCTCGATTCTTCAGGGCTTTAATTGCCAATAGTATGATGTCCTTATCTAAATCATTTTTCGACTTAACAAGATATATGTCCGAGGATCCGGAGTATGGTGAATTTTGGACAACCATTTATACAGAATATGAGACCACTAAGCGGCTTATTCTTAAACTCACAGGCTTTAAAGAGCTTATGGAAGATGAGTTGGTTTCAAAAGCTTCAATTGCTGTTAGGGAGTCTATTGTTTTACCGCTTTTAACTATTCAGCAATATGCTTTAAAAAAGATTCAGGAATTAGAAAAAGCTAAAGTTAAGGACGAGCAGAAGATTAAGGTTTTTGAGAAAATGGTGACTAGATCGCTATTTGGAAATATTAATGCAAGTCGAAATTCAGCTTAGCGAAGTCGAAGTACACCAAATCATAGATTTGGCACTCTTACTGACAAAAATTTCTTATTCATTATTTAAGTTAATCAACTATACCTAATAAAAAAACCTCTGAACTTAACTTCAAAGGTTTTTTCTAACAATTTAATTTATACAATCAATTTTAAACTTATATAGTTGTTAGTGTTCGTTCATTCTAAAGTCTGGATAAGCATCCATGCCGTGCTCATAGCCATCAAGTCCTTCTAATTCCTCGCGTTCTGAAACTCGGATTCCAACCGTTTTCTTCAGTGTGAAGATGATAATAAAAGAAGAGACGATACAAATAGCAGCATAAGATGCCACACCTATGAGTTGACTTAGAAATTGTGCACCACTGGCTAGGTTTCCAAAAATGCCTACCGCTAAGGTTCCCCAGATTCCACAAATAAGGTGTACTGCGATGGCTCCAACCGGGTCATCTAATTTCAACCGATCGATTAAAGAAACTGCAAATACGATTAGTGCTCCAGCTATACCTCCAATAATTATAGCATCTGTAGGACTCATTTGATCAGCACCAGCAGTAATACCAACAAGTCCACCTAATATACCATTAAGAAACATCGTTAAATCCAGGTTTTTATATCTCAAAGTCGAAACTAAAGCCGAAACAACACCGCCAGCGGCTGCAGCTAAACATGTGGTCACTAAAGTTAAAGACGTGAGTTCGGGATCTGCTGATAAAACAGAACCGCCATTAAACCCGAACCAACCTAGCCAAAGGATGAGTACGCCAGCTGTAGCTAATGGAATATTATGACCTGGAATTGCCTGTATTTTTCTGTCCTTGAACTTGTCAATTCTAGAACCTAATAAACACACTGCAATGACAGCAGCCCACCCACCAACGGAATGAACAAGTGTTGAACCTGCAAAATCATAAAATGGTGTATCAAGGGTTTGTAAAAAACCTCCTCCCCATTTCCATGAACCTGCAATAGGATAAATTAGTCCGACATAAAGAATCGTAAATATCATGAAAGGACCAATTTTTATACGTTCCGCAACGGCACCTGATACAATCGTAGCGGCAGTTGCTGCAAACATGCCTTGAAATAAGAAATCTGTCCAATAGGTATAACCACCATCAGCATAGGCAGATCCATCGGCATTGGTGTATGAATTTGGCATATCCCCAAGTCCAATTCCCAAATCAGGAAAAGCCAAATACCCATTAAACTCTCCAGGATACATCAAATTAAACCCTATTAGATAATAGAGTAGCAGGCCAACAGTGATAATAAATATATTTTTAAATAAAATATTGAGTGTATTCTTCTGGCGTGTCAAGCCAATTTCTAATAGGGCAAAACCTAAATGCATAAAGAATACGAGGGCTGTACAGATCATCATCCATACATTATTTATTGTGAGTAATTCCATAGCGTTTATCTTAATGTTTGTCCACCTTTTTCTTTAGTTCTTATTCGGTAAACTTCTTTAATCTCTGAAACGAAAATTTTACCATCACCTACGTTACCTGTACCAGCTGAATCTAGTATTGCTTTGATGGTAACCTCTTCAAAATCATTGTTGACTACAATGGATAAATAACGTCTTTGAATATCGCTAGTGCTATAGGTAACACCTCTGTACACGTGGCCTTCTTTTTCATTGCCAAGACCTGTAACATCCCAGTACGAAAAGAAGTTAACGCCAACATCGTGGAGGGCGTTTTTAACATCAGAGAACTTTGATTTTCTAATTATTGCTTCGATTTTTTTCATAGATGATAATTTTAATAAGTTGAAGTTTGTACATTTTGTTTTGAGTTTAAAATATACAAACTTCAATCCTATTAGAGCGTTATAAAGAATGACAGTTTGTAAAAATCATTTGGCGCAAAACGATCATCTTCATCGGCTAAATTACCACCAAATGAAAGTCTAAGCCCTGCATTACCTTTTTGAAATTGTAAATAAGGACCAAACCAAACGTAACCATCAACACGGTCTAAATCACCGCCTCCATTGGTTTCACCTCCAGATAGATAAAGTTCCTCAAAGTGCGCTCCAAAGGAGAAAAATGAGGCTACCTTGTATCCAAAATTCGCCCAGTAATGCACGTAGTTATTGGTAGAATCTCCAGCTTCCGTATTATCGCTCAAAGCGGCATAATACCCGAAATAGAATTGACCTTCAAATTTCTCAGAACCAAAATTGACGGTTAGGTTAGGGACAATACCATCTCCAACAATGCCCTCTTGGGCTGCACCACTAGAAAGTAAACTTCCAAAAGTGAAACCAATTTGAGGATTGATGTCAAAGTTTCCAACAGTATGGTTGTAACCGATTCCAAATTCAGTCCATTGGCCCCAGTCACTTCCTGTTCCCGCTCCCCATTGAATGCCGTAAGCTGTGATTGTACCTGCTTCGCTCACGTCATAACCAAATGTCATCATAGGATTAAGTCCAAAAAATGCATCATGATTAATGCTTAGCCCAACGCTCAACTTTTCTTCTTCAGTTGTTTCTTGAGCAAATAAACCCATTGCTACTAAAAGCATAAAAAGTGTAATTTTTTTTCTCATAATTCTTTATGTTTAAAAAGTTAGTTAGTGACCAAAACTATTTTATTTTATTTAATACCCCTAAAAAAATAGGGTAAGAATTATAATTTTTATGAATATCATATTTTATACCCTAAAAAAATTAGGGGTAAGACTATTTTTTAAATGATTTTTATAAAATCAACAATTAGTAAATTCAATATTTTTCAATATTTTGGCATTTTTGTTAAATTATTCTTACAAAAAATGATTTTTCGAAAACGTTTTCGTAATATTTTACAATTTTTATTGAAAAATAATTCATTGATTAATTTTTAATTTATCAGCTTTTTATTGATGATTTTTCATTAAAAACGCACTTAATTATCGATATGGGAAAAGTGATTTCACTTTTTTTCTAATAGGATTCTTGACTATATATTAGTGATATAATAAGGATTGAAAAACCCTCAAAAATTTAGGAATTATGCTGAAGAAACAAGGTCTTTATTTACCAGAATTTGAACATGATAATTGCGGTGCAGGATTTATTTGTAGTTTAACCGGACAACGCTCTAATGACATTATACACAAAGCGCTCGAAATTTTAGTAAAACTTGAACATCGTGGAGCAGTAAGTGCCGATGGTGTTACAGGAGATGGAGCGGGAATTTTAATTGATATTCCACATAACTTTTTTAAAATATTTTGTGAGTTTGATTTACCAGAGGCAGGTCAATATGCTGTGGGTAACGTGTTTTTGCCTAGAAAAGAAAATCAACGTAACTATTGTATCGATGTTTTTGAAACCGAAATCAAAAATCAAGGACTAAACCTTATTGGCTGGAGAGATGTACCCGTTAATAGCGCTATTTTAGGAGACATAGCCAAAACAACAGAACCGCATGTAAAACAAGTGTTTATTGGTAAAGAAAATGGTGGTCAATCCGATCAAGATTTCAATTTAAAACTATTCGCTGCCAGAAAAATTGCAGAACATACCATATATAACTCTAGATTGTCGGAATCCCAGTTTTTTTATCTGCCAAGTCTATCCACAAAGGTTATTATATTCAAAGGACTACTAAAGCCTGAACATATCAATGCGTATTATCTCGATTTGTTCAACTCGGCATTAGATACGCGACTCGCTCTAGTGCATCAGCGTTTTTCTACCAATACCTTCCCAACTTGGGATTTGGCGCAACCCTTTAGATATATATGCCATAATGGAGAAATTAATACATTAAGAGGTAATGTGTCTCGCATGTTCTCGCGCGAGGAAATTATGAAGAGCGAAGCCTTTGGTGATGATATCAAAAAAATCCTTCCAACGGTTTTAAAAGGAAAATCAGATTCGGCAACATTAGATATGGTGGTTGAATTATTATTAATGACAGGCCGTTCTTTACCGGAAGCCATGATGATGTTGGTGCCAGAAGCATGGGAGAAAAACCCAAATATGTCTGATGCTAAAAGAGCATTCTATGAGTATAATTCTTGTGTCATGGAGCCTTGGGACGGTCCGGCATCCATTCCTTTTACGGATGGTAATTATATAGGAGCCGTTTTGGATAGAAATGGATTGCGTCCATCTAGATATACAGTGACCAAAAACGGCAATGTGATCATGTCTTCCGAAACTGGAGTGGTAGATATAAAACCAGAAAATGTGGAGTATCATGGTCGTTTGGAGCCAGGTAAGATGTTCTTGGTAGATATGAATGAAGGGAGAATTGTTAATGACGAAGAAATAAAGGAAAAAATCGCGTCCAAGTATACCTATAGAAAATGGTTGGACGAACATTTAATTCACCTTAAGGATATCTCCGCTAAAAAAGGGCCGATTTTATACGATGAAATTGATTTGAAAAAACGCGAAATTGTTTTTGGTTATACACAAGAAGATTTAAATACCATTATAAGACCAATGGCACAATTGGGTAAAGAGCCCATTGGTTCTATGGGAAGCGATACACCGATTGCAGTCTTGTCAGAACGTCCGCAATTAGTGTATAACTACTTTAAGCAATTGTTTGCACAAGTCACCAACCCGCCATTAGATGGTATTCGAGAAGAGTTGATTACCGACATTAGTTTAACACTGGGTAGCGATGTTAATTTGTTCGATATCAATGCGGAACATTGTAAGAAATTGAAAATTCAAAACCCTGTTATTTCCAAGCACGATTTAGATAAGATTAGAAATTATGACTCAAACCCAGAATTTAAAGTCACGTCGATTTCAATGTTATATGAAGTGAATAGAGGTTTGAATGAATTGGAAGTAGCGTTGGATAATTTGGTAACGAAGGCATCAAAAGCCGTAGATCAAGGCACAAACATCATCATACTTTCGGATCGCTATGTCGATGAAAATCATGCACCTATCCCTGCGTTATTAGCATGTTCATACGTTAATCATTCACTACACAAGCTAGGCAAGCGCTCTCAAGTAAGTATCATTATTGAATCTGCCGAACCTCGCGAAGTCCATCATTTTGCGTTACTGTTTGGTTTTGGAGCCAGTGCCGTTAATCCGTATATCGTCAATGAGATTGTTCAAGAACAAATCAATACGAATGATGTCACCGATCTAGAATACCTCACAGCCATTAAAAATTACAACAAGGCCATCGGAAAAGGCATTTTGAAGGTGATGAATAAGATTGGGATTTCAACCTTAAACTCATACAGAGCATCCCAATTATTCGAATGTATTGGTATCAATACCGCTACGGTTGAAAAATACTTTCCTAATACACCAACACGTATTCAAGGAATTGGGTTGCGGGAGATTGAACAAGAAATTGTAAAACGCCATAGAAAAGCATTTCAGGTGAATGACACCAATGCTGATATAGAAATTGGAGGCGATTACAGATGGCGACGTGGACAGGAAAAGCACATGTTTAATCCATTGACAGTAGCCAAGCTTCAAGAAGCGGTGCGAACAAACAAGGCCTCAACCTATAAGGAATATTCTAAGTTGGTGAACGATCAGTCTAAAAATCTAATGACCATTAGAGGTTTATTTGAATTTGATCAGTTCGATCCCATTCCACTTGAAGAAGTAGAGTCATGGACCGAAATCGTAAAGCGTTTTAAAACAGGAGCCATGTCTTATGGTTCGATTAGTAAGGAAGCTCATGAAAATTTAGCCATAGCCATGAACAGAATAGGGGGAAAATCCAATTCTGGTGAAGGAGGTGAAGACCAAGAACGTTTTTACAAAAGTTCGCAAGGCGATTGGCGAAACTCAGCGATTAAACAAATCGCATCAGGGCGATTTGGAGTTACTTCCAACTATTTAACCAATGCTAATGAAATTCAAATTAAAATAGCACAAGGAGCAAAACCGGGAGAAGGAGGGCAACTGCCAGGACCAAAAGTCAATCGCGAAATTGCCAAAACACGAAATTCGACACCTTATGTCGGTTTGATTTCTCCACCACCGCACCATGATATTTATTCCATTGAAGATTTATCACAATTGATATACGATGCAAAATCCGCCAATAGAGAAGCACGAATCAATGTGAAATTAGTCTCTGAAGTCGGTGTCGGAACTGTGGCGGCTGGTGTTGCCAAAGCTAAGGCAGACGTCATACTCATCTCTGGTTTTGATGGCGGAACAGGAGCCTCTCCATTAACCTCATTACGCCATGCAGGTTTACCATGGGAATTAGGAATAGCCGAAGCCCAACAAACCTTAGTAATGAATGACTTGCGAAACCGCGTCGTTTTAGAGTGTGATGGCCAATTAAAGACAGGTCGAGATGTGGCCATAGCTTGTTTGTTGGGCGCTGAAGAATTCGGATTTGCCACAGCACCATTGGTCGCTTCAGGTTGTATTATGATGCGTGCCTGTCATTTAAACACTTGCCCTGTAGGCATTGCTACCCAAAACCCTGAGTTGCGAAAAAAGTTCAAAGGAAAACCAGAGCACGTAGTCAACTACATGTATTTCGTAGCGAGAGAATTACGTGAGATTATGGCCAAACTTGGCTTTAGAACGGTCAATGAAATGGTAGGTCAGGTACATAAATTAAATCGCAATAAAGCCATTGAGCATTATAAAGCGTCGGGAATTGATTTAACACCAATTCTTCATAAAGTTGAGGTGGCGGACGACGTCAAACTTCATAACACAGAGCAACAAGACCATAATTTAGAAACCCATTTGGATTTCCAGATTATAAAGAAGGCACATCAAGCATTGTTTAGAAGACAACGCACGCATTTAGACTTACCAATTACCAATATGGATCGCGCAGTAGGTGCTATTCTGAGCAACGAAATATCTAAAATTTATGGTGCACAAGGACTGCCAGAAGATACGATTAACATCGATTTTAGTGGGTCTGCTGGACAAAGCTTTGGGGCGTTTACCACTAAAGGGGTGAGTATGACGGTTCATGGCAATACCAACGATTATTTAGGTAAGGGTTTATCTGGTGGAAAACTCATCATTAAAGTCCCTGCTGAGAGTACTATCGTTCCTGAAGACAATATCATTACAGGTAATGTGACGCTTTATGGAGCCACAAGTGGTGAAGTGTATATCAATGGAAAAGCTGGTGAACGCTTCTGTGTTAGAAACTCAGGGGCCAAAGCTGTGGTGGAGGGTATCGGTGACCATGGTTGTGAATATATGACAGGAGGTGTTGCGGTGATATTAGGAAGTGTAGGTCGGAATTTTGGTGCAGGAATGAGTGGAGGTATTGCCTATGTTTTGGATAGCGATGACACCTTTACATCCTTATGTAATTCAGCAGATTTAAACATAGATTCAGTAGTTTTAAACGAGGACGAGAACCAGCTAAAAACATTGATTGAAAATCATTACATCGCGACGACGAGTCCTTTAGCGAAGCGTATTTTAGCCAATTGGGATAACTATCTTCCAAAGTTCAAGAAAGTACTTCCGGAAGAGTACAGACAGGCCTTATTACGATTAGAACAAGAACAATTAGAAACAGCTTAAGTCATGGGAAAGATAACAGGATTTTTAGAATTTGAGCGACAGGACGAAAGCTATATAGCGCCAAAAAAGCGTATTAAAAACTATAAGGAGTTTACCGTTCCGCTAGAAGAAGAACAACTTAAAGATCAAGGCGCACGTTGTATGGATTGTGGTATTCCCTTTTGCCATAGTGGTTGTCCACTTGGGAATTTTATTCCAGATTTTAACGATAAAGTCTATAAAGGCAAATGGAAGGAAGCTGCTGAGATTTTACATAAAACCAATAATTTTCCAGAGTTTACAGGACGTTTGTGTCCAGCACCATGTGAGGAAGCTTGTGTGTTAGGGATTAATGAAGATCCTGTGACGATTGAAAATATTGAGAAGAATATTGTCGAAACGGCTTTTGAAGAAGGTTGGATTACAGCCCAACCACCAAAAGTAAGAACCGATAAAACCGTTGCCGTTATTGGTTCTGGGCCAGCAGGATTGGCGGCAGCACAGCAACTTAACAGGGCAGGACATAACGTCACTGTGTTTGAGCGCGATGCCAAAGTAGGTGGCTTATTGCGTTATGGCATTCCGGATTTTAAGATGGAAAAACAAGTGATTGATCGACGTTTAAATGTTCTAAGGGAAGAAGGCATCACCTTTGTAACGAATGCCCATGTCGGAGTCAATGTGGAAGCCAGTGCCTTAAAGAAAGATTTTGATGCCATCGTACTTTGTGGAGGTGCTACCGTAAGACGGAGTATTCCAATTCCAGGATCGGAATTAAAAGGCGTCACCCAAGCCATGGATTTCTTAAAATTGAATAATGAATATGTGGATGGTCTGGTGGATTTTGAAGCCATTATTTCAGCAAAAGATAAGCATGTCATTGTCATTGGAGGCGGTGATACAGGAAGTGATTGTATAGGCACTTCCAATCGTCATGGCGCGAAATCGGTGACCAATTTTGAAATTTTAGACAAACCTACCGAAGGTCGACCAGCACATCAACCTTGGCCGTATTGGCCGATGAAACTGAGAACGAGTTCGTCGCATAAAGAAGGTGTTGAGCGTTTCTTTAGTATATCGACCAAGGAATTTTTAGGTAATGGCAACGGCAATCTTAGAGGTTTAAAAACCGTGGAGGTGGAATGGCTATTTAAAGCAGGTGAGCGTCCACAACTCAAAGAAATTGAAGGCACCGAAAAAGAATGGGAGTGCGACTTAGCACTTTTGGCATTGGGCTTTACAGGCTCAGAAAAAACCTTAGCCGAGCAATTTGGATTGGAAATGGACTTTAGAACCAACATCCAAGCTTCAACCAAAGATTATGCGACCAATGTACCTGGTGTTTTTGCGGCTGGTGATATGCGTCGCGGACAGTCGCTGATTGTTTGGGCCATTTCAGAAGGGCGCCAAGCAGCGCACCATGTGGATGCCTATCTCATGGGCGAATCGCATTTACCTTTAAAAGACGAGAGTGATTTGCCACGTGTATAACCTATAGATTCTACTGCTATGTTCTAAGGGAAGTTATTATTAGTTAGTGTAGAATTTTAAAAAGCACCTGAAAGGGTGCTTTTTTATTCGTTACGTTAGCTAAAAAGACTTTTTACTTCTGACTTTGGTGCACGAAAACTAGCTTTAACGAGCAGAAAGCCAAATATTTTTTAATTGATTTGAATAATCAATCAACGATTTGTTTACTTCTTTTAATGAATTAACCAATTCCTTATACTTTGGATATTGCTTTTGTACTTCTTGAGGACTTTTTTTATTGTTTTCATGATTATCAACTTCGTTTTGATACCATTTTCTATATTCAGCTTGATATTTAGTAAGATGAGGGCGTAATCCTTTATTTAAAATGTCGGTTAAGAGACTGGTAATTTGATCTGAACTTTTATTTAGTATAGATTCGCCAGTATAACTTTTCAGTTCTTGCCTTGTGATATCAAATAATTTATACCAAGAATCGTATATCTGTGATATTACATCTTCCTTTTCATCAAACAAAATAGCAGCTTTCCTAGTTATTAGCTCGATATAAATCTTATGTGCTATTTCGATATTTTGATAGTTGGCTTGAATTTGATATTCATATTCGGCACCTAAAATTTTATACTTCAATTTGGCTAATTTTATATCATAACCAATAGTGCTTTTATTTTTTATCCATTTCAATATTTTTCTTATCAAAAAGAATAGTATAACTACCAATAAAATACCAAAAATGTTAAGCACTATTGATAGAGTATAGTTTTCATTATCATAAAAGAATTCAATTATTTTCATTTTACTATTTTATAATTGCCAATCTAAAACATTATTTAATGGATGAACTATATCCGAATGGCTAGAAATTAAGTTCTTACTAATAAGAGTTTGTTCTGGTTGCCTAATTAGAGAACATATATACTTATTTAATCCTTTAATTCCCTCTATTTTATGAGCAATTTTCATAAATTCAGGTAACTTATGGTTTACAATATCTTTTAGAGTCAAAAGGGATAAGTTTAAAATCAAACCATCAGATTTTGAGTCATCTATCAATTCTGAGTGGCCATATCCCATTTCAAATGGCACCCACTGGGATTGATATGTCTTTAATGAAATCACCACCAACATGTGAGTTGAGTAATCAATAGCTTCTTTAATTCTGCTAACAATTAATCTAGCATTCCCAGAAGCTACAGCATTTTGTAATTGTTTATCATATTCATCTAGAAAAATATCAATCCCAGCACTAGTTAAATACTTTCCAATAACTTTACATGCTTGTTTATCTTCCTTTTTATGACTTAAAAACACGCAAGGTTTACTATTTGAGGAGGGCTTAGAAATTAATTTTCCTTGAATCCGGATTGATTTATTCGTTCCTTTCATGTTCTTTATATTTTAGGAAACACCATCATATATTTTGAACCCTCCACTAAAATGAACTGGATCAGAGTGATAGCCTAATTGATAGTTTTTGATTAAATAATTTACAACCCCATTTTTTATTTCCGTATCAATATTTTTTTTATAGCCTGGACCAGATTTAACCACTTCTCTATATCTATTAGGAATCTCGATAGCGTTTTTTCCAAAATAAAAAAAGTAACTAGAAATCAATACATTCTTACCACCTATGTCTCTATCCAAGTTATGAGTATTTATGGTGCCATCAGGATGACTATGATGCGACTCTAATTGATTCCAAGTATTTTTTTCCTTATCAAAAGAATATATGTTATCACCGTACATTTGTACTAGACTACCATTCATAATAGGCTTTTTGTATTGAAATCTTAAATCATCCCAATAAGACTGAAACTTAATTTTTTCTTCAACTTTCATGGCAAAGACTAAGTGATTTCGAAGATTATATCCTGTAGCCCCTGTTCCTATGACCCAATCACCAATTTGTGCTTTTTCTCTGATTTTTGGCTTGCAAGTTGCTAGAGTACAATACTCTCCATACGGATTAGGTGCAAAACCAAAGTCTCTAGCAACAACATAAGAATACATTTCCATTGCTGCTAACAATTTGATGTTTTATTCTTCCAATAGGATTCTCTTGCAGTCCCATCTGGATTTTGCCATTGAGGAGTTCGCTCATTGTTCTCAAGTGAATCAATTATTGCATCCGAATTCCAAGCTAATACTTCATGGCCATATTTATTCAAGTTCTCAGGTAATTTTACTTTTTCTTTAAGTCCGTTCAAATAAACACCTATTATTTTTTTTCCTTTTTCATGGGCTTTTTGAATTTCCCAATCAACCCAACTTCTTGTGTGGGTATTTTTACCTATAAGTACTATAAATTTTCCAGCCCAATTAATTCTAAGCCTTAAAAGTCTTTTAATATATTCTGGATTAGTTGCCCGATTTGGCTTTGTACTATCAATAGAGCTATTCTTTATTGTATATCCTTTTTTTGATAATAAATTTTTAAGATTTTGAATCTGTTTCTCGTCTTTATTATAGTGGCTTATAAAAACATTTTTCTCTTTATTTTTCATACATCTTTTCTATTTTGTGATTTAAGCTCCATTTAGGTGGATACCAATAGTTTATTTCTTCATTATTTGAATTATATTTTTGTTTAATTCTAGTTCTTCCTGATATTCCTTTTATATTAGGATGAGCAACCCTTGAATATTTGTCTACTTCACAAAATAGGTTTTGACAATCTATTAAACTTAAAGATCTTCCCCATAAATCTGAGAAGTTAATATTCATTCTTTTAAACTCACTTACTTGCAGATTACATGTATATTTAATTACATCGTTTAGTTGGTAATCTCCTAAATCCACAAAGCATTTTTTTATACCATCTTTTGCACCAGGACCTGGCATTACAAAATCCATCTCTGAAAAGTCTATTAAGGTGCTATAATTTACATCTATAGTATACTGATATGCCAGAAAATCACCTAATGTAGGATAATCTTTAAACTGATTAAATACATCTTCTAAAGTTGTTGCATTTTGTATTTTTTCATGTAAAGCATCTTTCATCATTAATTCAATCAGTCTTAAATGATTTCTGTGCTTTTTACTATATCCAAAACTGGATTTGCCAGAAGTCATTATATAAGCACCAGAATAAATCGAGTTACCTTTATTCATATGATTAGTAAGAATAGTATCGTAGAGTTTAAAGTCATAATTACCCCATCTAATATCATTCATTGTATTTTGTAGAACCTTCCAAGTTTCTATCTTATTGAAGGTTTTAAATATGATGATTCTAAAGAACAAATCTGCAGGGGAATACTCTTTATTATAAATTACGTTCTGTATTAAAAACTGACTTACACGATCTGAAGCTCTATATGCATTAGTGAATTTATACTTCTTTAAAATTTTGTCATTTGTTAATACATTTTTCTTCTTAATTTTATTAAAAAAAACTTCTTGTCTTTTATGGGCAAACTCCCAGTAAGTATTAAATACTATACTCTTCTTGGGTTTACTTTTTTTAATCACTATATCCACCTAATTTGTACCTATATATATTAATTTTCTATTCTTCAAACTGACAAGAACTCTGCCGCCATTATTTTTCTTTAGTTCATCAAAAACCTTGTAAGAGTTTATTATTGCAGTTTCCCATTGACTCGCAGTACAATCATTTACTTCAATTTTATTCACCAATTTTTGAATTGTTTTTAATATGTCTGTATCCACTCTGTTACTATACTTGAACAACTGATGGTTTTGAGCATGACTGTATATATAAAGGGTTATTAACTCCTCAGTTATTTGAGCTCTAGCACCATCCTCAACTTCATCAGTACTGGGTTGACTTTTTCTTTTGTTTCTCATTAGTTTTCGAATAACTGGTGACCATCCTAGATAAGCTACATATCCAAAGTGGAATATATCATGATATCTATAACCGTCATCCTCATGAGCATTATCAGTAAGACTATCTCCTAGTTGCTCATGCCCATTAAGAATTATTTTCAATTTCTTCCTCCCTTTTTCATCAAATTCCTGAAAATCAATTTCAAACTCTTTTGGAAACTGTTCCTCTTTTGGGTAAATATCATCGTAATTTTTGAAATTAGAAGAATCTTTGTCAGAAAACCTGTCGGTTATTTTTTCTATATTTTTTATGGCAATACTTTCTAAGTCAATATCATTCTCAGTCGCTATTGTAGATATATACCATAATACATCTCCTAGCTCTTCTTCCAACTGTGGCTTAAAATTATTATACCCATCACCATCTCTAATCTTCTTTTTTAATTCTGTGATTACAGACCCAGTTTCTCCGACCATTCCTAAAAAGGGAATCATTCCATCAATATCTTCATCGTTCACATATTTCTGAATAGTTTTCTTCGCTTTTTCCTGATAAGTTTTAAAATTCACTTCAAATTATTAAAAAGTTAATGCCTATAGATTGATAAACCAAAATAACTTAAACTTAAAAAAGTACTTTACGGTTTACCATAAATACGTTAATAATTCCCAATATGCATTAAGCAAAAGGAGAATAACATTAAAATTAAAGCGTTATTAATTGAGATTAAATCGAGCGAAAATCTCATTCTTAAGGGTTATCATAAATATATAAAAAATTAATCTATTGTATGTGAATTTCGATACCCTCTTTTAACTTTCTATATCAATATAAAAATAGTTATTACTATAATAAAAACAGTAATGCTAAGTTAATTTAGTACAAACTCTCAAGGAAACTTCGCCTTAATCTCATCCAAACATAAATTTCCTATACTCCCCAGATGCGTATGTGGTTTACCTAAATCAGGTTCATAGGTATTGTTTTGTACTTGACTACCAATCTCTTTATAGGCTTCTCTAAACGACATACCATCAACCACCAGATTATTGATGCTGTCAACCGTAAAGAGATACTTGTATTTTTCATCATTCAAGTCGATATCCTTAACGATGATTTGCTGAATGGCATAGTTGAAAATATCGAGAATGTCCTTAACATCTTCCAAAGCATTGATCATGTTTTCCTTTAACAACTGAAAATCGCGATGGTAACCACTAGGCAGATTATTGGTAACCAGTAGCATTTCGGTATGTAAGGCTTGAATCTTATTGCACTTGCCTCTAATCAATTCAAACACATCAGGATTCTTTTTGTGAGGCATAATACTGCTGCCTGTAGTCAGCTCGTCTGGGAAACTTATAAATCCAAAATTCTGGCTCATGTAGAGGCAAATATCCATCGCAAAACGAGCCATGGTATTGCATAATCCACCCAAGGCACTGGCAATGGTACGTTCACTTTTTCCTCGGCTGAGTTGTGCGGCAACAACGTTGTATTTTAAGGTTGAAAAATTGAGTTCTTTAGTGGTTAACGCTCTATCAATAGGAAACGAACTCCCATAACCTGCAGCAGAGCCCAAAGGATTTTGATCCACAATTTTAGACACCGCATTAAGCACATAAACATCGTCAATCAATAATTCGGCATAAGCCGAGAACCATAAGCCAAACGACGATGGCATAGCCACTTGCAAATGCGTGTAACCAGGTAATAGTTGATCTTTGTGGGTTTCTGCTAGGCTTAGAAGGGTTTCAAAGAATGTTTTAATCTTATCATTAATCTGTTTTAGATTGTCTTTATAGTACAATTGTAAAGCCACCAAAACCTGATCATTTCTAGAACGTGCCGTGTGGATTTTTTTTCCGACCTCACCTAAGGATTTGATGAGTTCAAATTCAATTTTAGAATGCACATCCTCAAAGGTGTTTTCAATAACAAAATCTTCGCTGTCGATAGATGCTGAAATGGCATTCAACCCTACTTTAAGTTGAGTTAGCTCTTTAGACGTTAAAATGCCTATGGATTCTAACATGATGGCATGTGCTAACGAGGCTTGCACATCGTATGCAGCAATATGCAAATCAATTTCTCGATCGTTTCCGACTGTAAATTGTTCTATTTTTTTATCGATTGAGTAGCCTTTGTCCCAGAGTTTCATAATAACAAATTTTAATTCTTAAAATTTTAGAATCAAGAGCGCTTCGCTTATAGAAAAAAGACGAATCATTTTATAATTTCAAGTCTTTTCTCATGGTTCTTGTATCTTGTCTCTATATTCTTTCATAGCACCTTTTCCAACAATGCAATATAAATTTTTATTCCTTCCTCAATTTCGGACAAATAAATGAATTCATCTGCTGTATGCGAACGTTGACTATCACCAGGCCCTAACTTTAATGACGGACAACTCAATGCTGCTTGATCAGATAAGGTTGGAGATCCATATGTGTCCCTGCCCAAGGCGATACCAGCTTTTACCAAATCGTGATGTACAGGAATAGATGATGAATTGAGTCGTAAACTTCGCGGTTCTATACGCGAACAAGGTGATGTCTTCTTCAGTATGTCTGCAATCTCGGCATTGGTATATTTATCATTAACGCGGACATCAATGACCAAATCCACTTCTGAAGGGACGGCATTGTGTTGTTTGCCAGCATTAATTTGGGTAACCGTCATTTTAACATCACCAAGCACAGGTGATTTTTTATCAAACTTAAACTCCTGAAACCATTTCAGTACATTAATGGTATTGTAAATCGCATTATCATCATTGGGATGCGCCGCATGGCTTGCCGTACCTTTAACTTTAGCATCAAAAACCACCAACCCTTTTTCGGCAATAGCTAAATGCATCAAAGTGGGCTCACCAACAATGGCGACATCAATTTTTGGAATAACCGATAGCATACTGTTTAAACCATTCTGACCACTACTTTCTTCTTCAGCCGAAGCCACCATAACTAAATTATAATCGAGATTTTTCTTTTTATAGAAATAGGTGAAGGTTCCTAAAAGTGATACCAAACAACCACCTGCATCATTACTGCCCAAACCGTATAGTTTTCCATCGTCTACAATGGCTTTAAATGGATCTTTGGTATAGCCGTTATTCGGTTTTACGGTATCGTGATGCGAATTGAGAAGCAACGTCTGTTTATCTTTATTGAAATGCTTATTGGTAGCCCAAACATTATTTTTTTGCCGTTTGTAAGGAATATTATGTCTTGTAAACCATTGTTCGATAAGCAAAGCGGTTTGTTCTTCTTCGGAAGAAAACGAAGGTGTCTCTATGAGTTGCTTTAATAAAGCAATAGCTTCAGCGGTCAGTGTCTTTATCATTTTTGAATGGTTGTATGGATAGATTTTGATTGAAATAACATATCTGGTTTCCCAATACAAACTTTACACACATTGTGGTTAATGGCATTAAAGCAATTGGTCAATTTTGGAAGCATCCCATCCGCTATAACACCTTGGTCAATGAGTGTTTGATAGGTTTCTGTATTAATCTGTTGAATAACAGAATTATCATCAGCAACATTCTCTAGTACACCATTTTTTTCAAAGCAGTAATACAGTTCCGTTTTGAATGTTTTTGCAAAACCGATGGCCAATTCTGAAGCAATGGTATCAGCATTGGTGTTTAATAACTGACCTTTCACATCATGCGTTATGGCACAAAATACAGGTGTGATGTTGTTAGTCAGTAGTAGTTCTAAAACACTAGTGTCAACGGTTTTGATATCACCAACAAACCCAAAATCAATAGGTGTTACAGGTCTCTTTTCTGAAATAATCGTATTGCCATCAGCACCAGAAAACCCAATGGAATTGCAATGATTTGCCTGCAGTTGGGCTACAATAGTTGTATTGATTTTCCCAGCATAAACCATGGTGATGATATCTAAAGTATCCGAATCCGTAATCCGCCTACCTTTATACATTTTTACAGGAACATGCATTTGGTCGGCTAATTTTGAAGCCGATTTTCCACCACCATGAACCAGTACTTTAAGCCCTTCTAACTTGGCAAATTGCTTCAAAAAGTCTGATAATGCCTTTGAGTCATCAATAATGTTTCCGCCGATTTTTATGATTTTTAATGTTTTCATTATTCGTTTTTGTCATTCTGAGTGAAACGAAGAATCTCTAATCCAAAAGATTCTTCACTTAGTTCTGAATGACATTATTCATTTAAGTTTTCAAGTATTTTCTTAAGTACCACTTGCGCGGCATACGTCCTATTGTTGGCTTGCTCAATAGCAACGGATTGTTCACTATCCAACACTGCATCCTCAACCACAACATTTCGTCTTACGGGCAAACAATGCATAAATTTAGCATGACCTAACTTATTTTTAGTCATTATCCAATTGGGATCTTCATTCAATATTTTTCCATAATCCGAATAGCTGCTCCAATTTTTTACATATACAAAATCCGCATGTTTTAAAGCCTCATTCTGATTATTATTGATTCTGGTACTTTTTGTGATTTCAGGATTCAGTTCGTAACCTTCGGGATGGGTAATTTCAAAATCCACCTCTAACTGCTGCATCATCGTTACAAATGAATTGGCAACCGCATGTGGTAAAGCCTTTGGATGCGGTGCCCAAGACAACACCACCTTTGGTCTTTGTTTTTCCGATAGTTCTGTAATGGTAATCGCATCTGCCAAAGCTTGCAAGGGATGCGCCGTTGAACTTTCCATACTAATGACTGGTACGGAAGCGTACTTTTTGAAACCATTAATTATAATTTCAGACTCATCTTTGGCTTTGTCTTTTAGGTCTGGAAATGCGCGAATTGCAATAACATCAGCGTATTGCGATATCACTTGAGCCGCCTCCTTAATATGTTCTGAAGCATTCAGGTTCATTACAGTGCCATCTTCAAATTCTAGGTTCCAGGTGTTTTCAACATTCAGAATCATAGTGTGCATACCTAATTGCTCTGCTGCTTTCGCAGTGCTTAACCGTGTTCTTAAACTTGCATTAAAAAAGAGCATGACCAACGTTTTATGCTTCCCTAAGGTTTCAAACTGAAAAGGGTTACGCTTCAATGCAATCGCCTCCTTTATTAGTGTTGAAAGGTTTGAAATGTCGGATATGGATGTGTAATGTAGCATATTAATCAAGTTCTGTTTTCAATGCTTCAAAAAGCATATCGATATGTACTTTTTGAACCGTTAATGGAGGAAGTATTCGAATGAGATTCGGATTTTTAGCACTTCCTGTAAATATGTGATGCTTGAAAATGAGCTGTTTTCGCAATTCTGAAATCGGGAAATCAAACTCCAGGCCAAGCATTAATCCCCTGCCTTTGATGGCCTTTAGTTTAGGAAGCTGTTTTGCTTTTTCCTGAAAATATTCAGAAATATCGGCTGCATTTTGCATCAAATTTTCACTTTCAATAACG
Source organism: Winogradskyella sp. (assembly GCF_028289625.1). Classification (GTDB taxonomy): domain Bacteria; phylum Bacteroidota; class Bacteroidia; order Flavobacteriales; family Flavobacteriaceae; genus Winogradskyella. The sequence goes on along the minus strand of NZ_JANQOM010000013.1, from coordinate 124,170 downwards.
TCCAAGACCGATAGGGTAGCAGCACAAGCCAAATGGTTACCGCCAAAAGTGGTGCCTAACAAGCCAAATGATGGTTTTATGGATGGATGGATTAAAATACCTCCAACAGGAAATCCATTACCCATACCTTTTGCGATTGAAATGATATCTGGTCTCAAACCATGCTTCTGAAAGGCGAAAAAATCACCAGTTCTTCCAAAACCCGATTGTACTTCATCGGCGATTAAAACCGTATTGTATTGTTGGCATAGCGCTTCTAGACCCTGATAAAATTCAGTTGTACTTTGACCCAATCCACCTACACCTTGAATACATTCAATAATAACCGCACAGGTTGCATTGTGTTTTAATATGGATTCGACTGTATTTAAATCACCAAGATCTACAAAGTCAACGATTTGCTGTGCATTAACTGGCGCGACTATTTTTGAGTTATCAGTAGCCGCAACCGCTGCCGAGGTTCTTCCGTGAAATGAATTTTTAAATGCTAATATTTTGGACTTACCATTATGAAATGAGGCTAGCTTTAAGGCATTTTCATTAGCTTCTGCGCCAGAATTACACATGAATAATTGATAGTCACTGCAACCAGAAAGCTTACCTAGTCGCTCAGCTAATTTTTGTTGTAATGTGTTTTTTATAGAATTACTATAAAAGCCTAACTTTTTAACCTGATTCGTAATGGCAGATACATATTTAGGATGCGAGTGCCCAATGGATATCACAGCATGCCCACCATAAAGATCGAGATACTTGCTGCCATTGTCGTCATAGACAAAGACATCCTTAGCATACCTTGGTGTTACATCATATAAAGGATAAACATCAAACAAACTCATATCTGTTCTTCTTTTATATTGTTGATTTTCTTGAATGAGGCTACCATCCCTTGAATTAATGAAGAACTTAAACCCTTATGTTCCATTTCGTTCAAACCTTCGATGGTACAGCCCATTGGCGTGGTCACTTTATCAATTTCTTCTTCAGGATGATTCCCTGTGGTTATTAACAAATTAGCGGCTCCTTCACTGGTGTGCATGGCCAACTCTTGCGCTTCCTTAGCATCAAACCCTAATTGTATAGCCGCTTGTGTGGTAGCCCTAATTAAGCGCATCCAAAACGCAATACCACTTGCGCAGACAACTGTTGCTGCTTGCATCTGTGACTCTGGTATAGCTAGCGTATGGCCTAATCGGTTGAAAATAGCCTCAGCAACTTTAATCCGTTTTTTACCTAGTTCATTACAGCACAAACAGGTCATGGATTTACCAACCGCAATAGCTGTATTTGGCATGGCTCTAATAATAAAATTTTCTGCACCAACTTCTGCTTCGATCTTAGGAATGGTAAACCCTGTAATAGTTGAAATTAGCACGTGATTTTCATTTAGATAAGGCTTAATGTCCTTTAGGATATTTTCGAAATGTGCTGGTTGCACTGCAAAAATTAATATATCGGATTGCTTTACTGCTTCAATATTATCTGAGGTTAGACTTACGTTATTATAACCTTCGAATTCTTGTATGTCACTTAAATTTCGTTTGGTAAGGTAAAGCGTTGTGATAGCATTGGTGGTAATTAATCCTTTTGCTATAGATTTTCCCAGGTTTCCTGTGCCTATGATTGCGATTTTCATGTTTTTTCGTTGTTATCGTCATTGCGAAGGAAGAATGACTGAAGTAATCTGTTTTATGAGATTGCTCCACTACGTTCGCAATGACCTCTAATTAAAAATAATTTGCTTTAAGATTCAATCCTTCGGTTTCATCATAACCAAACATTAAATTCATATTCTGAATGGCTTGTCCTGAAGCTCCCTTTAATAAATTGTCTATGATACTTGTTATTAATAATTTATTGTCGTGTTTATGTAAATGAAGGATGCATTTATTGGTGTTAACGACTTGTTTTAAATGAATGGTTTCATCTGAAATAATCGTAAATGGTGCATCTTCATAGTAATCTTCAAATAGCTTTTGTGCTTCTGAAAGTTCACCATCAAAATTGGTATAAACCGTTACAAAAATGCCTCTTGAGAAATTCCCGCGATTAGGCATAAAATAAATTTCAGAATCAAGATTATTTTGAAGTTGATTAATGGTTTGATTGATCTCGCCTAAATGCTGATGCGTAAATGGCTTGTAATACGAAAAATTGTTATCGCGCCAAGTGAAATGTGTGGTTTTGGATAGCGATGTACCGGCTCCTGTTGCTCCTGTAACAGCATTGACGTGAATATCATCAGATATCAAATGGCTATTTGCTAATGGTAATAATGCCAATTGAATAGCAGTCGCAAAACAACCAGGATTGGCAATATAATTCGCGTTTTGAATGGCTGATTTTTGTAATTCTGGTAATCCGTAAACAAATTCTTTTCCTTCGAAATATTTATCAGCTTCTAGTCTGAAATCATTACTAAGATCTATGATTTTGGTACTTTCTGAAAGGCTATGCCCCTCTAAAAACGCCTTGGAATTTCCGTGCCCCAAGCATAAAAATAAGGCATCTACTTCCGAATTGATTTGGTTAGTAAATACGAGTTCGGTCGTGCCAATTAAATCTTGATGAATTTTGTAGACTTTATTCCCGGCATTCGATGTGCTGAAAATGAAATCGATTTTTATATGCTGATGATTCAATAATAATCGTATCAACTCACCAGCTGTATAACCTGCGCCTCCAATGATGCCTACTTTAGTCATGATTTTGAATGTATTTGTTGATAGATTTTATTTTGATTGCCATTGATTTTAATAAAGCCTTTGGCTTCCTCAGCGGTCCATCCTTTATTTTCTTCACCATAACTTCCAAATTTTGCATTCATCAAATCGTTAGAAGAAGAGGCGCCATCTAATGAAAAATGATACGGTCTTAGAGTGACGAACACACTTCCAGTCACTTTAGATTGGCTATTCTGAAGAAAGGCTTCTATATCTCGCATTACTGGATCTAAATATTGACCTTCGTGTAAATGCATGCCGTAAAAACTAGACAGGTAATCTTTATGCTGTAATTGCCATTTAGTTAAGGTGTGTTTTTCAAGCAAATGATGTGCTTTAATGGTGATTAATGCTGCGGCAGCTTCAAAACCAACACGTCCTTTAATGCCAACAATAGTATCACCAACATGGATATCCCTTCCAATAGCATATTTAGAAGCAATGTCATTTAGTTCTTTTATACAATGTTGAGGTTGGTCAATCTTGCCATTGACCGCTATGAGCTCCCCTTTATTAAAATTGAGCACTATTTTTTGTTCATTATTTTTTTCTAACTGTGATGGATACGCGGAATCTGGCAATGGTTTTTCTGAAGTCAGGGTCTCATCACCGCCAACACTCGTTCCCCAAAGCCCTTTATTTACTGAGTATTTCGCCTTTTCCCAAGACATGTCGATGCCATTTGCTTTGAGATAATCGATTTCCTCTTGTCTGGTCAATTTACCATCTCTAATAGGTGTAATGATTTCAATGTCTGGTGCTAAAGTTTGAAAGATCATATCGAAACGTACCTGATCGTTACCAGCACCTGTACTACCATGAGCTATATATTTAGCGTTAATGCTCTTGGCATATTGAATAATCTCTATAGCTTGAATAATTCGCTCGGCACTTACTGATAAAGGGTAGGTATTATTCTTTAGTACATTACCGAAGACTAAATACTTGATCACTTTATTATAATAACTGGTAACAGCATCAATATTTTTATAGGTTTTAACACCCATTTTATAAGCATTGGCTTCAATGGATTTTATTTCCTCTTCAGTAAAACCACCAGTATTGACGCTAACAGCGTGCACATCATAACCAGCTTTGCTTAGACTAACGGCACAGTACGATGTGTCCAATCCTCCACTATAGGCAATAACTAATTTTTTCATGTGTTCAATTTTTATCTTTTTTTAAGAACCTCGATTGTTTGATGTTTTTCAATCTTGTCCATACTTTTTTATCATAATTATGTTTGGAAGTTTTTCCAACAACCTGTTTGGATGGGTCATAAAGCATACCTGTGCACAAGCACATTTTTTGTTCAGTACGCTGCAATACATCATAATTTTTGCAGGTTTGGCATCCTTTCCAAAACGATTGGTCATCTGTAAGTTCTGAGAAGGTTACAGGCTTATAGCCCAATTCACTATTCATTTTCATAACAGCTAATCCTGTTGTAATACTAAAGACTTTAGAATCTGGAAATTTAGTTCTCGAGTGCTCAAAGATGACTTTCTTTATTTTTTTCGCCAATCCTTGATTTCTGAAATCTGGGTGAACAATTAATCCAGAATTGGCCACAAATTTGCCATGACTCCAAGCTTCGATGTAGCAAAATCCTGCAAATTGATTACCTTCTAAAGCAATAACCGCATTACCATTTTCCATTTTGGAAATGATATATTCAGGCTTGCGCTTAGCAATGCCTGTGCCTCTAACTTGTGCGGCTTCTTCAATAGTTTTACAGATGATATCTGCATAAACCGTATGTGATTTATCAGCAATAACAATTTTCATTGTAATTGTGTTTTGGATTAAAAATGTAGCTTGATTTTTTTTGAAAACAGAACTGGACTCACCTAAGTTCTAAAATAGAAATATACCCTTACGGGCGACGAAAAACGGGACGTAACCTTTTACTGTTGTTAAGAACAACAACAGTGCTAAAAATAAATATGAAGGTTAAAGCTAACAAAATGACTTTTCGTATTTAAACTTAGTATAAAAGTAGAAATATATTTTTAACAAGCTACCTTTTATCGACTTTATTCATGATAATTATGATATTCTTAAAATAGCTTGCGTTATTTTAAGAATATTCGAATAATTCACTACAAAATGTAATCTGTACTCACAAAGTTCGATGCTTTAGAATCGAGCAAGTCTTTTAAAATAGCATTGTTATAGTCATTGTCTTTAGACGCAACAAATGTTCTAATTGAAAACGAACGAAGTGCATCATGAACACTTAGCGTAGCAACTGCTGAGTCTTTACGCCCAGTAAATGGATACACGTCGGGTCCTCTTTGGCAAGAACTGTTGAGATTAACACGACATACCAAATTCACAAGCGTATCGATTAATGGTGCTAGGGTATTCGTGTCTTTACCAAATAGACTTACTTGTTGCCCGTAATTTGAGGCCGCCATATCATCTAGAGGTTCTTCAATATCTGAAAAAGGTATCACTGGGATAACAGGGCCAAATTGTTCTTCTTCGTACACACGCATATCCTTAGTCACTGGATATAACACGGCAGGAAAAATATAATTATCTGTAGTTTCTCCGCCTTTAGCGTTCACTATATCTGCGCCTTTTGCTTTAGCATCATCAATCAATTCTTGAATATAGGCTGGTTTATCTGGTTCTGGTAATGGTGTTAATTTAGCACCATTATCCCAAGGGTTTCCAAACTTAAGGGCATCAACAGCTTTAGAGAAACGCCTGTTGAATTCTTCCACGATATCTTCATGGACATACAATACTTTCAATGCTGTACACCGTTGCCCATTGAATGATGTGGTGCCCGCAATACATTCGCTAATGGCTAAATCTAAATCAGCATCTTTTAAAACAATAGCTGGGTTTTTGGCTTCCAATCCTAAAACCATTCTTAATCGGTTGCTTTTTGGATGGTGATCTTGTAAAGCGTTAGCAGACTTACTGTTGCCTATTAATGCTAATACATCCACGCGTCCATCTTGCATAATAGGAGTGGCCACTGTTCTACCTCTGCCATAAAGAATATTTACAACGCCTTTTGGGAAACTATTTTGAAAGGCTTCTAATAATGGAGAAATTAATAACACCCCAAACTTTGCGGGTTTAAATATTGTTGTGTTTCCCATCATTAATGCAGGAATCAACAAAGCAAATGTTTCATTTAATGGGTAATTATATGGTCCTAAGCACAACACCACACCAAGCGGTCCACGTCTAATATGGGCATGGACGCCACTGTTTTTATGAAATTTAGCACTGTTACGGTCTAATTGTTTGTAATCTTCAATGGTGTCGTAGATATATTCGACGGTTCTATCAAACTCCTTTTGGGAGTCGGGTAGGTTCTTACCAATTTCCCACATTAAGAGTTTTACGACTTCATCGCGCTTAGTTTTCATTTGTTCTACAAACTTTTCCATACAAGCTATACGATCTGCTACCTTCATCGTTGGCCATAGACCTTGGCCCTTACCGTAAGCGTTTGAAGCTGCATCTAAAGCTTGTAAAGCCTCTTTTTCTGTCAAGGTTGGAATCGTTCCTAATAACGTGGGTTTATAATCTTCCGTAGAGGAAATTGTAGAATAAACTTCGGATGTTGCACCGTTCCATTCTATCAATTCACCATCAAGTAAATAGGTGGATTGACGTGTGAGTTCTTTAATTTGAAATTCTTGAGGGATCTCATTATGTTTCATAATAAGTGGTTTTTATTTGAGCAATTGTTCTTTTAATTGCTCATAATTCGAAATTAAAATACTTTTCTTTTCAAGATGTATTATTACTTCGATTTGGGATGGTATGGAGATTTTATCAGCAATGGCTTTTGGCATTACCGGTAAAAACTTAATAGGGTGTGCGGTTTCTAAAAACACACCTTGTGCCTTATTCGTTTTTAAATAATCCTTTAATGCCAGATAACCTATGGCGCCATGAGGGTCAGCCACATAGTTATAGGTGTCATTTAAATAGTTAATAGCTTCAATAGTTTCTGAATCTGAATAACTATAACCGGACAAATTGTTTTTTAAAGCCTCGAAATCGTGATGATGTAATTCTTCAATACGTATAAAATTACTTGGCGCACCAACATCCATGGCATTGGAAATTGTTGCTACCGAAGATTTCGTTTTATAATCACCTGTCTTCAAATATTCTGGAACAATAGCATTTGCATTGGTACCTGTTATAAAATGGTCTATAGGCAACCCTAATTTTTGAGCCATCATTCCTGCGCAAATATTTCCATAGTTGCCACTAGGTACAGAAAACACGAGCTGTTCAGTCTTATGTTTTAGAGCTTTATAGGCAAAAAAATAATAGAACATTTGTGGCAACCATCTGGCAATATTGATAGAGTTGGCTGAGGTTAAAGTTCGTTTGCCTTTAAAGTCTTCATCCAAAAAGGCGCGTTTTACCATCTCTTGGCAATCATCAAAAACTCCATCAACTTCAAAAGCAGTGATATTTTGACCAAGAGTCGTCAATTGTTTTTCTTGTATCTCACTAACTTTTCCACTTGGATATAAAATAACGACTTCAACACCTTCGACTCCCAAAAAACCATTAGCCACGGCCCCTCCTGTGTCACCAGAGGTCGCGACCAAAACGGTAATATCCTGATGATTATCATTTTGCTTGTTAAAATAGCCTAAGCACCTTGCCATAAAACGTGCGCCAACATCTTTGAAGGCCATAGTTGGGCCGTGATACAATTCTAAAGAGGCCATGTTTTTTTCCAATTCAATGACTGGAAAATCGAAACTCAAGACATCTTTAAGAATGGTTTTTAAATCGGATTCAGGGATTTCATCGCCAACAAATTGTCTGATGGCTTCATAAGCAATCGTAACATTATCCAGTGTTTCGATAGTCTCAAAAAAAGCATCTGGAAGCTTGTTGATTTCCTTGGGGAAGTATAAGCCTTTATCGGGAGCCAAACCTCTCACAACCGCTTCCTGAAACGATACTTCTGGTGCATTACGATTTAAACTAAAATAGATCATATTGGTCTTGCTCCTGTTTTACTGATATTAGACACATAGATCGCATAATCGATTCCAGATTTTTCATAAATGGCATGCATGGCTTCAGCGATTTGTTTAGCCATAAACATACCCTTGCTCAAAGCAAACATTGAAGGTCCAGAACCAGAAATACCAACACCTAAGGCTCCAGATTTTATGGCGGCTTCTTTGACTTCATCAAAATGAGGAATAAGTAGTTTGCGCTGAGGTTCAGCAACATAATCAATAAGGGAATTGCCTATCAAATCAAAATCACCAGCATATAAGCCACTAATAAGTCCTCCGACATTTGCCCACTGTGCTATTGCCGTTTTAACGGGAATAGTTTCTGGTACCACTTTACGTGCATCTTCGGTTTTTATTTCAATTTGTGGATGAATAATAGTGGCTACCAACTCCGATGGAGTAGGGATGGGCACAATATCCAATGGTTCATAACTTCTGACTAAAATAAAGCCTCCATATATACAAGCCGCAACATTATCTGCAATAGCGGAGCCACAAGCTGCGACTTCGCCTTGCATGGCAAATTTGGTTAATTGAAGATGGTCGTATTTTGAACCCAAAAGTTCATTAACTGCAAATGCAGTACCTGCGGCACTAGCAGCACTACTCCCCAGACCACTTCCTGGCTTAAAATTCTTTTGGATTTTTATATCCAAACCAAAATCAGCTTCACTATGTTGGAGCATTAGTTTTGCTACAACACCAGCCACATTTTTGTCAGCTTCAAATGGAAGGTCAGCACCATGGATTTCCGTAATCCTGACGACTTTGGTCTCGGTTTTTTTAAAAACCATGTTGTCACCTAATTCACTAAGTGCAAAACCCATGGCATCATAACCGCAAGACACATTTGCAACTGTTGCTGGTGCAAAGACTTTAATTTGGTTCATACTCTAGTTTTTCCCTAAGGTAATGATATCTGCAAACAAACCAGATGCTGTTACTTCAGCTCCCGCACCAGCACCTTTAATAATCAGTGGTTGTTCGGGATAACGATTGGTGTAGAACAGTACAATATTATCCTTACCCTTTAGATTATAGAATGGATGGTCTTTGTCGACTTCCCTTAAACCTACTTTAGCTTTTCCATTATTGAATTCGGCTACATATTTCAATTGACAATTATTTTGATCAGCAGAAGCATATAATCCTTCAAAATGCAAAGCCTTGGTTTTTAGAGTGTCATAGAAATCGGAAACAGAATCAGCTTTAATGCTTTCTTCTGGTAAAAACGATTTGTTTTCAATATCGTTCAAATCTATTTTAAACCCAGATTCCCTTGCGAGAATCAAAATTTTACGAGCCACATCCACGCCACTAAGATCAATTCTTGGGTCTGGTTCGGTGTAACCTTCTTCCTGTGCTTGCTTTACAATATCGTGGAAGCTATTATTATGGTTAAAATTATTAAAGATGAAATTTAAACTACCTGATAGCACGGCTTGTATGGAGGTGACTTCATCTCCTGAATTAATCAAGTTATTCAAGGTGTTTATCACTGGTAATCCAGCACCTACATTAGTTTCGAACAAAAAGGATGCACCATACTTTTTAGATAGTTCTTTTAATGTTTTGTAAGCACTGTATGATGATGAGCAAGCTATTTTATTACAAGCAATCACTGAGATACTCTCTTCAAAATAATTGGTATAGGTATTGGCAACCTCCTCGTTTGCAGTAATGTCAATAAAAATGCTGTTGCTTAAGTTGAGTGATTTCACCGTTTCAAAAAATGATTCGTGTGTTCTGTCGGTACCAGTATCAATTTGCGATTTCCAATCCCTAAGATCAATACCTTGAGTATTAAATACCATTTTTTTAGAGTTGCTAATACCCACGACTCTGATATTCAATAATAGATGTTCTCTTAAATGTGCTTGTTGTTTCTTGATTTGCTTTAGTAATATGCCTCCAACATTACCCAGTCCAACAATAAACAGGTTTAAGGTCTTTATTTGTTTTTCAAAAAAGATATTGTGAAGCGACACCAATGCCTTTTTAATGTCCTTATGGGCAATTACTGCGGAAATGTTACGTTCTGAAGCACCTTGTGCTATGGCTCTAACATTAACATTATTCTGTCCTAAAGCTCTAAACATTCGGCCACTAATCCCTTGATGATTTTTCATATTATCACCGACTACAGCGATAATGGCTAAATCTCCTTCTACTAATAAGGGTTTGATTTTTTTTAATGAGATTTCGTAAGCAAACTCTTCATCCACAACTTGTTTTGCTTTTTTGGCATCATCACTAAAAACTCCAACACAGATGGAGTGTTCGGAAGAAGCTTGGGTGATGAGAACCACATTGATTTGGTTAAGCGATAGTACAGAGAATAGACGTTTTGAAAATCCTGGAACACCAACCATCCCATTACCTTCTAGAGTTAACAATGCGATATTTTCAACATGACTGATACCTTTAACAGGCCCATTTTTGCTTTTAGGATTTTTTGAGATCAAGGTACCTTCAGCTTCTGGCTCGAATGTGTTTTTTATATAAATAGGTATTTTTTTTTGCAATGTAGGTTGAACCGTAGGTGGATATAATACTTTGGCACCAAAATGAGAGAGTTCCATTGCTTCTTGATAGGATATTTCTTCAATTGGAAAGGCTTGCCTCACGAGTTTTGGGTTTGCCGTGAACATACCACTTACATCTGTCCAAATCTCTAAAATAGATGCATCTACCGCTGCAGCAATTAGAGCTGCTGTATAATCCGATCCTCCTCTTCCCAAAGTAGTGGTATCGTTAGTATCACTTTTAGATACAAAACCCGGAAGTAGTGTTATTTTTTCATCCGATTCATCAAAATAATCCTTTATGTTTTTATTAGTTGTTTCAACCTTTACATTGGCTTGTGTATGGTTAGCATCTGTAATAATTAATGTTCTGCTATCTTTTAAGGTAGATGATGTTTCAGACTCTTTCAAGGCTTCAGAAATAATATAAGACGACAATAATTCGCCGTAGCTTAAAATCTTATCTTTTGTTTTATCCGAAAACTCATTGATTAAATAGATGCCTTGAAGTAAATCGTATAATGTTTTTAACTCATCTTTTACCTTCAATATAACAAGCTCACTTTTCTTTTTAGGTAGTAAAAGTTTACAGGCTTCTATATGTCTTGCTTTTATGGCCTCAAACGTATCTACATAGCTCAGGTCCTTTTGAGTCGCTAACTCACCTGCTTTTAATAATTGGTCCGTTATCCCGCCAAAAGCGGAGACCACAACAGCAATCCTTTGTTTTTGAGCTTCGCTTTTAGCAATATTAATAACCTTGGTTATATTTTCGGCATTGGCAACTGACGTGCCACCAAACTTAAGTACTTTCACTTAATTTAATTTTTTAACAATTATATTAAAAATTGGAATAAATCCGGCTTATCGTTGAGGTAATCTCCAAAAAAGTTATGAAGTTTCATTTTGGTGATAAGTGGTTGTAAATCATCAGGTGATTTTAACTGTAATCCAACTACGGCAACATCCTTCTCACGGTTTACTTTTTTGGTGTACTCAAAATGGGTAATGTCATCTTCTGGACCTAAAATTGTGGTTACAAATTCGCGTAAAGCACCTGCACGTTGTGGGAACTTGATAATAAAGTAATGCTTAAGCTTTGCATAGAGGAGAGCACGTTCCTTGATTTCAGCAGTTCTGGTGATATCATTGTTACTACCGCTAATCACACAAACAACGTTTTTGCCTCGTATTTGTTCTTGGTATTGCTCTAGAGCCGAAAGACTTAAGGCTCCAGCAGGTTCTATCACAATCGCATCTTTGTTATATAAATCTAAAATGGTCTGACATATTTTACCTTCATCAACCACCACGATATCCTCTAAAGTATCTTTGCAAATCGCAAAATTTAAATCTCCAACACGTTTTACAGCTGCGCCATCAACGAAGTTCTCAATAGAGTTAAGCGTTGTGTTTCTGTTATTTTGAATGGATGTCAACATGGAAGGCGCACCTTTAGGTTCCACACCAATAATTTTAGTTTCTGGTGAAAGTATTCGGAACACGCTAGATAACCCTGCAGATAATCCGCCACCTCCAACGGGAACAAAAACATAATCGATTGGCTCCTCCTTTACTTGATTAAAAATTTCTAATCCTACTGTAGCTTGTCCCTCAATAACCTTTTCATCATTAAAGGGATGGATGAAAGTTTTATTGAGACGTTCGCATTGCTCCATAGCTGCATCGTAGGCATCGTCAAAGGTATCACCAACCAAAACGACATCTATGTAATCTTCACCAAACATTTTAACCTGATCGATCTTTTGCTTTGGTGTCGGTGAAGGCATAAAAATGGTACCTTTTATTTTTAAAAGTTTACACGACATGGCCACGCCTTGTGCATGATTACCAGCACTGGCACATACGATTTCGTTTTCAACCTGTGATGGGCTCAAGGAAGCTATTTTATTGTATGCCCCTCTTATTTTATAAGATCTTACGATTTGTAAATCTTCTCTTTTAAAATAGATGTTAGCACCAAAGTGTTTGGAATAGCGTTCATTTTTGACCAAAGGTGTCACCGAAGCGATGCCTTTTAATTTTTCTACTGCAACTTCAACAGCTGCAAGTGTCGGTTTATATGTCGCAGTTGTATGATCCATAGATTTGAATTCTTAAATGAATTCTGATTCTGAGGGTTGTTAATTATTATACCAATACCGAATCTTGAACGTTAGCGGTCTTAATGGTTTTCATGGCTGTCATGGCTGCCCGTAAACGTTGACCAACCGCCTCAATCGGATGATTTCTTATGGCATCGTTTACCGCAATAAGTTCAATATTATCAACACCATTAGACGTTGTATACGGTTTGCCAATGACTGAGGTGTCAATCGTCTTCATAAAATCTTTTAATAACGGCTTACAAGCATGATCGAATAAGTAGCAACCGTATTCTGCCGTATCAGAGATTACACGATTCATTTCGAACAATTTTTTTCTGGCAATGGTATTGGCAATCAATGGCAATTCGTGTAAGGATTCGTAATACGCAGAATCTTCAATAATGCCAGCACTTACCATGGTTTCAAAGGCTAATTCGACACCAGATTTTACAAAGGCTACCAATAGTACACCATGATCAAAGTATTCTTGTTCACTGATGTGGTCTGTGGTTAACTCTGTTTTTTCAAATGCTGTTTCGCCAGTAGCTGCTCTCCAAGTTAGTAGGTTAACATCATCATTGGCCCAATCTTCCATCATCGTTTTTGAGAAATGACCAGAGATGATATCATCCATATGTTTTTCAAACAGTGGACGCATAATGTCTTTTAATGCTTCAGACAATTCAAAGGCTTTGATTTTTGCAGGATTCGAAAGCCTATCCATCATATTGGTGATACCACCATGTTTTAAGGCTTCGGTAATCGTTTCCCAGCCAAATTGAATTAATTTTGCGGCATATCCGGGCTCTATACCTTCTTCAACCATCTTGTCAAAAGATAAAATAGCTCCTGTCTGTAGTAGACCACACAAAATCGTTTGCTCTCCCATTAAGTCGGACTTCACTTCCGCAATAAATGAGGATTCCAAAACACCAGCTCTATGTCCTCCAGTAGCTACGGCATAAGCTTTGGCTTGTGCCCAACCTTTCCTCTGAGGGTCATTTTCGGGATGAACTGCTGTGAGTGTAGGCACTCCAAAACCACGCTTATATTCCTCGCGAACTTCGGTTCCAGGACATTTTGGCGCCACCATAATCACGGTAAGATCTTCACGAATTTTAGTGCCTTCCTCAACAATATTAAAACCATGGGAATAGCTCAACGTCGCACCTTGTTTCATCAGAGGCATCACAGCTTTAATCACATTGGTGTGTTGCTTATCTGGTGTTAAGTTTAAAACCAAATCAGCATCGGGAATTAATTCATCATAAGTGCCAACCGTAAATCCATTTGAGGTCGCATTTTTATAGGACGCTCTTTGCTCGTTAATGGCTTGCTGACGTAAGGCATAAGAAATGTCTAATCCAGAATCTCTCATATTTAATCCTTGGTTAAGGCCTTGGGCACCACAGCCCACAATGACAATTTTCTTTCCTTTTAATGCCTTTACACCATCTTCAAATTCTGAAGCCTCCATAAATCGACATTTCCCCAATTGCTCTAATTGTTCTCTTAATGATAATGTGTTGAAATAATTTGACATTTTCTTTTGGTTTTTAGTGCGCTTGAAATGCTTCAAGCATTTGTGATATTTTCATTTCGCTTTTAGTGACAGCAATGCGTCCGGAACGTACAAATTGCATAATGCCAAAGGCACTAAGTTCCCTATGCAACAGATCGATTTCTTGTTTTCTTCCTGATTTTTCAAGAACAAAGAACTCTTTATTAACCGTTACGATTCTAGCATTGCTCTCCTTGATGATATTTTGAATCTGACGTTCTTCAAACAAAAGGTCAGATTTAATTTTAAACATGGCTGAGATTTGGTAAATGGTTTCTTCATCGGTATGATAATAGGCCTTTATAACTTCTACTTGTCGTTCTAATTGACCGATGATTTTTTTCATCTGTTCTTCGGTAATGTCTACCACTAAAGTAAATCTCGATACCCCTTCAATTTCGGATCTCGAGGTATTTAAACTCTCGATATTGATATGTCTGCGTTGGAATATCGCAGAAATCCTGTTTAGTAAACCGATGTTGTTTTCGGTATAAATAGATACTGTAAAATGCTTGATCTCTTTTTCCATAACTAATCTAATCTAATATCTGAAACTGATGCTCCTGATGGTATCATCGGAAAAACATTATCTTCTTTTTCGACACATACTTCTAAAAAGTAAGGTTCTTTACTCGCAATCATTTCTTCTACAGCATCCGCCAACTCCTCACGTTTTGTAACACGCTTAGCGTTTAAATGATAGCCTTTGGCAATAGCTACAAAATCTGGATTGGTCATTTCAGTAGAGGCATAACGTTTATCAAAAAACAATTGTTGCCACTGTCTAACCATACCAAGGAAATCGTTATTGAGTACGACGACTTTCACGGCAGCCTTTTGCTGACAAATGGTACCTAACTCCTGAATAGTCATTTGGTAGCCACCATCACCACAGATTGAAATGACTTCGCGTTCTGGTGCAGCCATTTTTGCTCCTATCGCCGCAGGTAAGCCAAATCCCATTGTGCCAAGTCCACCTGAAGTAATATTACTCTTAGTGGTATTGAATTCCGCATAACGACAAGCAATCATTTGATGCTGACCAACATCGCTTACTATGGCAGCTTCACCTTTAGTTTGTTTGTTTATTTCTTTTAAAACTTCACCCATGGTTAAACCTTCTTTTGTAGGGTGCAAATCATTTTTAATGACTTTTTCAAATTCTATTTTATAGAGGTCTTTGAATTTTTGATGCCACTCATGGTGTGAGTTGGCGTTCAATAAGGGCAGTAGTTCTTTCAAACTTTGCTTGGCATCACCTAATACAGCCACATCGGTTTTTACGTTTTTATCAACTTCAGCAGGATCAATTTCAAAGTGTATAATTTTAGCTTGCTTAGCATAGGTCGCGAGATTTCCTGTTACTCGATCATCAAATCGCATACCTATGGCAATTAAAGCATCACATTCATTGGTCAATACATTAGGGGCGTAATTGCCATGCATACCTACCATACCAACATTTAATGGGTGAGAGGTCGGAATTGCGGAGGCACCTAAAATTGTCCATGCTGAAGGGATGCCGGCTTTTTCAATGACTGCTTTAAATTCTTCTTCGGCCTTACCTAGAATAACACCTTGTCCCCAAACCACTAAAGGTTTTTTTGCAGTATTGATAAGTTCTGCTGCTTTTTCTAAAGATGTGAAATCTGTTTCAGGAACAGGTTTGTAGCTTCTGATGCCATTGCATTTTTCGTACTTAAAATCGAATTCTTCGAATTGGGCATCCTTAGTGATATCAATGAGTACTGGCCCAGGCCTTCCACTTTTTGCTATGTAAAACGCTTTAGCCATAACTTCTGGAATTTCAGAAGCTTCGGTAATTTGATGGTTCCATTTGGTAATTGGAGTTGAAATACCAACAATATCTGTTTCCTGAAACGCATCACTTCCCAATAAATGAGATGGTACTTGACCGGTGATGCAAACCATAGGTGTTGAGTCTATTTGTGCATCGGCAATACCTGTAATTAGGTTGGTGGCTCCTGGTCCGGAAGTGGCTATAGCTACACCAACGTCTCCAGAAATTCTCGCATAACCTTGGGCAGCATGTGTAGCGCCTTGCTCATGTCTGGTTAATACATGGTGGATTTTGTCTTGGTATTTGTAAAGCTCATCATAAACAGGCATTATAGCTCCACCAGGATAGCCATAAAGTACTTTCACCCCTTCTTCGAGCAAACATCTTACTACAGCTTCACTCCCTGAGATGCGTTCAGTAGTTGCTGTACTTTTTACTTGGGTTTGTATGGTTTGTGTTTCTTTCATCTGCTTTTCTTTTAAAATTCGTCTGTGACACAGCCTTTGGATGCTGAGGATACTGTTTTTGCGTATTTGTACAAGACGCCTCGCTCAAATTTTAAATCTGGTGCTTTCCAGTTTTGACGTCTTTTTTGCAATTCTTCTTCCGACACTTCTACGGTTATGGTATTGGTTTCAGCATCAATAGTAATCATATCTCCATCTTCTACAAAGGCAATAGTGCCACCTTCTTGCGCTTCTGGGGTAATATGCCCCACAACAAAGCCATGCGTTCCACCAGAGAATCTTCCGTCTGTGATTAAAGCCACATCCTTGCCCAAACCAGCACCCATTATTGCAGCGGTTGGCTTCAGCATTTCTGGCATTCCAGGACCGCCTTTAGGTCCTTCATAGCGTATAACTACTACATCGCCCTTTTCAACTTTACCATCCCTTATACCATCATTGGCTGCGTACTCTCCTTCAAAGACTTTGGCTTTTCCTTTAAAGCTTAACCCTTCTTTTCCAGTGATTTTTGCCACACTTCCATCGGTAGCTAAGTTGCCATAAAGTATTCTCAAATGTCCAGATATTTTAATGGGTTTTTCAATAGGTTTTATCACATCTTGGCCTTCGGTTAAATCTTCGACATCCAATAAGTTTTCAGCTAAAGTTTTCCCTGTTACGGTTAAGCAATCACCATGCAGCAAGCCTTTTTTAAGAAGATACTTCAAAACCGCTGGAATACCACCAATAGCGTGTACATCTTCCATGAGGTATTTGCCGCTAGGTTTTAAATCCGCCAAAAACGGAGTATTATTGCTAATATCTTGAAAATCCTTAAGTGTAAAATCGATTTGCGCTGCTCTGGCAATGGCGAGAAAGTGCAGTACAGCATTGGTAGAACCTCCCAAGATTGTTACCAATCGGATGGCGTTTTCCAAGGATTTCCTTGTAATAATATCTGAAGGTTTTATGTCTTTTTCTAACAAAACACGCATGGCTTCACCGGCACGAATAGATTCTTGCTTTTTCTCATCACTTAACGCTGGGTTGGAAGAGTTAAAAGGTAAGGCCATACCTAAAGCTTCAATGGATGAAGCCATAGTATTGGCGGTATACATACCTCCGCAGGCACCCGCTCCGGGACAAGCCTTCTCTACAATATTTTGATATTCGTTCTCGGTCATGGTACCAGCAACTTTACTTCCCCAAGCTTCAAAGGCCGAAACCACATCTAATTTCTTTCCATTATGGCAACCGGATTCAATTGTACCACCATATACTAAAATGGATGGGCGATTCAACCGAATCATAGCTAAAAGTGCGCCTGGCATATTTTTGTCGCAACCTACAACGGTCACAAGGCCGTCATAACTCATAGCTTGTACAACGGTTTCCATAGAATCTGCAATGATATCGCGAGATGGTAAGGAATAACGCATTCCTGGGGTCCCCATAGAAATTCCGTCGCTTACTCCTATCGTATTGAAAATTAAGCCAACAACATCTTCATGCTGCGTACCTTCTTTCACCAATTTGGCCAAGTCATTGAGGTGCATATTGCAAGGGTTGCCTTCATAACCTGTGCTGGCTATGCCAACAATAGGCTTACTAAAATCCTCCTTAGTTAACCCAATGGCATGCAGCATGGCTTGCGCTGCTGGCTGTGTTGGGTCTTGGGTAACCGTTTTGCTATATTTGTTTAATTGGCTCATGAATTTTGAATTCAAAATTTTTGATGATTTAAATCTAAATTAGCCGTTACGTCATGGTCGTGCCGTATTACAAGTGAGGTTAATCTAAACTCAATAGTGTTTAAGTGTTGTTAACTATTTGAAAAATAGAATTTTAGATATAAATTATTATGATGTTCAATGGTGTCAAATTTTTAGTTTAACTCCCTTAATATCGAAGTTTAGTGAAAAAATAGAAAATCTTTACAAAGGTTTCATAATGAAATTGTTATGAGTTTATGTAGTGCCGCTTTTAAGATTTATACACTATATATCCCTTTGAAACCAATGCTGAAAATGTAAAACTACGCTACAACACAGTCTGTTTTTGCTTTAAACCATATAACAAAAAAACCCACTTATTTAAGTGGGTTTTGCGCTTGGTGTGGTGCCTCCAGGAATCGAACCAGGGACACAAGGATTTTCAGTCCTTTGCTCTACCAACTGAGCTAAGGCACCAGTTGCTTAATTAAGCGAAATTTTATACCAAAACAATACTATTGTAAAGGCGGATGCAAATATAAATTCATTTTTAGTATTACCAAAAAGAAATTTGTAAAAATTGATTTTATAAATTTGTACAATTCATTGATTTATGAACCTTATTGTTGACGTTGGAAATACCTATGTAAAGCTCGCTGTTTTTGAAAACGATAACCTTATTCATAAGGTAAGTTTTGAACTTAAAGCCTTTAAAGAGCACTATAAATTATTTAGGCAAGCGTTTCCCAAAATTAAGGCTGCAATCATTTCGTCCGTTGGACGATTAACCAAAAAGCAACTTGAAATTATTGAAGCCGATTTAGAAGTGCTAGAATTGAACCATAACGTTAAACTCCCATTTAAGAATCTATATAAAACACCAGAGACCTTGGGTGTAGATCGTATAGCGCTTGCAAGTGCTTCGGTCAGTCAATTTCCTAATTATAATGTATTGGTCATAGATGCTGGGACTTGCATTACCTATGATGTTATTACCGATAAAAATGAGTATCTGGGTGGGGCAATTTCTCCTGGCATACGATTACGCTATGAAGCCCTACATAATTTAACCGCAAACCTTCCGTTATTAGAAAAAGACCAACCAAAAACAATAATTGGCGATACAACAGAATCCTCTATCCATTCTGGTGTTGTCATAGGAGTTGTTAAAGAAATTGATGGTGTTATAGACCATTATGGAGCGAAACATCAAGATTTAACAGTTATTTTAACAGGTGGTGACGCCAAATTTTTGTCAAACCAATTAAAAAATAGCATATTTGCGAATTCAAATTTTCTGTTGGAAGGTTTGAATTTTATTCTGGAATTTAATTCAAAGTAATGGTAAGACAAATCATTGTAATTTGTATTGCAATATTTAGCCTTAGTGCGTTTTCTCAACAAGGAACTGCATCACCGTATTCTTTTTATGGTATAGGAAGTCTTAAATTTAGAGGCACTGTAGAAAACCGTTCCATGGGTGGTATAAGTGTTTATTTAGACAGTATACACGTTAATCTAAGAAATCCGGCTGCTTACGTTAGTAAAAATATTGAAGCTGATCCTTTTGATAATGAGAGTAGGCCCGTAAAATTTGCGGTTGCGGGTACCGCATCTACATCTACCTTAAAAAGTAGTTCTGCTGAGGCGGAAGCGAATAGTTCAACTTTTGATTACATAGCGTTATCAGTCCCTGTGGGGAGATTCGGATTCGGATTTGGTCTATTGCCCTTCACCTCCGTTGGTTACAGACTACAGAATGTTAATGATGATAACAATTTAGATAACAGATTTGAAGGCGAAGGTGGTGTTAATAAGGTCTTTGCCGGTTTTGGATATCAGATTACGGATAAACTGAGTTTTGGCGTTGATGTCAACTATAATTTTGGTAATATCCAAAATACCGCTATCGACATAGAATATACCTCAGAAGGTGATTTGGTACAATATCAAACATTAGAGGAAAGCCGGTCGGATTTAAGTGGGCTTAATTTAAATTTTGGTTTGGCATTTAAAACAATGCTTAATGATAAATTGGAATTATCACTAACAACGACGTACGCACCTAAAAGTAATCTATCTTCCAAAAACGAAAGGACGTTTTCGACCGTTATACTCGATGCGATTACTTTTGAGCCTACAGGATTGCCTTTCGGTACGATTGAGGGCGATTTAGAAGAACAAGGTTTAGAAAACACAGAATTAACATTGCCATCACGGTTGTCCTTTGGTGCTGGTATAGGAAAGCCAAAATCTTGGTTTGTCGGTGCAGAATACACGTTACAAACAACAAGTGATTTTTCAAATCCGGTGTTTGCAGATACCGGAACCCAATACGAAAATTCGTCTCAAATTTCTTTAGGTGGTTTTTATATTCCTAATTATAATGCCTTCTCAGGTTACTTTAAACGTGTGGTTTATAGGGCAGGATTTAACTATTCTAACACAGGTTTAGTAATAAATAATCAACAGATCAACGAGTTTGGCATATCTTTTGGATTGGGTTTACCAGTTGGAAACAGAAATTTATTTTCAAATGCTAATATTGGTATAGAATATGGACAACGTGGTACAACTAACGAAAACTTAATTCAAGAGAATTTCATAAACTTCAACTTAAGTTTATCTTTGAACTCTAGATGGTTTAGACAAAGAAAGTATAACTAACGATAATAAATTAAAAATGAAGACGAAAATAACACTATTATTGGCTGCTCTTTTTGTGAGTTTCAACTTTAGTTTTGCTCAACAAGACGAAGAGTGCATGAATAATTTATCAATTTTTGATAGTTATGTGAAGAGCAAAAAATATGATGATGCTTACGAACCTTGGAGTGTTGTTCGAAACAAATGTCCAAAATTCAACAGGGCTATTTATGCACATGGAGAAAAAATACTTTTACACAAGGTAGGGAATTCAACAGGAGCAGATCAGGTTGGGCATATCAACGATTTAATGGTGCTTTATGATCAAAGTAGAGAGCACTTTAAATCTAAATACGACCTTGGTGAAGTTTTAGTAGATAAAGCTAATCTAGCTTATAAATATCAAAAAGAGTTGGGTAAAACTGATGCACAGTTATATGATATGTTCGATGAAGCTTATACTAAAGATGCAAAGAATTTTACAAATGCTAAAGGGCTTTATACCTATTTTTCTTTGATAGTAGATTTGTTTGATGCAGGTCAAAAACCAGCACAAGCTATGTTTGATAAGTACGATGATGTTATTGAGGTGATTGAAAATATAGTCGGTGATAATACATTGAAATTAAATAAGCTCGTTGAAAAAGAAGAATCAGGGACGGCTTTATCAAAAAAGGAAGGGAAGTTAAAGGATTATTACGAAGCTAATATTAAGGCATTAGAAGAACAGGTTGTTCCAAGTATGGATAAGAAACTTGGTGATAGAGCAAACTGTGATGTTTTGGTGCCTTTATACGAGAGGGATTTTGAGAATAAGAAAACTGATGAAATTTGGTTGCAACGTGCCATGAACCGGATGTATGCCAAAGGGTGCAAGGAAGATCCTTTGTTCTTAAAATTAGTTGAGCAAAAAAATAGTATAAAACCTACAGCTGATACATCCTACTATTTATATCTCTTAACAGGAGAACAAAAGTATTTTGACCAGACCTTAGATTTAGAATCTGACCCTTTAAGAAAAGCAAAGCTATATAAAAAGTTAGCTAATGATTTAAAGTCTAAAGGTAGCTACGGGAGAGCCAGACAATACTATATGGAATCTATGAAGTTAAATCCTTCAGATGGCTCACCTTATTTGGCAATCGCTGCTATGTATGCAAAGAGTGCTAATAATTGTGGTAGTGATAATTTTAGTAAGCGAGCAGTTTTTTGGTTGGCAGCTACAGAAGCAGAAAAAGCAGGTAGAGTAGATGGGCGTTTAAGATCTGCAGCGTCTAAATCAGCAAAGAGTTATAGAGCTAGCGCACCTTCAAAATCAGATATTTTCACTAAAGGAAATTCTGGCGAGGTCATAAAGATAGGCTGTTGGATACAGCGTTCAGTAACGGTGCCAAAGATTTAATGAGACTAAGGCATTCATACAGTATATTTAACATAGTCACAGCATTTGTTGTGACTATGTTTTTTTCGTGTGAAAATGATTTTAGTGAAATCCAAAAAGTCGGAGTGCTCCAAAATCAGCCTATTGGGGAAGCAGAGCAAATCGATTTAAAATATACGGAGCTAGTTGAGGATTCCATTCACCTGAAAGCAAATCTCATTAGTCCAAAAATGTTGGACTACTCTAACCGGGATTTTTCATTTTCAGAATTTCCAGAAGGCATTCTATTAAAAGTTTACGACGATGATGGTAAAATAACGACCATTACATCGCGTTATGCTATTTTTTACCCGGATACGGATATTATAGATTTAAGGGGTGATGTTGTCATTACAACTCACAATGGCGAGGTTTTAGAGACTGATCAGTTGTATTATAATGAAAAATTAGAATGGGTGTTTACCAATCGACCTTGGGTGTTTAAAAGAGCCGCAGGCCCATTGCATGGTGTTGGTTTTGACTCAGATAAAGATTTCAAAGACTTCGAAATGTTAGAAATGGGTGGTGACTTCGAACTCGATAATTAACTATCTTTGTAGCATTAATACATTCATTTCTAGCTAATGAAAATCTTAAAATTCTTTCAGTACGCTTATATCGTCTTTGCAATTCTGTTTCTTTGGGATGCCATATCCAATTGGTCTCAAGATAGAAACAGGTCCTATATGTCTTTGTTCTTTGTAGCATTAGCCTTATTTATGTTCTTTTTTAGAAAGCGATTCGCCAAAAAGTTTCAGGATAGAAATAAAGAATAATTCATGGCTGTTGATATAGTCATTATTATTGTTACACTAATTCTTTCAGCCTTTTTTTCTGGGATGGAAATCGCCTACGTCTCTTCTAATAAAATCCATATAGAATTAGAAAAAAAGCAAGACAATTTTTTAGGTAGACTATTAACTAATTTAACAGCAAAGCCTTCCAAGTATATTGCTACTATGCTGATTGGAAATAACATTGCTTTAGTGATTTATGGTCTCACAATGGGAGATGTTTTGGTAAAATGGTTTCAATCTATATTGCCATCGGATAATGCGACACTGACTTATTTATTAACGGATTTTCAATTATTGACCAAAACAGTCATTTCGACTTTGGTAATACTTATTACAGCAGAATTTCTGCCCAAGGTGTTTTTTCAAATTTATGCAAACACCTTACTCAAAGTATTAGTACTTCCTACTTATATATTTTACCTAATATTTACTTGGATTTCGGATTTGGTGCTTTGGATTTCAGATACAGTATTAAAATATGTATTTAATGCCAAGGGTGAAGATGTGGCTTTAGCGATGACCAAAGTTGAACTTGGTAACTATATTAGTGAACAGATGGAATCTTTTGAAGACCATGAAGAGGTCGATAGTGAAATTCAAATATTTCAGAATGCACTAGAGTTTTCCGATGTAAAAGCAAGGGAGGTCATGGTGCCCAGAACCGAAATTACCGCAGTGGATATCTCTGAGTCCATAGAAAATCTAAGGCAATTGTTTATTGAAACAGGCCATACTAAAATTTTAGTATATAAAGATACTATTGATGATATTTTAGGCTACGTGCACGCTTTTGAGCTTTTCAAAAAACCAAAGACTATTAAGTCAATGATAATCCCAGTGAGCTTCGTGCCTGAAACAATTCTCATCAAAGATGTTCTTAATTTACTTACTAAAAAACGCCAGAGTATTGCAGTAGTCATTGACGAATATGGTGGTACGTCGGGCATCATGTCTGTTGAAGATATTATAGAAGAGCTTTTTGGTGAAATAGAAGATGAGCACGATTCACTCGATATGACAGAAGAACAAATCGATGAGAGCACCTATAGATTTTCTGCACGATTAGAAGTCGATTATATTAACGAAACCTACAAGTTAAATCTCCCAGAAAGCGAAGCCTATGAAACTTTGGGCGGATTGATTGTGAACAAAACCGAGGGCATTCCCGAAGAAAATGAAACGATTCAAATAGAGAATTTTAGGTTTACCATTGAGGAAGTGTCATCCACCAAAATAGATATTGTACAGCTCAAAATACTAGAGTTAGATTAACACTTAAATCGCTTATAAAAACTGGTTTTAGCCTTTTATAATTTACTAGAAAACACTATTTTCGCGAACTTATTTACATGAAATGATAGACTATGGCAATTTTAAATAAAATTAGACAACGTTCACTTATCCTAATATTGGTCATTGCACTGGCATTATTCGCTTTTGTAATTCAAGGTGTAATAGATAATCCAAATGCCTTTTCAGATACCCAAGGTGTAGTCGCTACAGTTAATGGCGAAGATATCGAAAGAAATGATTTTCAACAGAAAGTGAAGAACTATCAAGATAGAGCTGGAGGAAGAATTACTTCTACGCAAGCCATGAATGCAATTTACAATCAAGAGCTTCGTAAAATAATTATGGAGAACGAGTATGAAGCGTTAGGCTTATCGGTTGAGAAAGATGAAATGCGCGATTTACTTAAAAATAGTTTTCAGTCATATCCAGAATTTCAGGATGAAAATGGCACCTTTGACGTGAATCGTCTTAATGCTTTTATTGCGAATCTAAAAGACCTGAAGGGTGATACGGCACCTCTTGGTAATTTCTTGGTTAACTACGAAAGTTGGGCAAACAATGAACAAACTATTGCCTCCAATGCCATTCAGCAATCGTATTACAATTTGATTAGAGCAGGAATAGGAGCTACGATAGCAGAAGCAAAAGACGAGTATAATGCTGATGCTAAAAATGTAGATATTCGTTTTGTGCAAATACCTTATACAACTATTGCTGATAGCCTTGTAGAAGTGACAACATCTGACATTAAGGCTTATATGAAAGACCACGAAGATGATTTTAAAGCCGAAGCCAGTAGAGAAGTCATTTATGTAGAATTTAAGGAAGAAGCTTCGGTAGCAGATGAAGATGCTATAAAAGCTGATTTATTAAAGTTAAAAACAGATAGGGCAGAGTACAATGATAGTAGTGGAAATACGGATACTATTCCAGGCTTCGATACGGCGAAGGATATCGAGGAGTTTATCAATTCAAACTCGGATATCAATTACGATGATTCATTTTTAAGAGTAGCGCAATTACCTGCTGTAGCCAAAGATAGCTTGATGAAATTGAATGTTGGTCAGTATTATGGGCCATACAAAGATGGCGAGTTCTTCAAACTTTCTAAGATGATAGCTATTGAGCAGATGCCAGATACCGTTAATGTAAGACATATTTTAGTGCCATTTGTTGGAGGACAAAGAGCAGACGCCTCTGTCACTAAAACACCAGAAGAAGCTAAAAAGACAGCCGATAGTATTTTAGCAAAGATTAAGAGCGGAACTAAGTTCATGGATTTATTAGAGCTATCTTCGGATAAAGTCAGCAACGAAAATGATGGAGAAATCGAATTTGCCTATAATGCTGGAATGGCACCAGAATTTAAAGCGTTTTCTTTCGAAAATAAAGTAGGTGATGTTGATGTTGTCGGTACATCTTTTGGATACCATGTTATTGAGATTTTAGAACAAAAGAGTACCAATAATGCTTATAAAATAGGAACATTAGCTAGAAAGATAGAACCGTCTGACCAAACGCTACAAGATGTATTCAATAAGATGTCTAAGTTTGAAATAGCAGCAAAAGATGGTGATTTTCAAGAATTGGCTAAAGAACGTGAACTTATCGTAAAACCAATTACGTTTAAGGAACTGGATGAAAATATCCCAGGTTTAGGAAGTCAACGACAAGTAGTGCGTTGGGCATTTGAAGAAGGTACGGATATTGGTGATTACAAAAACTTTCCAATTTCAGGTTTTGGATTCATAGTCGCTAAATTGGTAGAAAAGAACGAAGAAGGCTTAATGAGTGTAGAGGATGCTTCCATTACAGCGTTACCAAAAATTAGAAAAGAAAAGAAAGCGAAAATGATTCGCGAAAAAATTACCGGAACTACTGTTGAAGAGATTGCAAAAAATCAAGGACAGGCTTCTAAAACGGCAGCAGCTTTAACATTAAAAAATACGACGCTAGCTGGTGCAGGTAATGAGCCAAAAGTAATTGGTGCGGCATTTGGTTTAGAGCAAGGTAAAACCTCTAAACCTATTGATGGTGAGAAGGGGGTTTATATTATAGAAGTTACTAAAGTTACGGATGCTACAGAACTAGATAATTATACATCTATTATGAATAGATTAAATACAACGCTTAGAAATTCTGTTCAAGGTAAAGTATACCAGGCTTTAGAAGAGGCTGCTGATATTGAAGATAACAGAGCCAAAACAGTTTATTAAGTTTAGCTCATAATGTCATAAAAGGCTGTACAATAATTGTAAAGCCTTTTTTTAGTTTAACACCATCTCTTTGTAAGGAATAATAGTTTCAAACCCTTTAGACTTAAAGTAATCTTTTGGGTTAACTTCTGAAGTAACCAAAACAAAATCGCCTCCCCAAGCTCCCAGACTTTTAATGGCTCCATCAAAGTCGCTAAACCATTTAGATTTTATGGTTGGTTGTTGTATTAAATCAGCAATCAGGTCTTCGTGCTTGGTAATCAGATCTACGAAATCTGAAATGGATGTACATCTTATGGTATGCTTTGTAATTTGATTAATCGCTTTAATTACGGAAACGCTGACCTTTCCGAGGGCTTTGTAGGCTTTAATACCATCACGGCTATTTTGTTTTTGGTTGAGGTAAACGAAATATAAATGCGATTTAAAAGAAGGATTAAAGGAAGCTTCTTCTATAATTCGTTTTCTTGGATTTATGAGTTGATAAGTTATAGGTGTGCCATTTTGAGCACAGGCAATATCGTAACCACTTCCTCCAAAAGTCTTAGCAAGTAGTTTATAGGCATCTATTTCAGCCCAATTTGCAATATTATTGATTAACGTAGATGAGGTGCCGAGTCCCCATTTTATGTTAAAGTCGAGATGAGTTGTAACTGTATAGCCTTGGTTTTGTCTTAAGAAATCAGGATTTAAAATTTGAGCCGATTTCAGAATTTGAATAAGTCGAGAAGAGACCGAGAAGTCTTTTTTTACAGTTTTTAGAAAATCCGGATTATTGATCTTAAAAGCATCTTCAAACCAAATCTCGCCCTTTTCGTTAAAACTTTTCCAGACAATGGTTTCGGTATTGTTTTCTTCAACCGTTAAGCTTTGACCATATTTAGTTGGAATGGCCAATGCTTTAGTACCATCTAGTACCACATATTCACCTGTGATTAGCAGTTTGCCATTGCTTCTGAAAGTTTTTTTTGATGTGTTGCCTTCAAGAGTACTTCGAGTTCCCTCTGTAACTGCCTTAGGCAACGTTATATCTGTTGAGGTTTTCCGTTTACTGGTGGCTGAGGTTCTCGAAGCCACCTTATCCCTATGAGCTAATGATAATTCAGGCAACTTATGTAAATTGTTATTTATCAGAGCCTCTTTCTTTGCTCTACTCCAACCTTGAATTTGTTTTTCCCTGTAAAAGGCATCATCAATTCTTTGGAATTTTTCAAGGTAGACTAAATGGACAGGAAGCCTTTTTTTTGTGTGATTAGCACCTCTACCATCATTATGTTCGTTAATGCGTTTCTCAATATCTAACGCACTACCGGTGTAATATGAGCCATCATTGCATTCTAATATGTAAACGTATCCTTTAGGCATAATTATTATTAGTGGTGACTTCGAGAGCCTCAGTCACCAACCTAACTAGTTTTTCTAAGTTTTTCAATAGCTTCCACAACTGCACTATGGGTGACCACATTAGTTTTAAAGTGTTCAATTAATGCCGTTTTTTCTTTAGGAGTTGCTTCAAATTGATTGAGAATATTCATCAAGTGCATTTTCATATGACCTTCTTGAATTCCTGTTGTGGTTAATGATTTTACAGCGGCAAAATTTTGAGCCAAACCAGCAACAGCCACGATTTGCATCAAATCTTTGGCCGATGGTTTCTCGAGCATTTCAAGAGAAAATTTAACCAATGGATGCAAACTGGTAAGACCACCAACAGTACCCAAAACTAAAGGAATCTCAATCCAGAATTTAAAAAGACCATCTTCAATAGAGCAATGGGTTAGACTAGAATATTTACCATGTCTTGAAGCATAGGCATGTACACCAGCTTCTACGGCTCTAAAATCATTTCCTGTAGCTAATACTACAGCATCAATGCCGTTCATTATACCTTTATTATGTGTTACAGCTCTGTAAGGTTCAACTTCAGCAATATTAACAGCTTGCTTAAATTTTTTAGCAAAGAGTTCTGGATTAGAAATGTCTTTACTTTTTAATTCAGAAATTGGGCAAGAGACTTCAGCCTTTACCAAACAATTAGGGACATAATTAGATAAAATACTCATCACAACCTCTAAATCGCCATCTAAGGTGTGCTTGGCTTTGTCTTTAAAGGTTTTCGCAAACGCTTCAAGGCACGAATTTATAAAAT
The DNA here is from genome assembly GCF_028289625.1 of Winogradskyella sp. Taxonomy (GTDB): domain Bacteria; phylum Bacteroidota; class Bacteroidia; order Flavobacteriales; family Flavobacteriaceae; genus Winogradskyella. Next base: position 95,746 of record NZ_JANQOM010000013.1, on the reverse strand, counting down.
TGGCTCCCATGGCATCAAGCGTTTCAAATGTGACATGTAATTGATAGTAATCGCCTAAATCCTGGGACTTGTTTCTTAACTCAATATCTAGTATACCACCACCTCTGCGTTCCATATTTTTAGTAATATCGGAAGTGGCTGAAAATAATCTAGGTTTAACACTTTCAAAAAAAGAATGAAGTTCATCAAAGTCGCCACTATAAGTAAAATGAACCTGACCAATTTTTTCGGTTGAAATCACTTTAGCTTTAAAACCACCACGATCCAACCAAAACTTAGCCGCTTTGCTTGCAGCAGCTACTACAGAGCTTTCTTCTATAGCCATTGGAATCGTAAAAAGCTTATCATTTATCTTGAAGTTAGGCGCTACACCCAAGGGTAAATAGAAGTTGGTAATTGTGTTTTCTATAAACTCATCATGCAACTTTTGAAGCTTCTCGTCCGTATTCCAATACTGCTTTACTAGAGTTCTGGCAGCTTCTTTATCAGAAAAATAAGTATCTAAAAGCCATTGGATTTTTTCGGATTTTGAAAGTTTAGAAAAGCCAGAAATAGCATGTGGCATAATGTCATAGGTTTAAAAAAGCAAAGATACTTAGGAATGGCATAAAATATGTCCTTAAACTCGTATTATTGCCGATTTACTGTTAATAATAGCTATTTTTTGCATAATTTTTAGTAAACTTGGCATTGCTTTATCAAACTATGAAAGACGTAAAAATGAGATTCTTCATTGCAATTATTGGTTTCTTAACCACTTCTTTAATTTATTGCCAAGACAAACAAATATCACTCGAGGAAATTTGGAGTGGAGCCTTTAGAACCGAAGGGATGCAGGCCTTACACTCTATGAAAAACGGAAAACAGTATTCGGTCTTAAATTTTGATAGGGCGAATAGAGCATCTACCCTTGATATTTATGATTACAAAACTTTAGAGAAAGTAAAAACCTTGGTCTCCTCTGCTGATATAGCAGAAATTCAAGGTTTTTTTGATTATACCTTTAGTGAAGATGAATCTAAAGTTATATTAACAACAAATGAAGTGCCAGTTTACAGACGCTCAAGGCTTGGTGAGTATTTTGTTTACGATATAAACAGCAAAAAAATAACTAAAGTTTCAGATGAATTGGTTCAAGAGCCAACCCTCTCACCAGATGGTACCAAAATCGCTTATGGTTTTGAAAACAATCTCTATGTAAAGAATCTAAGTTCAGGTGAAGTAAAACAGATTACTTTTGATGGTGAAAAAAATAAAATTATCAATGGTATAACCGATTGGGTTTACGAGGAAGAGTTCAGTTTTGTTAAGGCCTTCGATTGGAATGCCGATAGCAATTTAATTGCTTTTATCCGTTTTGATGAAACCAATGTTCCAGAATTTTCAATGGACGTGTTCGGTTCTGGGTTATACCAAACACAGCAAGTGTTTAAATATCCTAAAGCTGGTGAAGAAAATTCGAAGGTGTCGCTGCATTTATTCGATTTAAACTCTGGAAAACTCCAAGAAATAAAGGTGAATAAGGACTATAATGATTTTTATATTCCAAGAATTCAATGGACCAATGACGCAGATGTGCTGAGCGCCCAATATATGAATCGTCATCAGAATGAATTGGATCTTTGGATGATTAATACGACATCCATGACTTCAGATTTGGTTTTGGAAGAAACGGATAAGGCGTATATTGATGTCACATTCGACTTAACGTTTTTAAAGGACAATAGCTTTATTTGGACGAGCGAAAATGATGGATTTAATCATATTTATCATTATTCAAAGGATGGTGAACTCATTAATCAAGTGACCAATGGTGATTGGGAGGTGACCAATTATTATGGCTTTAATGAAAAAGAGAATACCATTTATTACCAATCCGTAGAAAATGGTTCGATTAATAGAGATGTGTATTCCATTAAGTTAAATGGCAAGAATAAAAAAAGATTATCAAAAACAGATGGTACAAATAGTGCTTCATTTAGTGCGGATTTCACCTATTTTATAAATACACATTCTAGTGCCACAACACCTCCTGAATATACCTTAAATAGTGCCAAAAATGGAAATCTCATAAAAGGTATTAAGGATAATAACAGGCTGGCTCAAAAGGTGGGGAACTATATGACCTCTAAAAAAGAGTTTAGTACGATTAATGTCAATGGCATTGATTTGAATATGTGGATGATTAAGCCAGCGGATTTTGACGAAGGTAAACAGTATCCACTATTCATGTACCAGTATTCTGGACCAGGATCTCAATCTGTAGCTAATCGTTGGAACGGAACCAATGATTATTGGTATCAAATGTTAGCACAACAAGGTTACATTGTTGTATGTATCGATGGAAGGGGAACAGGCTACAAAGGTGCAGAATTCAAAAAAGTGACTCAAAATGAACTAGGAAAATACGAAGTAGAAGACCAAATAGCAGCAGCTAAAAAATTAGGGGATTTACCTTATATAGATGAAACACGCATTGGAATTTGGGGTTGGAGTTATGGTGGTTTTATGAGTAGTAATGCCTTATTTAAAGGCAACGACGTATTTAAAATGGCTATTGCAGTGGCTCCTGTTACCAGTTGGAGATTTTATGATACGATTTACACGGAGCGTTACATGACAACTCCCCAAGAAAATCCAAGTGGATATGACGAAAATTCACCAATAAACCATGTCGATAAATTAAAAGGGGATTTCTTATTGGTTCATGGGTCAGGTGACGATAATGTGCATTTGCAAAATACCATGCGTATGGTTGAAGCCTTGGTGCAAGCGGATAAGCAATTTGAATGGATGATTTATCCTGATAAAAACCATGGCATCTATGGTGGAAATACAAGATTGCACTTGTATAAGAAAATGACCAATTTCATAAATAGAACCCTTGGCGATAAGATTAAGGAAGATAAAAAAGAAGAAAAAGAAGCTTCTAAGATTAAAGGTTAAAAATAACTAACTAAATTATAATTATGAGTGAATTATCAGTTAAAGACAGAACTTTTTTAGGGCATCCGATAGGATTGTTTGTTTTATTTTTTGCAGAGATGTGGGAGCGTTTCTGTTATTATGGAATGCGTGGACTCCTCGTTCTATTCATTACAAAAGCTCTTTTCGAAGGAGATGCTAAAGCATTTGCAATTTATGGTGCTTATACAGGTCTGGTTTATATGGCACCAGTTCTAGGAGGATGGGTTGCCGATAAGATATTAGGCTACAAATATGCTGTTATTTTCGGTGGTATCTTGATGGCAATTGGAGAATTCTTGATTCTGGGAGGTAATCTGCAATGGCTGTATATAGGTATGGCGGTAATAATAGTAGGAAATGGATATTTTAAAGCAAATATTTCCAGCATAGTCGGTAAGCTATATGACGACCAAGATGTGCGTAAAGATTCTGGATTTACAATATTTTATATCGGTATTAACTTAGGTGCTCTTCTTGCGACATTGGTAGCTGTATGGGTTGGCGAAACTTATGGATTTAAATACGGATTTGCTTTAGCAGGAGTAGGTATGTTACTTGGTCTCGTGATTTTTATTGGTGGTCAAAAGTATTTTGATTATGCAGCTATGCCCCCAAATCCAGAGGATTTACATAAGAAGGTTTTTGGGCCATTAACTAAGCTTCATGTCACGATTTTATTGTCGTTATTACTTTTTCCGTTATTATACTTATTACTTCAAAACAATAGCTGGGTGGGTTACCTTTTGATAGCTGTGGCAGCATATGTTATTTTCATCTTATTAAAGGCTGGTTTTGAGAGCGGCAAGGTACTAACCCATAGAATGATAATTTTTATAATTCTATGCTTATTGAATATTATTTTTTGGTCCTTATTTGAACAGGCTGGTTCATCTTTAACCTTATTTGCGGATAGGAATGTAAATAGGGAAGGGTTTTTAGGATTTTGGGATATGACTGCTGGGCAGACCCAATTTTTTAATCCATTTTTCATATTAGTTATGGGTACTATTTTTACATGGATGTGGATGAAGTTAGATGCCTTGAAAATGAATCCAAACATTCCTGCTAAATTTGGAATAGGGATTATGCTCGTTGGTGTCGGGTTTTTGGTAACCATTCTGGGTAAAGAAGCAGCGCAAAATTATTTAGTCCCAATGTGGACAATCGTTGGGTTATACTTTTTTCATACAGTTGGTGAGTTATTTCTTTCACCAATCGGATTGTCTATGGTAACAAAATTAGCACCGCCAAAAATGACAGGTACATTGATGGGAGCTTGGTTTTTATCCTTTGCAGGGTCAAATTATGTTGCGGGTAGCGTTTTAGCACCCTTAACAGGAACCGGTGGCGAGTCTGGTGAGGCAGAAGTTACTTTGACGATTTCGGAAAGTTTAGATTTATACGTAGACGTTTTCACTCAATTTGGATACATTGCTTTGGTATGTGGAGGGGTTATCGTATTGTTATCTCCGCTTTTAAATAAGCTGATGCATGGCATTAAGTAATTACTATGATTAGTTAAAAATAATTGAAAATGCTCTGTAATAGGAGCATTTTTTGTAAGTTCGACATTATATTTGCAACAAATCTGACATGAAAAAAATAAAAATAGTTATCGCTTTTATCACTTTTGGGACATTGATATCGTTCCAAAATCCTGATGAAGCATTCGAAAAAGAAATTAATTGGGTTACGATTGAAGAGGCTATTGAGCTTCAGAAAAACACACCTAAGAAGATTATTATGGATGCTTATACCAGTTGGTGCGGACCATGTAAAATGCTCGATAAGCATACCTTTCATAATCCAGACGTGGTCGATTATATTAACGAGCACTTTTATGCCGTTAAATTTAACGCTGAAGGGAATGATGTCGTCAACTATAAAGATCAAACTTTCGGCAATCCGGGCTATGATCCTGCAAAGGCAAAACGACGTAACAGTGCCCATGAGTTCACGAGATACCTTAGGGTAAGTGCCTATCCTACAATGGTGTTTTTTGACGAAGATGCTAATTTTATTGCACCTATCTCCGGTTATTTAAAGCCACAACAAATCGAGTTATATTTAAAGCTATTTAAGACCGATAAATACAAGGAGATGGATACCCAAGAAAAGTTTAACGAATACTATAAATCCTTTAAACCTACATTCAAGGAATAAAAACATTAATCTAACATAAAGGCTCCCTTTTCATTGGTGTAATGGAAAGGGATTTTTTTATGCCTACAAGTGAGTTTCCAACGTTTTACATAGGTCTTGAAATTACTTGCGTCTGCTATGATTATTTTTGGGTTTAGACTGTCGATTAAACGGTTAAGGTTAATTCTAGGAGAATTATGGAGTAAAATATAATCAGGTTTAAAACTTAGCCCTTTGTAAGCCCCAGAGCTGTCGATAGCTAGAATAGTCTCACCATTAAATTGATAAACATATTCTAAACGGTCTACTATAACCTCATTAATCCTTTCACCCACTTTATAATTTCTAATGATATGGTCTGTAACTTGTTTTAAACTATCTAAATTATGATGTACAGTCAGTTTATGTTTGTGCTTAAAACCAATCATAGTGTAGCGACTTTTATTAAAAATAATAAAAGCATCATTCTGTTTTTTGAAATTGTTATAAATAAAAGTGCATTGAAAACCAATGATTCCAATTAGACAAATCGATACCCACTTAAAGGCTTTTGTTTTATATGCTTGAAGAAAGGTGATAACAATAGCATAAGAACATATAACCTGAATTAAGCTGAATGGGATATCTCGAAACAAAAAATCCTCAAACTGGGCTACCCATGCAATAAACCCATTTAAGCTATCAATTATAAAGCTGTAAATATTTACAACCGTAGGATGAAGTGTATTCGAAAGTGCTAAAACAATTACAATTAACCCGAAACCAAGAATTAAACCTAGGAAAGGAATCACTACTAAATTTGAGATGAAAAACAATCCGGGAAATTGGTGAAAGTAGAAAAGACTAATTGGAGCAACTCCTATTTGGGCTGCCAATGTTACAGTAAGGATTTGCCATGGTTTATCTAATATCCAATATTTTGGTTGCCAGAGCTTATAAAATATAGGTTGGAAACTCACAATGCCCAACACTGCTAAATAACTCATTTGAAAACCAACTTCAAATAAAAAAGTAGGCTTAATAAGCAGTATAAAGAAAGCTGATATTGCTAAAGTGTTGTAAATATTGGCTGGTCGCTTTAAATGCATAGCAACACTTATGATACTAAACATGGTGACCGCTCTCGTTACTGATGGTGATAGACCAGCAATAATTGCAAACAACCAAAGTAGTATAACTATAATTAATGGCCTTAATATGTTTCCATATTTAAAATAGAGTAAGGGCTTTAAAAGAAAATTGAGAATCAGTAATATAATACCAACATGCAAACCAGATACAGCCAATATGTGAATAGTTCCTGAATTAACATAGTTATTGTAAATGGTTTTGTCTATAGTCTGTCGTTGCCCTAAAAGCAAAGCATTGATTATACCTAAAACATCATCCTTAAAACCTGCTTTAATTAGCTTTTGATTTATTTCAGTTCTTAATTTATCCGCATAACCATAAATAGTTGTAGGCTCATCAGATAGTTGCAGTAGGTCTTTTGAATCTAAATAGAGCTGATGATAAACCTGCTTCAGTTCTAAATAGGCACTATAATCAAATTGATAAGGGTTTAAGGGTTTTTGAATACTTTGCAATTCTACAGATGTAAATAGTATTGCATCTACGGGAAGTTTATGACCCAAAGAATCGTGTTTAACATTAATTAGAAGCTTTCCAGAAACATTTTTTTTGTTTATAGACAGCAAAGAAACAATGTACTTGTCATTATAAATGTCTGACTTTAAACGTTCTTTTATTTTGAAAGTTACGGATTTAAGAGATGTGTTAAGCTTGGTATTGGTATAATGTTGTGGTTGTAATTTTTCATTATGAATATTGTATGTATTGATTCCAACAGCAATCATCGATAGGTAGGCTAGTAATGAAAAGTAAGGTGTACGATCTATCTTTCGTCTATGAGCTAGCCATAATATACTGACTATAGTGATTAATCCAATTGTGCAATTGAGCGAAATATAGTGATTTGGCTTAAAATAATGAGCAATTACAATGCCGATGACTAGACAGATTGTGAGTTTTATAACAATGAAATTCAGTAACTTCATGGAACAAGTATGAACTTTCATCATTTAAAACTGAAAAACAGAACTCAAAGATTTTAAACAGATGAAAATGAGTTACTAAATATAAAAAAAAGAAATTTAATATAGGAAAAAGATTACAAAATACGTCTCGCCTGTACAAAAGCAAAATACCAGTACCTTTCGGCTAAAGAAGAAATCATAACACCTTTACTGGTAGAAGCATGGATAAATTCCACATTCCCTGCGCGTACATTAGTCACAATACCTACATGATTGACTTTTCGGCTATTTTTTTTTGTGGCAAAGAAGACCAAATCACCAACATTAACCTCCTTAAGATCTATCCAATTCCCATAACTAGATAAATCTTTTGTGGTTCTAGGTACAGCAATATCATTGTCTGTAAAAGACGTATAAACCAACCCAGAGCAATCCATACCACGTTTCGTGGTGCCACCATACTTATAACGCGTACCATTGAATTTTTTTGCAGTCTTAACAATAGATGTCGCTTCTTCTGAAGGTTTAGTGCTTGTATTGACTTTTACAGTATGGGTCTCACTTTTTTTAGTAGGATAGTTTTTTTTTGATTTGCAACTATAGACAATTAAGATTAAGAGTAGGGCGAAAAATATTTTTTTCATAGTAGGTTTAGTTCTCAGAATTATTTGTTGACTCATAAATCAACTTTGCGGCATTTTCGCTAGCACCTTTACCTCCTAGTTTTTCTTCCAATTCATAATAATCCAAAAAGAGTTGCTCGCGTTTATCCGTGTCTAAAATTGCCATAAGTTCTCTTTTTAGTTGTTTTTTGTTAAGGTCACCTTGTATAAGTTCGGTAACAACTTCGCGATCCATTATGAGGTTAACTAAAGAAATAAATTTTAAAGTAATAATCCGTTTGGCAATATGGTAAGAAATTGCATTGGCTTTATAACAAACCACTTGTGGTACTTTATACAAAGCAGTCTCTAAAGTTGCAGTACCAGAAGTAACTAGAGCAGCATTAGAGATACTGAGCAAATCATAGGTTTTGTTAGAAATAAAACTCACATTATCCTGCTTTATAAAAGGCTTGTAAAAATCAAAATCCTGACTTGGGGCACCAGCAATAACAAATTGATAATCTTCAAAATCGTCAACCAAACTTAGCATAATACTCAGCATTTTGGAGATTTCCTGCTTGCGGCTACCCGGTAATAAAGCTATAATAGGTTTTGCTCCAAGTTGATGCGCTTGCCTAAATTCATTCTCGTCAATTTGTGGACGATCAGCGATAGCATCGATTAAAGGGTGACCTACAAAATGAACATCATAGCCATATTTTTTATAGAATGCCTTTTCAAATGGAAGGATGCAGTACATGGCATCGATGTCGCGTTTTATTTTTTCAATACGACTAGCCCTGGACGCCCAGACTTGCGGTGAGATGTAATAATGCGTTTTAAAATGATGAGCCTTTGCCCATTTGGCTATTCTTAAATTAAAGCCAGAATTATCAATGAAAATAATAATATCTGGCTGAAAGTCCTCAATATCTTTTTTGCAGAATTTAATGTGGCCAGAAATCTTTCTGAGATTAAAAATGACTTCAGTAAACCCCATGAACTGACGTTCTTTATAATGCATTACCAATTCTCCTCCAGCAGCCTGCATTAAGTCTCCTCCCCAAAATCTAATATGAGCTTTAGCATCCAACTTTATTAAAGCCTTCATAAGGTTTGAACCATGCAAATCGCCCGAAGCTTCTCCAGCAATGATATAATACTTCATTTAGTTGAAAAATTTAATGACCATCGTCGCAATAAAAACCAATAAAGTTGCTATCAGAACACCTTTTGCTCTATCATCTTGATTCTTTTTCAGAAATAGAAAAAATGCACCAAGATTTAATAGTGCGCCTATACTCATAAGTTTAGTTAAAAAACCTTCATTAATAGCTTGCTGTACCACTTCGCGCCAATCATCAGATTTGCCAAAAATCTGAATCGCAAAAACCAAACCAAAAACAGTTGCAATTAAGCCAACAATAAAACCAATTAAAACCTCTTTTCTCATGTATATATTCCGCTCAGGCAGATTTTAATTTAATTTCCATGTATTTAACTGCTGAATAGTATGATGCGCTGTTAAATCGAACTGAACAGGAACGACAGAAACATATCCATTTTCTAAAGCCCATTCGTCAGTATCTTCACCATTATCCATATTTACAAACTTTCCTGCTAACCAATAATAATCACGACCCATAGGATTGGTGCGCTTGTCGAATTTTTCTACCCAATTGGCACGAGCCTGACGACACACTTTTATACCTTTAATATCCTTTTTATCTAGATTCGGTAAATTAACATTCAAGACGACCCCTTCTGGTAATCCATGCTCTAGAACTTGCCTGGTAATGGTTTCAACATAGGATTTGCAATGCTCAAAATTAGCATTCCAATTGTAGTCTAAAAGCGAAAAACCGATAGCTGGAATACCTTCAATACCAGCTTCTAAAGCAGCACTCATAGTGCCAGAATAGATGACGTTGATTGATGAGTTAGAGCCGTGATTGATGCCAGAAACGCAGATGTCGGGCTTTTTATGCAGTATTTCGCGTACAGCAAGTTTTACGCAGTCTGCAGGTGTGCCGGAGCAACTATATTCAGGTTGTTTGCCATCGATATCTACATTTTCTAGGTATAGCGTAGAATTAACTGTAATTGCATGTCCCATTCCACTTTGAGGGCTATCCGGTGCAACCACTACAACATCTCCTATAGTGTGCATAACGCTAATTAAAGTTCGCAATCCAGGTGCAGTTATACCATCATCATTGGTAACTAAAATGAGAGGACGTTGTGCCATATTAGTATTAAATTTTGGATGGCATAAAAATACTAAAAAGTGCAACAACTATAGGTATTTGTACCTTTAACAAAAAATTAGTGCCGTGATTTTTTATGGCATGGTTTTTTCTTCTATTTTAGTAAATTATAGAAACCTACTTATTTAAAATTCTAAAAAATTGATAAAATGAAAGGGAATTATAAGTTTTTACTTCTGGCACTGCTGATTGCTTTTGCCTCTTGCAGTTTTACGAGCAAAACATTTGACGATCCAGATAAAGATAAGTTGTTAATTCAATTAATCACATATGTACTAGATAACGGACATTTCGACCCACAAGATCTAAATGATAGTTTTTCTGAGCATGTGTTTGAGGGTTATTTAAATCAGTTAGATCCATTTAAGCGCTACTTTTATGCTTCTGATATCGAAGAATTTGAAGCTTATAAAACTCTATTGGATGACCAAATAAAAGACTATGATGTGTCATTTTTCAATATAACACATGAGCGGTTATTGCAACGTATTGAAGAATCGAAAAAGATTTATGCTGAAATTTTGGATAAGCCATTTGATTTCTCTAAACAAGAGAGCTATTCAGCAGATTATGAGAAACTCACCTATGTTAAGAATAAGCGTGAAATGAAAGAACGCTGGAGACAGCAGCTTAAATTTTCAACTATTGCTAATTATGATGATGCCATTTCTCAACGTGATTCCAATATGGAGACCGGAAGTCTTCCGGAAAGTGTGTTTTCTGCCCAAAATGAAAAATCGAAAAATGAAGGAGACAAATCACTTGTTGAATTAGAAAAACAAGCAAGGGGGACTACTAAACGTTCACTTGATGAACTTTACGATTTTATCGATGATAGACAACGTAAGGATTGGTTTGCTGTTTATGTTAATGCTATAGTAGAAGAGTTCGATCCACACACCTTCTATTTTGCTCCAGAAGATAAAGATCGTTTTGATGTGGCAATATCTGGTAATTTTGAGGGCATAGGAGCAAGATTGCAAAAGCGAATGGATGCGATTATGGTTAACGAAATTATTAGTGGTGGTCCAGCTTGGCGAGCTAATGAGCTCGAGGTGGGCGATCAAATCCTAAAAGTAAGACAAGAGGAAGAAGAAGAGTCAGTAAACGTTGTTGGCATGCGATTGGATGATGCAATTAAGCTCATTAAAGGGCCTAAAGGAACGACTGTTGTTTTAACTCTTAAAAAAGTAGATGGTACTATTGAAGATATTTCTATTACTAGGGATATTGTTGAATTAGAGGAAACCTATGCAAAATCTTCTACCGTTATTAAAGACGATAAGACCTTTGGGGTTATTAATCTGCCCAAGTTTTATGTGAATTTTGAAAACTACAACAAACGCAACGCTGCTTCAGATATTAAACAGGAAATCATCCGTTTAAAGGAAGAAGGGGTCGAAGGGTTAGTTTTGGACCTTAGGAACAATGGAGGTGGTTCTTTGCAGACTGTTGTTGATATTGCTGGGTTATTTATAGAGGAAGGGCCTATTGTACAGGTAAAGGAAACCGATCAGCCAAAAGAAGTCTTAAAGGATAAGGACAAGTCTATTATTTGGGATGGTCCTTTAGTGATTTTAGTTAATGAATTGTCTGCTTCTGCTTCAGAGATTTTAGCAGCAGCGATGCAAGATTATAAGCGCGCTATTGTTATTGGAAGTAAGCAAACGTATGGAAAAGGAACAGTTCAAAATGTTTTAGATTTAAATCGATTAGTACGTAATAACTCCAATGGTGATTTAGGGGCGCTCAAGTTTACGACTCAAAAATTCTACAGGGTTAATGGTGGTTCAACACAGTTAGAAGGAGTTAAGAGCGATGTTATAGTGCCAGATCGCTATAGTTATATAGATATTGGTGAAAAAGATCAAGAAAACCCTTTGCCATGGGATAAAATCGATGCTGTTGACTATGAACTCTGGGGTAATTACTTTGATTACGATACTACTATCGAACGTAGTAAAGCACGTATGGCGACCAATGAACAATTAAAGTTGATTGATGCCAATGCCAAATGGGTAAAGAAAATAAGAGACCGTGAAATGTACTCTTTAAATTATGACGAGTACAAGAAGCAAATGGAGCTAAATGAAGAAGAAGCAAAGCGTTTCGAAAAACTTTCTGAATATAATACTAATTTAACATTCAACTCTTTACCTTATGAAATTAAGTTAATGGAGCAAGATTCTGTATTAAAGGAAAAGCGTAATCGCTGGCACCAAAGTTTGGCCAAAGATGTATACATAGAAGAGGCATTAAATGTTCTCAATGATTTAAAAATGACTTATGCTATTAAGAATAAAGTAGCAAATGTGAAAAATTAGATTGAGTGTTCTAATGTGATGCTGAACTTGTCGAAGTATTTCCATATAAATAGAATTGAATAACAACAACTCATTAACAAGCTTAGCGCTTCAAAAGTTTAAAAAAAACTTTTGGGGCGTTTTTAGTTTAGGAATTATTATTTGTATCGGTCTGATTTCGATTTTTGCCTACCTTTTTGCACCAGATGCGTCAAAAAATGCTAATCAGATGCATTTGTCTATACACTCTAAATCTCCAGGATTTGAAGTGCAAATACTGACTATTCCATCTGGTATTGATTCTGACCAAAATATTCTTCCAGAACTTTTTTTTGGAAAAGAGAATACAGACACCGAAGTTCCGATTCAGTCTTATCAAGTTATGGGAGATAAACTTCAATATATAGAATATGCTTCTGATGACTTAAAAGGTTTAGAGAAAAAAATAGATTTAAAAAAGTTTCCGAACTCAGATTATGAAAGTTATATCGAGCATCGTGGCTTTCCTTTTGGAACAGACAAATACGGAAGGGATTATCTCAGCCGAATTTTAATAGGTTCTCGGATTTCATTTTTTATTGGTTTTGTGGCTGTTTTTATTTCACTTTTAGTCGGGTTGCTCATGGGAAGCATAGCAGGGTACTATGGTGGAAAGATTGATGCCTTTATAATGTGGATTATTAATATCACTTGGTCTATTCCTACGTTACTTTTAGTAATTGCTATTACATTGGCTTTAGGCAAAGGATTTTGGCAAGTGTTTATAGCAGTGGGTTTAACTATGTGGGTTGAAGTAGCTAGGGTGGTTAGAGGGCAGATTATAAGTGCTAAAGAAATGCAATATATTACTGCAGCAAGAGCTTTAGGCTATGGTGATTATAGAATTGTAACCAAACATATTTTACCGAATATTTTTGGTCCTCTTATAGTGATTTCTGCAGCTAACTTTGCAGCAGCAATATTAATTGAAAGTGGGTTGAGCTTTTTAGGCATAGGTGCACAACCACCAATGGCAAGTTGGGGTGCTATGATAAAAGACCATTACAACTATATTATTTTGGGGAAACCTTATCTGGCTTTAATCCCAGGGATATGCATTATGATTTTGGTTATGGCGTTTATGCTGGTTGGAAATGCACTAAGAGATGCTTTGGACGTAAAGACTTAAGATGCTTTATTTTCTAAAAGGTTAATTCTGGCTTTTAATGTTGATATGATATCATTTTTTGATTCTACAAGCATTTTTAAATCTTCAATTCTTGCTTTAAGGTGTGATATAAGCTCTAAAGGAAGGCCATTGTTGACGCCGTTGTATATCTCACCTTCTGTTAAATTTTGATGTTGATGCTTAATATTAGTAATGGTTAAAACGTCTGCTTCAGAAATCTGTTTTACAAGTGCAATAACGTCTATGTCGTAGACTTTAGATAATCTTTGCAGAACCGTAAGCGTAATACGACTCTTACCATTTTCCATATTGGAATAGGTCTTTTGGGAAACTTCTAATTCATGAGCCAAATACTGTTGTGTGTAATTGTGTTTTATGCGTAAGTCCTTAATGTGCTGGGCTGCAATCATTGATTTTTGATAATTGAAATGTTAATAGCTTAAGAAAAAGCAATTTAGACTATTTTCTACAACCCTAATTACGGTTTTTCCGTAAAAAGTTTGTGGAAAAACCGTAATTTACAAGTATAGCAACAGTTTTGAGTAATAAAAATCATCATAAAACCACTGATTTTTAAGTTTTTAGTAAAATTTTACTGATTTACACCCAATAAAGACAACTGAAAATTCCTACTTTTTATAAAAATCATTAAATGCTTAGTGGCTTTTTACTTATTCTATAGTAAAAAACGACATCCCTTAGTAAGTCCATACTAGGCTTATTCATAAATGTAATCTAATTTGTGAAAAGGAATTAGGGTTAAACAAAGCTTTGTGGTTAAAGTTCAATCTAATTGTTATTAAGTAAAAATATTTATGCTAGCTACTAGCGTTTTTCATCATTTTGATTTTGTGATTAAACTGTAAGCATAATAACAAGTTAATGGTTTACAGCTTAACGAAATAACAACAATAAAGAAATACCGAAAAATTCTGTATTAAAGACAAGAAAATTTAGAAGTTGCTAACGCCATTCACAATTTCTATACCTAGTTTTTAACTTTGAATGGCATAACATAATATTATTTAATTATGAAAAATTTAGAATTAGAACAAATGGAACAAATTGATGGTGGTGCTTGGAACTCATGTGAATGGGGTATGGCTGGTGTTGGTGCTTTTTGGTCAGTCGCGATTGCAATGACAGGTGTTGGTGTACTTGCAGCTCCTGCTTTCGGATTAGGTTGGGGTTATTTAACAAGTGAAATTTGTTAATTTATGAGGTTTTAATTAGGCTGTAATCTATTGGTTATAGCCTAATATTGTTATTAAATTTTTTTAAATTACACTAGAATTATGATAAAAAAACAAACAATATCTTCTTTAATATTTTTACTTTTTCTTTTACTAGTAATAGTAATATCCACAATAAACGGAAATGAAGATTACCAATCTTATGCATCATATGCTTTAGGGCCTGCAATTGGTTTTGTAATTGGTTCTCTTATACGGGAGCGAAAGAAAATAATTAATATTAAAAAATTTAGAACAGATTTAATTGTCCTTTTATCCTGTGCCTTGATTGGTTCATTTTTGATAGCTATTATACTTAAAGAAGATAGTCTCAAAGTTACATATGTAATTTCTTTAAATATAGTATTACTTGCAATATTGGCATTAAGAAACGCTAATAATTTTAAGTCAAAAAAAATAGTAGATTAAGTGAATAAATTAATCGTTTTTTTGACTTTGGTAATATTTCAAATTTGTTTGACATTTTTATCAAAAGAACTTTTAGATACTGATTATATCGTAGTTAACTCTTTATCGGAGAAATTATCTGTTGAGCAAATAAAGGAATTTATAGATTTTAGAGAAAAGTGGCAATGGCTAGGATATATAGTTTTACCATTGCTACTTTTAATCAAAATATCTATCTTATCAGCCACATTAGATATAGGTTGTTTCTTCTTCAATAAAGAAATCAAATACAAGAAACTATTTAATATCGTTGTAAAAGCAGAGTTTATATTCTTATTAGTTGTTGTCTTTAAAACAATTTGGTTTTACTTCTTCCAAACCGATTATAATTTAGAAGACTTACAATATTTCTATCCATTATCAGCATTAAACATTATAGGTTATGAGGGCTTACAACCTTGGTTTATTTACCCATTTCAAGTGCTTAATCTTTTTGAGTTGGCTTATTGGGTTATTCTGGCTTATTTAATCGGTAAAGAAATCAATGATACAAAATCAACTAAAGGTTTACAGATAGTGGCGAGCAGTTATGGTGTTAGCCTTTTAATTTGGGTGGTAGGTGTCATGTTCTTTACTTTAAATATGAGTTAGTTATGCATAAAAAGGCAATCTTAATTGTAGTTGTAATTGCTGTTTTGGCCTTACTATCTTACTTGGGCTACAACGTGATTTCTAAGACCAAAGAAAAAAGCAAAATCGCCAAACAATTAGAGACCATTCCAGAATTTGAATTTTTAACTTTAGAGCAACAACCATTTTCAAAAGCTAATCTCAAACCAAACCTAAATACCATCTTCATCTACTTTAATAGTGAGTGCGATTTTTGCCAACACGAAGCACAAAGTATTAGTGATAATTTAGATACGTTTAAAGATGAACAATTCATTTTTGTATCCATAGAGCCAATTGAAACTATCAAGCAATTTTCAGGAAAATATAATTTAGGCAATAAACCAAATATTACCTTTTTATATGATAGCAATCGTACTTTTTCTAGTCAATTTGATGCTAACACTATTCCTTACCTCTTAATCTATAATAAAAACCAAAAACTCATCAAAAAACATAATGGGCAACTCAACGCCAAAGGTATTTTAAGAGTATTACACCAAAATGACTAAAACAATTAACTTATCTCAAAAACACTTACAACAGACCTTTACGCAACAGCACGACCAGTCCGATTGTGGTGTAGCTTGCTTATTGTCATTAATACAGTATTACGGTGGCTCAAACAATTTAGAAAAGTTGCGAGAGCTAAGCGGTACAACGAAACAAGGTACTACGCTTTTGGGCTTGTATCAAGCAGCAAATAAACTTGGTTTTACAGCCCAAGGTAACGAAGCAGACATACAGGCGATAATAGACCACGCAGCACCTTTAATTTTACATGTTGTTGTTGAAGAACGTTTACAGCATTATGTAGTCTGTTATGGTTATAAAAACAATAAATTTATTATTGGCGACCCAGCCAAAGGTATAACCAGCTATACCAAAGACCAATTAGAAGCTATCTGGAAATCTAAAACTTGCTTAACCCTTACGCCAAATGATAATTTTGTAAAAACCAAAGCCCAAAAGAAAAACAAAAAGCAATGGTTTTTAAAATTGCTTAAAGAAGATTACCGTTTAATTTCATTTAGTGTTCTCTTAGGCTTAGGTATTGCTATTTTGGGTATGGCAATGGCTATTTTTTCTCAAAAATTAATCGATGATATTTTACCTTCAAAAGACTTTAATAAACTCATTACGGGTATTGCCTTAGTTGCTTTTTTACTTTTGGTTAGAGTATTATTTACAGCATTGCGTGATTATTTTCTTATTCGGCAAACCAAAGATTTTAATAATCGTATAGTAGATAGTTTTTATTCATCATTACTTAATTTGCCAAAACCCTTTTTCGATACTCGTAAAATTGGCGAACTCGTTGCTAGGTTAAACGATACGCAACGCGTACAACGCGTCATAAAACAAATTGTCGGCAATGTAGTTATCAATGCATTAGTGACAGTGGTGTCGTTGGGCTTTTTGTTTTACTATTCTTGGCAAACGGGCTTAATAGCTTTTATAAGTTTGCCTTTTTATTTTGTGCTTATTTATAGCTTTAACAAAAGTATTATCAATGCCCAAAAGGAAGTAATGCAAGGTTATGCCTTTAGTGAGAGTAATTACATTACCTCTATGCAAGGTATTGCCACTGTTAAAAACGATAACAGGCAAACCATATTTCAAAAAATCAATCAACTTATATACGGTAACTATCAAGAGAGGGCCTTTAACCTTGGGAAGATCAATGTTCGTATGTCAGTATTTTCGGGTGTTTTTAGTGTGTTGTTTTTAATGGGCATATTGGTTTATGCCTCGATTCAGGTTTGCAACACATCAATGCAATTGGGCGAATTAATGGCAATTCTAGGAATTTCAGGAAGTTTATTGCCTTCAGTGGCAAGTTTAGCATTAATTACCATTCCAATCAACGAAGCCAAAGTCGCTTTTAACCGAATGTACGAGTTTGCCTCAATGGATAAAGAACAGAAAGGAAATTTCAAGATTTCGGAATTCACTTCGCTCGAAATTAAAAACCTTTCCTTTCGTTTTGTCGGTAGAAGCCAGTTGTTAAAAGGCATCACTATTAGCGTCAATAAAAACGAGTGTATTGCCATTGTTGGTGAAAGCGGTAGTGGTAAAAGCACTTTAGGGCAAATCCTACAAAAATTCTATCCGATCGAAAATGGAATGGCAATTATCAACGATCAATATAATCTTACCGAATTAAACACAGAACATTGGCGAACCATTTTAGGTGTTGTGCCACAAGAGGTTACCGTTTTTAGCGGAAACGTTATTACCAACATTCTTTTAGGCCAAGAGGATAAACCCGAAAAAATCGTAAAGTTTTGTCGAGATTATGGTTTTGAAGCCTTTATTAACTCATTGCCCCAAAGTTATGCCACTATTTTGGGCGAAGAGGGCATTAACTTATCTGGTGGTCAAAAACAAGTGATTGCATTAATGCGTGCTTTGTACAAAAAGCCAAAGGTTTTGTTGTTAGACGAGTTTACTTCTGCCATGGACAGAAAAACAGAGCGATTTGTATTGCGGCTCTTGAATAGGCTCAAGCCAGAATTGACGATCATATTTATATCCCACAGATTACATTCGCTGCGACATTTCGCGGACAGGATTTACGTATTAGAGGACGGTAAAACGTTGGTTAATGGGTCTCATGAGCAATTGTTAAAGACGGATAATTTTTACAGTGAATTTTGGAAAGAAATCAAAATTGAATTACCACAATACTGATCACTGATTTCTCAATTCCTCAATCTCTTCATTAGTCGCTTCAATAAAATTCAACACCTCTTCTTGACCAATTTTTTTGGTTGAAGACGTAATGAAATAAGGTGGTAATTTTTCCCAGGTTTCTAGAAGAACTTTGCAGTATTCATCTACATGTCGAGTAATGGCGTTAGGTTTTAGTTTATCCGCTTTTGTAAAAATAATGCCAAACGGAATGCCATTTTCGCCCAAATATTGCATAAATTCTAAATCGATGTGTTGAGGTTGGTGTCTAATATCCACCAAAACAAAGCCAGAAACCAATTGTTTGCGTTGTTCAAAATAATTGGTAATAAACTTTTGGAACGTCTTCTTTGAGGATTTAGATACTCTGGCATAGCCATAACCTGGTAAATCGACTAGATACCAGCTATTATTAATAATAAAGTGATTAATAAGCTGCGTTTTGCCTGGACGACCAGACGTTTTTGCCAAACTTTTTCTGTTGGTTAACATATTAATCAACGACGATTTTCCAACGTTACTTCTCCCAATAAAAGCATATTCTGGGATAAAGTTCTTAGGGCATTTTGCCACATCAGAATTACTCATTACAAATTCAGCAGACGTTATCTTCATGGTATTTCCTTCAGAATTGGAATTCTTATTATAGAAAGATCTAATCTAGAATCCTTTAGATTCTAGCCATTTATTTAGGATGATATTAAACTCATCTGGATGTTCCATCATAGCAGCATGCCCACATTTATCAATCCAAAACAAATCAGAATTAGGCAAAAGCTCATGAAATTCTTCTGCAACTTCTGGAGGTGTGACCGTATCGTTTTTTCCCCATATAATACAGGTTGGGGTGTGCATTTTTGGTAAATCATTGGCCATATTGTGTCGTATTGCACTTTTCGCAATGGCTAATGTTTTTACAAGTTTGTTTCTATCGTTTACAGTTTCGTAAACTTCATCTACAATTTCTTTGGTGGCAACAGCAGGATCGTAAAATACATCTTGAGCTTTCTTTTTAATGACTTCATAGTCACTACGTTTAGTATAACCACCTCCCATAGCACTTTCGTAAAGCCCAGAGCTTCCAGTTATAATAAGAGCTTTTACTTTTTCAGGGAATAGTTTGGTATGGTATAAACCTATATGCCCACCAAGGGAGTTGCCCAACAGTATAACGTCATCAAAACCCTTAAAATCAATGAAATCCTTCAAATAGGTGGCAAAACTTTTAACATTGGTTTTTATAAGTGACATGGTGTAGATAGGCAATTCAGGAATAATAACTTTATAACCATTATTGCCAAAGTAATTGGTAACCGAATTAAAATTACTCAATCCTCCCATTAAACCATGGAGCACCACGATTGGTGTACCTTCTCCTACTTCAATATATCTATAATCCTTTTCTTTTTTTAAAAGGTGTGCCATCTATAAAGTTAGTGCTTTGTGTTAAAAACAAAAGTACATGATTTTTTTCATTTATAACTTCAAATCAATATATGAAAAAATCGTGTACTAACGTAGCGGTTACTGATGTAAAATTAAACTTTGTGGCATTTAGAAACAAAACTTATTTTTTGCAAAAAGTGTATAACTAAATCCTTTTAAAACAATAGAATTATTGGCTTTCGATACTCATAGTTGAGTAATGATAGAGTTCTTTCTGTTGAAAGGTTCCACGAGTATAATCTTCTTAAAAGCCTTGATTTTTCTTGATTCAAGAAAAAGTCACTGTTTTAAAAATTAAAACTTATCAACAAAAGTGGGGGATAGTGGTAAAATGTGGTAAATTTTTCAATATATTTGAATCTCAATCATTAAAGTGGGAAACCAAAGACATTGAACTCTTTTATTGGAACATATGAGTGCAAAGCTGATGCCAAGGGAAGGTTGATGATTCCAGCCGTCTTAAAAAAGCAATTATCCGCTGCTTTGCAAGAAGGTTTTGTGCTAAAGCGTTCAGTTTTTCAGCCATGCTTGGAATTATATCCAATGACAGAGTGGAATACGTTGATGGCTAAAGTGAATAAGCTGAATCGTTTCAAGAAGAAGAACAATGATTTTATAAGACGTTTCACGGCAGGTGTTAAAGTGGTGGAAGTAGATAATGCAGGACGATTATTGATTCCTAAGGATTTAATTGGATTTTCTGGTATAACCAAAGAAGTGGTATTGGCTTCTGCTGTAAATATTATCGAAATCTGGGATAAAGATAAGTACGAACAAGCCATAGATGATGCAGCTTCAGACTTTGCGGATTTAGCAGAAGAAGTAATGGGACAAGAGGATGATGACCATGGAGTATCATAATGCGGTTTTACTCGAGGAAACAGTTGACGGATTGAATATAAAGCCAGATGGAATTTATGTCGATGTCACTTTTGGCGGCGGCGGCCACAGCAGAGAAATTTTATCACGATTAGGGCCAGAAGGTAAGCTGTTTGCTTTTGATCAAGATAAAGACGCATTGGCTAACATTATAGAAGATGATCGATTCGTTCTCATTAATGAGAATTTTAGATATATAAAAAGGTTCTTGAGATTTTATGGAATAAAAGAGGTAGATGGAGTCTTAGCCGATTTTGGGGTCTCGTCACATCAGTTTGACATTGCGGATCGTGGATTTTCAACACGCTTTGATGCAAAATTAGATATGCGAATGGATCAAGATAGCAAGTTGTCTGCGTACGAAGTTATTAATGGTTATGAAGAGGAGCAACTAAGAGCGGTTTTGTTGCAATACGGTGAGTTGAGGCAAGCGCCTGTAATGGCAAGAGTTATCGTTTCGGAGCGAAAGATAGCACCTATTGAAACCACACAGCAACTAAAATTGGTTTTAAAACCATTTCTCAACCATAGAAAAGAAAATAAAGTACTGGCCCAAATCTATCAGGCTATTAGAATTGAGGTAAATCAAGAGATAGAAGTGTTGAAGGAGTTATTGTTGCAAATGCCAGACCTATTGAAATTAGGGGGAAGGTTGAGTTTCATTTCTTATCACTCATTAGAAGATAGGCTAGTGAAACGCTTTATAAGAAATGGATTGTTTGAAGGAGAACCAGAACGTGATGTCTTTGGAAATTTTGAAGTACCGTTAAAAAAAGTAGGTGGATTAATAGTGCCATCAGAATCAGAAATAAAAGTGAATAGTAGAGCACGAAGCGCAAAACTTCGGATTGCTGAAAAAATATGAAGAAAAGTGTTTACAGCATATTACGTGGAAAATTTCTAATCAGTGATGATTCGTTTAAAAATTGGCGCATCATCATTTTTATTTCATCCTTGGCGATTATTATGATTGCAAGTTCTCATAGTGCAGACAATAAAGTACATGAGATCGCAAAATTAACCAATGAAGTTAAAGAATTGAGGTCGGCTTTTGTCGATGGGCGCTCAAAATTAATGCGATTAAAAATGGAATCATCCATTATCAATAAGGTAGCAGAAAAGAACATTCAAATTTCTGAGATCCCACCAACAAAGATTAAGGTAGTTAGCTCAGAGGAATGAATAAAGCTTTGCACAATAATATTGGGTTAGAGAGAAACAAAAGAAGAATTAATCTCGATTATCGAGTAAAATCACAACAACGATAAATTATTTTGGCAGTAACAGAAACCAACATATTAAACAGATTGTACTTTGTAGCAGGCTGCATGTTTGTCTTTGCGCTTGCCGTGGTTTTTAAGTTATGCACCATACAGTTTGTTCAAGGAGATGAATACCGAGAACTTGCTGAGAAAAGAACGGTAAAAGATTTCGATATCGAACCCAATCGCGGTAATGTGTATTCTGCAGACGGAAGTCTTTTGGCGACTTCAATTCCAAAATACGATATCAGAATCGATGCAATCCAAGCCAAAGATGCGGTATTCGAAGCACATATTAATGGTTTAGCAGATTCTCTATCGGTTTACAAAGGTAAATCAGCCTCGTATTACAAAGATATTATTAGAAAAGCACGTAGAAACAAAAACAGGTACTTTCTACTGGCCAGAAATATAAGCTATTCGGATTATATCCGCATTCGCAACTTTCCCTTATTGAGTCTAGGTGCTATCAAAGGTGGGTTAATTGTAGAGCAAACCACAAAACGCGAACATCCAATGGGTGAAATTGCTGCACGATCTATTGGTTACGAGCGCATCGATGAAAATAATTATGCAACACGAGTGGGAATTGATGGAGCTTTTGGTGAAAAATATCTACGTGGTAAAAAAGGCAAACGCTTAAAACAAAAGATTGGAAATGGACAATGGAAACCCATTGCTGATTTTGACCAAGTGGAACCTCAAGATGGGTTAGATGTATACACAACCATAGATGTCAATATTCAGGATATTGCACATCATTCGCTCTTGGGACAACTTGAAAAGTATGAGGCCGAGCATGGCTGCGTCGTGGTAATGGATGTTAAAACTGGAGAAATTAGAGCCATATCTAATTTAGCCAAAACCACTAAAGGAACGTACTATGAGCGTCTCAATTATGCTGTAGGGGAGAGTCATGAACCAGGTTCAACCTTTAAAACTATGGCCTTGATGGCAGCTTTAGAGGATAAAGTCATTGATACATCAACAGTCATTGACACAAAGAGTGGTACTAAATATTTCTATGGTAGAACAATAAGTGATTCTCGTACTGGGGGATTTGGTAAAATTTCAGCTGCTAAGGCATTAGAGCTGTCATCTAATATTGGTTTAGCAACAATCGTTGACGATTATTATTCAAAAACACCAGAAAAGTTTTTAGATAGACTTAGTAAGTGGAAACTAGATCAACCTTTGGGTGTTTCAATCATAGGAGAAGGGGAGCCAGATATTCCAAGACCTGGTGCATCTAATTGGAGTAAGAACGCTTTGCCATCAATGGCTTATGGTTACAATCTAACCATGACACCTTTGCAAACTTTAGCGTTCTACAATGCTATTGCAAATAATGGTGAACTGATAAAACCACGATTTATTAGGTCTGTAAAGTCGTTTGATAAGGATATTGAAGTTTTTGAAAAAGAGATTTTGGTCGATAAATTATGTTCAGATAAAACATTAGCCCAAATTAAAGATATCCTCAAAAATGTTGTGATTAGAGGTACGGGAAGGCGTATGTATTCTGAAACCTTTTCCATGGCGGGGAAAACAGGTACAGCAAGAACCGACTATGCCAATTACGAGGAATGGAAAAAAGATAAGAAGTATATCTCTTCATTTGCCGGCTATTTTCCAGTCGACAATCCTAAATATTCATGTATAGTAGTGATACATAAACCGAGTACAAAAGTTGGGTATTACGGAGCTGATGTTTCTGGCCCTGTTTTTAAACGAATTGCTCAAAAAATATATACTGACACACCAATTATTGATGAAGTTGAGACCTTAGACTTTGATAATAATCTGGTTAATCAAGACTTTGAGAAATTTTACGAAAGCTCAAGAAAGTACAAGCAGTTAATGCCAAGAGTGGTTGGTATGCCAGCTATGGATGCTATTGCATTACTCGAAAATCTCGAAGTCAATGTCAAGGTGAAATTGAAGGGTAGTGGAACAGTAACATCGCAATCTGTAGAACGGCATCAGAAGTTGAAGCCTAATCAAACCATAGTTTTAGTCGCATCATGAATGTATTAAAGGACATATTGTACAAAGTGACCATTAATGCTGTGGTAGGAAGCACAAGTGTTGTTATAAACAAAATTGAGTTCGATTCACGCAAAATAGAATCTAATGACGTGTTTGTGGCTATCTCTGGCACAATTACCGATGGTCATGGATTTATTGAAAAGGCTATTGAAAGTGGTGCGAAGGCAATCATTTGCGAATCACTTCCAGAAAATCTTGAAGATGGCATCACCTATATAGAAGTTGCCAACTCTAATCAGGCTTTGGCCTATATGGCGTCCAATTATTATGAGTATCCATCAGAGAATTTGAAATTGGTTGGTGTTACAGGGACAAATGGAAAAACCACGGTAACGAGCCTATTATATCAATTGTTTAAAAAGGCGGGTTATAAGGTTGGACTACTTTCAACCGTAAAAATAATGGTAAATGATACGGTATATAAAGCTACTCATACTACACCAGATTCCTTAACAATCAATAAGTATTTAAAACTTATGAATGATGAGGGTGTAGAATTCTGTTTTATGGAAGCCAGTTCTCATGGTATTCATCAGAGTAGAACTAAAGGACTGAAATTCACAGGTGGAATTTTTACTAACCTCTCTCACGATCATTTAGATTACCACAACACCTTTGCAGAATATCGAGATGTTAAAAAATCATTCTTTGATCATTTGCCAAAAGATGCCTTTGCCTTATCCAATATGGATGATAAGAATGGCTTGGTAATGCTACAAAACACACAGGCCAAGAAATTTACCTATGCACTAAAAAACTATGCAGACTACAGAGCTCAAATTTTAGAAAATGAATTTGGTGGCTTGCTTTTAAAAGTCAATGATAATGAATTATGGACGCGTTTAATAGGGAGTTTTAACGCTTATAATATTCTCGCTATTTATGGTGCTGCTGATTTATTAGGCTTGGAAAAAGACGAAATCCTAAGACTTATAAGCGAGCTCGATAATGTCTCAGGGCGCTTTCAATATTTCGTGTCGGACGATAAGATTACTGCCATTGTAGATTATGCACATACGCCAGATGCCTTAAAGAATGTTTTGGAGACCATAAATAGTATTCGTACTAAAAATGAAGAATTAATTACAGTGGTAGGTTGCGGTGGTGATAGAGATAAGGCCAAGCGACCAAAGATGGCGCATATTGCCTCAACCCTTAGCACTAAGGTGATTTTCACAAGTGATAATCCACGTAGCGAAAAGCCTGAAACGATTATAGAAGATATGGAAAAAGGTGTTGAGCCCCAAAACTTCAAAAAAACCTTATCCATTACCGATAGAAGGCAAGCAATTAAAACAGCTTGTCAAATGGCTGATTCTAAAGATATTATCCTTGTAGCTGGTAAGGGACATGAGACTTATCAAGAGATTAAAGGCAAACGCTTTGATTTTGATGATTATAAAACGGTACAAGAATTCTTGAAAATTATGAAGAATGAATAGGCTAATGAAGAGAAATAAAGTGATAAAAAATAATAAAAATAAATCGATCACTGAGCTTGTCGAAGTGAAACAATTGCAAAAGTAGATGTTGTATTACTTATTTGAATATCTGGAGCAACAATTCCAATTACCTGGGGCATCACTATTTGGGTTTTTGACCTTTCGAGCTGCGATGGCTGTTATTTTGTCATTGTTGATTTCAACAATTTTTGGTAAACGCATCATTAACTTTTTGCGCAAGAAGCAAGTTGGTGAAACTATTAGGGATCTTGGGTTAGAGGGTCAGGTAGAAAAAACTGGAACGCCTACCATGGGAGGAGTTATTATCATTTTGGCGACTCTAGTTCCCGTCCTACTCCTGGCTAAACTCGAAAACATATACGTCATCCTGTTAATCATTACCACCTTATGGATGGGAACCATCGGGTTTATTGATGATTATATCAAAAAGTTTAAAAATGACAAACAAGGTCTTAAAGGTAAATTCAAAGTGCTTGGTCAAGTAGGGCTGGGGCTAATTATAGGATTAACATTGTATTTCCATGATGATGTTACCATAAAGGAAGAATTACCAATCCAAGAACAACGTGCTTTATTAGTCGAAAATCCAAACCTACCTGAAACTCAGCTTTTCGATGAGGCTATTAAATCTACAAAAACGACCATACCATTTGTTAAGAATAACGAGTTTGATTATTCGGATTTAATCACATGGATTAGTCCAGATTTAGAAAGCTATGCTTGGGTCATATTTGTTTTAGTAAGTATCATTATTGTTACAGCGGTTTCAAATGGAGCGAATCTCACCGATGGTATCGATGGCTTGGCCGCAGGAACATCAGCCATTGTGGTATTGACTTTAGGAATTTTTGCTTGGGTATCTGGTAATATCATCTTCTCTAAGTACTTGGATATTATGTATATCCCGCAAGTTGAAGAAATCACAATATACATTGCGGCATTCGTTGGTGCTTTAGTCGGTTTTCTATGGTATAATGCTTATCCAGCCCAAGTTTTTAT
Source organism: Winogradskyella sp. (assembly GCF_028289625.1). Lineage (GTDB taxonomy): Bacteria > Bacteroidota > Bacteroidia > Flavobacteriales > Flavobacteriaceae > Winogradskyella. Next base: position 69,157 of record NZ_JANQOM010000013.1, on the reverse strand, counting down.
GGGTGATACAGGAAGTTTAACCATAGGTGGAATCATTGCTGTAATCGCTATTGCAGTTAGAAAGGAATGGTTAATTCCATTGCTCTGTGGCATATTCTTAGCCGAAAATCTATCAGTGATGATGCAGGTAAGTTATTTCAAATATACAAGGAAGAAATATGGTGAAGGTCGACGAATTTTCAAGATGTCGCCGTTGCATCATCATTATCAAAAGTCAGGATATCACGAGAGTAAAATTGTAACACGATTTTGGATTATAGGAATTCTGTTGGCCATCATTTCTATAGTGACCTTGAAGATTAGGTAATGAAACGGTTAGTGATTCTTGGAGGAGGGGAAAGTGGGGTAGGAACTGCACTTTTAGGAAAGGCAAAAGGGTTTGAGGTTTTTGTGTCTGATAATGGAAAAATTAAGAAGACTTATAAGGACGTTCTTTTAAATAATGAGATTGAGTTTGAAGATGAACTACATACTGAATCAATGATTCTGAATGCTGACATCGTCATGAAAAGCCCTGGCATTCCAGATGAGGTGGTTATAGTTAAAAAAATTCGCGAAGCTGGTATCAAAGTGATTTCTGAGATTGAATTTGCTTCAAATTTTACCAGTGCAACCCTTGTAGCGATTACAGGAAGCAATGGTAAAACAACCACAGCAACCTTAACCCACCATTTACTCAAGCAAGAACTGGACACAGGTTTAGCAGGAAATATTGGCGATAGTTTTGCCAAGCAGATTCTAGAAAAAGGTCATCAAAACTATGTGCTCGAGGTTAGTAGTTTTCAGCTCGATGATATTTATTCATTTCATCCAAAGATTGCGATTTTGACCAATATCACACCAGATCATTTAGATCGCTACGATTATGAATTTGAAAACTATATCGCATCCAAGTTCAGAATTGTAGAAAATCAAACCAGAGATGACTATTTCATCTATGACGCGGATGATAAAGTCATTTCAGAATGGTTAAGTAAAAATCAAATTCAATCCAAAAAATTGCCATTTTCATTAACGAAAGTTGTTGAAGAAGGCGCCTATTTAGATAATAAAGAAATAATAATAACAATAGATAATAACAAAATAATTATGCCAACAGAGAACATTACATTAGAAGGTAAACACAACATTAAGAATGCAATGGCGGCCTCAACTGTGGCACACTTACTTAAAATTAGAAAACAAACCATAAGAGAGAGTTTAGAAAATTTCCAAGGAGTAGAACACAGATTAGAGCATGTGCTAAGAATTAATAAAGTACAATACATCAACGATTCTAAAGCTACGAATGTTAACGCGACGTATTTTGCTTTAGAAAGTATGGATGCACCCACCGTTTGGATTGTTGGTGGTGTAGATAAAGGCAATGATTATAACGAATTATTTCAGTTTGTAAACGAAAAAGTAAAAGCCATTATCTGTTTAGGGGTTGATAATAAAAAGCTATTTGAAGCCTTTGGTAATATGGTAGATATCATTGTTGAAACACAGTATATGAGTGAGGCTGTTAAGATTGCTTATAAAGTAGCGGAAGCAGGTGATAATGTGTTGTTGTCACCCGCATGCGCAAGTTTCGATTTATTTGAAAATTATGAAGACAGAGGGCGTCAATTTAAAATGGCGGTACGTAATTTATAAATAATAACCATGGTGACTCAGGCTCTCGAAGTTACCACAATAGTTAGATGGCTTCGAGAGCCTCAGCCATCGAAAAAAGGATGCAAAACATATTTTCACAGATAAAAGGAGATCGGGCTATTTGGGCTATAGCCACATTATTGGCTATTTTTTCTTTTTTACCTGTGTATAGTGCAGCAAGTAATTTGGCAGATTATGGTGAGAGTGGTAATACTTTTTCATTTTTTGTAAAGCATTTTATGCACTTGTCGCTAGGCTTTGCTATTATGTTTGCTGTTCACAAAATACCGTATAGGTATTTTAAAGGGCTTTCAATGATACTGATCCCTGTAGTTTTGGTATTGCTTTTAATTACCATTTTGCAAGGGACTACCAATGCTGAAGGTACAAATACAAGCCGATGGATTAATATACCTGTGGTCAATATGTCATTTCAGACATCAACCTTGGCTGCAGTAGTTTTAATGGTTTATGTTGCACGATACTTATCCAAAATAAGAGATAAATCAATTTCTTTTAATGAATCTATTCTGCCGCTTTGGGTTCCAGTGTTTTTGGTTTTAATTCTGATTTTACCAGCCAACTTTTCGACAACAGCCATCATTTTCACAATGGTAATGATGCTAACATTTATTGGTGGTTATCCCATTAAATACCTCATGATAATTATAGGTGCAGGCATTATATCACTGGTGATGTTTGTTTTAGTAGCAAAGGCTTTTCCTGAAGCTATGCCTAATCGTGTTGATACCTGGATGAGTAGAATCGAAAATTTTGCTAATGCTGAAGATACTGAAGCCGATTATCAGATTGAACGTTCTAAAACCGCTATTGCATCTGGTGGTATTTTTGGTCTTGGCCCTGGGAAAAGTCCAACAAAGTATTTATTACCACAGTCGTCGTCAGATTTCATATTCGCGATCATAATTGAAGAATATGGATTGGTTGGAGGATTGTTCCTCTTGGTGCTGTATTCTTGGTTATTGTTTAGAATAGTAATAGTCTCTCAAAAATCAGATACAATTTTCGGAAGATTATTAGTGCTTGGTGTTGGATTGCCAATTGTTTTTCAAGCCTTAATTAATATGGCAGTAGCTGTAGAATTATTTCCGGTTACTGGGCAAACGTTACCATTAATAAGTAGTGGTGGAACATCCATTTGGATGACTTGTTTGGCGATTGGCATCATATTAAGTGTAAGTGCCAAACGGCAAGAGATTAAGGATCAGGAAGCTTCCGAAGAAGTCAATCCTTTAGATATATTAAGTGAAACCATTTAATGAGTAGGTATAGGTTCATATTGTCAGGTGGCGGAACAGGAGGGCATATTTATCCTGCCATAGCTATAGCAGATGAATTAAAATCGCGCTATCCAGATGCTGAGTTTTTATTTGTAGGTGCTTCAGATCGAATGGAAATGGATAAAGTGCCTCAGGCTGGTTATAAAATTGAAGGTCTATGGATCTCTGGAATTCAAAGAAAACTTAGCCTAAAGAATCTTGCTTTTCCTTTTAAACTTTTGTCAAGTATTTTACGATCTCGTAAGATTGTCAATTCATTTAAGCCAGACGTCGTTATTGGAACAGGTGGCTTTGCAAGTGGCTCATTATTACAGGTTGCTGCTTCCAAAAAGATACCGAGTTTAATTCAAGAGCAAAATTCCTATCCAGGAATCACCAATAAACTTCTTGGTAAGAAAGTAGACACCATTTGTGTGGCTTATGAAGGCTTAGAGAAATTCTTTCCAAAGGAAAAGCTAAGACTTACCGGAAACCCTATTCGTAAGGATTTGCTCAAAGTAAAAGACAAGCATATTGAAGGAAAAGATGCCTTTACATTGATCCATAGCAAGCATACCTTATTGGTGCTGGGAGGAAGTCTAGGTGCAAGAAGAATCAATCAACTCATTGAGTCTAATCTCGATTTTTTTGAAGCACACTATGTGCAATTGGTTTGGCAGTGTGGCAAGTTGTATTATGATCAATACAAACGCTATAATGAACTAAAGCATGTTCAAGTACATGCTTTTTTGAATAATATGGATATGGCTTATGCAGCAGCAGATATCATTATTTCAAGAGCGGGAGCAATTTCAGTTTCTGAATTATGTATAGTTGGTAAACCGACAATTTTTATTCCATCACCAAATGTTGCAGAAGATCACCAAACCAAAAATGCCAAAGCGATAGCCGATAAAAATGCTGCTATGATGATAAAGGAGAAAGATTTAGAGTTTGAATTTCAAAATCAGTTTTCTGGATTGTTAGCTAACGATGAAAAAAGAAAAATACTGAGTCATAATATCGAAGCTCTAGCACTGGTTAATGCAACCAATGATATTGTCGATGAAGTTGAAAAATTATTGAGGAACTAAGTGGATATAAAAGCTATAAATAACGTTTATTTTATTGGTATTGGAGGTATCGGTATGAGCGCTCTTGCACGTTATTTTTTAGCTAAAGGAAAGCAAGTTGCAGGTTATGACAGAACACCTTCAGATATAACAAAAGACCTGCAAGAATTAGGAGTTTATATTCATTTTAATGATGATATTATAGAAGTTGACCCAAAATATTTAGACAAAGACAATACATTGATTGTTTATACACCTGCAATTCCTAAGGCCCATTCTGAGTTAAACTATTTTAAGGTTAACAATTTTAAAGTTTATAAACGATCAGAAGTTCTTGGAGAAATTACAAAACAAACGACATGCTTGGCTATTGCAGGGACTCACGGAAAGACAACAACAACTAGTATTTTAGGGCATTTGCTTCATGAGTGCAATATTCCGGTAACAGCTTTTTTGGGTGGTATCAGCGAGAATTACAACTCAAATTTAATTTTAAACGGAACAGATGTCACCGTGGTTGAAGCTGATGAGTTTGATCGTTCATTTTTAACCTTATCACCAGATATGGCTTGTGTAACGTCAATGGATGCCGATCATTTGGATATTTATGGCGATGGTTCAGAGTTAGTAAAAACATTTAAAGAGTTTTCAGAATGTATAAAGCCTGGAGGAAGACTTTTTTTAAAGAATGGATTACCGCTTAGCGGTATTACCTACGGCATCGAAGACGATTCCGATTATAATGCAAAAAGTATTAGAGTAGTAAATGGCAGTTATGTGTTTGACTTGCAGACACCTATTACATTACATAAAGATTTTCAATTTAACCTACCTGGTAGACACAATTTGTCGAATGCAATAATCGCCTTGGCGATGGCTGTTGAATTTGGTTGCCCTCACGACCAGCTCGCCAAGGCTTTAGCAACTTACAAAGGTGTAAAGCGACGATTTACTTACCATATTAAGACCAGTGATTTTGTATTTGTTGATGATTATGCGCACCATCCGGAAGAAATCAATGCAGTTCACCAGGCAGTGAGGGAAATGTACCCAAAGAAGAAAGTACTAGCTGTTTTTCAGCCACATTTATATAGCCGAACAAGAGATTTTATTGATGAATTTGCGGTGAGTCTATCAAAATTTGATGAAGTATTGCTGTTGGATATTTATCCGGCAAGAGAATTACCTATCGAAGGGGTAACGTCTCAATGGTTGTTAGAAAAGATTAAAAATTCAAATAAAAGATTGGTTTCAAAATCTGAATTGATTGATGCCATTAAAGTATCAAATACTCAGGTTGTTTTAACACTTGGCGCGGGAGATATAGGTGAAGAAGTAAGGCATATTAAAGAGGCTTTTAGCATTGCGAATTAATTATAACTACATAAAAGTCATAGGGTTACTGATTTTGGTCGGTGGGTTATTTGCATTTTCGAACTATAGAAATGACCACAGAAAAGTCTCCAAGCCTCATGTTGAATTTCTTGGTGAAAACAAATTGTTCATCACTGAAGCGACTGTTAGTAAATTGTTAATACAAAATCAACAAGCTGTTACGGGACAACCCAAAGATATTATAGATTTGAACGAGTTAGAAAACGCCCTAAATTCTAATCCAATGATAAAGAAAGCAGAAGTGTTTATGTCTGTAAATGGTGAGCTTTCAGCAGAAATTGAACAAAAACGACCTATAGCAAGAGTTCATACAAATGCGTCATATTATATAGATGATGAGGGTTCATACATGCCTTTATCATCTAATTATGCAGCAAGGGTTCCATTAGTTACTGGTAATATTAAGAAAAATAAGCTCAAAACAGTTTTTCAATTTGCTAAAGCTGTCGAAGAAGATGAGTTCTTAAAAAAGCATGTCATTGAAATTCGTCAAAATGACGATAACACCATTGATTTTAAAATTCGGAAAAGTGATTTTACAGTTCATTTAGGAACTTTAAAAATGCTAGAAAAAAAGATAAATAATTTTAAAGCTTTTTATCAAAAGGCCTTAAAGGACAACACACTAAATAAATACAAGCTTGTAAATCTGAAGTTTGATAAACAAGTCATTTGCACCAAAATATAAACTATGGACAAGCATAACATTTCGGTAGGTTTAGATATAGGAACCACAAAGATTGTGGCCATGATTGGTCGCAAAAATGAGTATGGTAAATTAGAAATTCTAGGTGTTGGGAAGTCTAAAAGTCTTGGCGTTCACCGTGGTGTTGTTAATAATATAACGCAGACTATACAGTCTATTCAACAGGCTGTACAAGAAGCAGAGGCCGCAGCTTCGGAAACGATAGAAGAGGTTACCGTGGGTATTGCAGGTCAGCATATACGTAGTTTACAACATAGTGATTATATCACAAGGCCTAATTCCGAATTGGTCATAGATGAAGCTGATATTGATCGATTGATCAATCAGGTACATAAATTGGTGATGTTACCTGGTGAAGAAATCATCCATGTACTACCGCAGGAATTTAAAGTGGACGGTCAGGCAGAAATTAAGGAGCCCATAGGAATGTATGGCGGACGATTGGAAGCTAATTTTCATGTGGTTGTCGGTCAGGTATCATCCATAAGAAATATTGGAAGATGCGTAAAGAGTGCTGGTTTAGAATTAGAGGGCATCACTTTAGAACCGCTAGCATCTGCAAATGCAGTTTTAAGCCAAGAAGAGAAAGAGGCAGGTGTAGCACTAATTGATATTGGTGGTGGGACAACAGACTTAGCGGTATTTAAGGATGGTATAATCCGTCATACAGCAGTTATACCATTTGGTGGAAATGTTATTACAGAAGACATTAAAGAGGGTTGCTCGATTATTGAAAAGCAAGCGGAGCTCCTGAAAATAAAGTTTGGTTCGGCATGGCCAGGCGAAAATAAGGATAATGAAATTGTGTCTATTCCTGGATTGCGAGGCAGAGAACCAAAGGAGATTACATTAAAGAACTTGTCTAAAATCATTCATGCCAGAGTGGTAGAAATTATTGAGCAGGTTTATGTAGAGATAAAGAATTACGGTCACGAAGAGCAAAAGAAAAAACTAATTGCGGGTATTGTGTTAACTGGTGGCGGAAGCCAGCTAAAACATTTAAAGCAATTAGTAGAATATATTACAGGAATGGATACCAGAATAGGTTATCCCAATGAGCATTTGGCAGGCGATAGTGATGAAGATATTGCCAGTCCTTTGTATGCTACGGCTGTTGGATTGGTGATGGATGGTCTTAAGCGTCAAGAGCGCAAAAAGGCTGAAGAAGTGGAAGAAGCACTTCAGAATAGTGCACAGGAGGAACAATCCGAAGAGAACGAACAAGATGCGATTATTGAAGAGCCAAAAAAGGAACGTCGTTCGTTCTTAGATAAGTTAACAGAACGAGTTAAAGAATTTTTAGATAACGCAGAATAGATAATTAATTAATCAAGAACTATATAAAATCCCATAATCTCAAAAAATATGAGTAGTAGCAACGAATTTGGAAACATCGCTTTTGATTTACCAAAGCACCAATCTAACGTCATTAAAGTTATTGGTGTTGGCGGTGGTGGAAGCAATGCCATTAATCACATGTTTCAACAAGGTATTAAAGGTGTCGATTTTGTGATTTGCAATACTGATGCCCAAGCCCTTCAAAATAGTGGTGTCCCAAACAAAATTCAATTAGGTGTTAACTTAACTGAAGGTCTAGGTGCTGGTGCTAACCCAGATGTTGGTGAACAAGCGGCTGTTGAAAGTTTAGAAGACATCCGAAGAATGCTGGATACTAATACAAAAATGATATTCATTACAGCAGGAATGGGTGGTGGTACCGGAACGGGTGCTGCACCTATTATCGCTAAGATGGCAAAAGAACTAGATATTCTTACGGTAGGTATAGTAACGATGCCTTTTCAGTTTGAAGGTAAAATGCGTAATGAGCAAGCACAACGCGGTATAGAGAATTTAAGACAACATGTAGATTCACTAATTGTCATTAATAACAATAAGTTGCGTGAGGTTTATGGAAATCTAGGATTTAAAGCTGGTTTCTCTAAAGCAGACGAAGTATTATCAACAGCCTCGAGAGGTATAGCAGAAGTCATCACACATCACTATACACAAAATATTGACTTACGCGATGCTAAAACTGTTTTAAGTAATAGCGGTACAGCCATAATGGGATCAGCTACAGCTTCAGGACAAACCAGAGCCCAAGAAGCTATTATGAAAGCTTTAGATTCTCCATTATTAAATGATAATAAAATTACAGGGGCCAAAAACGTATTGTTACTTATTGTTTCTGGTTCTCAAGAAATTACAATTGATGAGATTGGCGAGATCAACGACCATATTCAAAATGAAGCTGGCCATGGTGCTAATATCATTATGGGTGTTGGAGAAGATGAGTCGTTGCAAGAGGCCATTGCCGTAACTATTATAGCGACAGGTTTTAATATTGATCAGCAAAATGAAATTTCAAATACCGAAACTAAAAAGGTAATTCATGCTTTAGAAGAAGATGTCGTTGAAGAGGTGAATACTCAGGAGAAAGAGCCAGCGATCATTACTCCAGATATCGTATTAGAAGAAAATAAGGTAAATCCTATTGTTAGACACACCTTAATCGATGAAGATGATATTGAGCCTGAAGTAAAAAAGGAAATGGATTTGATTCCAACAACGGATTTACTTAGAAATATGAATGTAGTTTATGACGAAGTTATAGATACTGCTAAGAATGAATTTGATACAGAGGACTTTGTTATAACTCCAATTAGGAATAAGGCTGAAGACCTAGTAATAGAGCCCGAAGAACAAATCACGTTAACCTTTGATTTACCATTGTCTACTAAAGAACCAGTGGAAATTGAAGAACCAGAATCTGGTGAGGAGAAGATGTTTTTCAGCTTAGATGACGAAGTAAAGGATATGAAGGTAAACGAACCTGTTGAGATTATATCCGTAACAGAAGTTAATGAGGAAGGTGAGAAGCGCTATGCTCTAGACGATTTTGAAACTTACGAATCGTCAATGAATACAAGTACTAAGGATGTAGAAGTAAAAGAAGAAGTCGTTTTCGAAAAGAAAACACTTCCTGTTGAAGAAACAGAAGAAGTTACGGAAGATGAGATAGACCCAATGAATAGTCCAATTTCTGAACTTATAAAGGCCAGAGCCAATGAGCGCAGAAAACATATGAAGGATTTTAATTATAAGTTCAATAATGCTAAGATTGACGAAATAGAAAAAGAGCCTGCTTACAAGAGACAAGGCGTTAATTTAGAGGATGCACAGCATTCATCAGAAACCAACGCTTCAAGGTTATCTGTCGGTACAGATGATAATGATGATATTCAGTTGCGAAGTAATAATTCTTTTTTACACGATAACGTAGATTAATAGCAAGTTTAAGTTAAGTGTTTACACACCCTTGTCAAGCCCAAAAAGAACCCTCAAACTTTTTGGGCTTTTTGTTGGTATTATAATTTAAGCCTAACTTTTTTAGTATCTTCGCATTTCAAATTAATTAACACAAAAATGAGCTTACAAAAGGACATTATGGCTGCTATGAAAACAGCTATGAAAGAAAAGGATCAGGTTGCTTTAGAAGCTTTAAGGGCAATTAAATCAGCTATATTATTGGCCAAAACAGCATCAGGAGGTAAAGATGAATTAACAGAAGAAGAAGAGCTTAAACTACTTCAAAAGTTAGTTAAACAACGCAAGGATAGTGCTGCAATATATTTAGAACAAGATAGAAAAGATTTGGCCCAACCAGAATTGGATCAAGCTGAAGTTATTAGTCAGTTTTTACCAGAGGCTCTTAGTGAGGAAGAAATTGAAAAAGTAGTGGTTATGACCATTGACGATATTGGAGCAGAGGGTATGAAGGACATGGGCAGAGTGATGGGTATTGTTAATAAAGAATTAGCAGGACGGGCAGATGGCAAGACTATTTCTACTATCGTTAAAGCAAAATTGACGCAATAAAGTATCATAAGGCTGCGTAGTTCAACTGGATAGAATATCAGATTTCGGCTCTGAGGGTTGGGGGTTCGAATCCCTCCGCGGTCACAAATAAATAGTTCAATAAGAAAAACGCCAAGCTTGCTTAAGCGTTTTATTGTTTGAACTATTTTCAAAGCGGAATGCTCTGAGGGAACTACAATCCCTCCGCGGTCACTAACTATAAAAATCATACGTTGACGGTATGGTTTTTTATTTTGCACTATATTTAACCATGATCTACGTACAGGAGACCCAATCACCTGAAATCGACACTGCTTTAAAGAAGGTGTTCTTAATTATCTTTTTTGTAGGAATGGCTACAATTGTTATGAGCAGGTTTTATGTCTTTTTTGAGCAATTATATGCATCTAAATATAAAAAACCGTTTTTTCTTAATCTTTTAATATTCAAAAAGGAATTACCCAAAAAGCAATTAATAATTCTAGAAAAAGAATTTAGTTTTTATAACAAGTTAAATAAAAAAGAAAAACAAATTTTTAGGCATAGACTAGCAGTATTTATAAAGAGAAAAGAGTTTATAGGTAGAGAAGGTTTGGTTGTTGCTGATGAGATGAAAACCTTGATTTCTGCTACAGCTGTTATGTTGACCTTTGGTTTTAGGAACTATAAGATTGATTTAATTGATAAGGTCATTATTTATCCAAAGGCTTATTATTCAAAATTAAATAACACCTATCACAAAGGGGAAACAAACCCACAACTAAAGGCAATTGTTTTTTCATGGGACAATTTTGAAGAAGGTTATCATATTGGTGATGATAATTTAAATCTGGGTATACATGAATTTGGACACGCCATACATCTAAATGCTTTTAGTAGCAGTGATATAAGTAGTTTAATCTTCAAAAAAGGATTTCAAAATCTTGTTGACTACTTGCAAAATCATCAAGGCGTGAGAGAGGATTTAATAGCTTCAAAATACTTTAGAGCTTATGCCTACACCAATCAGTATGAATTTTTTGCAGTACTTTTAGAGAATTTTATAGAAACACCGTATCAGTTTAAGGCTAGTTTTCCGGAGCTTTATTATTATATGCAACAAATGCTCAATTTTAAATTTGCCGGATACTAATAAGTGTGAGAAATAAGCATTATTTTTGGGAGTCAATAAAATAGATTAATACATGAAAAGAATATTGATTACTGGTGGTGCGGGTTTTGTTGGTTCACATCTTTGCGAGCGGTTACTCAATGAAGGAAACGAAGTGATTTGCTTGGACAATTACTTCACTGGGTCTAAGCGCAACATAGAGCATTTAATGGATCATCATTATTTTGAATTGGTACGTCACGATATAACTAATCCTTATATGGTTGAGGTAGACGAAATTTATAACTTGGCCTGTCCGGCTTCACCTGTCCATTATCAATATAACCCAATAAAAACTGTTAAGACCTCAGTTATGGGAGCAATTAATATGTTAGGTTTAGCTAAGCGTGTTAAAGCTAAAATATTGCAGGCATCTACAAGTGAAGTATATGGTGACCCTACAGTACACCCTCAACCAGAAAATTATTGGGGGAATGTTAATCCCATAGGGCTGCGCTCCTGTTATGATGAAGGAAAACGATGTGCAGAGACTTTATTTATGGACTACCATAACCAGAATAAAGTAAAGATAAAAATTATTCGAATTTTTAATACATATGGTCCTAGAATGCACCCACAAGACGGCAGGGTTGTATCTAATTTTATTGTTCAGGCCTTGAAAGGGGATGATATCACAATTTTTGGTGATGGGACCCAGACAAGGAGTTTTCAATATATTGATGATTTAATAGAAGGGACTATTCGCATGATGAATTCTAGAGACGGATTCATTGGACCTGTTAATATTGGTAACCCTACCGAGTTTACAATGCTTCAATTGGCTGATGAGGTCATTGAATTAACAGGTTCAAAATCTAAAATCACTTATTTGCCACTTCCTAAAGATGATCCTATGCAACGCCAACCAGATATTAGTTTGGCCAAGCGCGAGTTAAATGATTGGGAGCCCAAGGTAAATCTAAGAGAAGGTTTAAAAAGTACTATTAACTATTTTGATGAATTACTAAAGGAGGTATAGTTTTTTTCTATAAGAAATAAGAATAGTCAGTTAAATATAAGATATAAGTAATATTATAAAGATTCTTGTTAAACAAGAGCTTTTTTTGTTATCTATCATTTTACTTTTTTTACAATGCAAATATTGCTTGAATATGTGCTTGATAGTGGTTGTTGTCAAAGCCACTGTCAGCATGGTCAAGCGCAAACTTACCTATAATTTGTGCACGTATTCCGAAGGTTTGTCTTCTGTTTAACCAAAATAGAACTCCACCTCCAAGATTTAAAGAGATGTTAGTTTCGTCTACATTAAAGAAACCTACACCAGCATTTCCATAAAAATCAATCCAATCTACAGATGGAAAAATATGCTTACCAAAATAATATTTGGCATGGGTATCAAAAGAGAAATAAGTAAAATCTTCTTGTAAAGTAACCCCATCAATCTCATCACCTTCTGCAAATGAGTTTAATGTAAAAGCTTGTTCTATTGATAGTCCAGATGTCCAGCCTACTTCAACAGCTAAAGAAACGGGAATATTTATAGCCCAATCAGATAATCCTCCTACAGGAGATTGTGTGCCTTGGCTATTGATTGCATTTAATCCAACACTTGCAAACCATTCAGTATTACTCGAACTGGCCTGACCAAATGAGTTTAAACTAAAAGTCAATAAAGCTGTTAATAAAAGTAGTTTTCTCATGAGACATGTTTATTTGAAAATCAAAGTTAAACTTTATGGTTTATAAAACAAATAAAGAGATAAGGTAATGTACTGCAATATCAAAAAAATAATTAAGAATTCTTCAAAACGGACTTAAAATATTTGAATATGCGCCTCCTGTCATTTAGTACTGCCAGTCTATATGCTTTGTTAGAGAAGAAAAAAGGGACACGGCCTAAAAAGATTCGTAAATAGTAAGTTAAATTTAAAAGCCTATTCCAAGATTTATAAAACTTAATATGATTTAGTTTGTATAAATAAAATCTGGCCATAAAAGTTTTCCGCGACCCCAATGGTTTTAAGTCTTTAAAAAACAAACCAAGAATATTGAAATAATTTTCCAATGTTTTATCATCATTGGTATCTATATGAAAGCTTAATTTCCTTGATAAGATAATACTATCATAGGCAGAGCGAAAACTAATACTATTGTATAGTTTACCTTTATCATTTATCTGATAGTTTAGGACATTATGTCTCATTAAATGTGCTAAAGAGGGTAGACAAATAGCTTTCCTGACTTGTTTTTGTGCAAGGATATTTGCATTCCGTAATTCATTATCCTGATATGAGACAAATAGTTTTTTGTGCAGCTCAACGGCACAGATATCTTTGTCCGTCTTCAATCTGGGTAAATGTTTATGCTCAAAAAAATCATGACCTAAAGTCTGGGCAATAGGTTCGTAACCTTCATTTATTAATAAGTCGAAAGCCTTTTGTAAATGAATTTCATCAATAAGGACATCAATATCACCAACCATACGTTCTGCAATATCTTCATAAAAATCACCTACTAGTAGTGCAGCCCCCTTTAAAAAAACGTGGTTAATACTATGTACTTTAAATAGCTTTGCCAAACCTTTAACCTGTTCAATAATGGCAAGATTCCTGTCTCTATTTAGGGCTGTAATTTCTGCTAAATAGGTGTTTAAATCATTCGGCAAAATGTGTGTCAGTTTTTTTGATCTTAAGCGGCAATAAATAGCTGGTAATACTAAATGCTTGCTACCTTCAACGACGATATTGTCCCAATTAAATAATGGGTTGCTTAATATTTTTTCTAATTCATAATTTGATATTTCAAAACTGAGGATATCCGCAATATATTGGTATGTAGTAGCTAGATTAGCCATCGAGTCTTAATTAATACCTTCAAACTAAATTTAAAATTAGTTGTTTTTTACTGTTTTAAAAAGTGTAGTTATTTCCTCAATTGCACTCTTTGTGTCGCTGTAGGTTAGCCTATAAAAATAGATATTTTTTAACCAATCTAAAAATTGTTTTGCATCCTGAGGGTTTGGGGATATCCAAGAATCTGGAATCAGAGTTTCTAAAAGATTTTTTACTGAGAGATGTTCTAATTCCGTATCAGCACCTTCGCAGTAATTGACCATAATTATGTATTTACAAGGGTAGCTATAGCTTGAGGGTACTTCGCAAGGTATATATTTGAGTTTGCCTTTTGTTTTATTAAAGATTACTGTAGGACTATTATCAAAAAAATTAATCAGCGGCCTAAGTGTATTAAAAGCTCCTTCTTTTATGGATATTGCAGATGGATTATAGTAAATGTGACGATTTTCGAATAGCATAGGTGAAACATCGTCTGCGACCAATTCAAAGCCATGAGCAGACAGTAATGCGCAAAGAGTACTTTTTCCCTTGCCAGATTGCCCAACAAATAAAATAGAATCATTACCATCCGCAACTGTAGAACCATGAAGAGTGGCTAGCCAATCAGATTCATTTTTTTCATGAATTAAGATAAGTAAACGTATTACAAATTTCCCTTGTAACCGATGATATTCTCTTTTTGGGACAGCAGTAATTAGTTTCTCATTTTCAAATAAACACAAGTTTCCAAGATCTAAATAAATATCGAATATAGTTTGCGGTTTATCCTCGGGAATTTCTAAATAGGCAATGGAAGGATGAATTATTTTTTTAACTAAGTCTGAATCAAAATTAACTTGAAAAATCTTGTCTTTAATTCGATAATACTTTTTTATGTGCGTTTTAGAGTTTTCAAATTCGAGATGTTGCTCTTTAAAATGTGCTTTTTCAACATTGCAACGTTCCAAATATAGTTGAAGGTTTTCGGCAATTTCAATAGGATTGGATACAGAATCCTTTACAGTTACTTTAGAAGTAAAAATCTCTAAGCTATCAGACGAAAGGTAATCGTCTAAGAGTACTTTAAACTCATTGTCTACAACACTATAATTGTTGGATTTAGAATACCACAGTACACAATATTCACCAAATGATTGTTGGTATGTTGGCGCTAGGTTACTGTACAAAATTTGTTAAAAACTAATCAAATGGATTTCCACCTGGATCTGCTGGTGAACTTGATTGGGCTTTAAGAGGGTTTAAAATCACAAAAGTTCCAACGGCAGTCAATGCTGCGTATTTCCCCATTTTTTTAATGGCGTCTTTACGTGAGATTTTATCTGTGTGATTGTCTTTTTTCATGGCCAAGCCTAGGTTTGGTTCAAAAATAATAAAATAATTTATTTAACAGTATAAATATGATAAGGATTATTAAAAATAAGTTGTTTATAAATTTTTAAGCGTGTGTTTTGATTATTACTGTCAAATTATAGAATCAAAAACACACGCTCAAAATATATGAACTTAAATACCAAAATTACTTTAAAATAACTTTTTCGGACATAGTATTACTAGTGTTCGAAAGTTGAACAAGGTAGATGCCTGTATACAAATTATTAGCATCAATAACTTGCAAAGTTGACGTGGTATTTAACACTGCCGATTTCACTAATCTTCCTTGTAGATCATAGATGTTAACCATAGTATTCTCCGTTATTCTACCAGAGACGTTAATAGTTTTATTTTCTTGATTAGTATAAATTGTTAATTCGCTTAAATCATTTTCTGGTGTAGATAAAGCACTATTGGTAAATCGTAAAAAGAACCGCCCAATACCATTTAGATCACTTGTAGGAGTAATTATGTAATCACCTAAATTTAATAATGTAGAGCTACTAGTTTCCGTATCATCCAAGTAAACATCTACAGATGCTGGCAATGTATTATCAATAATACTAAAGGTCAGTTGCTCTCCTTGTGCAGCATTAACACCTATTGGTATGGTAACATCGTTATAGTCTATTTGACCGAGCGCTTGTATGGCAAATGGAAGTCCCATATTTTCCTGTACCAAATGTGAGAATAAAGAAAAAGCAGGAGCTACACTACCCAATAAGGTGGCATCATAGCCAGGGTCTAAACCTAAACCAGAAAATTCCGTAAAGAAGATATCAGTTCTAAAATTATCAGTAGCATTCCTAAGGTCTAGTTTTAAATTAGTAATTGATGATGAGGCAGCATTTCTTCCTGAAATAAAATCATCTTGTGTTGAGACAATTCTCATATCTGGAGAGCTTGTCGTAAATTCAATATTACCCCCTGTAGTGTTGGATGCTACAAAGAAACCTTGACCGGGAGCAATGTTTAATGTATTATTAGGAGGTAAAAGACCAATGATGGTATAGTCATCAGCTGAAGTTCCATCCGTACTATCGTTGTAGCCATATATAACTTGTGCACTTGGGTCTAATACAGTAGCGTTCCTCGTCAAAAAAGCTTGAGCATCAATGTAAGACGGAAAAGGATTACCTATTAAGTTTAATATACTCGCAGTCCCCTGGGCTATTGGGACTTGAACCAAACTTGTATTCACTGTCCCTTCAAATGATACTAGATTTGAAGCAGCAACAGGATCCACGCCCGTTCTATAGCCTGTACCTGGATTTAAAGGAGTAGTATCCGCTTCATCCCAAAGCTCAAATGGATTGGCTGCATTATCGCTATCAAAACCTCCAAATAATACATCATTACCATTTGGGTTGGCTAAGATATTGGTGTTATTTCCAATAAATATATCAAAAGTTTGACCAGTCACCGGGGCGCTGATTAAGTCGTTACCATTTACAATATCGTTGTCATTGACGTGGCGATTGTAGGTGTTTGTTCCACTACCAGAGCTACTGCCTAAAACAATGAAGCTAGAATATTGCGTATTTGTAGAATTTAAAATCAATGTACCGTTATCATTGGTAAAATCCCCATCATTTGTGGCACTTCCAGATACTGTTAAGCTTTGGCCTGGATTAATAGTAACCGTATTTGAGGGCCTTATAATGAATTCACCTACAGAAGCATCAATATCTACAATCATGTCGTGATTAATTCTAATTTCGTCTGTATCAAAAGGTACGTTACCATTAGTCCATGAACCATCAAAAGACCAAACGGTTGCTAATGAAGTCGTACTTCCAAGTCCACCAACTCTTTCATCATCAGTAAAATATTGTATAAAATTAGCTGGGCCTTGGCCAGGATTACCAAAGAAATCATCAATCCCACCAATTGCTTCATCCGATCTAAAAGCAGTATTACTTATAAAAGTTGCTAAAAACTTAAAGGTACTGGGGTCACCGAAATCTGCATTAAAAAACTCAAAGAAATGATCTGCACCATCGATGTAGAAATTTGGATTCTGAATACCGTCCATATTTGCACCATCTATAAAAATATGAGAGCCATTTTCAACCAACTGCCATAATCCACAAAAATTACCGTCAAGGGCAATGGCATAGTCAGCCTCAAACCCTGGTGGAAATTGAGCGGCAGAGCGATTAAATCCATCAAAACCCGATATGGCGCGTCTTAAGTCGTCACCAGTATCCGTAAAATTATCAGTTTCGGTGAAGTCCCCACTAGTGTCAGAATCTATATAAATGACTACTTTATCGTTGGCATTAAAAGTACCGTCCACACCGCCACCAGAAAATAAGAATGTGGTGAAAGTATCAAAAGACGGGTTGAAGTTAACATCAAGGCTACTTTCGCCAAGTAGCCCACCAAAACCAGTATTTCCATTGCCCGAAAAACTTTGGCCATGGCTTACTACTGTCATTAAAATTGTTGCAAAAAAAATGTAAACCTGTCTCATAAGCTTATAATAGATTTGACATTATGTCTTTATTAGATATATCCAAATATAGGATTTTTTGATATATTTTAAAACGCAATCGTTTTCGTGTTGATAATTTTGTGTTGCTGTTTAAAGTGGGAGATTCGCAGAAAAAATAAAAAAACGCCTTTTAATTTAAAAGGCGTTTTTTACAAAGATTATACAGTGTTAGCTTATTTCAAAATGACTTTCTGTGTTTTATTTTGATTGCCGTTGCTTAGCTCAACGACGTAAACGCCAGAGTTTATAGCATTCACATCAATACTTTGCAATCTCAGACTAGAAGTTAAAGCCTTGGAGGTGATTAAACGACCCTGAATATCATAAACCTTAGCTATGGTGTTGTCGTCAACTTCACCAGCAATGTTAATGGAACGATTAGATTGGTCAGTAAATATCGTTAAACTATCAAATGTGTCCTCAGGTGTCGAGAGTGCACTGTTAGCGAAATGAAGAAAGAATCTTCCTGTACCTGCTAAATTAGTATTTGGTGTTAAAATATAATCCGCAGTATTTAATAGTGTAAAGGTGTTAGCGATATTATCTTCTAAATACACATTCACTGAACCTGGCAAGTCGTTATCGGTAAGGCTAAAGGTAATTTGCTCACCTTGATTGGCATTTACACCAAGAGGTATTATAGCGTCATTGTAATCTGTCTCGCCAAGGGATTGTATGGCCATAGGAATGCCTTGGTTGTCTTGTACCAAATGCGAGTACAAAGAGAATCCTGACACATTACTACTGTAAACACCAGCATCATAGCCTGGGTCTAAACTCGTTGATGCATTCGCTGTAAAATAAAAATCTGTTTCATAGGATGCTTGGTCATTGGATAAGGTTAATCCAAGATGTAAAGCCGGATTTGAATTTCTACCTAATATAGCATCGTCTGTACCTACCGTGGTTCGCATGGCAGGTGTAAAACTTAATTCACCAGTCCCATTAGATGCCACAAAAAAGCCTTGACCAGGTGCAATATTTCTATCCGAGTTTTGTACACTGTTGATTATGGTCCATATTCCAGAGCCATCTGTACCGTCATTATACGCATAAATCGCATTAAAGTTAGGGTCTAAAACGGTTTCGTCAATGACACCGCCATTTACTGATAAAAAGGTTTGTGAATTTAAATAACTAGGATAAGGATTACCAGCCAAGTTCCAAATTTCTACATCTGGCGCATCAAAGCCGTAGTCATCAAAATCAAAAGAACTTACACTGCCAGAGTTGACACCACCTCTAAAGGCGAGTGTTGACCCACCAAAAGTACCTGCTCTGTAACCTTTAACGGGTTCAATGTTTTCAAATGCATCGTCACCATCACCAATCAAGTCAGGACCATTAACCTCATCATTGATAAAGTAGGTCATATAACTACCAATACTATTATCAAATGGCCCAAACAAATATTCCAATATACTTGTAGAACCATTGTCTGGATGCCCAAATAAATTAAACTCGTTCTCAGGGTCTTGAACAAGATCTACGAAAAACATTCCAGTAACTGGAGAAGTGATAAGATCATTTCCACCAGTCGTGCCACTACCTGCACCATTAGTAAACCTTCTATAAGTTACATTACCTGAGATACCACCAGTTAAAGTACCATCCAGGATAAGAGATGCAAAAGCTGAGGAAGTTGATTCTAAATCCAAGAAATTAGCATCTAGAACTCCAGTAGAGGTAACTTCCATAGCTGCGCCTGGTTGTACTGTTATACCATTTAAAATTACCGAGGTTGTTAGGTCGTATTTACCATCTAAAATCAAGGCGCTTCTAGAACCAGTTAAGGCTGAAGGTGCTGTGTTCCAACTACCACCAGTATAAACAAGAAAAACAATGATTTGATCTATACCATTAAGACCAGGTGATCCAAAATCTGGAGAAATATCTTGTGAAAATGTAGCCGCTGCCCAAAGACTACTATCATTATTGTCTTGAATATCACTTCCTGTATAAACCATGGCAGCACCATCTGGGTCAGGCCAGTCTGGTCCACCGTCATATTCTACGCGGTCTATTTCATTAGACAAGGCATCTGTTAGAATGATTTCATCATCGCTATTTCCTAAAGTAAAACTAGAATATTCATAATCAACATTGACATTACCATTAGTGGCAAAATCAGAATTATTCCCCAATACGGCAAAATCGTATGGCGCAATAATTACAGAACTCCCAATAACATGACTATTGGTGCCATTATCGCTAATAGTCCATCCGATTAAATCCACAGGCATATTACCTGCGTTATACACTTCAAAGTATTCGCCCGCTGTGTCATCTACTGCTGCAGGATTTTGCATAACCTCTGAGATAATAACTTCAGGTAGGGGTGGTAGTTCATCATCTAAAATGGTTAAGGTGTGCGTAGCCTGTGATATTGTCAAACCTGTTACTGAACTTGTTTCTGTTATAGTAAACATGATGGTTTCATCATCTGTATCTAAATCATCATTAATATCAACAGTTATATTTTGAGTACTGTTTGAAGTGAAGGATAATGACGTTGGTGATGTAAAGGAAAAATCACCAGCTTCTGCTGTACCACCTGTTACATTAACATCGATATCTATTTGATTACCATCGTAGTTTGTAACTGTTATTGGAATATTTGAACTTGTAAATGTTGCATTGGTTTCATTTTCTGTACTTGTTGGATTATCAAAACCTATAGTTGGGTTTGCCGATACTGCTATTCCTTGAATACGAATATTATCAAAAGCTACTTCTTCAGAAGCCCCATCCATGAAAACAGCAATTCTAATATCTAGAAGAGAACCAGTTCCAGCAATGCTGATAGAGAATTCTTGTAGTGCTGTACCTAGGATAGTACCGTCTTGTGCACCATCAAAGTCAGTATCTAATCCTATGGGTTCATTAAAGTCATCCCCATTATCTTGATAACTAAACCACAAAAGATTTTGAAATCCACCTCCATCAATTTGATAAGTAATTCTAATGTAATCCGCGGCATCATATGCACTTGAACCAGCTCCATTTCCATTCCCAGCACCAAAAAGGCCTAAGAATTCTAATGAAGTGAAGCCATTTATATTAATACCAGTAATGTCTAAAGTCTGTTCATCATTACCATTACCGCCATTATCATCTGTATCCTCAGCAGCCCAAAAGAAACTGCCCTCCTGAGCCGAGTATGCTCCTGATACATTAGCGATATCACTTCCATTTGTTCTGTTCCAATGGTCGCTTCCACCATCATTAAATGGAGAACTAGCATTGTACCTAGTGCCTTGACCATCTGTTTCAAAACTTTCCTGAAGTATTGTTGTCTGTCCAAAACCAAGGTTACTTATTAAAAGTGTAAACAAAAAGGGGTAAAAATGTTTCATATGTCTATAAAATATGTTGTTTGTCGATAAAAAATTCAAAATAGGCTAAGTGGTTGATAGTAAAGGGGAGACAAATATAATAAAACCAAAAACTTTCCATGTAATTAGATATTAACAAAGCGTTAAGATTAATTTTTAGTTTGATTTTGAAATAGCTGAATATTGAAACAAAAAAAGCGCACTTCTGTGCGCTTCAATATTAATTTACCTCTTTACTTAATTAAGTATAATCTTTTGCGTTTTTTTTGCATTATCACTTTGAATGTTTACAATAAAAACACCAGAGGGAAGCTCTACTAAATCTATATGTTGTGAACTTACATTTTCTTTTAATTGCAGATTTCTTAAAAGTCTTCCTTGTAAGTCATACAATCTCACTTGTGAAGTATTAACCAATTGCCCTTTTATAATGAGTCTTCTTTGCTCTTGATTTGTAAAAATTTGCAATTGGTCTAGCGCATTTTCGTTTGTGCTCAATGCCTGATTGACAAAACGCAAATAAAAACGCCCTTTTTCGATTATAGAGTTGTCTAATATAACTTCGTAGTTTTCGTCATTCAATAAGGTTACAGTTTCCGTTAAGGTATCTTCGAGGTAGACATTAATAGCACTTGGCAATGTGGATTCTAAAATTGAAAACACTGTAACTTCATTAGGATTAACATTTATACCCAAAGGAATGGTAATATTTGAGATATCATTACTATGCAATGCCTGCAAAGCCATGGCTCTGCCGTTATCATTTTCCACTAAGTAGGAGTGTACTGAAAAGTCTGTAGGTGTACTGTTCCATACGGAAGCATCATAACCTTGGTCTAAACCAGTGCTTGCATTGTCATTAAAGTAGACATCCGTATGGAAACTCTCGTTACTATCACTTAACCTGAGTTTAAGATAGACTAATGGGTTAGAATTTCTACCTGCAATAAAATCATCTGTATTTCCTGTAGTACGCATAGCTGGTGTAAAGCGGAAAATACTTGAATTCTCTACGTCTACAAAAAAGCCTTGACCAGGTGCTATTACAGTACTGCTATTAGTAGTTGCCAAGTTATAGATGGTCCAACCATCTGTTGCGGTTCCGTCATACCCATAAATACCAACAGCATTTTCATCAAAATGATTTCTGTTGGTTGGGTCATTTAGGATTGCTTGTACATTAATATAACTTGGATAAGGGTTGCCTATGAGGTTCCAGTTAGTAGCACCACCAAAAACGATAGGCACATTTACATTGCTGTTTTCAACAGTTCCTGTAAAGGTGTATGTTGAGTTATCTGTAGATCCAGTACGGTAGCCTACACCTGCAGTTAACACACTGGCATCGTCTGATGGAGCATAATTAACATAACTTACGGTTGCAGGGTTAAAAGGCCCAAAGAGAAAAGCAGGATTTCCACCTATGGTTCCTGAAAGAATATTAGGGTTTGCAGCTCTAAAATCCCCAAAAGTTTGTCCAACTAAAGGCGCGCTTATGAGATCATTGGCACCAGTTGTCGTACCTGATCCTGCTGCACTATTAACATGGCGTCTATATTGTACAGTTCCGGTTATTGTTCCATCCAGTATTAAACTCGAGTAAGTTGTTGATGTAGATTCTAGAGTGAAGCCATCAGATACATTCAAATCAATACCACTATTTACTGTAACACTGGCACCAGGATTAACCACTATAGATTCGCTATCTGTATTAACGTTAAAGGTCGCATTGCCAGCTTCAATAATAATTGGATTTGCAAGAGTGGCCACACCATTGGGATCAGATGGTGACCATCCATCATTATAGGTGTAAGTTATGCCTGGGAGAATTGTGACTGTGTAATCTTCTATTTCACCATCGGTAGAGCCATCACAAGGACCATTGGTAGGAATGAAAAAAGAAAAGTATTGACATAATACACGCATCCTTGTATCCCCTAAAACTGCATCAACAGGAGCGGTAATGGTTAAAGGACTATTAGATGTTGGTCCATCGGGAGTGTCATCTGCCTCGCCAAGGTCATAAGTTTCGCCTACATCATCAAAATCACCATCTCTATTCCAGTCTATCCAAACATAACTGTATACTCTAAAATCACCGTCTGTATTTAAGTTTATTGTTAAGTCTTCAGATTCACCTCTGGCAATACTGGTTGATTGTGCAGTAAAATCATCATAACCAGACCCTTGCCCTGTAATATTATTTATATCTCCAAAATCAACAAGCGTAATAGATGTTTCAAAAGAAGTATCTCCTGTTACGGTACAGTAATCTACACTAATACTTATGGGCACGCCTGTACTCCATGTTGTGCCTTTTCTGGTGAAAATTTCAAAGTGATAAGTGTTTCCAATGCTAACATTACTTACATCAACACTACTACCTATATTATTAAAGACAACAAATTCGTCAGTAGTAATTTCGGTGCCATTGCCAAATACAGTATCTTCAATATATGCACTTCCGTCACCCGTGGGTGTAGCCGTAATAGCACTACCTTCTCTAGCAACAACTAAGATATCATCATAACATGTGCTTAAGGCCCAATTTAAATTAATGGCGTTTCCATCGTAATTTGCTGTAACATTGGTAACATCTTCAGGGATTGAACAAGGTGGGATTTCAATAACGGAAACATCATCTAAAAACCAATTGTCACCATCATTTTGCTCCATGACAAATGCAATGTAAATAATGCCAGTATATGCCGAGAGGTCTACCGTTTTTTCATTAAAGGTATTACCTAGTTCTGGTTCAGTATAGGTTTGAATAGTTGTAAAACTTGAGATATCCGTAGCAGAGGTTTGTGATACTCTAATAGAATATTCAGTATTCCAATCAATGGTAAATTGCTCTCTGGCGAAGAAACGCAGTTGCGCATGTGCCGTTCCTAAATCTATAGCAGGTGTTACCAGCCAATCTTGGGCATTTCCACCAGTAACTACTTCAAACTCTACAAATGCAGAAGTAGTACCGGAATTGGACACGATTGTTGAGGAGGTCCAATCATTATTAGCTCCCAAATTGTTTGTTCCTCTGTAGGTTTCCCAACAGTTTGGTGGAAAAGTAGCACCTTCGAACCCTTCATTGAATGGCAAGGAAAAAGCCGAAGCGCAATTTGCAAATCCGGTGACTTCAATATTGTCAATACGATGACGTTCGTTGTTGGCATTGTTGGTAGAAATAACTCTAATTTCAATAGTATTTCCGCTAAGGCTGTTTTGGCTAATTACCACATTGCCATAGTCATTATTTAGATTGCCATTAGTTGCTGCATTAGTCCATGGGCCACTATTAATCCGATATTCTGTGATTAAAGTATCTGCATTGTCTAAATTGTTTCCACCTTGAGAGGCGTCTATGGTAAATGTTACATTTGAATAAGCAGATATATCAATCATTGGGGATAGCCACGTAGAAGATCCAACATTTCTAGATTCAAAAATGGCATTACCATTTAAATTTCTTACCCAAAATCTGTAGGCATTGCTCAAATTTGCGCTAGAGAAATCAATGTCCCAACTGACATCACTTAAATCTACAGTTGGTGTATTACCTGTTGCGCCTTTTCCATTTTGACCAGTAAAGTCTTCTAAATAAATAGTGGTTTGACCGTATGCCATGAAGCAGCTTATTACAAGAAGCACGTTTAAAAGGTTCTTTTTCATTGTTCTTAATCTTTTTTTGAATATTGATTCAATCACAAAGTTATTTTTGGACAAAACGACATTTTGATTTATTCGATGGGCGATAGAGTTTTGTTAGGTGAATGCAACAAAAATCTAGGCCAACAAAAGAATCAATTGCTTTGCCGGTGTATAACAATGAAAATGGATAATGAATGCGAAGATTCGTGGTATGGCTGTTAAGAAAAAACCATACGGGATTTAGGGATTTCCAATGTTATTATTTAAGGGTTAATCATTAAATAAGACGCATTAGTTAAGAAATAGTCACAAGAATTAATTAATGGTCACATGTCGTATGTCTATGTTTCTGGTTTCATAATCTGGATTATGGTTTAGTTTATTGTTGTAAATTGTTTTTAATGACTTAGAATATGAAATAAGTATACTTTCTTTAAAGGTAATTGTGTATGATTAGGGTCTTTAAACCATACACAATTGGGATTATTACAGTTATTATTTAAGGGTTAACTGTAATACAACAAGACAGAACTAATAGAGTGTTTAACTCTATCAGGTTTCTGTCTGTGTTATTGATTTAAGTCACAAGATTCATAATTTAAGTTATTGTTGGGATTAAACATTATAATATTATTATATGCCTACTTTTACTATATTAAAGTAGCAGGACAACTTCTTTTATAACAATGACAATGGAATTCTATAAAAAGAATTTATATGTATGACTAAGGGTTTTTATACCATACATAATAGTAACTTTCAAAGTTATTTAAGGGGTAAACGTAATGTGTAAGACAATTGCATTAAAAAATAGTCACAAGAATTAATGTTAGTCTATAAATGGCGTTATTCTAAGTCTCTGGTTTCATGAGGGTTTTTTTAATTGTTGAGTTAATATATAGCAAGATGTCTTCCATCCTAGATTTGTAATAACTGGGATGCAAGGGATATAAAAATCTGAAAATAAGGGGGTAAAAAGTTTGCAATATGTTTTTGAACTATTGCTGAAGAATGTATTGTAATTTAAAGACTTTCGTCTGTTTTTCATAATCAGTAGATACAATTACTTTAATATCTTTTTAATGAACGATTTTAATTATAAAAACTTGATTTCTACAAATATAACAAATTTAGTAGTTAATTTCCTACTCTTTTTTTGTTAAAAAAAAGAAAAGAATAAAATTGATTTGCTAATTACAGAATGACTAATTGTTTTAGATTTGTGCTATAGATTTATAATTTACAATTTCAAATAGTTGTGATAAATAAAAATGCCAAAGTATACATAGCAGGTGACAGCGGAATGGTAGGGTCTGCGGTATGGAGGGCTTTACAAAACAGCGGCTATAGCAATCTTATTAGAAAATCAAGTAAAGTCATGGATTAGCGAAGCCAATACGCGGTAAATGATTTTTTTGAAAGTGAAAATATAGATGTAGTTATTGATGCGGCGGCAAGAGTGGGTGGTATTTTAGCGAACGAGACCTATCCCTACCAGTTTTTAATGGATAATATGTTAATACAAAATAATCTTATTGACGCAGCTCTAAAGCATAGCGTAGAGCGCTTTATTTTTTTAGGTAGTTCTTGCATTTATCCTAGATTCGCACCTCAGCCTATTAAAGAAGACAGTCTGCTTACCGATACTTTAGAACCTACTAACCAGTGGTATGCCCTTGCAAAAATTGTAGGTGTTAAAGCCTGCGAAGCTGTAAAGAAGCAGTTTGGGTACAATTACATAAGTTTGATGCCAACTAATTTGTATGGTATAAATGATAATTTTAATTTAAAAACCTCTCATGTACTACCTGCAATGATTAGAAAGTTTCATGAAGCAAAACTGAATAATCATGCTACGGTAGAACTTTGGGGGACGGGTACACCCAAACGTGAATTTTTATACGTTGATGATTTGGCAGATGCCGTGAAGTTTTCTTTAGAAAATCAACTGTCTGAAAGTTTATATAATGTAGGAACAGGTATAGACCTATCGATTAAGGATTTGGCTGAAACCATTCAAGACATTGTTGGGCACAACGGTAAGATTACATGGAACACCAACATGCCAGACGGTACACCACGTAAATGGTTAGATGTATCTAAATTAAAAAGCGAAGGCTGGCAATATACAACGAGTTTAAAAGACGGTATAGAAAAAACATACCACTGGTTTCTTAAAAATCAAGACACTTTTAAAGAAGTAAAAATGTAATATGGCAGATCAAAAAGTTGCTTTTATAACAGGAGTTACCGGCCAGGATGGTGCTTATTTAAGTGAATTCTTGTTAAAAAAAGGCTATAAAGTTCACGGTTTAAAACGCCGTTCGTCACTATTTAATACAGATAGAATAGATCATCTATATCAAGATCCGCATGTAGATAATCAAAATTTTATTTTGCATTATGGTGATATGACAGATAGTACAAATCTTACAAGACTAATCCAAAAAATTCAACCAGACGAAATTTATAATCTTGCAGCCATGAGTCACGTACGCGTGTCATTTGAAATGCCAGAGTATGTAGCTGATGTTGATGGTATTGGTACCCTACGCATACTCGAAGCTGTAAGATTGCTAGGTTTAGAAAAGAAAACTAGGATTTATCAAGCCTCAACTTCAGAACTTTATGGTAAGATACAAGAAGTGCCACAAAAGGAAAGTACACCATTTTATCCAAGAAGCCCTTATGGTGTCGCTAAGATATATGCTTACTGGATTACTGTCAATTATAGAGAAGCTTATAATATGTTTGCATGTAATGGCATTTTATTTAACCATGAATCACCGATTAGGGGAGAAACTTTTGTTACACGTAAAACCACAAGGGCAATCTCCCGAATAGCTTTAGGATTACAGGATAAGTTTTATTTAGGAAACCTTGATGCCAAACGTGATTGGGGACATGCCAAGGATTACGTCCGAATGATGTGGATGATACTACAGGCCGATGAGCCCGAAGATTGGGTTATTGCAACAGGGAAAAGTACTACAGTTCGTGATTTTGTAAGAATGGCGTTCGCAGAAGTTGGTGTCTCCATAGTTTTTGAAGGTGATGGTATTAATGAAAAAGCATTTGTAGAGAGCTGCTCTAATGAGAAATATCAAATTCCTTTGGGGCAAGAAGTGCTTTCAATTGATGAACGTTACTACAGACCAACTGAGGTGGATTTATTAATAGGTGACGCCACTAAGGCTAAAGAGAAATTAGGATGGGAATGCCAATATGAGCTAAGTGACTTGGTAAAGGATATGATGCAAAGCGATCTTAAGTTAATGCTTAAGGGCCAGTATCTTGAAGAGGGAGGTTATAGGACTATGAATTATTATGAGTAGTTGAAAGAGGATTCAAAAATACCTAGGAAAATCATTTTTAACAGGTTCTCTTAAGACACTTGTTGCTTCCCTTTTCATGTTACTTTTACTTCCGTTAATAATTAGTGAGATTGGCGTGTCTAGATATGGATTGGTAGGATTAGTTATGATTTTTGGGCGTGCATGGGTGCTTTTAATTTTGGAATAGCGAAACAGTTACTTCATATGATAGGCAAAACAGAAGCATTGAGAGAGAGAATAAGTCATAAATTAATAAGTGGAGATGTGTTGTAAGCTCATGTTTTTGGTTTCATGAGGGATTATTTAATTGTTTTTGTTAATGTATAGCAAGATGTCTCTTGTCCTCGGTTAGTAATAACCGGGATGTTGGTATAAAAATCTGAAAATAAAAGAGTAAAAAATTTGCAATAAGTTTCTGAACTATTGCTGAAGAATGTATCGAAATTTAAAGACTCTCGTCTGTTTTTCATAATCAGTAGATACAATTACTTAATATTTTTATAATGAGTGGTTTTAATTCTAAAAACAGAATAAAAATAGCAGTTAATTTCCTATTGTTTTTTTGTTAAAAAAAAGAAAACAATAAAATTGATTTACTAATTGCAGAATGACTAATTGTTTTAGATTTGTGGAAGTTGAAAAATCAACCCCATTCTTTAGATTAACAAAAAGTGTCGTATAGTTTTAATTAGGAGTATTTGGACTTTAGCGTAAGGTTTAGTTAAGAAGCTTTTGGAGTTATCTGTTGGAGAATAAATTGTTAACATTTCAAAAAAATATGTCATTAGAACTTATTGGTAGGAAAGAAAAGTTATTTACGCAAGATTTAGAGGAAAATAAAAAGAAATTACTAAACAAAGTCAATAGATCTAGCTTTTTGGTTTTAGGAGGAGCTGGTTCAATTGGGCAAGCGGTAACAAAAGAAATATTCAAACGAAATCCTCAAAAACTTCATGTGGTAGATATCAGCGAGAATAATCTTGTAGAGTTGGTAAGGGATATTAGAAGTTCATTTGGCTACATAAAAGGTGATTTTAAAACTTTTGCACTAGATATAGGGTCAGATGAATATGATGCATTTATAAATTCTGATGGGGAATATGATTATGTATTGAATTTATCTGCTCTTAAACACGTCAGAAGTGAAAAAGATCCCTTTACATTAATGCGGATGATTAAAGTAAACATCTTCAATACGGATAAAACTATACAACAATCCATAGATAATAACGTAAAAAGATATTTCTGTGTTTCCACTGACAAGGCTGCTAACCCTGTTAATATGATGGGAGCGTCCAAACGCATTATGGAAATGTTTTTGATGAGACGTAGTAAAAGGATTTCGCTTTCTACTGCAAGGTTTGCAAATGTAGCATTTTCAGATGGCTCGTTACTTTATGGGTTTAATCAACGTATTCAAAAAAGGCAACCCATTGTCGCACCTAATGATGTAAAACGCTATTTTGTTATACCCCAAGAAGCTGGTGAACTTTGTTTGGCATCCTGCCTATTAGGTGAAAATAGAGATATTTTCTTTCCAAAGTTGAGTGAATCCTTACATTTAATTTCATTTGCTGACATTGCTATTAAATACTTAAAAAGATTAGGATTTGATCCTTATTTATGTAAAACCGAGGAGGAAGCAAGATTTAATATTGAAGGATTGATTTCACAAAAAAAGTGGCCTTGTCTTTTTACAAAAAGTGACACTACTGGAGAAAAAGGTTATGAGGAATTCTACACTCAATTGGAAACTTTAGATATGAATAGCTTTAAAAATATTGGTATTATAAAAAACGAACCTATTTATAATGAAGATAAATTGAATTACTTCTCTAACGCTATTAAAAATATGATTATCGAAAAGTCCTGGTCAAAAGAAGACATAGTGAATTTATTTTATGAAATGATTCCTGATTTTGAACATAAGGAAGTAGGGAAGTATCTAGATTCAAAGATGTGATGAAGAGTTTTGATACAGTAGTTGATCATATTCAAAAAACATATAATACAAAAAACTTCATTCCATTGCACGTACCACGCTTTAGAGGGAACGAAAAGGCATACTTGTTAGATTGTATAGATTCTACCTTTGTCTCTAGCGTTGGTCGGTATGTCGATCGTTTTGAGGAAATGATGGCTAAGATAGCCAATACTGAGCGCGCTGTTGCTGTGGTTAATGGAACTGCAGGGATTCAGGTTGCCTTGCGCTTGGCAGGTGTTTCTTCAAGGAATGAAGTTCTGACACAAGCACTAACTTTTGTTGCTACGGCTAATGCTATTATTTACAATAATGCAAACCCAATTTTTTTAGATGTTGATTTGGATACTATGGGACTATCGCCTAAGGCAGTATCAGATTTTCTAAATGCTAATGCTGAATTGAGAGAAGACGGTTGCTATAATAAGGTTACTGGAAATAGAATAAGTGCTTGTTTACCAATGCATACTTTTGGCTTTCCTGTACATTTAGATGAACTTATTGCTATTTGCAATAAATGGAACATAACCGTTGTAGAAGATGCTGCGGAATCTCTAGGCAGTATGTACAAGGGACAGCCAATAGGTAGCTTAGGTAAGTTTGGGGTATTTTCTTTTAATGGTAATAAAGTGGTAACATCAGGTGGTGGAGGAACTATAGTTACCAACGATGTCCAACTTGCAGAAAAAGCAAAATATTTAACAACAACAGCTAAAAAGCCTCATAAATTTGAATATTATCATGATGAGTTGGGCTATAATTATAGGATGCCCAATATTAATGCCGCATTGGCTTGTTCACAGTTAGAGCAACTTCAGGAATTCTTAATTAGAAAACGGGAATTGGCCCATGAGTACGCAGCTTTTTTTAGTTCTAAAGGCATAAAATTTAGAACCGAATTGCCAAATACAAAAGCAAATCATTGGTTAATGTGCATTGAGCTTGCCGATAAAAAAGAACGTGATTCTTTTTTAGAGACTACCAATGCCCAAGGTGTAATGACACGACCAATTTGGCAATTAATGTTTAGATTGCCAATGTTTCAAAATTGCCAAAGAGATAGTCAAAAAAATGCTATATTTTTGGAAGAGCGAATTGTAAATATACCGAGTAGTGTTAGATGAATTATAGCAAATTAAAAATAGGTTATTTTGCTGATGGGCCGTGGTCTCATGAAGCATTTAAAAAAATAAATAATGATTCCAGATTTGATATAAAATTTATTGTTCCAAGGTTAGACACTGATGACCAAACTTTAATGAGGTTTTCAAAAGATTATAATATCGATTATTTTAAGTTGGACAATGTAAATTCTCAATCAAGCTTAGACAAAATAAAATCATATAATTGTGATATTCTTGTTTCTATGAGTTTTAATCAAATCTTTAAGAAAGATATAATTGAACTAACTCCAATAGGTGTAGTTAATTGCCATGCTGGGAAATTACCTTTTTATCGAGGAAGAAATGTTCTAAATTGGGTGTTGATTAATGACGAGAAAGAATTTGGAATTACAGTACACTTTGTTGACGAAGGTATAGATACTGGGGACATCATTTTACAAGAAATATTTCCTATAACTGATGATGACGATTATTCTACTTTATTAGAAATTGCTTATTTAGAGTGCTCCGAGCTATTATTCAAAGCACTAGTTCAGATAGTTAAAAATACATGTCAGAGACTAAGTCAAAAGGAAATACATCCTGTTGGTTTTTATTGCGGAAGAAGAGGGGTTGGTGATGAAATTATAAATTGGGATGACAATTCAAGAAATGTTTTCAACTTTATACGTGCTATTTCCAAACCAGGTCCAATAGCAAGAACTTTTAACAAATCTCAAGAGATTAAAATTAATAAATCAAGATTGATATCCAAAGTACCTACCTATATAGGTACTGCAGGCCAAGTGCTTAATAAAACAGAACTAGGATATTTAGTTAAAACAAAAGACTCTTTTATTGAAATATATGATTTTGAAGGTAAAATTAGAGTTGGAGATAAGCTAGGGAGATGGATAGAGTAATTATAATTGCTGAGGCTGGAGTAAATCATAATGGAGATATAAGGTTGGCAAAAAAACTTATAGATGTAGCTGTTGATGCTAGAGTAGATTATGTAAAATTTCAAAGCTTTAAAGCTGACAAATTAGCTAGTCCAAACGCAAAAAAAGCCCAATACCAAGAAAGAAATATCCGAGATAACGATACTTCACAGTATAATATGCTTAAATATCTTGAAATAGGTCATCAAGATCATTTAGATTTAATGGCATATTGTAAAGAAAAAAAAATCAAATTCTTGTCAAGTGCTTTTGATGCTGATGGGGTAGAATATTTGGATAAGTTAGGGTTAGATGTATTTAAAATACCAAGCGGGGAAATTACAAATTACCCTTATTTAAGAGCTGTTGCCAAAACCAATAAGCCCATTATTCTTTCCACAGGTATGGCTAATATGGTTGATGTCGAAAATGCACTAGAAATACTAGAAAAGTATGGTTCTGAGAAAGAAAATATTACAGTACTTCATTGTAATACAGAGTATCCAACACCAATGACGGATGTTAATTTATACGCTATGAACTCGTTAAAAACTAGATTTGGTGTTAAAGTTGGATATTCGGACCATACATTAGGGATCGAAGTCTCAATTGCAGCTGTTGCGCTTGGTGCTAAAGTTATTGAGAAGCATTTTACTTTAGATAATTTGTTGCCAGGACCAGACCACCAAGCATCATTAGAACCAGAGGATTTAAAAGCTATGGTTCTGGCTATTCGAAATATAGAAGATGCGATTGCTGGCAACGGTGCAAAAGAACCTTCTAATAGCGAACAGAAGAACATAAAGATAGCTCGAAAAAGTATTCATGCATGTAAAGATATTAAGTCTGGAAATACGATTACCGAATTAGATATTATTCCGTTACGACCTGGTGACGGTATTTCTCCTATGCACTGGAATGAGGTTGTTGGTAAGACTTTAACCAAGGACGTTAATAAGTTTGATAAGCTAAAATGGTCAGATCTCTCATGAAAATAGGCATTTTAACAAGCTCTAGATCGGATTATGGTATATACCTTCCCTTGCTTAAAAAGTTAAAATCAGACCCATTTTTTCAATTAGAGATTATTGCTTTTGGTACACATTTGTCTTCAATACATGGTTACACTTTAACCGATATTAAGAAAGAGGGTTTTAAAACTATACATAGGATATCATCGCTAGAAAAAGATGATAGTCAGTATGGTATTTCAAAATCTTATGGGAATACTGCAGTCAAGTTTTCAGAATTTTGGAAAAATCATAACTTCAATTTGGTTTTTTGTCTTGGCGATCGTTTTGAAATGAGTGCTGCGGTTCAGTCAAGTATTCCTTATGGGGTTCCTTTAGCTCATATTCACGGGGGAGAAACCACACTTGGGGCTATCGATAATGTCTATAGACATCAGATTACTTTGGCTTCAAAATTACATTTTACTGCCACTGATGATTATAAGCGTAAAGTCCAAAGATTAACGGAAAATATGAAGTATGTATATTCGGTTGGCGCTTTGAGCCTTGAAGGTATAAAAGATTACAAACCTATTAACAGAGAAGAGTTTTTAAAAGCATTTCAGATTAAAAATGAGCCTTATGCTCTTATTACTTTTCACCCTGAAACCGTGGCCATTGATCTTAATAAAGATTACGCACAACAAATGCGCATGGCTTTAGAAATATTATCAGCTAGAATAAATTTGGTAATTACTATGCCTAATGCTGATACATTAGGAAGTCTGTATAGAACTCAAATACATTTACTTAAGGATAAGTGTTCAGATAATGTCGTTTTAGTCGAAAATTTTGGGAAAGGCAACTATTTTTCTGCAATGCACTATTCTAAGTTATTAATTGGTAATACATCTAGCGGAATTATTGAAGCTGCCTCATTTGGAAAACATGTGGTAAACGTGGGTTCTAGACAAAAAGGAAGAGCGCAGAGTAAAAATACCTTTAATGTAGATTTTAAAGCAACAAACATTACAAATATGGTTGACACCGTTATAAAGTTGCCTATTTTTACAGGAGAGAATATTTACTTTAAAGAAAAAACAGTAGATACTATTATCGAAACGATAAAAATGTATGATAAACTATAGAGCACATCTAATACCTTATAAAACTTCAATACTTGAAACACTTGCTAAATTAGACGTATTAGCAAGAGATGCTATAGTTTTTGTTGTAGATGATGAAGATAGACTTATAGGTTCTTTAACAGATGGTGATGTACGCAGAGGGCTCCTTAGAGGTGTTAGCATAGATGAATCCGTTGAAAATATTATTCAAGAAAACCCCAAATTTATTAGAAAAGGGGAGCGAGATGTTCATCAAATAATAGATTATAGAAATCGCAATTTTAAAATAATACCTGTATTAGATGAAGACAACAAAATTATAAATGTGGTCAATTTTAGGTACATGCGCTCTTATCTACCAATCGATGCTGTAATTATGGCTGGTGGCAGAGGACAAAGATTGCGACCTCTTACCGATACGACTCCTAAACCCCTTCTTAAAGTTGGTGACAAATCTATCATGGAACAT
The DNA here is from genome assembly GCF_028289625.1 of Winogradskyella sp. GTDB lineage: Bacteria > Bacteroidota > Bacteroidia > Flavobacteriales > Flavobacteriaceae > Winogradskyella. The sequence goes on along the minus strand of NZ_JANQOM010000013.1, from coordinate 34,484 downwards.
AATTTGGACAGGTTATCTCTTTATGGTATAGATGATTTTTGGTTTTCTATTAGGTATTTGGGGGAACAAATAGAGGATTATTTTGGCAATGGTAAAGAAAGAAATTGTTCCATCAATTACATTTGGGAAAAAAAACCTTTGGGGACCATCGGTTCGGTTGCAAAAATTAAAGATTTCAAGCATCATCATATTTTGGTTTCCAATTCGGATATACTAACAAATCTAGACTATGAGGAGTTTTATCTGGATTTCATAAATCAAGACGCCGATTTATCAGTGGTAACGATTCCATATAATGTTAGCATACCTTACGCAGTTTTAGAGACTACCAATAAGCATGTTATTGATTTTAAGGAAAAACCAACATATACCTACTATTCTAATGGCGGAATCTATTTGATGAAAAGGTCTGTATTGGATTACATTCCTAAAGAGGCACATTTTAATGCTACTGATTTAATGGAAAAATTAATAGAGGAAAATAAAAAAGTAATTTCCTTTCCATTAATTGGCTATTGGTTAGATGTTGGTAAACATGAAGATTTTGAAAAAGCGCAATCAGATATTAATATTATAAAATTCTAGTTTGTTATCGTTAGTTGTTATACCAGCGAGAGGAGGATCTAAAGGTGTACCAGGTAAAAACATTAAAATGTTAAATGGGAAGCCTCTGATTAATTATACAATAGAAGCTGCGAGATCCGTTTTTAAAGATGAATATATTTATGTGAGTACTGACTCTAATGAAATAAAGGAAGTGGCAGAGCAGATAGGTCTTCTAGTGCCTTTCATTAGACCAAAACGTCTAGCTACTGATACAGCAAGTTCAAGAGATGTTCTTTTACATGCCTTAGATTACTTTATCTCAAAAAATGAAAAACAGCCAGACGTAATTATCTTATTACAACCAACATCGCCTTTTAGGAATGGTCTTCATATAAGAGAGGCTTTAGGGATTTATAATGATAATCTTGATATGGTGGTGTCGGTTAAAGAAACTAAGACGAATCCATATTATGTTCTTTATGAAGAGGATGAAAATGGATTATTGAATAAATCCAAGGAAAGTGATGCCATAAGACGACAAGATGTACCAAAAGTGTGGGAGATTAATGGAGCAATTTACATTATTAACCCAGAATCCATAAGGGTTAAAAGTATTAATGAATTTAATAATGTTATGAAATATGAAATGGATGAGATTTCTTCTCATGATATTGATACATTTCTCGACTGGAATGTAGCCGAAGAAATTGTAAAAACAGACGCTCATTATAAATATGGTAAGTAAATCAGCACTTAATAGTTTCATATTCCGTTGAAAAAGGCTTTTAATATCTTGCAGCTATATAATGAGCAAGTCTTTCACAATTAGAATTTGATAAAATTCTACCTTTTAAATTGAAAAAAAAATTATCTAACATAAAAGGTTATTCTACTGCTAGCAAATATGTGGCCTCTGGACTTGTAATGACTTTTGCCTCGCTTATTACCGGTTTCATAGTACTAAGTTGGATTAGTCCAGAGGATATAGGCCGTTGGCAAAGCTTTACGGTCTTTATAGGTTATGTTCAGTTACTCACATTAGGTATTTCACAAGGTATTAATAGAGAGTTGCCATACTGGTTGGGTAAAGAACACGTAGATATCGCTATAGCAAAATTAAAAACTGCAGGAGCATTTATAAGTAAGCTTGTTCTCTGGTTGTATATAGTCTTAACATTATTGACTTTATTACTATTTAAGTTAGAGGTTTTGAGAAAAGAAGGCGCTTTTATGTTAATGTTTGCTGGATCTATAGCCTTTTTTAATATTCTAAGAACTTTTCTTGGGGCAACTTACAGAACATCAAATGAGTTTAAGAAACTAACATATATACAATTGGTAATTAGTGGGTTATATATTTTATTTATACCCTTAATTTACTTTTATGGCATCTGGGGTTATATCGTTTATCAGTTTTTAATTAATACCGCCTTTGTTCTCCTTTTCAGAATCTATAGGCCTTATAAAGTAAAATACGAGTTTAATAAAAGCAATTTTATTGATTTATTAAATGTTGGATTCCCTATCTTTTTTTGGAATTATATCGGAGTTATTTCGCGTTCATTGCCAAGATTGATTCTGGTTGTCTTTGGGAGTCCGTTACTCGTTGGACTATTTGCCCCTGCGGGAAATGTCAATAATGCAGTTTTGGCCATACCAAAATTTTTAAATAGATATTTATTTCCTAAAATGGCCTTTAAGTTCGGTCAGCATGGCGATAAAAATACCGTGTTTAAAATGGCCTTAAAGACTGTTAAATATCTTTTTGTAGTAATGTTGGGTATTGGGTTAGTACTTGTTTTTATCATTCCTTACGCTATTCCTTATGTTTTTCCGAAATATCAAGATGGTGTTTTAGCGGCACAAATTATGGTGTTTTCGGGCGTATTTTATAGTGTTAATATGGTCTTTCATGTTGCCTTAAATAGTTTGAAAGCGTTTAAATACTTTAAGTTCCTTATCTCGTTTCGATTGTTGAGTATAGTAATTTGCTCTTATATTTTTGTGATATTTTTCGACGATTTATTGCTAGGTGTATCTTTAGGAGCAGCGCTGACCGAATTAATTAATATGTTTAATTATTGTGTGTTTCTCAAAAAAGCGAAAAGAGAATAAACTATGAGCCAAAAGTATGTTCTTCTAATATTAAGTCCTTTTCAATTTATCAATGCTTTAGAGTATTTGCATAAAAAACAAATAAGATATAACAATTGCAATGTAGTTTTGCTTTCTGAAAGAAAGATAGCAGTAAATCAAATCTTAAATGAATTTGAAGAGATAAAGCATTTTGAAAATGTTTATATACCAATGATAGGCAAGCGTAATTACTTAATACGTTTTTTAAAAACGAAAAAATTACTACAGCAATTTAATCGATGTATTCCTATAGTAGGAAATTTAGATAATCATTGGGCTAAGTTTGTTATAAAAAGCTCATTAAAAGACATAATGCCAGTGGTAGTAGATGATGGTGCGGCGGCTATAGATATTCTAAAACTTAGAAACAAAAATGAGTATAGAACAAGTCACTCTAAAATCTTAAGTCAAAAAGGATTGTTAGAGTATCTATTTCTAAAATCTAGAAAACCTTTACCTGTAAGCATTCGTTTTTTTTCTTGTTTTAATATTTCGCCGAGTCTTACAGACGAATTATTGATTAATGATTTTGAATATATCAAACGAAAGTATCAAGATAATCATTCAAACCTTATAGACGAAATATGGGTGCTTGGTACCCCTTTATTAGAAAAACAATTTATAATAAAAGAAGCTGATGATATTATTTTTGATGCCTTTAAAGTATTTGGAGAAACTAGAGGTTTTAAAGTTAAGTATTTTGTGCATAGAATTGAGAAATTAGAGAATAATTATGGTTTTGAAATTATAAAAAATACTATACCTTTTGAGATTTTTTACTTAAGAGCTAAGGAGAGACCCAAATATGTTATGAGTTATTATTCAACCTCCCTTTATGTGTTACATAGAATGAAATTTAAAACTAAGTTTGTATCTATAAAAATTAATCAGAATTGGAGAGGTAAGGCAAATTGGAATAGAATAGAAGAGGTGTATGATTTTTATAAATTAAATGGGGTAGAAGTAATCAATATTAATGATTTGCCCTACATATAGTTAATGAAACAGTTATTTTATATCATTCTAATTCTTATGCTGCTCTATCTCGGAGCAGACATCCTCGTAAGGGGTGAGTCTGAAGGATCAAGACCTATTGTTCAAATGATAGCAGGAGCTTCTTTAGTAGGGATGCTAGTTTATAATAACTATTATTTTGGGAGAAGATTAACTCTTATTAAAGTATTTAGTTTTTCTCGACTTTGGCTGGTTTTTGTTGTATTAGGAGTGTTATATTTTTTGTTGAGTTTAATTGAGTTCCCTTCAGAATATGCAAATGTAAATTTAAGGTCCGTAATTATTTTAGTCTATATAATTGCTTCAATGTTCTTTTTTTATAATGCGACGATTAACTTTCATCTCAAAGGAAAGGCGTTAAATCTGCTTTTGTTTGCATTAATATTGAATGGGTGCTTGGAAGTTGTTTTAGCTATAATTAACCCTTTAGATTCGAGAGGAGTAGAAGTGATTAATACATCAGCAGGATATATATTTTTAATGCTATTGCCATTATTAATGCATCGTTTTCAGAAGTATAATTTTTGGGTTTTTGGTATAGCCCTTATACTAACTCTTATGTCTGGAAAAAGAGGTGCTGTGATAATATATCTATTAATCATTATTTACTCATTTCTTAACTATAAAAGTGTATTTAAGAACTTTAAATTCGATTGGAGAGCTTGGTTGTTTATAGCTATTTTGTTGGTCGCCGGTTTCTATTTTTCAGAGAATGCTTATGATAGTTTGTCTCACAGGTTTCTTAACATAGAAGATGAAAAAAGAGGTACAATAGGTTCAGGGAGAGATTTAATATGGTCAACATTGATATATTTCTGGATAGATGGTTCTTTACTAAACCAAATCTTTGGCTTTGGGTTTTATGCATCCCCTAAAATTGAAGGCCATATCGCACATAATGATTTTATTGAGTATTTGATAGATTTTGGTTTACTAGGTTTCTTTTTATGGTCTATGATGCTGTTTAAGTTTTATAAAAATATTAAAAGAATTAAGCAATATGACAAATACCTATATACGTTATTGTTTTTTTGTTTTTTTGTTTTTGTAGGTAGAGGTTTTTTTTCAGGTACAAATAGAACAGATAATATTGTTTTGAGTATTTCAATAGGATATATACTAGGTATAACATGTTTAAAGTTGATCAATTTTAAACAAAATCAACATATTCAGCATCAAAAATATTTAGAAAAACAGATGGGTGATCTAGATGGTACAAACGATTAACACATTTTTAGTTGGAGCACAAAAGGCAGGTACAACAAGCCTATACGATTGGTTGGGACAACATCCAGAAGTTCTTGCTCCAGAAGAAATTAAAGATTATCATTTCTTTACAAACGAAAATTTCTTTAAGAAGGGTATAAAGCACTTGGAGTCATTTTACAAAAAGGAAACACCTATAAAACTGCATGGCGCTGTTAACTATATGTATTTTCACCAAACAGCAAGCCAAAGAATTTATAAATATAACAACGATATTCGCATTATTGTGTGCCTTAGGAATCCTGTAAACAGAGCAGTGTCTGCTTATAATTACTTTAAGAGAACATTGCGAGAAGAAAAAACATTTGAACAAGCCATAAATGCAGAATTAAATGGAGAGCTAACAACTTTTGTGCAACAGTCTAACAATACCTATGTGCAGCATGGTTATTATGCTCGACAGGTACAATCTTTTTTAAAAAAATTTGGTAAGAAGAATTGTCATTTTGTATTGTTTGAAGAATTAATTGATACCCGCATGCAGCAAGAAGTAATGCAGCAGGTGTGCCAGTTTTTAGGTATAGACGATGACTTTCAATTTAGTTTTGTGCACCTCAACGCGAGTGCTCAACCTCGGTCAAAAACTATCAATTTCATTATTAGGAAATCTGGACTAACCAAGGTTTTAAAACCGCTATTGCCATTGAGATATAGAAAAAAACTTGGGAAAACCTTAGAGCAAAAAAATATTGGAGAAAAAAAGATAAATACTACAATCGAGAAAGATACAATTAAGTCATTAAAGGAAAAGTTCCTTCCGCGAGTCGAAGCATTATCAGATGTAGTCGGAAGAGATTTGGTGAAATTTTGGAATTTTAGAAATAAGATTTAATTTATGAAAGACTTTTTCTGCTTTGTGCATATTGAGAAATGCGCAGGAACAACATTGCATCACTCAATCAAGTATAATTTACCTGGATATTTAATATTAAAGCCATGGTATTACTGGTCAAATGAAGAAGGTAATTTTTTAAATAAATCTGAATTAAAATGGTTGAAGATATTTTACCCTATTTTATGTGGAATAGGAGGGCATACAACCAGAACTTACGCTAGATACGAAGAGGTTGTGAATAAAGACATAAAATATTTCACTTTCTTAAGAAATCCAATAACTAGATATCTGTCGCAATATAATCATCATGTCAACAAAAAAAGAAGAAATTGGTCTATTGAAGATTTCACTAATGATAGAAGATTTGATAATTACATGACTCAACGTTTGGCTAATGGTGCTGACTTAGAGTTAGCTAAATTTAGGTTAAGAGAAAATTTTTCTTTTGTTGGTCTGTTTGAAGAGTTCGATGAATCTTTAGTAATGTTAGAGCAATTTGTCTTTGGAGACAACATCGCTTTAAACTATGAGCATAAAAATGATTCCAAAAAAGAAAAGAAAATAAAGTATAATGAACTTAATGAAAATATTAAAAAATCGATTTTAAAAAACAATAGCTTAGATATTGAGCTTTATAAATATGTTTGTGATGAACTTTATCCAAAGTATAAAAGTAATTATAGAGGCGATATAGAACTAAGTACAAAATCTTTTAAATTAAAGAACGAGAATTATCGTTTTAATAGATTTAGGTATCATATAATTCGCTCTAGCAGATTCTTGACGGATAATGTTTTGCAGAAAGTTATTCATAAAACTTTAAAAAAATAATGAAGTGGTGCAGAAAGCTAGTGAAAATATACTAATAATTGGCGCAGACTTAACCAGCAACGGTGGTATAGCTAGTGTTATTAAGTCGCATTATAAGGCGTATCAATCCAATACTTATCCATTTAAGTTGTTTTTATTAAAAACAAACTACTATAAAGATAAATCTAGGCTTTTTGAATTTCTAATCTTAATCTCGGCCATATTTCGGTTTTTGTATTTCTTATTATTTAAAAATGTTAAAATACTCCATATCCATTCGTCTGCTAAGATTAGTTTTTTTCGCAAGTCTATATTTGTCATGTTGGGTAAGCTAATGAGAAGGAAAATTATACTCCATTTACATTCAAGTGATTTTTATGTTTTTTTTCTAACCAACAATAATAAACTCAAGAAGTACATCAATTTTATATTCTCTAGGGTCGATAAAATAGTTGTCTTATGCACAGATTGGGAAATTAAACTAAAACAAGAGTACAGCTTTAATCATATTGTTAGGATAGCAAACCCAATTGATTTGAAAAGTGAATTTCAGAATGATAATGCTTTTCGTGAAGATAATGGTACATTTGTACTGGCTTTTGTTGGTTTCTTAATTGAATCAAAGGGTATAAGAGATTTATTAGAGACAATGAAGCAACTGAGAAATAAAGGATATTCAAAAATTAAATTACTAATTGCAGGAAAAGGTGAGTTAGAATCGTTTATTTTGGACTTTATTGATAAAGAAAAATTATCTAACACTATTGATTACGTTGGTTGGGTAGCTGGAGAAAGTAAGGACAATCTTTACAAGAAGTCCGATGTTTTTATTTTACCCTCATATAAGGAAGGTATGCCAATATCCATTTTAGAGGCAATGACATTTGGCTTGCCGATTATATCTACTAATATTTCAGGAGTCCCAGATGTTATATCAGTGCCAAGAAATGGATTTCTGGTTAGTCCTGGCAAGGTAAATGAAATTGTAGATGCAATTATGCATTGCTATGAAAATAAAGATCAATTAATAACAATAAGCGAAAATAATCTTAATGATATAAAAGATTTTTCGGCACAAAATATATTTAATCAAATAACGAAAGTGTATTCCGATTTACTCAACTAAATGCAACAATTAACACAAAAACTAGGTTCGGGAGATATGGTAATTCAAGAAGTGCCTTATCCACAGCTCGGTAAAGGTATGGTCATTGTAAAAAACCACTATTCTATTATAAGTTCGGGTACTGAAGGTTCAACAGTTGCGGCTGCGCGAAAGAGTTTAATTGGCAAAGCGAAAGAACGTCCACAACAGGTAAAGCAGGTTGTAGATACCTTAAAGAAGCAAGGTCCAGTACAAACCTACAGGGCCGTAATGAAAAAGTTGGATGCCTATTCGCCACTAGGTTACAGTTGTGCAGGTGAAGTCATAGAAGTAGGTAAAGGGGTTGCTGAATTTGAAATTGGCGATAAAGTCGCTTGTGCTGGAGCAGGTTATGCCAATCATGCAGAAATTGTGTCAGTACCAGTTAATCTTTGTGTAAAATTGAATAATGACACAGATCTTAAAGACGCAGCATATAATACTTTAGGGGCGATTTCTATGCAAGGAGTGCGTCAAGCCGATTTAAGATTGGGGGAATCTTGTGTCATTATAGGCCTTGGACTTTTGGGTCAATTAGCCGCCCTTATTTTAAAGGCTTCTGGAGTAAGAGTTATTGGTATCGATGTTTCTGAAGCTGCCATAAATCAGGCAGTGGAAAATGATGTAGTTGACCTAGGGTTAACACGCAACTCAGCAGGAATAGAAGAACAAATCTTAAATGTAACTAAGGGTTATGGTGCAGATGCTGTGATTATTGCAGCAGCCACTTCTGGTTTAGATCCCATAAATTTTGCTGGTGCTATTGCACGTAAAAAAGGTAAGGTCGTTGTGTTGGGTGCTGTACCTACAGGGTTTGATCGCGATCCGCATTGGTACCGAAAAGAACTAGAACTTAAGATGGCCTGCTCTTATGGTCCAGGACGTTACGATTTAAATTATGAAGAAAAAGGGATTGATTACCCCTTGCCTTATGTGCGTTGGACTGAAAAACGGAACATGGAGGCTTTTCAGGATTTAATTGCTTCTAATCGCATAGATATTGGCTACCTTACTACGCATGAATTTGAGTTTGATAATGCAAAAGCAGCTTTTGATTTAGTGGTCTCCAAGTCAGAACCGTTTACAGGTATAGCTTTAAAATATGATACTGAAAGAACGGTTTCAAAAGAAAAAATAACCACTTCAGAAAATGAAAAATTAGGCAAGGTCAATATATCCTTTATTGGTGCCGGAAGTTATGCGCAGGGGAATTTACTTCCAAATATTCCTGAATTGGCAGATATAGGTCGAGTAGGTATTTTAACCAATACTGGGACGACTTCTAAACGCGTCGCAGAAAAATTTAAGTTTCAATATTGCGCAAGTAAAGAAGAAGACATATTTAGTGAAAAGACCAATACGGTTTTTGTTACTACCAGACATGATTCGCATGGCACATACGTATTAAAAAGTCTAAGGGCAAACAAAAATGTATTTGTTGAGAAACCGTTGTGTTTGTTAGAATCTGAATTAGAAGAAATAATTGAAGCACAATCCGAGGCAAAAAAGGTAGTTATGGTTGGCTTTAATAGACGGTTTTCACCATTAACAGCCAAGCTTAAAAAAGCATTTGGTAACCATCCAATGACCATGATTTATAGGATTAATGCTGGAGCCATTCGGAAAGATACTTGGATTCAAGATAGTGAAATTGGAGGAGGACGAATACTTGGTGAAGTTTGCCACTTTATAGATTATTTAACGTATTTGAATGGAAGTTTACCAAATAAAGTTTCAGCCTCTGCACTTCCTGACGCTAATAAGTTAAATGATACTTTAAATATTTTGATTCAATTTGAAAACGGCTCAAACGGTATTATTGGTTATTATGCTAATGGTTCAAAGGCCATGTCGAAAGAGTACATCGAGGTGTTTTCGGCAGGAATTTCGGCCACTTTAAACGATTTTAAAGAACTGAAGACTTATGGAAAAGGGAGACCCAAAAAGACAAAAATCCTCAATCAGAATAAGGGGCAAAAGGAGATGGTCACCGCTTTTATAAATGGTTTGCTTAATGATGGACAAGCACCAATATCTTTTGAAGAAATTATAGCTGTTACAGAAGCATCTTTTAAAGTTTTAGAATCTATAAAGCGTGGTGGAGAGCAAGTTGGTATCTAAATTTAAAAAAAGTCTTGCCCAACTAAAGTCATATTGCGAAGCAGAAGATTTTAAAGGTTGGGATCCTTATGATGGCATGAATTCTAAGGTGTTTCAAGCCTTGCCCATTAAACATTGGGATTTGGCTAGGTTGGCATGGATACAAGGCTTTAAAAGAAGTCCTATAAACCTCAGGAAATTATTATTAGTTCCGAAAGAGTATAACTCTATGGGAGTTGCTTTGTTTTTACTAGGATATTGCAGACTCTATAAAGCGGCCGAGAACGGATGTATAGAGTTTGGGACAGAAGAGGGTTTATTAGACCGAATTAAATATTTAACCGAATTGCTGCTCCAAATGAAAGTCGATGGTTATTCGGGAGCATGTTGGGGCTATAATTTTGATTGGCAAGCAAGGCGTTTGTTTTTGTTCAAAAAAGATACACCAACGGTGGTGGCTACGGCTTTTTGTGTTGAGGCTTTAATAGAAAGTCATAAGATTACAAAAAACCAGAAAACACTTGAAGTGGCTATGTCATCAGCAGAATTTGTACTAGAAGATTTATCTAGGACAACTCATGGTAAGGGTCATATCTTTTCTTACAGTATAAAAGATGGTAATAATACGGTTATTAACGCTTCATTGTTAGGAGCCAAAATTTTGAGTTATTCGTATAAGTATAGAAAGCTTGAAGAGCATGCAGTTATGGCAAGGAAAGCAGTTTTGGCAGCATGTGATTTACAAGAAGATGACGGTTCATGGATTTATGGATTACTTCCTGTTCAATCTTGGAAAGATAGTTTTCATACAGGATTTAACTTAGATGCCATTGAAACGTATCAACAAAATACTAGTGATACATCTTTTCAAAAAAATATTGATAAGGGTTGGACCTATTATATCGAAAACTTTTTTGAGGCAGATGGTAAACCAAAATATTATCACAATAAAACCTATCCCATCGATATTCACTGCCCAGCCCAGGTTATTGTTACGGCATCCAAAATGAATCAATTTAAATCTTATGAAGATTTTTTGGCAAAAACTTTGAGATGGACCATTGACAACATGCAATCTAAAAAAGGATACTTTTACTATCAAATTAAAAAAGGGATGAGTTCAAAGATTTCTTATATGAGATGGAGTAATGCCTTTATGTTTAATGCTATGGCCCATTATTATCTAGAATCTAACCAATGCTTATGAGATCTGAAGCTTTAAATAATATGATTACATACGCCCCAAACTCAAGGGATGAACTCATCAACTTCGCAGTTGACAATAAGAAAATTTTAGTGGCGGTTAATGCTGAAAAGATTTTACATGCTACTAATGAAACCAGGGCTATTATCAATAGAAATCTAGGCTATCCCGATGGTATTGGTGCAGTATGGGCACTTCGAAAAAAAGGGTTTAGATCAACTGTTAAAATTCCTGGTTGTGAACTATGGTTGGATATCATCAATAGACACTATAAAGACAAGTCATTTTATTTAGTTGGTGGAAAAGAAGAAGTAATTAAAGCTACTGTTAATCAATTAAAATCTGAGTTTGAAGGTATCAATATCTGTAATTTCAGAAATGGTTATCTTAAAACAGAAACTGAAGAAAAAGCATTAATTGAGGATATCAAAAAGCTTCAACCCAACGTCGTATTTGTAGCCATGGGCTCACCCATGCAGGAATTGCTGATGGAGCGCATTCAAAAAGAACATGATGCCGTTTATCAAGGCTTAGGCGGAAGTTTTGATGTGTATACAGGACTTGTGAAGCGTGCGCCAAATTGGTGGGTAAAGAATAATTTAGAATGGGCTTATCGTCTTATTAACCAGCCCTCACGTATCAAACGGCAAATACATTTAGTACGATTTTTTATTAACCTACATTTGAACAAATATTAAGTATTGCTATGAATTATACGATAACCATAGTTGCTGGTGCGAGACCTAACTTTATGAAAATTGCCCCAATTATTCATGCTATAGAAGAAGTAAAAGAGAATGGTCAAAATCTAGATTATAGATTGGTTCATACAGGTCAGCATTACGATAAGAATATGTCTGATAGTTTTTTTGAACAACTAGATATTCCAAAACCACATATTAATTTAGAGTGTAGTGGAGGCTCACATGCGGAACAAACAGCGGCAATTTTAATAAATTTTGAAAAGGAACTAATGGCTAACCCAACGGATTTGGTTTTGGTGGTTGGAGATGTGACCTCCACTATGGCTTGTGCTTTAGTGGCTCAAAAGTTGCATACAAAGGTAGCTCATGTAGAAGCAGGCATAAGATCTCATGATTGGAGTATGCCAGAAGAAATAAATCGCTTAGTTACCGATAGTATCACCAATTATTTCTTTACGACTTCGGGATTAGCGAACTCTAATTTACTAAAAGAAGGTATAAAAGAAGACCAAATATTTTATGTGGGCAATACGATGATTGATACCTTATTAAAGCAAAAGCCCAATTTTATAGAGCCTGAAATTTCGAGACGATTAGAACTTAAGCCAAAAGAATATATTGTTATGACGCTTCATCGTCCGGCCAATGTTGACGAAGAAAGTCAGCTGAAGGCCATGATTAATGAGATTGTTAACCATACTAGGGAATTACCATTAGTTTTTCCTGTACACCCGAGAACCGCAAAAATATTAGAACGATTGAATATCTCTCATCCAAGGTTACATTTCATTGCACCATTAAGCTATTTAGAATTTAACCATTTAGTAGAAAATGCCAAAGCTGTTATCACAGATTCTGGTGGTATTACGGAAGAGGCATCAGTGATGAATGTGCCTTGTATGACTTTGAGGGACAATACAGAACGCCCAGAAACCATTACTTTGGGGACCAATGAATTAGTCAGTACCAACCCAAAGGCAATTAAACCTTATTTGGATAAGTTATTTGAAGGGAAATGGAAAGCATACCAAACGATACCGCTTTGGGATGGAAAAACCGCACAACGAATAATATCCCATATTTTGGACTTAACAATAAAATAATATCTAAGTATTTCCTTTGATTAGGACTCCTTAGACTTTGTTTAGAAATTTGTATATTATCCATCCCTTGAGATGTTTTGAATGTCACATTATATGATTAAAACATTACTAGAAAATTTTACCCCAGAAAATAACATCACCTTATGGCTAATTAGTGCTTTTGTTTTAGCCTTTGTTATTGCCTATCGAACATTTCCGACAATTCTATATGTAGCAAAAGCTAAGCATTTGATGGATGAACCCGATAGCCGAAGTGTGCACTCTAGTAAAACTCCTACATTAGGTGGCATAGGTATATTTTTAAGTTTAATTGTAGTAATGACCATAGTCGGAGCTTTTCTGAATACCAAGGTCTTGTTATTGGTAATGGGTGGTCTTACTATATTGTTTTTTCTAGGCCTCAAGGACGATTTAACGGTGCTTTCGGCCAGAAATAAATTCATAGGACAATTGTTTGCGGCCTCACTATTAATTGTCTTTACAGATACAAGAATAATAGGTTTTTCTACAATAATGGACATAGATGTTTTACCTTATTGGATTTCAATAGGCTTTACATTATTTGTATATATTTTAATCATAAATGCATACAATCTTATTGATGGTGTCGATGGTTTAGCAGGGACATTTGCGCTCTGTGTTAGTGCTATTTTTGTCTATCTGTTTGTAAGTGCAGAAGATTTGAGTTTAGCGACAATTGCAATAGCACTTTGTGGTGCATTAGTGGCCTTCCTTAGGTTGAATTTTTCGAATAAAAATAAAATTTTTATGGGTGATACGGGATCGATGATAGTAGGATACTTATTGGCTTTCTTTACGATTAGTTTTATAAACATGGCACAGATAGATGAAACCTCAGATTATTATAGGGCTGCACCAGCGCTTGCTTTTGCTTTATTATTTTATCCGTTAATTGATACTTTGCGTATTTTCTTTATCAGAATAGTTGTTCACAAGAAGAGTCCATTTAAAGCAGATAAAAATCATATTCATCATAAATTTATTCAATTAGGGTTAAGTCATTTATTAACAACAACAATAATTGTAAGTACTAACTTTATAATTGTTTGTGTGGCATTTAATTTATTACATTTTAAGCTAAATAATCAGATAATCTGTATGTTGTTTTATGGTTCATCATTATACTTGTTTCCTTTTGTTGTGAAAAAGGTCTTGTTTTAAGGATATTAAATAATAAATAACTTGCCTTTGCCAGTCCTTTAAATGCGGTTATATTTGTGGAGTATTCAATTCTCATTTCAATGAAATTTAATCTGTCATTTTTGTTGGTGTTATTTTTGCTTTGTTCTTGTGCCTCTAAAAAAGAAGTGCTTTATATGCAAGATGCCATTACTGAAGCCAATGGGACTGTTAATTATGAATCTGCCAATATCCAACCCAATGACATTTTAAAAATTAATGTTGAAAGTTCAGTGCCCGAAGCTGCTATACCTTATAATAGAACCGCGTTGCAAAGAATGCAACCACAAAATATCCAATTAGTACAGCTCGATGGTTATTTGGTGTCATTAAATAATACAATCAATTTTCCTGTATTGGGCGAAATATCTACGGTAAACCAAACTACCGAGCAATTGGAACAATCAATAAAAGATAAACTGGTTTCCGGAGGTCATCTAACTGATCCAACGGTAAATGTGCGTTTGGTTAATGCTAAGGTGACTATATTGGGAGAGGTTAATCGGCCTGGGACCTATAATTTTACAGAACAAAATATCACTTTGCTTCAGGCATTAGGTTATGCTGGGGATTTAACCATTAATGGCAAACGTGAAGATATTTTGATGACTAGAGAAGCTGATGGTATACGTAAGGTAACTCATATAGACTTAACCTCTGTCTCATTTATGAATAGTGAATTTTACTTTATAAAACCTAATGATGTCATCGTTGTCAACCCTAATGAACCAAGGGTGAAAAATGCTGGATTTGTAGGCAATATTGGTACGGTTTTGACCATAGCTTCTTTAGCACTGAGTGTAACCATTTTATTGACGAGATAGTGTTTATGGAAAATCAATTTGACCGTAGTTTTTTTGGTAATGAAGATAGTATAGACTTAAAGCAAGAAGTTGGTCGCTATTTACGCTACTGGCCATGGTTTGCGATAACCTTGGCAATTATGCTCATAAGTGCTTATATCTATTTAAGGTATGCGCCACGTATTTTCGAAACCTTTGCTAAGGTAAAGATTTTGGATGAGTCTGAGGGACTGGAATTGCCGACATCCGCTTTTATCTTTAAGAGAACAAATATTAATCTCGAGAACGAGATTGAGATTTTAACCTCGTATCTCATAATGAATCGTGTTGTTCGTGAATTAAACTTAAACACGATTTTTTATGAGGAAGGAACAATACAAACATCGCAGATAGATGTACTTCCTTTTGATTTTGAACAAGTTATTAAGCCAGATAGTATTTTTAAACAATTACCTTATAAAATAAATATTTCAGATAATGGAATCAAGGTCATTAACCTAGAGTCAGAAAAAGAGTTTTCATTTTCTGATTTTTCAACTTATAGTAAAAGCCATCGTTTGCCCTTTAATGTAAATCTTAATTATGAAGATTCTAAAAGTGGTTTAATAAATAAAACGTTTATCATCAATTTTATCCCAATAAAAGATGCTTCGTTGGATTTAAAGTCTAAAATAGAAGTTGAAGCGATTGGTGAACAGAGCGATCTTTTAAAAATGACCATCAAAGGAGAGAGCAAGGAGCTTTCCGAAAATATATTGAACACCTTGATGGATGTTTTTGATCAAGACGGTATTAACGATAGGCAACTGGTTTCTAAACGGACATTGGATTTTATTGATGAACGATTTGTATTTTTGGCTCAAGAATTAGATTCTATTGAAATAAGTTATCAAGATTTTAAGCAAGATAATAATCTGGTTGATTTAGTTACAGATGCAGAGTTGGGACTAAAACAGCGCACACAATCCGAAGAAGAAGTTTTTAGAATTGAAAATCAACTTGCCTTAGCAGGTTTATTGAACAATTCCTTAAAAGATGCTACTGATTCTGATTTACTGCCTGCGAATATTGGCATTGAAAACTCAGGAATTAACGGTTTAATATCTGAGTATAATATTGCAGTAATTAATAGGGATAAATTGACTAACAGTGGAGGTGCCAATAACCCAACAGTCAAGTTGGCAATTAAACAAGTACAAGATTTAAAATCAAATATCAATAAATCACTAAAGACATATATAAATCAATTAGAGTCTTCCCTAAGGCAGTTTGGAGCGAGAAATAACGAGTTCTCTGGTAAGGTTTCCCAAATCCCTGAAAAAGAAAGGTTACTCAAATCTATTGACCGTCAACAAAAAATTAAGCAAAGTCTGTATTTACTATTATTACAAAAGCGTGAAGAAGCTGCTATTAACTTAGCCATTACAGAGCCTTCAATAAAAGTAGTTGAGTATGCCTTGTCGGGTTCTAAACCGATTTCACCAAAGACCAATATTGTTTACGCAGGTGCATTACTCTGTGGGTTATTAATCCCTTTTGGTATTTTGTATTTAGTGTTTATGTTCGATACTAAACTCCATAGTAAAGAAGATATCACAAAGGTATCTTCCGAAATTCCGGTTATAGGTGAAATACCAAATCTAAAAAAGAAAGCGAATATCATTTTTACGGATCCAAATGACCGCTCTCCTCTTGCTGAGTCTTTTAGAATTTTGAGCTCTAACGTAAATTACATCTTACCCATCAAGGATAGCAATAAAGGGAAAATTATTTATTGTACGTCCACTATTAAAGGGGAGGGTAAAACTTATGTGAGTTTAAATCTATCTCTAGCATTATCTAGTATTAACAAGAAGGTGCTTTTAATTGGGGCAGATTTGAGAAATCCTCAGATTCATACGCATATCAAACAAGATAAGCATAAGCCTGGATTATCTAATTATCTTCATGATGTAAATTATGACTGGAAAGATGCTCTAATTAGTGGTTTTGATAGGCATCCTAATCATCATATTATTTTATCTGGTAGTATACCTCCCAATCCAGCGCATTTATTAACTAATGGACGTTTTAAAAAACTCATAGAGGAAGCCAAAGAGGTATATGATTATGTTATTGTAGATACTGCTCCGACTATTCTAGTAACAGACACCATGTTGATTTCCCAATTGGCCGATGCTACTGTTTATTTGGCTAGGGCAAATTATACCGAAAAAAATCTATTAAAGTTTTCCAAGGAACTCCATGAAACAGGGAGGCTTAAAAACATGGCCTATGTTATCAATAGTGTCGGAGCTAGCAAATCTTATGGTTATAGTTATAACTATGGCTATAACTATGGTTATGGAAGTAAAAAAGACTAATTAGTAACTCTAAAGGTTCTTGAGCTCGTTTTGCATAGCTCATATGATATTTATCATAATTTCTGTCAGTTTAATGCACTACTTTTAATAAGTGAATTATAAAACTAATAGTCATGAGATATATTCCACCAATTTCCGAAATAATGACCAGAAATATCATCGCTCTAAATAGAGATGATGATTTGGAAACTGCAGAAGTGCTTTTTAAGCGTAATAAGATAAGACATATCCCAGTAGTTAATGGAGACGTCATCCTCGGAATGCTTAGTTATTCTGATTTGTTACGTATTAGTTTTGCTGATGCAGTTTATGATACCGATGAAGATGTCGATACACTCGTATACAATATGTTTACTATTGAACAAGTGATGGTTAAAAATGTCGTTACAGTTTCATCTACAACAACGATAAAAGAGGTAGCCAAGATATTATCAGAAAATGAATTTCATGCATTACCAGTTGTGGATGACGGACGCCTAGTAGGTATAGTTACTACTACAGACTTAATAAATTATCTCTTGAAACAATTATAAGCATAAAGCGCCATTAGGCGCTTTTTTTATGAATTAGCAAGAGTTTTTAAATTTTGAATGGTTGAGGTGGGATTATCACTTTTAAAGACATGACTTCCTGCTACAAAAGTATCTGCACCAGCTTCTACTAATTTCCTAATATTCTTATCCGTGACACCACCATCAATTTCAATTCGTGTATTGAGATTTTTTTCGTCTATCATTTGGCGTAATTTTTTTATACGCTGATAAGTCACATCCTCAAATTTTTGACCTCCAAAGCCTGGGTTGATTGACATTAATAAAACCATATAACATTCCGGAAGAATATCTTCTAACACATTTATTGGAGTCGTGATATTTAAAACAATCCCAGCCTTACACCCTGTATCTTTAATTTGTCTCAACGTTCTGTGCAAATGAACCGTAGATTCATAATGCACCGTAATGATATCTGCACCAACCTTAGCGAAGTCTTCTATATAACGCTCAGGTTTTTCTATCATAAGGTGAACATCAAGTGGTTTGGTGGCATGTTTTTTAATAGCTGCAATAACTGGCATCCCATAAGAAATATTTGGCACAAAATGACCATCCATAACATCAATATGAAACCAGTCTGCTTCACTTTGATTGACCATTTCCGTATCGCGTTGAAGGTTGCCGAAATCAGCGGCTAACATTGAGGGAGCTATTAATTTTGATGCCATTTAAAGTTACGTTTTTATATGGAGCAAAGGTAGTTAAAAAAGAAGTTTGAATTAACCCCAAGGTCTATAAGATGACCTAAAAAGTGAACCCACGGTAATCAGCCGTGGGTTCTTTCATCAATCAAAAAACGAACAGTTATGTTTTGTAACTGTTGTTACCTTTATTAGGTTGGTCGTTAAATATACAAAAAACTAACCTTATCCTAAATAGGTCTTTAATATTTTACTACGTGATGTATGCTTTAATCTACGAATTGCCTTTTCTTTTATCTGGCGAACACGCTCACGCGTTAAATCGAAGGTTTCTCCTATTTCCTCCAAAGTCATAGGATGTTGATTTCCTAATCCAAAATACAAACGGATGACATCGGCTTCTCGAGGGGTTAATGTTTCGAGGGCGCGCTCAATTTCAGTTCGTAAAGATTCGTGTAATAAATCCTTGTCAGGATTTGGTGATTCGCCACTTCGCAATACATCATACAAGTTAGAATCTTCACCCTCAACCAAAGGCGCATCCATCGATACATGACGACCAGAATTCTTCATGGATTCCTTAACATCGTTAATCGTCATATCCAATTCCTTAGCAATTTCTTCAGCTGAAGGAGGACGCTCATGACTTTGCTCTAAAAATGCAAAAGTTTTATTGATTTTGTTTATTGAGCCAATTTTATTTAACGGTAAACGTACAATACGCGATTGTTCTGCCAATGCTTGTAAGATAGATTGTCGAATCCACCATACCGCATAAGATATAAATTTAAAACCACGGGTCTCATCAAAACGTTGTGCCGCTTTAATTAGGCCTAAGTTACCTTCATTGATTAAATCGGGTAAGGTTAACCCTTGATTTTGATATTGCTTGGCAACAGAAACTACGAAACGTAAATTGGCTTTAGTCAATTTTTCTAAAGCAACTTGATCACCAGCTTTAATACGCTGCGCTAACTCAACTTCCTCGTCCGCTGTAATTAAATCTACTTTTCCAATTTCTTGTAAATATTTATCTAATGATGCGGTTTCGCGATTAGTTACCTGCTTTGTAATTTTAAGTTGTCTCATGTAATTTTAAGATTTGTGCAATTTTTGTAACAATAAGTTACTATTATTATACGTACAAACCCTAAAAAATGTTACAAAAGATTCTAAAAAATGTATAAGCTATTCAAAATCTAGTACTTGGGTAGCCTCGATGAGTTTGTGCAATGCATCAATTTTCGAATAGATTTTATTGAAAAATGTCAATTTTTCTTTTTCACCTGCCGTGTTTAAAAGTTTTGAGCTTTGTAGTTGTTTGTTCAAAAATTCTTCAGCCTGTCTGCAGGTTGTTTTATCCGAACTTTGATAGTATGAAAGTATGGTAAAGGGTACAAAAAGTGATTGCTGATTTGGTGTACTTACCAAGACGTTATTATTCATTAGTAGTAGTTCGTTGTAGTAAAAATGGTAACCTCTGTTATTGGGTTTTACTTGTTCTGCAATAGCACTAATTAATTGTTTAAGATCGTTACATAATTGTAATGCAGTTGTATTGGATACATGTCCAGCCTGATTGTAAAAATGAATTTGCTTTAAAGTACTGTTAACTGTAGTGATATCCCAAATTTCTGTAGTATTTAAGTTTTTGTAAATGTTACCAAGAGCCTTTGCAGATTCCAAAGTGCTTACTCTAAGTGAAAATGATTCAAAATCTTTGGTGTCCATAGAAGGGTCCAAAAGTTTTAACCAAACATACATTTTAAAGCGGCTTAGAAGATCATTATCTAAGGTATAGAATAGGGGAATGTCTTTTGCTGAATATAAAATATGGCAATTTTTTTGATTTAAAAGTGGTTGAAGCGATAAGAATGAGTCATCAAAATATATTTTAAGTTCCATTTCGCTTTGGATAGGTATGGTTTTTTCAACCGCTATGATGTGTCTGTCGGTATTTTCAAAAAGTTGATCTAAGGACAGATTATAATATTTAGCTAAAACAACACCTTCATCTAACGAAAATTTACTCTTAAAAGAAGAGCGTCGATGTGCGGCATCATAGCTGATGTCTAATGCTGTAGCTATGGCTTCATTTAATGAAGTTCCCGTAGGTAATTCTGATTGTAACTTTTCTAACAGTTGTTTTTGAAACATTTTTCAAGTTAATTATTTTTTGTGAATATCGCAAAAAATATTTTCAAAATTCGTGATTATAGAGATTTTAAATGTGATTATAGCAATAGCTTTGAATTGAATTTAAAACTTAAATATTATGAAAAATACAATTACAGCCAGTCTATTTTTTTTGTTATGTATAAATCTTATGGCTCAAAACGACTCAATTGTACAAAGTAAAAACTATAATTACAATCATCTGTTTAATGACTACTGGAAAACAGTAACATTTAAAATAGGAGGTGGGATGTTGTTGCCTCAAGGTGAATTAAGCAAACATTTTGGTCCATCGCCTTTGGTGGAATTAAGTCTAGATTTTCCAGTTACAGATACGAAGTCATTAGAGTTGGCCTTGCAATTTGTTATGCCTGATCAGAAACAAGCGTTTGAATATGCCAGATTAACAGATACCGTTCAAACCAAAGCGACTTTTTTATTTAATCCTATACTACGATTTAAAAAGAATTTTGCTAGATCAGATTCTAAAAAACTGTTGCTCGGTTTAGGGCTTGGTGCATCGGTAATTACTACGGATGCGAGGAATACGGATTTTTTGGATACCTCCGAAGATAGAAGTAAATATGAAGTCATTTCTGCATTCCTGATTTCGCCCAGCTTGGATTATGCAAAAACATTTAAAAACAATAATGAGTTTACTTTTAGTATAGCGCTTAATTATTCACCCTATACGATAGAAGGCGCACTCCAAGAAGATATAGGAAGCATAGCAATTACTCCAAGGATTTTATATAGTTTTTAATGACAAAAAGCCCATCAAAATTTGATGGGCTTTACTTTATTGTTGCTTAAAAAGTATTAATCGTCTTTTCTGTCTTCTCTTGGCTTTCTATCGTCTCTACGATTATCCCTGTTGCGATTATCTCGTCCACGATTATCTCTACGATTGTTGTTGCCACGATTATTATCGCGTTTAGGGCGAGGCTGCCAACCTTCGGGTTTTGGTAAAATCGCTTTACGAGATACTTTCTCCTTACGGGTTTTTGGGTCAATACCAAAATATTTTACATCAAAGACATCACCCATATTTATAACATCTGTAACATTTTCGGTACGTTCCCAAGCCAGTTCGCTAACATGTAATAAGACTTCGTTACCTGGTGCTTCGGTATATTCTACTACAGCGCCAAAATCTAACATCTTAATCACTTTTACCTCATAGATGCTGCCAACTTCGGGCTTAAACATTACTGCTTCAATAGTAGCGATTACCTTGTCAATACCTGCTTGATCGGTACCCAAAATTTCAACAATACCTTCTTCGGTTACTGGATCTTCATTGATGACAATAGTGGTATTGGTTTCTTTTTGTAATTCCTGAATCACTTTTCCACCAGAACCAATCACGGCACCTATATATTCACCTGGAATAATCTTAGTGATAATTTTTGGTGCATGGGCTTTCACTTCAGCATTAGGCTCAGTAATGGTGTCCGTTAGTTTTTCAAGAATGTGTAAACGACCTTCTTTGGCTTGCATTAAGGCTTTGACCAAGATTTCGTAAGAGAGTCCTTTAATCTTAATATCCATCTGAGTAGCCGTGATTCCATTAGCAGTTCCAGTCACTTTAAAATCCATATCACCTAAATGATCCTCGTCACCTAAAATGTCTGAAAGTACAGCATATTTATCACCATCAGAGATTAAACCCATAGCGATTCCGGAAACAGGTTTTTTAAGTTGAACACCTGCATCCATTAAAGCCATTGTGCCAGAACAAACCGTTGCCATAGAAGATGAACCATTAGACTCTAATACTTCTGAAACGACTCTTACCGTATAAGGACAATCCTCAGGAACCATACCTTTTAAAGCACGTTGTGCCAAGTTACCATGACCAACTTCGCGACGCGATGTACCTCTAATAGGCCTAGCTTCGCCAGTTGAGAATGGAGGAAAGTTATAATGCAGATAGAAGCGCTCTTCACCTTCGTAAGATGGCATGTCAATAACATTTGCTTCTCTACTTGTACCTAAAGTAACTGTTGCTAAAGCTTGAGTTTCACCACGTGTGAAAATGGCTGAACCATGTGTGGATGGTAAATAATCCACCTCGCACCATATCGGTCTAATTTCATCAGTTTTACGGCCATCTAAACGTAAACCTTCTTCTAAGGTTAGATTTCTAATCGCTTCTTTTTGCGCTTTAGCAACATACTTGTGAATCAGTTTTCCTAATTCATCTTGCTCTTCTTCAGAAAAAGATTCGAAAACAGCTTCTTTTATTTCACTAAAAGCTGCGCCTCTTTCATGCTTAGCAGAACCAGCTTTTGCAATAGCATAGGTCTTGTCATAAACCATCTCATGGATCTTTTGAGACAAGTCTTCATCTTCAACTTCTGGCTCATACTCACGAGTTTCTTTTTTACCGAAAGCTTCTGCCAATCTTAATTGTGCATCAATTTGGATTTTAATAGCTTCGTGAGCTGCTTTGATAGCTTCCACCATTTCCTCTTCAGAAATCTCATCCATTTCACCCTCAACCATCATAACTGAATCTGCTGAAGCACCAATCATCATATCGATGTCAGATTCCTCTAATTGAGCAAACGAAGGATTGATAATAAATTCGCCATTAACACGGCCAACTCTAACTTCAGAAATAGCTGTTTCAAATGGAATATCTGATAATTGAATTGCTGCAGAAGCTGCTAAACCTGCCATAGCATCTGGCATTACTTCAGGGTCATGAGACATCAACTGAATCATTACCTGAGTTTCAGCATGGTAATCTTTTGGGAATAACGGACGCAGACAACGGTCTACTAAACGCATTGTTAATACTTCACCATCACTTGGTCTAGCTTCTCTTTTGAAGAATCCACCAGGATAACGACCAGCAGCAGCAAACTTTTCTCGGTAGTCTACTGTTAAAGGCAAAAAGTCCACATCTGCTGCATGGTAATTGGAAACGACTGTACACAGTAACATACATTTACCCGATTGTACGACGACGCTACCATGCGCTTGTTTGGCTAATTTTCCGGTTTCGATAGAAATCTCTCTACCATCACCGAGGTCAATGACCTCTTTGTAAGTTTTTGGAATCATAAATATTTTTTTCTCACTTTGATAATTTTATACCAAAGCTATGTTAAACAATGGTCGTTGTGTTGTTGTGTGTAGTTGTTATGACCAATGAAAAACCATAGCTCCAAAGCGTATTTGGAACTTTTTCTGCTATTTTCAATTCGAATTTTAGACGCTTTCGATTGCGTTATATTTGAGCAAAAAACCACGCTCAAAGCGTGGTTTCTTTTATTTTCTTAATCCTAATTCTTTAACAATAGCACGATATCTTAAGATATCTTTCTTAGTTAAATAATCTAGTAACGCGCGACGCTTACCTACTAATTTTACTAACGAACGCTCAGTATTGTAATCCTTGCGATTGTTTTTTAAGTGCTCGGTTAAATGATTAATTCTAAACGTGAATAACGCGATTTGTCCTTCGGCGGAACCAGTATTATTCTTACCGTTACCGTACTTTTCGAAGATTTCTTCTTTCTTTTCTTTTGATAAATACATTCTAATATTATTGTAAATGATTGTTATGTACTTTGAAAGATTTTCTTTCAAGCGGCAAATATAATACTTTTTTGCGATTTGTTGTTTTTTTCGTAACTTTTAATCTGTAACACAATGTTTTAGTAATATACCCCTCGACTTACTAAGAGCTTTCGCCAATTAATCTTACAAATCGCAACAGGATGAAAGCCATTGACTCTAATCGTAATTTCTCTAATGCTCACGACGTATTGGATCGTGTCTTTAACAATACCTATAATGGTATTGCAGTCGTTAATTTAGAAGGCAACTGGTTAAAGGTCAACGATAGTGTTTGCGATTTGCTTGGTTATAGTAGGTGGGAACTTTTTAATATGGATATCAATAATATTGTATTTGTAGAAGATCTTGGTGCCCATGAAAAGAAATACGAAAAGTTAATTCATGGAAAAATAGATAAATATCGCGTTAAACAGCGTTACTTTCATAAGGATGGTTCTCTTATCTGGGTTTTAGTATATGTGTCTCTAGTTTATTTTAAAGAAGGAAGACCACATATGATTTGGCAGTTTAATGATATCACCAAGCAAGAAAGAAGTAAAGCGAAATTAAGAGCGATGTTAGAAGTTGCTAAAGAACAAAATGAAAGATTATCTTCATTTGCAAATATCGTTACACATAACTTAAGGTCCCATTCGGGAAATCTAACCACTATAACTGAATTTTTAGAAGAAGATTTACCTGATATCAGTCATAGTGAAAACTTTATATTATTAAAAAAAGCCGTTGAAAATTTACAGGAAACAGTCTCGCACCTAACTGAAGTAGCGAGAATTAAAGAGATTGAACAATCCAAATTGGTGTCACTCAACCTATACGATTTTGTCGAAAAAGCGATGTATAATATTATTGCTATGGCCCAAAATGCTAATGCCATAATATATAATGAAATTAATGAAGTACATAAGGTTAGAGGTGTGCCAGCTTATTTAGATAGTATAATACTCAACTTTCTTACCAATGCGATTAAATACAGGTCTAATAAAAGGACGCCAATAATAGAATTATCATCCGAGATTCAAGATGAATTCGTAGTCTTTAGAATTAAAGATAATGGTATAGGCATTGATATAAAAAAGTATGGTGATAAACTATTTCAGATGTATAAAACTTTCCATGACAATAAAGATGCTATTGGGATTGGTCTTTTTATTACCAAAAATCATATAGAATCATTGGGAGGTAAAGTGGAAGTTAAAAGCAAAGTGGGAGTTGGTACGGAATTTTCGATATATCTCAAAAAAGCATAAAAATTCTTTGAGCGATTAAACCTTTTTTTGTTGTGGTAGTCTTAACACTATATTAACAATAAAAAAAAGTAATCATGAAGAATTTGAAAATTTTAAAAAGAGGTGTTTTAAGCCTTGTGGTTTTAGGTTTAGTCTTTACGTCTTGCAGCGATAACAATGAAGTTGCGGAAACTGGTGATTTGGTTCAAGACACAGATGAAGTTCAAAAATCTGCTGAGATTGATCAAGTTGATACTATTTTAGCGGATCTGGTAGTTGATGCCTATGAAGGTCAAGAACAAAGTGAATTGGGAAGAACGAGTTATACAGATGGCATTCCAGAATGCGTTACAATTACTGTAGTTGCCGAGCAAGGTTATAGGGAAGTCACTTTAGATTTTGGTACTGAAGGTTGTATCATCCACGGGCATTTAATCCAAGGGCAAATCGTTTTCGATTATATTAGGGATACCGAAGCGCAACAAATAATGATTAACTATAATCTAGTAGATTTTTATTTTGATGCGAAAAACATTATTGCAAGTCGTTCTATTTTAAAAGAATTGTCTAACGAAAACGGCAACCCACAATTTACCCACGATTTAAGCATAACGGTTATTTGGCCAAATGGTGTACAAGCCTCAAGAGAAGGTACTAGAATTAGAGAATGGGTAGAAGGTTTTGGTAGCAGTATATTCAGCGATAATGTTTTTGAAGTCACGGGTAACTGGACGGCTACTTTTATAAATGGGAATACGCATACTTATGAGGTTATTGAGCCTTTAAGAAGAGAAGTGATTTGTGCGTTTTTTGTGAGTGGTTCTTTCGACGTGCAACGCACAAACTTTGGTGGTCTTTTTGATTATGGTATAGGTGATTGCGATAATCAGGCAACATTTACATTCAATAACGGTACAGAAATTCCTATAACTTTAAATTAGGATTGTTATTTGGTTTTAGTTTGATTGGTAAAAAAAGCGAGCTCTTTGGCTCGCTTTTTTTATGCTCTCAACGGTTGATTTCTTATCAAATCTATATAAAGATTAATCTTTTTCTTTAATTCTTTTCTATGCGATATAAAGTCCAAGAAGCCATGTTCTAAAAGAAACTCTGCAGTTTGGAAACCCTCAGGAAGTTCTTGTCCTGTAGTATCCCTAACTACTCTTGGTCCAGCAAATCCAATTAATGCACCTGGCTCAGCTATATTAATATCGCCAAGCATGGCAAATGAGGCCGTCGTACCTCCTGTGGTCGGATCAGTACATAATGAAATATAAGGAATCTTGGCTTCGGCCAATTGCGCTAATTTCGCAGATGTTTTTGCCAATTGCATTAGTGATAATGCAGCTTCCATCATACGAGCCCCACCAGACTTACTAATAATCATAAAAGGAGTATCATGCTTTAAAGCATAGTCAGCAGCACGAGCAATTTTTTCACCAACAACACTACCCATTGACCCACCAATAAAACTAAAATCCATACAAGCAATTACCAAGTCTTGTCCGTTAGATTTCCCAACAGCTGTGCGTACAGCATCCTTGAGATTGGTTTTAGCCTGAGCCGCTTTTAAACGGTCGGGATATTTTTTGGTATCAACAAATTTTAATGGGTCTTTAGATGAGAGATTAACGTCTAATTCTTTAAACTTATTATCGTCAAAAAGAATCTCAAAATACTCTTTACTTCCTATTCTTACATGATAACCATCTTCAGGGCTTACATAGTAATTTTGTTCAAGTTCTTTAGTGTCGATTATTTTTCCTGTGGGCGATTTATACCAAAGTCCTTTGGGAGTATCTTTTTTTTCTTCTGTTGAGGTCTGAATTCCTTTGTCTTTTCTTTTGAACCAAGCCATGTTAGTATACGATTTTGGATTATGCAATTGCAATCTATCGTAGAATACTGCAACTGATGTTTTTAGTTAGTTAGCTGAGGCAAAATTACTACTATTTAATTAAACTCAAAAGTAGTAGGGATTTGTAATTATTAAAATAGTAAACCTATCAAAACTAAAGTTTTAAGTTTTGATAGGTTTAATTAATGTTTTTTAAGGGCTATAATGTATCTACATTATTGAGGTCTTCAAAAGCTTTTTTAAGTCGCTCAACAAATGCCTGTTCTCCTTTTCTTAACCAAACTCTTGGATCATAATATTTTTTATTTGGGGCATCATCACCTTCGGGATTACCAATTTGAGTTTGTAGGTAATCACTATTGTCTTGTATGTAATCTCTAACACCGCTCAAAAATGCCCATTGCATATCGGTATCTATATTCATTTTGATGACGCCATAACCTATAGCTTCTCTTATTTCTTCAACAGTAGAACCCGAACCACCGTGGAACACAAAATCAATATGGTTGTGACCAACATCGTATTTTTCTGTGATGTATTCTTGAGAATTCTTTAAAATCTTGGGTGTCAATTTAACATTTCCTGGTCTGTAAACGCCGTGAACGTTACCAAATGCAGCAGCAATTGTAAATTGATCACTCACTTTACTTAGCTCTTCGTAGGCGTATGCTACTTCTTCTGGTTGCGTATATAATTTAGAGGCATCAACATCAGAATTATCAACACCATCTTCCTCTCCACCTGTTATACCAAGCTCTATTTCTAGGGTCATGCCCATTTTGCTCATACGAGCTAAATATTGTTTACAGATTTCGATGTTTTCCTCAATAGGCTCCTCAGATAAGTCTATCATGTGTGAGCTGTAGAGTGGTTTACCTGTTTCTTCAAAATGTTTTTCACTGGCATCTAAGAGACCATCAATCCAAGGCAATAATTTCTTCGCACAGTGATCGGTATGTAAAATCACAGGAACACCATAAGACTCAGCCATATGATGCACATGTCTCGCGCCTGCTATACCACCAGCTATAGCTCCTTTTTGGTCTTCATTTCCTAAGCCTTTACCTGCATTAAATTGTGCCCCTCCATTAGAAAATTGAATGATAACTGGTGCGTTTAATGATTTAGCTGTTTCCAGTACGCCATTTATAGTATTAGAACCTATAACATTTACGGCTGGTAAGGCAAAGCCTTTTTCTTTAGCTAATTTGAAAATTTCCTGAACTTCTCTACCTGTTGCTACGCCAGGTTTAATATTATGACCCATGATTTTTGTGGTTGAAAATTAGACTTCAAAAATACATAATTTTGGGCATCTATTGGATAGTTTTTGCCTATAATGACACATAAAATTTCCGAAAACGATATCGAATTGTCTCGAGCAAAATTTTTAAAACGGATAGTTAATACCTATGTTGTAAACCGCGTTTCTAAAGTTATAGTTTCTAAGCCATCGACTACCTTCAGCCTGAGAAGGTTCATAAGTCTTAAAACCTGTGTCAAAACGAAGCACAAAGAAATTGAAGTCGTATCTCAGTCCAAAGCCAGAACCAACTGCAATATCCTTCAGAGAATTGAAGCTAGTAAATGTAGCCCTATCATCTTCTACATTGTCCAATACATTCCAGATATTACCAGCATCTATAAAAAGCGCACCTCGTAAATCACCAAAAAGACCAAAACGCTGTTCGGCACTTAAGTGAATTTTAAAGTTAGCTTCGTTAAATTCGTTGGTGGTTTCTGAGCTTCCTGGGCCAAGATTGTAAGCCGTCCAAGCCCTGTTATCATTAGGTCCACCAGCAAAGAAACTCTCAGCAAAAGGTATACTGTTAGAATTGCCATAAGGAATAGCAATACCAGCATAAGTTCTAAAAGCAAAAACATTTTTTTGCCCTAAATCAAAATACTTTATATAGTCAATTTCAGTTTTGAAGTATTGAGAGAAAACAACATCGAATACTTCAAAATTGCCATCTTCATTTTTTGGCGCTCCAAATATTTCAGATAAGTTAGACAATAAATTTCCTGCAAGCTCAACACGCCATTTAAATATCGAAAAACTATTATCGAAAATATTGGTACGTCTATCTTTAATGTAATCAAAGCTAGATGAAAAGATGAGGTTGTTTTCCGTTAATCGTTCTTTACGTTCCTCAATATTATTGACGGCAATAAAATCATCATCGCCAGGGCTTAAACTTGTATTGCCAGTCAAAACGTCATCAATAAACTGGTCGGCTGGAGCAAATCTATTATTCAGGGTGTCATCTCTAAGCGTTTCATCTTCATCAATATAATCGATATTTCTCGCAATATCATCTAAGCGGTTAAATGAATTGGAATAGACCCCAAAATAGTTGTTGGTGTTTAGGTTTTTTACAAATTGTACATTAAATAGCTCTAAAACATTGGTAACAGTTCTAGATGGTGACCAGTTATAACTCAAAAGTCCAGAAAGTGTTTGCTTGTCTAGACCAATATTTTGTTGGCCGGTAATTGAAAGGTTTATTGCCGTACCTGGCGACATATATTTTGGGATAATACTATCCGTATTAAAAGGGGTAAACAAACGAGGAATCGTTAATCTTATATTTCCACCAAACTCATTAATATCAAAAAAAGTTTCATCATTATCATTGCCGTCTTCCGATGCTCCGATAGAGGCGATTCCACTTAATTCTAAAGTTTCAGCACCTCTGAAGATATTCCTGATTTTTAACCCTGGAGTCACCGAAAATCCTATTGTCTGGATATTACTCTGAGATACATCGAAGTCTAGACCCAAAGCATATTTTTTCTTTGGCTCTAAATAGATGTTTGCCGTTAAGGTAGTATCATTTGGGTTTTCTATATAAGAAATACGAGGATATCTAAACATTTGTAAATCATTTAGATAACGTGAGGTTCTGCTACGTGCTAAATCCGAATAAATATCACCTTTGTTTATGAAGACTGCGTCTGTAAGTGCTTTGGGTTTAAATCTCAATTTATCCTTACTGTACAAGGTGTAATCTTTATACTTAGTAGTATCTGATATAGTTTTGGATTGATTCTCAAAGTTATCGTCAGTAAAGATATTTACATCCCCAATCTTATAAACTTTAAAAGGTTCTACAGAGGTTGAATCATCCGTTCTAATGACGCGGTCAGCTATAATTAACTCTGTATTGACTTTATGATTGGTGCCAATGGTATCTGTAACAAATCTTATATAATCTTGTCCAAAGTAATAGAAACCATGATTACGGAGATAGGTATTGATCCGTTCGCGTTCATTTTCAAAATTTTGCTCATCGTATTGCTCTCCTTTCTGTAAAAGTGTTGCTTTACTAAAGTTGTCATATAAGGCATCTATTGCTGGACTGCTTATGATAGGTTTTAGGGAGTCTAATGTATAGGGTTTGTTTTTTGTAACCTTGTAAATTACTTGTGCCCTTTTATTGCTATCTTTTTGTATTTCATAGAGCACCTCGTTGTCAAACCACCCTTTAGTATAGAAATATTTTCTGAGCCTATTTACTGTTTTATTGGTTTTATCTTCATCAAGTATAGTTGGTGCTTCACCAGTACGTTTTAGCCAACTATTGAAGTTTCTTCGTGATTGTATTTCCCGATCAAATTGTTTTTTGGATAATAGTTTCGTCTTCCATCGCACTTTGGAAGAATCGCTTAAGACTTTCGCTTCAAGAATAGAATCGATATTTGGTCTGGCCAAATTATATACATGTAGTCTTAAAGGAAAACCTAACAGACCTTTCATACCAAGATTGGTCTTTTGTATAATGAGGTTGTTTACACGCTCTTCTTTGTTGACCTTATCATCAACCATTATGGTATTCTTTGTTATGAGATGCTCGTCGGCTTTAACCCTTTTAACAACGTTACATGAATTTAAGAGTACCACAAAAACCATTAAACAAAGCTTGTATATTACATTGCCATTTTTAAATACTATTGTGAAGGAAACTTGCAAGCTTAATAGATCTATGTTTTAGTGATACGGATTGCTTGAAACAAAAATTAGTCCAAAAAGGTTTACTTTGTAATTATGCTAACAAATGTAAAGACATTTTATGTTATCAAAGAATCAAATAAAATTAATTAAAAGTTTAGCTCAAAAAAAATACCGACAACAGTTGGGCTTATTTATTGTTGAAGGTATAAAGGGCATCAACGAATTTTTGGATTCGGATGTTGAGCTTCATGCTCTATATACGACGCAAGCGCTATTTAAAGTTCATGATAATGCGGTATTTAACATTTCAGAGGCAGAACTTAAAAAAATATCATCTCTAAAAAACCCAAATACAGCTTTGGCTATTTTTAAGATACCTAAGTCGAAAGCTATTGATGAGAAATCTTTAATTGTAGCACTAGACGCTATTAGAGATCCAGGAAATTTAGGAACCATCATTAGGCTTTGCGATTGGTATGGTATTAAAGATTTGGTTTGTAGTAGTAACACGGTTGATTGCTTTAATCCGAAAGTAGTTCAAGCCACTATGGGTTCGTTGACGCGTGTTAATGTCAGTTATTTGGATTTGGAACCTTTTATTTTAAATTATGAAAGGTCCGTCTTTGGGACCTATATGGAAGGAGAAAACATTTACACTAGCGAATTACCAAATTCAGGTATAATTATACTTGGTAATGAGGCTAATGGGATATCTGAATCTATCAGTCAATCAGTCAATAGACGATTAACCATTCCCCAATTTGAAATTCATAATAAAACGGAAAGTCTCAATGTTGCGACCGCAACTGCAATTATTCTGAGTGAATTCAAAAGGCGTACTATTGAAAGGTAAAGTTGATAAAAATGCCTCTAGTCTGCATTTTAGCAACATTTCCAGTCCAAGGACTGTTTGGATCCGCATCGCGCACAATTTCATCATTCATAGAAAAAATGGCACGGATTGAAGGGGTGAATTTAAAATAGAGTAAATAAAGATCTATGCCAAAACCAATTTCGTAGAAATAGGTATTTCTTTTCATTCTAAATTCGCCAACACTGTTATCATCTGGGTTGTCCTCATTACTCGATAGGTTCAGAGCCGTAGAAAATCCGCCAATAATAAATGGTTTGAAATTATTAATACGTTTCGTTGAAATTTTTAATAATAACGGAACATGAATGTATGTAGATTGTATTTCTCTCAATAAATCAGAATCATTAAACTCGGTGCCAGCAAAATAACTTTCGTTGTACATTAAGTTTCTTGTGGTGAAAAACACGCCGGGTTCTAGTCTGAGGTTCATATAGTCATTGATGCGCATATCACCAATTAGGCCTAGGTGAAATCCAAAGGTATTATCAACTAAAATATCCTCGAGATCTTCGTTATAGTTGAACTTAAAATCGTATTGATTGAAACCCAAAAAATAACCCCATGACAAAAACTTTTGGTCTAAATTATCGATGTTGTTGGCCACTCTTTCTTTGGTAAAAAGTTGAGCAGATACAGTTTGAAATGCCAATATAAATGCTATGAAAACTATGATTTTCTTCATAATTAAGCTTTAGATGCTATATATATAGTTGCCACACCCATGGTTTGTGGTCTGTCTTCGACTTTAATAAACCCAATTTTCCTCAAAATATTGTTTAATGCCTCACCGTAAGGAAATACAGAAGCAGATTCGCTTAGATAATTATAGGCAATCTTATCTTTAGAAAACAATTTACCTATGGTTGGTAAAACATACTTTGAATAGATGTTATATCCAAATTTATAAATAGGATTAGTAGGAACTGAGGTTTCTAAAATCACAAAAATGCCATTTGGCTTTAGAACCCTCAAAATTTCTGTCAACCCTTTTTCTAGGTTTTCGAAATTTCGTATTCCAAATGCGACGGTAATGGCATCAAAAGTGTCATTTTCAAAGGGTAAATCTTCAGAATCACCAACTACCATAGAGATAGTGTCATCTAATTGTTTTGAAGCTACTTTTCTCCTACCTACTTCGAGCATACCGTTACTAAGATCTAAACCTATAATCTCTTTTGCATTGGTAGCTGTGAGGTTGATGGCCAAATCACCAGTACCTGTGGCGATATCCAAAATACTTTCAGGTTTTTTTTGAGAAACTATTTTAACAACCTTCTGTCTCCACTTTACATCAATACCTAGAGAAATTACGCGGTTAAGTCCATCATATTCATTAGAAATGGTGTCAAACATTTGGGTCACCTGTTCCTTTTTGGACGCCTCGCTGTGTTTATAAGGTTTTACTTTTTCAGCCATTAAAAAAATTTTGGCAAATATAAGGATAACATATAAGTCCTTGAAGTTGTAAGTGTTTAAAGTGTATTAAAGTTTTTTGAAACACTGAAAGGAACCCTAAAACTTTGAAGTATACCCTAACTTTAAATGTATTCAGCACTTCCCAACTTCGAACTTCTTAGTATATTTGCATGTTTATTAGGAACAATTCACGATGAAAATAATTATCGCAGGAGCAGGAGAGGTAGGATTTCATTTAGCCAAATTATTATCCTACGAGTCGCAAGAGATTACCCTTATCGATACCAAAAAAGATAGCCTTTCTTATGCTGGTGAGCATTTGGATATTAAAACTATAAAGGGCGATGCTACGTCTATTTCTATTCTCAGGGAAGCTCGCATAGAATCTGCAGCATTATTTATAGCAGTAACATCATCTGAAACGACTAACATTACAGCTTGTGTACTTGCAAAGCAATTAGGTGCGCAACGTACCATTGCACGAATTTCGAATACAGAATTTATTGATGAAAAGGAGACTATTGGGTTTTCTCAATTTGGCATCGACGAACTTATTTCACCTGAGTCTCTAGCTGCTTCTGAAATCGAGTTGCTTCTCAATCAATATGGTTTCAACGATACCTATGAGTTTGAAGATGGAGCCTTAACCATGTTGGGTTTACGTTTATCAAGAACAGCAACATTTGTTGGCAAAACGGTAAGTGAAGCTGCCGAAATCTATTCCGAATTACACTTTATACCAATTGCGATTCAGCGTTATGCTACGCAATACACCATTATTCCTAGAGGAGATACCCAGTTTAAGGAAGGTGATAAAGTGGTGTTTATGACCTCAAAAGGAGGAGATGCAGAATTATTTGATTTGTCGGGCAAGGTAAAAAGCCAGATTAAAAATGTAATGATTCTTGGCGGTAGTAAAATAGGATTTAAAACCGCAAGAGATTTGTGTAAGAGTAAATTTAATGT
>NZ_JANQOM010000054.1 GCF_028289625.1 Winogradskyella sp. | reverse complement strand
CGTTCCACGTGTATCATCAATATAAAACCAATGAATATGTTTTACAGTTTTTGATGCTTTTGAAATAGCATTACGTATAGCTTGATCCATACCTTCACTAGAGGTTCCAACTAGATCAATATATTTATAAGTAGGGTCACTCATAGTATTCTCCTGGTGTATTTAAATTTTAAAATTAAATCATGTCCTTATGTAATTTCTAGAAAATAATTATAGAAATAACTCTTTAACTCCATATGATTGACTACTAATCTACAATTTAAATTGCCCAAAAACGCATAACATACTAGCTATGCGTTTGGGCAATTAGTTATTGAAGCTTAGTGCGCATGAAATGGTGTAGCGGCTTCTGCCCAAGGCGAATCAGTGGTGTCATCATCAACGCTTTCTTCACCTACTAAGGAACCACGGTATTTAGTTGCTGGATGATCGTCAGCTGTATAACTTCCATTAGCTCGAGGTACTAGCTTCTCACGTAATGTGCCGGGCGCATACGAAGTCTGTGCACGACCGCGCTTTACCAGTTCAGGTCTGACATAATCAATAAAATCAGTCACTGACCCAGGTGTAATTGCGTATGCGAGGTTAAATCCGTCTACTCCTCCATAGTCCACCCAGCGTTCCAGTTCGTCTGCTACTTTTTCAGGACCCCCTACAAGCACTGGACCTAATCCACCAATACAGCGCTCTTTAATTACATCACGCACAGATACATTCTTGCCACCATCTTCCGTTAGTGATTCAAGAGTTGTACGTAAACTGTCATTATCCATAGCAGATAATGGCTCATCAGGATCCAGTTTAGAGAAATCTATACCAGTCCATCCACCATAAAGCGCCAACATGCCTTCAGGACTTGCATACTGTAAGTAATCTTCATACTTCTGCTGTGCTTGCGCATCGGTTGAACCTGTAACAACGGTTAATAACGTAAAAATCTTAATCGCATCGCGTGGACGACCTGCTTTTTCCACTACATCACGAATCTCATTAGTGACTTTATGAGCATGCTCTGGTCCAGTCGTTAAAATGAACATCGCTTCGCAATGTTCCGCGGCGAATCTGCGCCCACGTCCCGATGCCCCAGCCTGGAAAATAACCGGTGTGCGCTGCGGAGAAGGTTCACCTAAGTGAAAACCCGGCACTTTAAAATACTTACCTTCATGCTTTATGGGATGCACTCTCTTTGGATCTGTAAAAATACCGGTTTCTTTATTTCTATGCACAGCGCCTTCTTCCCATGAAGCTTCCCAAAGTTTGTACATTACCTCCATGTACTCATCTGCAAAATCATAACGCTCATCATGCTCCATTTGCCGATCCATACCAATGTTAAGAGCGGCACTGTTTAGATAAGAAGAAACAACATTCCAAGCGACTCTTCCTTTGGTTAAGTGGTCCAAAGTAGTGAGTCTGCTTGCTAACAAGTATGGGTGCTCGAAAGTAACTGCGGCAGTACATCCAAAACCAACATTGTTTGTCACAGCAGACATCGCAGCTATTTGTGCAAAAGGATCATTTACTGGTACTTGAGCCGCATCCTTAAGCGCGGCTGCCGCGGTGCCACGATAAACATCATACACACCAACAACATCTGCTATAAACATACAATCGAAAAAACCACGTTCCAGCTCGATGGCCAAGTTTGTCCAGTATTCGATATCGTTGTATCGCCCTGCTTGACTGTTTGGATGGCGCCACATTCCAGATGATTGGTGACTAACGCATGTCATATCAAAGCAATTTAATATAATTCGTTTTTTTTGATCCTTACCCGCTTTACTTCCCATATCTAAATACTCCTCTCCTTTAAATGGATAACCTTTCTAATAGAAAAAATTTTGCTTAAAAAAAATCGGAAAAAAATCTTTATGTATCTTTCTCTTCTTTATCCTTGCAACCTATGTGCCTACTCCGCAAGTGATTGTTTTTATTCGATTTTTTTTGTCTTCAAGTCATCAATGTTTCTACATGAACCAAATAAAATGATTCGATATGAAACAAATTTACATCAGTGGGATAGCGCAATTGAGCTACTTGAATTTAGAAAAGTGGATTTCAGATTTTTTGAATGAATCTGATGCTATATCAAGATTGGTAAGAATGGGCTCTATTCAAATTTAGTTTGGTAATCTTTAATCGCCGCATTAATAACAATTGATGCATGTTTAGCACCGTAAGGTTTACCGACAAAAGTACTTTGTTGCTCATTTGGCAGTGCTTTGTATGTTGTAAAATAATGAATAAGTCTATTCACTAATGAATTTGGTAAGTCCGCGATATCATCTACATCGTTCCATATCTCATCTTTATCTAGAACAGCAATAATTTTATCATCTGCTTCTCCTCCATCGAGCATAGGTAGACCTCCTATTACTCGTGCATTAAGTAGTATTTCTGCATGCGCAATAGGACGTTCGCTGACCACACAAATATCCAATGGATCCGCGTCACCTACTTTCGCACTATCCATTAGCGATTTGACATTATCTCCACAGTAGGTTCTAGGAATAAAACCATAAAGTGTTGGCGGCAAAGAAGAAGTTCGATTAGGGCGATCTACTCTTAAATATCCTGTATTTTTATCAATTTCGTATTTAACCAGATCGAAAGGTGTAATTTCTATATAAGCATTTACCAGTAATGGCGGCTTAAGCCCAATATCTAATCCATGCCAAGGATGTGGACGCCACTGACTAAAAGAAGTCGTCATGAATATACTAGAATATGTGGTATTAAGAATATCTTAGTCAAAAATACCCGGATTATTTTTTTTAGCATAATTAATAATTTCTTCATCCGAGATTTTTATATTTTTATTTCCCTCCATTTCACGCCATCTCTTGACGTAACCCTTTTTACCTGACCATTTTGTTAACAATTTTTTCTTTAGGTCTTTTGGGTCTGCTTTTTCTATTTGCACCAGGCAGGAATAGAATGTTGGAGACATGCCAAAATCTGTCAATAACTCCGAGTTCAAGGCATTTGCATTTACTCCTCCCACAGTATTACTTCCTTTGTACTGTTTTTGAGTGCCACAAACGCCAGAAATAAGACCATCAATAATTACAGCATATGCAAATGTTTCACCTCTATCATTGTATAGTCTGCATAAATCACCTTCGCTAATTGCTCTTTCTTTTGCATCTTCAGGATTTAATTCAACTGTGGGACGAGACATCATTGCACGCAGCCTATCTACTGATTGAAATGAATTACCAATAAAATAATGTGTGGCAGTACTTAATACTTGAATCGGATATTTTTTTCTTTGATCAATATCTTCTTGACCTTCGATTTCCGGAATATGTGTAGGCAATGGATCTTGGCCTTCTTTTTTTAACTTCTCACTCCATATTTCTATTTTTCCACTACGTGTTGGCCAACCATTTTTTAGATAATTTCTTCGTTCCGAATGTACGCATGCTCTAACCCAACCATTTTTTTCTATTTCCTCATACGTAATTCCTTCCATTAATGGATTCGACTCGCCTTCATCACAAAGAATGTCTCTTATCATTTCTTCATCTGTTTGCGTAAATGCATTATCAGTATCTTCTAGATAATCCATTTTCTTTGCCAACAATCTGAACAATTCTGTATTCCTTACACTCTCACCCAACGGTTCTATAACAGGTTTATTCATGCTGTAGTGATAATGACCATATGCCGCATGCAAATCGGTGCGCTCCAATTGTGTGTCTGCTGGTAGCACGATATCTGCATAATTACATGTCTCTGTCCAAAATGTATCGTGTACAGTAACAAACAAGTCGTCTCTAATAAGTCCTTCACGCACTCTATTCGAATTTGGCGCACAGTTGGCCGGATCTGAGTTATAAACAAATAATGATTTTATAGGTGGGTCCATCAAATTATTCTTAGCATCTAAGTTATCCACTAAAGCTCGTCCAATTTGCACCATATTTACGGCGCGTTTAGACGCTCTATCACCCAAATCTGGTCGTTGTAATGATTTTAGATTAAATCGCTGCCACATTTCTTCAAGATTGCCAAATCCTGCTCCGCCGCACGCTTCTCTCCACGCTCCTGTAATACATGGAAGAATTAATATTGCCCTACACATCTGGCCAGAATTGCTATGACGATTTACTCCGTAGTTTGCACGGATATGCGTTTTTCTGGTTGACGAATATTCATGCGCAAATTTTCTAATGTCTTCTTTCGAAACACCTGTTATTTTCTCTACATTATCCAATGTGTATTTTGGTAATTTTGTTTCAATGAGTTCTTTCCATCCAAGAGTATAATTTTGTAGAAATTCAATATCGTGTAAATTATTGTCTACAATTTCTTTCATAACCCCTAAAGCAAGTGCAGCATCAGTCCCTGGGCGGGGTTGAATATGCCAATCTGACATTACCGTAGTACGGGTTTTTCGTGGATCGATGGTAATTATTTTAGCGCCACGCTCTTTAGCTTGACGAATAAAAGGTACCGCATGCACTCCTGTGCTTACCAGATTTGACCCCCAAAGTATTATTATCTCAGCTTCATCGCTTGCGTCCTGTAAAGATGGCCCGTTGGCCAATCCATATGTATACAAATTTGCATAAAATGCGGCATAAATACATATAGATTGGATCAGTCTGCCTGCTTCCATTTTATTCCAGAAGCGCTGATCCATGGACCAGAATCCAAGCATGCCTAATGTACCTGAATAGGAGTATGGCTGAATTGCTTCTGAACCAAAGTGTTCAATAACGTCTTTAAAATTATCAGTT
The DNA here is from genome assembly GCF_028289625.1 of Winogradskyella sp. Taxonomy (GTDB): domain Bacteria; phylum Bacteroidota; class Bacteroidia; order Flavobacteriales; family Flavobacteriaceae; genus Winogradskyella. The sequence goes on along the minus strand of NZ_JANQOM010000054.1, from coordinate 2,302 downwards.
ACAGTATCTAATGCCTCCTCCCATGAAATTCGTTCAAACGCTGCACCGGGTCCTTTAGGGCCTATTCGCTTATGTGGATAGAGCACACGATTTTCGTTATACACAAGGTCTAAATAATGATTTACTTTATTACACAAATAACCTTTTGTGACCGGATGAGTTGGATCACCTTGAATTCTAACGGCTTTCCCGGTTTTATCATCACGTGTAACAATCATAGAGCAGGTATCTGGGCAATCGTGGGGACAACACACGTGATGACTAGAAAATCCTTTAGGGACTTTTATTTTTTCATTACTTTTCATTGTTCTTTCTTAGATCTGATTTAATTAATATACATATCAACAATAGTTTTTTCGAATACCTCTGCTGATTGAGCTATGGTTTCTGAAAGCGTTGGATGGGGGTGAATTAGTTCACCGATTTCTTGTGCTGTACATTCCTTTTTGATTGCCAACGCGGCCTCTGAAATAAGATCTCCAGCATTAGTACCTACTATCCCGGCTCCCAATATTTTTTTTGATATCGGATCGTATAACGTCTTTGTAATTCCTTCTTTTCTCTCAATGCTTAATGAACGCCCACTTGCTGCCCATGGAAACATTGCAACTTTATATTCAATACCTAGTTCTCTGGCTCTGTTCTCAGTTAGCCCTACCCATGCTATTTCAGGATCTGTGTACGCCACAGAAGGAATAAGGCTATTGTCAAAATGACTATTCATGCCCGCAATGACTTCGGCCACGACCTTTCCTTCATGCGCTGCTTTATGTGCTAGCATTGGTTGCCCCACTACATCTCCGATCGCAAATATATTTTTAATGTTTGTTTTCATTTGACTATCTGTACTAATAAAGCCTCTTTCATCAACATTTACTCCAGCTTTTTCAGCACCAATCAGGCTACCATTTGGTTTTCTTCCTACTGCTATAAGTACTTGATCAAAAACATCTTTTTTTAATCCATCTGGTCCCTTAAACTTTACATACATACCGGTCAAAGTTGATTCTACGCTGACGACTTTGCTACTTAAAAATATAGCTTCGTATAATTTAGCTATACGATCATGTAACGGCTTAACTATGTTTTCATCTGCACCTGGTATTAATGAATCTGCGAACTCTACAATTGTTACTTTAGAACCAAGCTCATGATAAACCGTCGCCATTTCTAAACCGATTATTCCTCCTCCTACTACAAGCAACCGGTCTGGAATAGAATTAATCTCCAACGCTTCTGTAGACGTAAGTACTCTTGGATCATCATTAGGAAAGTCACTGAATTTTATGGGTTCAGATCCTGCTGCTATAATTGCTTGCTCGAACTCTATCGTTATTTTTTTACCGCTTGAATGTACTACATTTATTTTAGACGAAGACTCAAATGTACCAACGCCATTGATTACTTTTACGTTGCGCTTTTTTGCCAACCCGGTTAACCCACTTGTAAGCTGAGCTATAACCTTGTTTTTCCATTTTCGAAGTTCATCTAAATCAACGTTGAATGAGTAAAACTTTACGCCAAATTTCGCCATTTCTTTTGTTTCACTAACAACTTTCGCGGCATGCAATAAAGCTTTTGATGGAATACAGCCAACGTTTAAACACACACCACCGAGTGTAGCGTTTTGTTCAATAATAATTACTTTTTTACCTAAATCAGCGGCACGAAAAGCTGCGGAATAGCCACCAGGGCCAGAACCAAGAACAACAACTTGCGTTTTTAAGTCTTTTTCAAAATCTTTAGCGAATTTACTTGAAGAATCTTCTCCACCCTGTGACACCTCGCTAAGTTCAATAGACATTATTAGCTGGCCTTCGGAAATCGCATCGCCAATTGCTATGGATATTTCTTGTACAACACCACTGCCTGGCGAGGGTACCTCAACAGCTACTTTACTTGTTTCGATTACTGCTAATATATCCCCTTCTTCTACTTTATTTCCTACGGCAACTAATATTTCTTCAATCTTAGCGCTATCCGATTCTCCCAGATCAGGTACTTTGATATTGGATAACATAAATATTTAGCGCGATTACAAAGTAATTATTGTAATCAAAGATACTAGCCACCGTAGTTGGTGCGGCTGTCGATTAAGTATTGAACAATTGATGGGTTTACCAATGTTGATATGTCTCCAACGTCTTCAAATTCATTATTAGATATTTTTCGAAGAATTCGTCTCATAACCTTTCCACTTCTAGTTTTTGGTAGTTCAGGAGTCCAGTGAAGTACATCTGGTTTTGCTATCCCACTTATTTCTCTTTTAACTAATTGCAACAAGTCTTCAATTAATTCTTCA
>NZ_JANQOM010000024.1 GCF_028289625.1 Winogradskyella sp. | reverse complement strand
CCTTTATACTACTGTAATCTATTTCCACAATTGCTTTGCTTTTTCTAAGTCTTCAGGTGTATCTATCTCAACACCTTGTATTTGGGTTTCTACCATTTTAATTTTCTTACCATATTCCAGATAACGAATGCATTCTATCTTCTCGGTGGCTTCAATGAATTGCATAGGCAATACTGCAAAATCCAATAACGCTTCTTTCCTAAAGGCATAAATACCTTTGTGCTTAAAATAGCGAGCCCCTGCTTCTTTATCCCTTGGATAAGGAATTGGGCTTCTTGAAAAATATAAAGCAAAATTGTCTTGGTCTACAATTACCTTAACCGTATTTGGATTGCTGATTTCATCCCAATCCTTGATTTCTACCATAAGCGATGCCAAGTCTATATCTTTGTCTACGTCATCCTTAAATACCTCTAGTACTTTAAACAAGCTCTCTCGTTCTGTAAAGGGTTCATCGCCTTGAACATTAACCACAATGTCACAATCTACTTCAGCTACGGCTTCAGCAATTCTATCGCTACCTGATTCGTGTTCTTTTTTACTCATGATGGCCTTACCACCATTATTCACAATTTCATTATATATAATATCACTATCCGTAACCACATAAACTTCACTAAAAAGCTCAGTAGCGACCGTAGCTTCATAAGTTCTGAGAATAACAGATTTCCCAGCTAAATTCTGCATTAATTTACCTGGGAATCTAGAAGCACTGTAACGTGCGGGAATCATGGATATAATCTTCATATATCTAGTTAATCAGTATTCAAAAATAAAGTATTCTCTCTTAATTAGGAGTATTTTCTGTAAACATATTGTTCTTAAATCCTATGAGGTACAGTTTTTCCTTGGCACGCGTAACGGCTGTATATAACCAGCGTATATAATCTTTATCCATACCATTCGGTAAATAGGGCTGTTCTATGAATATGGTATTCCATTGACCACCTTGGGATTTGTGGCAAGTTATGGCATAAGAAAATTTTACCTGTAAAGCATTGAAATATTTGTTGTTCTTTACACCTAAGAAACGTTTATAATTAGATTTTTCATTGGTATAATCTTTTGCAACTTCTTGATACAAACGATTAGAATCATCATAAGTTAATGAAGCACTTTCAGCACTTATAGTATCCAAAAGTAAAACGGTTTCAAAAGGACGCATACGAGGATAGTCCACCATTTTCACTTTGACTTCAGCAAACTTAAATCCGTATAATTCCTTTATACTAAATATTTCTAAAACCTCAATGATATCTCCATTGGCTATAAAACCTGCCTCAGAGGTTGGTTTAATCCAGAAATAATTATTCTTAACGACCATTAAATAGTCGCCAGCAGACAATTCACTATCATTAAATAAAATTCGCTCCCTTATCTGTTTGTTATATAGGTTAGCACGCTTATTACTACGTACGATAATAGCAGTTTCTTCGTATCCTAAGTTATGATAGGCTTCGTTAATAGCATCCATGATTTCATGACCATCAATTAGCCTTACAATGTCTTGGTAAGAATCGACATTGAATTTAAAGCTGTCGTAAAAACCTGTTTCTAATGTAGCTCGCAGTTCTGTAGCATTGTCTAAAATACCAGAATATTGCTCTTGCCTAACGACCTCATCCAATTCTATACCTGATACGTCTTTGTTATAATTTAAGCTTAATTTATCTGAATCTAAAGCCGGACTTAAATCTGATTTAACAGGTGGCAACTGTGCTTTGTCACCAATTAATAATAGTTTACATTGATGACCAGAATAGACGTATTGCATAAGGTCATCTAAAAGTGAACCATTTTCAAATAATTTTGAATCTGATGGTACATCTGGGATCATCGATGCTTCATCAACAATGAATATGGTATTCCGATGCTTATTAGGCTGCATTACAAATTTCACTCCACCACCTTTATCCTTTTTTGGAAAGTATATTTTCTTGTGAATTGTAAAAGCTTCCTTTTTTGAATAATTAGAAATGACTTTGGCTGCTCTACCAGTTGGCGCCAATAAGACAGCACTTTTTTTAGCTTCCCAAAGATTGCTTACGATGGCACCAATTATGCTGGTTTTACCTGTCCCTGCATAACCCTTCAGTAAATAAATATGATTTGCGGATTTATCAAAAACAAACTGCGATAGCTCCATCAACACCCTATCTTGCTTAGATGTTGGCTTAAATGGAAATTTGGATTTTAAAAGTGTATAAAATGCAGAGGCATTGGTAATCATAAAAAATAAATATGAAGCAATATAGCATTATTCTTTATTGCTACTCTATTTTTTATTTAGATAGTTTTAACGAACAAAAAAAAATTGTAGATTTGCGAGAGACCTAATTAATAAACACTAAAATGAGAGTAATTATAGCAGTTGTAGTAATTATATTATTGACCATCCTTATTGTATGGTTAATAGATAAATTTGTTCCTAAGAAATTAAAACCAGTCATCAATCTTTTGCTTTGGGCACTAATAATTTTCTTGGCATACATGACATTTAATTCGGTTTATGAAGAAATTAAATTCAATAAACTCAAAGTAGAGCGCTATAGAGTTGTTATTGACCGTTTGGTGGATATTAGGGATTCACAATTGGCTTATAAAGAAGTTAAGGGAGAATATGCCGACAATTTCGACAAGCTTATCAGTTTTGTTGAAAATGGACAAGTACCAATCACCCAAAGAAGGGACACATTAGTTTTAGATGAAGAAAGAACACGTGCTTTTGGTGGTGTTGAAACTTTTAAAACTATTACACTAATTGATACACTTAGCTATTACACTGTAAAAGACTCTATTTTTAAAGGCAATAATCGCTTTAAAACTATGGCAGATGTTGGTGTAGGTAAACCTGGTGCTAAGTTTGAATTACAAGCAGGTAAATTAGATGATATTCCAGTATTTGAAGCAAGTGTGGACAAAGCTATTGTTTTGGATGGCGAAGACAAATATCTTATCGAAAAAGAAAGACAAGCCGTTTCAATTGCAGGTGTTAAAGGACCAACAGTGAAGATTGGTTCGATGGAAGAAGTAAACACTAGCGGAAATTGGGGTAAAGATCTTTCAACCAAGGAATAAATTTTGAATAACAATAACATTAAAGAACTGTCCATTCAAGTGAATTTGAATGGGCTTTCTTTTTGCATCTTAAATAGGTCATCAAACACTATTGAATTCCTTAATACTATCGAGTTTGTAAATAAGCTCACTCCTTTTGATGTGCTTAACCGCCTCAAGACAGAGTTAAGCGCTAACTCTAGGTTTTTCGAAAAATTCGATGCAGTAAATGTAATCCATCAGAATGAATTATCGACGCTTGTTCCCAAAAGTCTATATGATGAAAGTCAAAAAGCAAATTATTTAAAGTTTAATGCCAAAATTTTAAAGACCGACTTCATTACTCAAGATGAACTGGCTATTAACCATAGTATCAACGTCTATATTCCGTACGTCAATATCAATAATTATATTTTTGAAACTTTTGGTGAGTTTACATACAAGCATTCTTCAACCATATTAATTGATACTATTCTAAAAAATATTGATCCTGATGGTAATCCTAAGGTCTTTGTACATGTTAACCCATCTATGATTGAGGTCTTGGTCACAGAAAAAGGTCAATTGCAACTGTTTAATGTTTTTGAATACCACAGCAAAGAGGATTTTATTTATTATATATTATTTGTTTTTGAACAATTGCAGTTAGATGTAGAAACCACTATAGTAAGTCTTTGTGGGCGTATTGATAAAAATGATGATATTTATCAAATATTGTATACCTATATAAGGCATGTAGAAACTATAGATGAAGCGTTTAGCTACAGAATATCTGAAGCGATTAAAAATGAAGACATCGACCACAATTATTTGATTTTAAATTCCTTTTAATGCGTATTATCTCTGGCATACACAAAGGCAGAAAAATAATTGCTCCAAAAAAATTACCCGTTCGTCCTACTACAGACATGGCAAAAGAAGCTTTGTTCAATATTCTAAATAATCAATATTATTTTGATGAAATTTCTGTATTGGATTTATTCTCAGGAACAGGCAACATAAGTTATGAATTTGCCTCTAGAGGTGCAGAATTAATTACAGCAGTAGATGATAATTATAGTTGTATAAAATTCATAAATGAGACCGCTGAAGCTTTTGAAATGCCAATTAAAACCATAAAAAGTGACGTATTTAAGCTTTTAGAACATGCCAATCAAAAATACACGATTATCTTCGCTGACCCGCCATACAATTTTGAAATCCAACTATTCACTAGGATTCCTCAGTTAGTCTTTCAAAATGAGCTCTTGGATGAGAACGGATGCTTAATTATAGAACATTCCAAGCATACGGATTTGAGTCTTTTAGAGCACTTTTCATACTCAAGAAAATATGGTGGGAACACGTTTAGTTTCTTTGTAAGAAATTGATTAACAGTAGTGTAGGTTGATTCCTAAAAGAATATTTTCACTACCTTTATAAGCCTTGCAGAAATTCGTTGCACATTTTCTACACATGTTTTTTTCTATTTTTTGAAATGGTTATTTAAGCTATTAACCACAAAAACTAATCAATTATGAAAATTCTCAAAAGAGGGGCTATCGCCCTGTTGATTGTCGTATTTGCGATTAACATCTCCAACTCCCAAGAAGAAAGTCCCACAATGTTTGCAGTACATACAGACAATGTAAAGTTTGAAATGATACCCAAGTACGAAGAGCTTTCCCTCAAATTCAAAACCTTATGTGAAGAACATGAAATTAAGGATCTTAACTGGACCACGATAAGTGTTGAAGATGGACGGTATGTATATGTTATGCCCATTAAAAACATGGCAGAATTAGACAAAAATCATATGGAAGAGATGGAAAAGAAGATTGGTGAAGACAAAATAAATCAAATGTTTACTGAGTTTGATGAATGCTATGATTCCTACAATACTCAAATAGTGCACCTTAAGTCAGAACTATCATATATGCCAGAAGGCTATAGCACAAAAGAAAAAAATCACAGAGAGTACCACTTTCTGTATTACCCGCCAAAGAATGCCAAAGCCATGAAAGAAGCTATGGGTAAAGTAAAAGAAATGTTCAAGGCAAAAGGAATAAAAAATGGCTATGAAGTGTACCATAGTGGTTTCGGTAGTGATGGAATTTATTACATGGTGGCAATAGCTGGAGCTTCCGAAATGGCTATTGCTCAAGGCGGAGAAGAGAACGACAAACTCTTAGGTGAAGAAAAGGATGCCGTATTTTGGGAAGTTATTAAGCTTACATCCAAATACGACCAGGTCGAAGCCAATATTAGACCAGATTTAAGTTACTGGCCAGCTGTTGAAGAAGAATAAGCTTAAAAATTATAACTAAAATCAATAGTATGAAAAATGTATTAATACTGGCAATACTTCTTTTATTCCTAAGTGCTTGTCAGGAACAGAAACAACGCTATTTTGCCGAATCGGAAGAGACTAAAACCTTAGAAGCTGGAATAGCCGCTTACGAAAGTGGTGACTGGGCAACATGGAAAAGTCACTTTGTAGATACAGCAAAGATCTTTGTCAACTCAAAAGAACCAATAACCTTAGATGCAAGACATAAAAACTTATCGTCGATGACGGAAGCTTTCTCATCTTACGGATTTGAGAAAGAAGAAAGTTATATTGAAATGGTACTCGATAAAGAAGATGAGACTTGGGTTTACTTCTGGGGACAACATAACGGGACTATGGTAAATGGTACAAAACTATCCATACCAGTGCACTTAGCGGTCCAATTCATGGATGGTAAAATCATAGAAGAACATATTTATTTTGATGGTACCGAAATGAACGCAGCTATGACTGTAATGCAAGCTGAATCTGAAGCCGAAGAATAGAACAAGACGTTTTAAAACAATAAAAAACCTTCTGGAATCAGAAGGTTTTTTTATGTAAGCAAATCTGTAAGCCGAATTCTGTATCGAGATATTAATCATCTCGACCCTTATCATTTATCTGCGTTTACTATTACCAGCAAACTTTAGCTGTCTACCCTCCAACAATCGAACGTGCAGCCCTCAGCGTTGGTTTACATGACATTGCACCACATAGAGTTTACCTGATTTCACTACAGCATTACCTGTACATACTTTCTGTTGCACTTTTCCTAACCTTTCGGCTGGTGGCCGTTAGCCACTATGTTGCACTATGGTGTTCGGACTTTCCTCCCTAGTGCTGAACTTGTTTCAGTACCTTTTTCAATCAACATTAATACCAAAAGAATGAGATGCAAAACAAGTTCAGTACAAGAGCGATAAGGCGATTTGCAGAAAGCAAAAGTACGTAAATTGTTAATAACTCCTATTAAATTTTGAGCTTCTCAAGTTCCTATTTAGAGGTTATTCTTAAATTTGTATTTCAGTTATTTTACATGGAGCATTTCGTAGTATCAGCACGTAAGTACAGACCACAAACCTTTAAGGATGTTGTGGGACAGCAGGCTATTACTAATACCTTAATCAATGCCATTGAAAATAATCACCTAGCCCAGGCACTTCTTTTCACAGGACCACGAGGTGTTGGTAAAACCACCTGTGCACGTATTCTTGCTAAAATGATTAATAGCGACGGTAATACTAGTGAAGATGAAGATTTTGCCTTTAATATTTTTGAGCTGGATGCTGCTTCAAACAACTCCGTAGATGATATAAGAAACTTAACCGATCAGGTTAGGATTCCACCTCAAGTTGGCAAATACAAAGTCTATATTATAGATGAGGTACATATGTTATCCCAGGCCGCTTTTAATGCATTTTTGAAAACACTTGAGGAACCACCAAAGCACTGTATTTTCATCTTAGCTACTACAGAGAAGCACAAAATTATTCCAACCATATTATCGCGTTGTCAGATCTTTGACTTTAAGCGTATTACTGTAAAGGATGCCAAGGAATATCTTAAATACATTGCAAAAGAACAAGGCATTACTGCAGAAGACGATGCCTTACACATCATTGCCCAAAAAGCAGATGGCGCTATGCGAGATGCATTGTCTATTTTTGATCGCGTCGTTAGTTTTTCTGGTAAAAACCTAACAAGGCAAGCCGTTACAGAGAATCTAAATGTATTGGATTATGAAACTTATTTTGAAAGCACGGATTTGATTCTCGATAATAAAATCCCTGATTTATTAGTACAGTTCAATTCGATATTGTCTAAAGGTTTTGACGGACATCATTATATAGCAGGTTTGGCATCACATTTTAGGGATTTAATGGTTTGTAAAAACCAAGCTACTATAGACTTATTAGAAGTTGGTGAAGAAACCAAGCAAAAGTATGTTGAGCAATGTTTAAAAACGTCCAATGCGTTTTTGATGAAAGGCATTCAACTTGCCAATGATTGTGATTTAAAATATAAGACCAGTAAAAATCAACGTTTATTAGTTGAATTGACACTTATGCAATTGGCCTCTATCACTTATGATGGAGAAAAAAAAAACAGTAAGCATTTTATAATCCCTCCTTCTTATTTTGAAGTAAAAGGTATTACTCCTGTTCCAATTAAAAAACCAAGTGAAACACTAAGCCAACCATCTGAGAAAAAACCGGTGTTAGAAAGGGTTCCCGAAAAAGAAGTAGTGGTAACTGTTTCAGAACCGATGGTAATTCCGAAGATTTCTATCGATAGAGCCAAGACATCAACTTCGGGATTATCATTAAGAAGCATAAAAGAAAAAAAAGAGCATCAGATACGTCAATTAGATGTCATAATTGATGAAGAAGACCTTCCAAAAGAACCTGTTGAGCAAGATGCATTGACAAAGGCATGGAATGCTTATACCATTTCGATGGAGAAAAAAGGTGAAAAGATACTGGCTTCTATTCTACATATGGCAGAGCCGAAATTGATAGATACAGCTATTCATATAAGCTATTCTAATCAAACCAATAAAATAGAGCTCGAACGTGCTCAATATCCACTTCTATCTTATTTACGCAAAACTTTACAAAATTTTGATTTGCATCTCGAAATTAGTGTCAATGAAGAAATCGCTAAAAAATATGCGTTTACTCCAAAAGAGAAATATGAGAAGTTGAAAGAAAAAAACCCAAATATCGAATTACTTAAAAAAACGTTTGGCTTAGACCTCTAGAGTTTATCATAATTTTTTTCATAACCATAACAAAATCATAACAATTATAAATCGTTAAGGCAATGTGTATTTTTGATATTGGAGCATGAAAAAAATTTATCTCCCCCTACTTCTTGCCGTGATTTGCATGTCAATTTCTTGTAAAAATGATTCTAACTATTCAAATCAAGATTCTAATAAAGATTCAGAAATTGTAAATAACAATATTAATACCATGGATGGTGAACAACTATCCAGAATATATTGTGGGTCATGCCACGAATATCCAGAACCCCAACTATTAGATGTTGACACTTGGAAAAACTATATGTTACCTAGAATGGGTTATATGTACGGTATTTACAAAACTAGTGAAGAGCACGAAGCACTTTTTGAGAATAATGAAGGTGGGGAAATCGTAAGGGCAAGTGGATTGTTTCCTAGTACCAGAACTTTAGACAGCTTATCTTGGAATAAAATTCAAAACTATTATCTAAATAACGCACCACGAAGACTCGAAGTGCCACCCAAAAAAGAGATTACAAAGCAATTATCGCAATTCACAACCATTATTCCAGATCAGAAAGTACAAATACCGAGTTCGACTATGGCACAATTCTCAGATTCGGGACAAATCTATTTAGGTGATGCGGTAACACGAAGCTTCTCAATTTTTTCAAGTCAACTTGAATTATTGAATACTGGAAATGTACAGGAAGGAGCTGTAAGCATATTTGATGGTGAAGATGCCTTTTGGCTCACGGTAATGGGCAGCTTCTCCCCTACGGACGAACCTCGTGGTCTTATAGCGACATTACCAAAATCACCTAGCGTTAAATCGACTGTTCCAATTAAAAGGTTACAACGTCCTGTTCATAGTGATTATGGCGATTTAAATGGTGATGGTTTTATGGATATTGTGGTTTCGGAATTTGGAAAGTGGACTGGAGCACTTTCGGTTTTCATAAATAATCAAGGCAATTATACTAAGAACGTTTTACTTGCTACACCAGGTGCCATTAAATCTTACATGAGAGACATGAATAACGACGGTCATTTAGATATAGTTGCGCTTTTTGCTCAAGGTGCCGAAGGTGTAGATATTTACTATAATGATGGCAAAGCCAACTTTACGCGAAGCCGTGTTCTAAAATTTTCACCTTCAATGGGTGGCAGTTTTATGAATTTAATTGACTACAATGACGATGGACATCTAGACATTCTTTTTACGGCTGGGGATAACGCCGATTATAAACCTGTAATGAAACCCTGGCACGGCATCTATGTATTTCTAAATGATGGAAACAACAACTTTAACCAAGAGCTCTTCATTCACCATAATGGAGCCTATAATGCAGTAGTCGAAGATTTTGATGGAGATGGTGATAAAGATGTAGCTGCTATATCTTTTTTCCCTGATTGGGTCAATACACCTGAAGAAAGCTTTGTATACTATAAAAATAAGGGAGATTCAACCTTTGAGCACTTTACATTTCAGGAAGTTAATAAAGGACGCTGGGTAGTTATGCATGCTTCAGATTACGATAAAGATGGCGACATAGATTTGATTCTTGGATCATTAGCTTTTGAAGTCGTTCCTAAATTGGGTTACGTTGAACAATGGATGAAAGAAGGTATTCCATTTGTCATTCTTCAAAATAATAAGTTCTAATCTCCTGTTTATAACACTTCTAAATAGTAATAGATTGGCAGCTATAATTTCCGAGGTTTTTTTTTGGCACTATGGCATAACTTCCTAAGTCAGCTTGTAGTTAGTACTTTATCCTATTTGCGATATGCGATAAGCTAGAATTTGTGTTATCAAAATGTAAATTAACACAGTAGTGCATCCCAATTTTGATAACGATAAAAACACATATTTAATGTTTAGTTAGCAATAATTTTAAAAAGCATTTAATCTGTCTTTACAAAGCGAAAGTAATTTTAGGTCATTAATTATTTAACCAAAAAACCTTTTAATCTTTAAAAAAACTAAAAATGAAACGTAAATTACTTACTTTTCTTGCATGTGCGTACGGACTAGTTTCCACAGCGCAAAGCGAATTTCCTATGTCAGTAGACGTAGATTGGACAGCTACTGAAGTTGTAGTTCCACCATCACCATTTCAGTATCAAGTTCTTTTTGTAGGAGCTACTGATATGGTACAAACAGGTATCAATGAAGCAGTACCTGCTAAACAATGGCATGATTTTATAGGCTTTACTCCAATTACACCCGAGGATTGTGTTGATGACGCTAATGCTATTGGCTGGGTATCCGTAAACCACGAAATGATTCAAGCCAATGATAAGATTGGCGATGGTGGTGGAATGACTGCCTTTTTATTAGGTAGAGATCCGGTTGATGATTCTCTGTATGTCATTCCACAAACATTGACCGATGGTCGTCAAGGAGATTTCTTTAATGTAGATTTCTCTAACGTAGGTGAAACAGGTATGAACTGTGGTGGTATCAATTCCAATATCGATGGTCGTATTTGGACGGCAGAAGAATGGTTCAGATCTGATAACAATTCTTTAACGGTTGACTTTACTACTGGTGGTCCTGGTGTACGCGATTTAAGCGACTATACTATTAAATATACGGAATTTGAAATGGCGAATTTCCAAACCATTCAAAGATATCAAAACTTTAACTGGATGGTAGAAATAGATCCAAGAAGTGCAAAAGCAATACGTAAGCAATACAATTGGGGACGTCAGCCTTTTGAAGGTGGAACTATTGCCAATGATAACCAGACAGTTTACATGGGTGCTGATGCAACACCAGGATTTTTCACAAAATTCGTTGCTGATACACCTGGTGATTTTACTATTGGTACAACTTACGTTTACAAGCACGACAATCCTGGTGGTGATCCATGGGTTGAAATAGATAACCAAGATTTCACTAAAATGCTAAACTTTGGTACTGAAGCTATATCAAGTGGTGCTACTATGTTTAACCGTTTAGAATGGGTGACAATTGATAAAAATACCGGTAAGGTATACATGACTGAAACTGGTAGAGACAACCCTGCCTCTCGTTGGGAAGATGAAGCAATGGCAGGTGCCGTTTACGCACCTCATCATCTACAACGTGCTATGGATCAAGGTGCTACTGGTCCAGATGACCCTGCATACTGGGATTACTACGGACGTATCTTAGAATTCGATCCTGCAACTGGCGATGTCACTATTTTTGTTGAAGGAGGACCTTATTTTGCCAACAGTCCTGATCTAGCAAGTTACCCAACAAAGCACCTATCAAACCCTGATGGATTAAACATGTTATATGTTAATGTAGGAGGAACAGACAAAACTTACATGCTTATTAATGAGGATTTAAATGGAACTTCCTTTGGTAGAACTCCAGACGGAATAAGCGATCGTATGTGCGAGATGTATATCTTAGACATGGAAATAGCTAATCCAGGCATAGATGATTTGATTCGTTTAACCCAAACACCTAGAGGCGCAGAAGTTACTGGTGCCTGTGCTACTATAGATGGAAAATCGGTATTAGTAAATTCGCAACATCCTGCGGATACAAATCCATTCCCATACAATAATTCTTTAACATTTGCCATAACAGGTTTTGATGACCCAACTGCATTGGCAACATTATCGAGTAGAGATTTTGATGGTGAGACAGGAAGGTTTAGCATTTATCCTAACCCAACTGAGCGTATTATATACCTAAGTGAAACAACGGACTTAGCATTATACGATATTACCGGAAAGCGTATAGGTGTATATCGCAATGTTAGCTCAATAGATATTACTGGTTTAGCAACTGGCACGTATTTATTGAAAACAAAAGATGGCTTTACTAGAAAAGTAATCATAAAATAATTTTTTAATTTTTCAAGAGCCAGATGTAACTAGCATCTGGCTTTTGTTTTTTATTTCATCTTATCATGAAGATCAATACCCACATAGTATCTACTGGTTTATTATTTGGCTTTATTTATCTTTTATTCCTTCAATGGTCAAATTCAAGCTTTAAAAGTCTTAATGATAAAAATTACAGTCCTAAAGCTATTGGTAATATTAATGCTAAGTATAAAACTGATTTTGGAGAATTTGTAAAATCCACTTTAGACTTTAGAGTAGCTACTGAAGATTTTATCCATCAAAAAAAGTCAACAGAGGACTTAATTAATGATTATCGAATACTGCGCGATAAATTTAAAACCGTAGAATTTATTATTGAATATTTAGATAAAGAGGCCTTTGACAAAATTATAAATGGTGCACCTTTACCCAAACTTGAGAAAAAAGTAGCAGATATTACAGTATTACAACCCCATGGTTTTCAAGTAATTGATGAAATAATAGCAAGTGAAGGTTTATCAACTTTAGAGATAAAAGAAGAACTTATAAGGGAAGCTAAAACTCTTGAAAGGAATGTTAATGAATTTCATTCTTTTTTAAAAGCTAGAAAAATCACAGACAGACAGTTCTTTGAGGCAGCTCGTATGGGTATTATACGCTTAGCTACCTTAGGTACTACAGGTTTTGACACTCCTGGTACATTACAAGGCATTGAGGACGCCAAGGTGGTTTTAAATCATTTAAAAATATATCTCAATCTTTATAAACCTGAATTAAAAAATGTAGAACGAACCGATTTGCTTAAATCCTCTAATAAAATATTCAAAAGAGGATTGAAACTTACCAAAAATGAAGATTTTGACAACTTTAACAGATTGATTTTCATAAAAGAATTCATAAATCCTGCTTATAAGGTCATAAAGGATATTCATTTGGCTTTAAGCTATGAAACTATAGATGAAGTTTCACGTTTTATTCAAGCCGTAAATTACAAATCTGATAATATATTTAATCCTGATTTTCTGAATTCATTTTTTTATGTAAGTCTGCAAAATGATAGTACTTACAATGCCAAAGCAGAACTCGGCAAACTGTTGTTCTATGACCCTATTCTGTCCAAAAATAATGAGATGTCTTGCGCAAGTTGTCACAATCCAAAAAAAGCATTCACCGATGGTAAAACTTTAAGCTTATCAAATGCTGGAAGCCCGATGAAGCGAAACGCCATGACACTAAATTATTCTGTGTATGCTATATTATATTTTCATGATCTAAGAGCAAAAAATCTTGAAAATCAGTTTGAGCACGTTGTGGTAAGCGAAGATGAATTTAACACATCTTATAAAGAGATTATCGATAAAGTGAACCAAAGTAGCAATTATAAATCTTTATTTGAAAAGGCCTTTCCGGATATTAAGGCCAGAAAAATACGATCTAATGATATAGATTATGTATTAGCTGCCTATGTTATGAAGCTTAATACCTTTGATAGTCCCATTGATAAATTTTTCCAAAACAAAATAGCTGAATTACCAGAATCCGTTGAGCGAGGTTTTAATTTATTTGCAGGTAAGGCCGCTTGTGCGACTTGTCATTTTGTTCCATTATTTTCTGGAAACTTACCCCCTTTATTTATGGATACTGAGGCGGAAGTTTTAGGTGTCCCAGAAGACAAAGAAGAACCGTGGTCATTAGATGATGACCCAGGAAGATTAGGAAATGGTGTTACACTAGATAAAGCAAAATTTTATCGAGCAGCTTTTAAAACACCTACAATAAGAAACATAGAATTAACTGGGCCTTACATGCACAATGGTGTTTTTGATACTCTAGAAGAAGTTATGGACTTCTACAATAAAGGTGGAGGTGCTGGTGGAGGTATAAACCTCGAACATCAAACTCTAGCTAGCGATCCGCTCAATCTGACGGATAGAGAAATTGAAGATATTATTGCTTTTATGAAAGCGTTGACAGATACGAAAAAATTCCAACAACCAGAAGATTTGCCTAGAGATTTTGAAAACGAAAATATTAATAAAAGAAGTTTTTAGAACTAAAACCTACAGTTAAAATAAATTAAATATTCTCATATTGTGCTTATAAAGAATATCTTTGATTAAGATATATCAATTGATATGAGAAACATTGTTTGTATTTTTCTTTTTCTAGTGTTTGTTGTGTCTAGCTGTGAAGGCCGAAAAACAAAAAACCAAGCGCTTTCTGAAGATATTGAGGAGTTTAAAAAAACCGTAACGGTAGAAGTTCCTGTTTACGAACCCAAGTCTTACCTAGAACGCCAAGTCGACACCTTATTGCATAATGGCTATAGAGTAAAGATAAAGACTCATACCGATATGGATAATGCAGTGCTATTCACTAAAATTAAAGACACAATCAACTACCAGACCTATTATAGAAATTTTAAGTTCAGCATCCTTATTGAAAGAAATGGTAAGCGTATTTTCAATAACTATTTTGATAAAGAGCATATTAACCAGCTTTTTAAATACAATGCTTCTAATATACCAGCGTTAAAAGATTTTGATAAGCTTAGCGTGCTAAAATCCATTGAATTAAATGAGGGTGTATCAAATTCTGAAAGCATAGAAATAGATGTATTGTATGCCATTCCAAATACGGATAGGGTTTCTTTGCATACAATGATTATAAATGAAAGCGGAATGATGACTATAGAACAAAAACTACTCAATTAAAATGCTAGGATTAAAACTACCAACAGACCCAAGATGGGTAAATATTGTCGAAAAAAATATTGAAGACATTTTAACGGATCATGCCTATTGTGAGCAAAAAGCGGCTAGTACAGCTATTTCTTTAATCGTGAGTTTCCCAGAGTATACCGAACTTGTTGAAGAAATGATAGATCTTGTGAATGAAGAGATGAGTCATTTTAAAATGGTACATGATCTTATTTTAGAAAGAGGTTGGATACTCGGCAGAGATCGTAAAGATGATTATGTGATTGCACTTTTAAAGTTCTTCCCTAAGGGCGGAAGTAGGGCTACACAATTGGTACATCGGCTTTTGTATGCAGCACTCATAGAGGCACGTAGTTGTGAACGTTTTAGATTATTGTCTGAAGAGCTAGAAGATAAAAAGCTAGCAAAATTCTATAGAAAACTTATGATTAGTGAAGCAAGTCACTACACAATGTTCTTAAATTTTGCTAGAAAATATGGAGACCGTAAAGAAGTCGATGAAAAATGGCAACTACTCCTTAATTATGAAGCGGACATTATAAAAGATCTAGGAAAAAAGGAAACCATCCATGGATAATTTTTAATTTTTAAGACACAATATATACTTATCCTATTATGAAGCACCCTTATCTTATTGCTTTTCTATCAATTTTGTTTTGCTGTAGCCTAAATAGTCAATCCGACTTAATAGGAAATTGGTATCTAGACCATGTTGTAAAGGATGGCGTTACTTATCCCAATTACTTTAATGACATGACCATTTTCGACATTGAGTTTACCAACGAACCAGGAACCCTATCTGATAGTTTTGAGTTCTCAATGGGACATGGTTGCGAGGCTTCACAAGGTTTTTACACTATAAATTCAGATGAAATAACGATTTCAGGAATTACTACCGTTAGTTTTGATTGTTCGACCCAAGCGCATTCACAATACAATACACTTTTTTTCGATGAATTTGACTACGATAATAGTAGTAATGGTTCAATGCATGGTTATGTGATTTCTGGAAATACAAATGATGAAGTCCTAACCCTTACTAATTTGAGTGGGAATTCTTTAGTGTATAAAAAGCAACAACCTCAAGGAATACTGGTATCCACGTGGTGGTTATATCAAATTGACATTCCTGGAAATCCAGTAATTAACATTCCTGAAACTGAAAGTCCTAATATTATGTTTACTAATAATATATATCCACTGAATCCCTTTACACCCGAAGCCCATGGATCCGGACAGTGCAATGGCTTCTTTAGTACGTATTTTGTATCTTTTAATGGTGCCAATAATATTAGCTTTAGCAATTTTGGCCAAACACTTATTGATTGCTTTTTTTCTCCATTTGAATTGGTCTACTTTCAAACATTGTCGGAGCCAAGCACTAACTTTTTTGAGTTTGAAATTGTAAACAATGGAGAAACACTTATTCTTACAGATCTTTTGGGTACTCGATTGATTTTTGGTGATGAAACATTATCTACTGGTGACAAAGTAACCGAATCTGCAACTATTTCGTTAAAGCAGAATCCTATTGAAAATCAGATAAAGCTCCTCTATAATGAAAAACTACTATTAAAAGATATTAAATATACTATCTACACTATTAATGGCAAACGTATTATATCGGAAGCTTTAAATCGAGATTCAATTAATGCCAGTAATCTAAACTCTGGTGTCTATTTCATTAGTTTCAGTGAAAATAACACTATAATATCAACGCTAAAGTTTGTAAAAAAATAAAGGCCTTAACCTATAGTTAAAACCTTTTCAACTTTGAATATATCCTAGTTCTAAATCTTTATTCCAATACCAAATTGCATAACATGATTTTTTGCTTCAACATCAGTTAAATCTTCATCGAGAATATTAGACAAACCATAAGAGTATCTTGCATCGACAAAAATTTCACTAGTTATCATATATTCGGCTCCAACAACACCAGAAAAAGCAAAGGTTGAAAAGCCATCATTATTCTTCCAAGTCTTTAACGATACCTGTGGTCCTGCACCAAAAGATAATCGATCAGAAACCGATAGCTTTAGCATAATTGGCATTTGAATATAATCCGCTCTAATATCTTCATCTTTTCCACCTTCAGCAGACCATTGTAATTCTACATGCAATGCTAATTCTTCGGATAAGCCAAAATCAACAAAACCTGCAAAAGCAAAGCCATTACGATGTTTATTTTCAAAAGTAGCATCAGGATCAAAATCTAAGTTAGAAACATTAAGTGCGCCTCTAACACCATATTTAATCTCTTGTGACATGCCCAAGGTCAAAAAACATGCGAACAAAGTCGTAAGTATAAGTTTTTTCATAATTATAAATTTGAGACGGTTAATATAGTTTAAAATCTAAATTTTAGGTAAATGTATAGATTTTTGTAGTAATAAATTAGTTTAACTGTAATATTGTATATCATAATCATATGGTTACACTAGATACGGTCTCGTAATATATACTCTTTATAATACCATCAGATAGACCAATTTTGGGCACAAAAATATCTTTAGCACCACTCCATTTCATTGCTGACAAATATATGCGTGTGGCCGGAATAATAACATCTGCTCTATCCTGATTTAAATCTAATTGAGTGATTCGCTCTTCATAAGAATAGCTTTGTAATGTATTATAATAGTTACTTAAGTAAAAGTATGTCAATGGTTTACCCAAATCCTTTCCTGATATTTTAAAGATTTTATTGATATTACCGCCAGAACCGATAAGCTCAATTTTATAATATTGGTGAGTGTTTTCTTTTATCCATTGTTCTACATCATCCCAAGTTTGTTTCTTTACCATGTCATTTAATAATCTCACTGTTCCGATCTTAAATGATTTAGAATTCACTTTGCCTCCATTATGAATTATCGAAAACTCTGTACTACCACCTCCAACATCTACATAAAGGTACGTTCTATTAGGGTCTATAAATGAGTGTAAATCCGTTTCCGCAATGATTGCAGCTTCTTCTTCCCCATCAATGATATCAATATTGATACCTGACGAGTTTAAAACCCTACTGGTTAATAGCTCACTGTTGCTTGCCTCTCGCATTGCAGATGTAGCACAGGCCTTATAACGATTTACTCCATGCGATTTCATTAATAAACTAAATGCCATCATGGTATCCACCATACGCTGTTGATTATAGACTGATATTTCACCGTTAATAAAAACATCTGCCCCTAATCTAATGGGTACACGGACTAAAGAATTTTTTTTGAATTTTACAGGTTTATCAGCCTCTTCAATAATATTTGATATGAGCAGTCTTACAGCATTAGATCCTATGTCTATAGCTGCATATTTTTGTATCTTCAGCATGTTATCCTTCTAGCTTATTTAAATAATAATTATATGTATCGAATTGTGCCCTAACCTTGGGGAAATCATTTCTACGATACGTATTGTCCTGTGTTTGGTTGATATAGCGTGCTTTTACATTATCTCTCCAACAAATCTCGTAAAGATCCAACAATTCCTTTTTAATAGCCTTGTCATAAATCGGGCAGCTCACTTCTACTCTATTGTCGATATTCCTAGTCATCCAATCGGCGGATGAAATGTATATTTTTGGATCATCATTATTAGCAAACACATACAATCTTGTATGCTCTAAGAACTTGTCAATAATACTCATTACTTCAATATTTTCGCTCATGCCTTCTACACCTGGCACCAAACAGCATAATCCTCTAACAATCATTTGTATTTTCACACCAGCCCTACTGGCTTCATATAACTTATCAACCATTTTATAGCTGCTGATACTATTCATTTTCAATTTAATATAAGCCGGTTTCCCCTTTCTTACATTTTCAATTTCATTATCGACAAGCGCAAACAATTTTGTTTGAGTATAATGAGGAGACACAATAATGTGCTTATATCTACGAACAACATAGTTAACTTCTAAAAAATTAAAAACCTTATTGATATCCTTAAGGATTTTAGAATCTGAAGTTAGCAAGGTGAAATCCGTGTAGATTTTCGCTGTGGATTCATTAAAATTCCCTGTACTTATAAAACCATATCTAACGAGCTTATGCTTTTCTTCACGTTCAATGACACACATTTTGCAATGCACTTTTAAGCCAGTAACACCAAAAAGCATTTTTACACCTGCATCTTGCATTTGTTCGGCATAGTTGATATTGGCTTCTTCATCAAAACGGGCTCTAAGTTCTATCGAAACTGTCACTTCCTTGCCGTTTTTTGCAGCATTAATGAGTGAACTGGCGACATGCGAAATTTGAGCAAGCCTATATATTGTAATCTTAATGGTTTTTACATTAGGATCTAATGCAGCCTCCCGCAAAAACTCAACGATGTACGAAAACCTATGATATGGTGTATAGATTAAATAGTCTTTCTGGGCTATTGTCTTAAATATGCTTTCTTTGAAACTTAACCCCTTTACAGGTAGTGGCTTAATTTTTTTGTACAAAAGGTCTGTTCTTCCTAAGCTCGGGAAGTCCATATAGTCGCGTCGATTATGATAACGCCCACCAGGTATAATACTATCTTTAGAATCAATAGCCATACGCTCTAGAAGAAAACTTAAGGTATCTTCGTCTATATTTTTATCATAAACAAAGCGTACTGGATCTCCACTTTTTCGCCCTTTAACACTTCGCGACAGTTTATCCACAAAACTCTTACTCAAATCACTATCAAAGTCAAGCTCGCCATCTCTAGTAATCTTAATCATATGAGCCGTGATTTCATCATAACTAAAGATGTTAAAAATATCATCTAAGCAATACCTTATTAAATCATCGACCATAATGATGTAATTAGAATCGCCTTTGCTCGGTAAGACTATAAAACGATCCATCGCTTTAGATATTTCTATAAGCGCATACTGAGTTGGACCTGATGCGCTCGACATCTTTACATTAAGATAAGCGGCACTATCCTTAAGTTCGGGTATATCGACATCCTCGTTCAAAACAATAACAACCAAAGCCGGACTAATTTCCTGATAGAAGTGGTTCTTTATAAAGTCGTGTTGGTCTGGATCAATGTTAGTTTCATTGATAATATGAATCTTTTCTTGTTGCAATTCTTGAGTTATAGAATCTAGGATTTCTAGACTTTCACTTTGCTGTCCTATAACAATTTTTGTAATCTCTGCCAAAAGGTCACTTGCTTTAATACCACCCAACTCGCTTTTCCCTCCTTTACCGGCTTCATCGATTCTTTTTACTGTAGCATATCTAACCTTAAAAAATTCATCCAAATTGTTAGAAAAAATACCTAGAAATCTTAAACGCTCTATTAAAGGAACGCTTTGGTCTGCAGCTTCTTGGAGTACACGAGCATTAAATTGCAACCAACTCAACTCACGATTGATGTAAATATTCTTGTCTTGGGTCATTGTTTTAACTCCTTGGGAATAATAATTAGTTCAGTAGTGCCTTGTTTTAAATTTTGCCAATTTTCGATGTCAAATTTAAGCTTAATTAACCCGCTAGTTGGAAGATTTCCAACAAACTTATCACCAAAAATATTTGCAATAGATGTGAAAGCATGATTGTGCCCAAAAATCATAATGCTTTCATATGAATTAGGCAAAGTTTTTATAAAATGTATCACACTTTCACCACCAAAATCATATAAATCATCTGCAATTGAAATAGAACTTTCTGATAAATTGAAGATTTTTACGAAGATTTTACATGTGGACAGTGCTCTGTTAGCTGGACTCGAAAAAATATATCTTGGGATTGCATTAGACTTAATAAATTCATTTGCAACTAATTGAGCATCATTCATTCCTCTTTGTTTTAGAGGTCTTTGTCTATCGGAAACATCAAATTCCCAAGAGGATTTTCCATGTCTTACAAGTACTATTGATTTCATTTAATTTCGATTAAGTGCAATTTTTTTCGATAAAATGTTGCATATCTCCGTTTTAACGATTATTTTGCCGCTTTAACTCTAATGTTTGTTTAAAATTATGGTTATAAGTTCTTTTGTTTTGTAAAATTAATGTAAATGACCCCAAATCAAAAATATATTAATCCATTCAAGATTTCATTTACAGTAATTACTTCCCTCTATTTTTTTGCAATTAACGAAACAAAAATGTTGCTTAAATTTTGAATGATTGATAGTATCACCTATTAAGTGAATTTCATCATACAAAGTTTAGTGCATCATGGACATTATAAGTTATTATGTACAGTATGAGAAACAAATACAATTGTATTTCAGAGGTTAGTATAACTAAAGCTATAGCCATAGTTTTATTGGTAATACTCCCAAATATACTACTAGCGCAACAGGCGCCTTCTATTCAAACAGGTGTGACCTTTCAATGGGAAGATACGCAAGGCAATAATGCCGATCCCGCTACGATTCAATCGGTTACAATTGATGGGACCATCTATAATACCTTTGTGGTTCCTTCAAGTTATGAAATGACGCGTTTGGGTCCAGATGGGCACAATCCTAATAGAATCAGGCGAAACGGAGTTTTTGTAGGCGGAGATAGTGGTCAAGCTAACTGGATTACAAATGCTACTGCTGCATTTCAAGATAAAAATTTAAATCATTATTTTGCCGCTAACCCTAACGGAAGAAATATTTGCACAGATTTTACTGCTGCCTTAACTACAGATGCACAGAAACAGACTATTTTTTATAGTCCTTCAATACCTGCAAATGAAGGTGGTGTAATTGCCGTAACAGAACGAGGTGGAAATAACTGTTTTTATATAGAACTTTGGGGAACACCAGTTGGTGGTGGTCCCGAACAAAGATTAGGAGAAACTTTTGTGCGTAATTCAGGTGATTATCGTGGCTGTAACTTTGGAGCACCTATTGCTGGCTCTGACTATTGGCAATCTGGTCGTTGTAATGAAAATGGACAAACAATAGCCATAGCTTTATTTCATTTAAACGATATAGCACCTACGGGATCCCGAATAACCAGAATAGAATTTGTTGCCGCAACTAGAGACCATGGTGACGGTAAATTTTTTATTCTCCAAAAATATGCCATTGATAAATTCGAAACAGGTTGTATCAATAATAAATTTGATGGAGATCTCGACTTAACTAATAATGTGCCAGACGGATCTACTTACAGTTTGGTTTCTGGGCCCTCACCAGCTGGCGATTCGTTTACTCTAAATCCAGATGGAACTTACAGTTATGTACCCACTAGTGGCTTTACAGGTAATGTGACGTTCGAATATGAAGTTTGCCTCCCTGCGCCTAATACAACAGTATGTGATCAGGCAACGGTTACTTTAAACTTTGTTAATCTTCCACCTTCACCCCAAGCAAATATCAGTTGTGGTTCTGGAAATGATGATTTTACTATTACTGTAACCTCTCCTGTAGGAGCAGAATTTGAGTATTCACTAAATAATGGGCCTTTTCAATCATCTACTGAATTTACTGGTTTACCAGAAGGAAATTATTCTTTGTCTGTTCAAAATATATTCACAAGATGTAAAAATGAAAACTCAACAACGTTAACTTTAGAGAACTTGGAAATATCTGCTGTTGTAACTGATGTTTTATGTAACGGTGAGAATACTGGCACCATTGACATTACAGTTACAGGTGGAGAAGCGCCATATACATATTCTTGGAATAATTCTGCTACATCTGAAGACTTATCCAATGTTTCTGCTGGAACGTATACCGTTACTGTAACCGATACTAACGGCTGTACAATATCAGGTAACTATACTATTGATGAACCTTCAGAAGAATTGACATCAACAATAGCATCAACAACAGATGTTTTATGTAACGGTGAGAATACTGGCGCAATAGACCTTTCAGTTAGTGGAGGAACAGCACCTTACTCATATTTGTGGAGTAATAGTGAAACCACTGAAGATATTTCAAATCTTACTGCTGGCACTTATTCTGTAACAATAACTGATGTCAACGGTTGTACTACTACAAATCAGGCTACTATTGATGAACCTAGTGATGCATTAATAGCTTCAGTGAGCAATACAGTGAATGTTGATTGTTCAGGAGATACAACAGGAAATTTTACTGCAAATGCTACTAATGGAACACCTCCTTATCAGTTCTCCATTGATAATGGCACTAACAATCAAGCAACTGGATTATTTGAAAATCTAACAAACGGAACTTATACAATATTAGTTACTGATGCCAATAATTGTACAACTACAACTATTGCAACCATAGGTGTTAATGACACCGAAGGACCACAAATTTCTGTTCCAAGTACGATTAATTTAGAAGGTTGTTCAACATCAGATATCACAAGTGCAAATTCTGTATTTGATTTTAATGATTCAGGTTCTAGTGATGTACAATCTGTATTTGCATCAAATCCAAATTATAATGCATCTGATGATTTTAATATTCAGAGCATCAACTATATTGATTCCGTAACATCGACAAATAATTGCCCGATTACAATATTAAGAACATTTACAATAACTGACAATTGTGGAAATACGGCAACGGCAACACAGACCATCACCGTGGAGGATACAACACCACCTACTATTAACGTGCCTGCCGATATCACTATTGAATGTACGGAAGACGAGTCCTCCGCAAATACCGGTGTGGCCACTGGT
>NZ_JANQOM010000022.1 GCF_028289625.1 Winogradskyella sp. | reverse complement strand
GTAAAAGAGTTTAGAATACACCTGGCCTGTATATTGCCCTGTAACCATACTGCCCAAGTAAGCTGCGGTTTGTACCGAGCCACCACCATTATATCTTAAATCTAGTACCAATTCATCTATACCCTCTGCTAAAAAACCAGCAAAAGCGTCATTGAGCGCCCCATTAAAGTTGCTATTAAAACTGTTATACATTAAATAGCCCACTTTGGTATTGTCTTGTAAGGTTATGGTTTGTGCAATATGCACTGGGTTTTCAGTATATTGTGCTTCAGTCAATGTTTCGCTATTACCATTAAGCGTAATGGTATCGTCGTTTATATCAGCTGTACCATTATTGTCATAATCCGCAAAGTTTAAGGTATAAGTATCTTGTGAAAGAAGGCTTGAAAAATTGGATTCGGTTAGATTGGTCCCATCAACAGCTCTAAAAATCATACCTCTCTCTAATCCTAAATTATCTGCTACACTATTATTAAGCACTAGAGTAATAGCACCAAAAACCTCACTGCTTCCTTCGGTAATTCTATACAAATTAAACTCAAGGCCGTTGCTAAAACTTATCCCTTGCTGTGAATTTTGCAAATCAAAATAATTATCAAAAATTCTACTGAATCGGTCTACAGAATTAGGTAGATATTTTAGGGACTCAAATAAGGCTTCAGGTGTGTCAAAGCTATTTAAATAATTGGAATATTCTTCATTTGAAGAAAACCGATTATCAGCTAAATTAGGTATTTCAGACTTATACAAATATACCGCATTCATGCCTTTCCATACAAAGTCCTGAATGTCTGATACAGCAATTAAGTTATCATCTAAATCCTCAAAGCAACCTATTAAAGGTAAAGTAAGGATACTAGCTATTAATAGAACTTTAATCTTTTTCATAGTTTTAATTTTCTTAATAAATAACAATCTTTTTACTTATGTCTGTAAAACTCTAAATTTACTTACATTATTATAAATAAAAAAACTTTGTAACAAATTGTAAGGTGTATCGTCGTAACTATGAAAGCGAATAAAAACCGCTTTTTTACCCTGAGCTTGCCTGAGCTGAGCGCAGTCGAAGTGTCGAAGGGACCACCAATCAAATTAGTAATGAAGCAGGCAGATTTTGTAAGCTTAGTAATGCCATTTAAGGATAAAGTATTTCGTTTAGCCAAACGTTTGTTGGTTTCTCGCGAAGAAGCTGAGGATGCGACACAAGAAATACTGTTGAAATTGTGGAAAAATAAAGACAAGATTAGCGACTATAAAAATGTAGAAGCTTTTTCTATGACGATGACAAAGAATTTTTGTTTGGATAGATTAAAATCAAAACAGGCACAAAATCTTAAAATTGTTCACAGTAATTATACGGACAGTAATGCGTCATTGCAGAAGCAGGTAGAAGCTAAGGATAGCATGGGTTGGGTATCTAAAATTATGGAAGAACTACCCGAGCAACAAAAAATAATAGTGCAATTGAGAGATATAGAACAATACGATTATGCCGAAATAGCCAAGATGCTAGACATGAATGAAACGGCCATACGTGTTAACTTATCGAGAGCACGAAAAACAATAAGGGAAAAATTGACTAATACACATCGTTATGGTATTAAATAGTATAGAAAAATTAATAGAAAAGTACAACAATGCTGAGACATCGCTTAAAGAAGAAGCACAGCTAAGAGCCTATTTTGAAGGCGATAATGTAGCCCCTCATTTAGAGCACTACAAACCCTTGTTTCAGTACTTTTCGTTATCACAACAAGAACAGTATACCAAAGACGTTCCATTAAAACCTAAGAGAACAAAATTGTACCAATGGATTTCTGTCGCAGCCGTTGCCGTTCTAATGCTTGGTATAATTATTCCTAATTGGGGAGGTAGTAAATCTTTTAGTGATCTTACTCCTGAAGAACAACTAGCTTATGAGCAAACCATGGAAGCTTTTAACTTGGTCTCTCTGGGAATGAATAAAGGCAAGCAACAACTTAATTCGCTAGCTATGGTCTCTGATAACTTAAATCAAGGCATCGAAGAAGCAAGTCGGTTAAGTGAATTTTCAAAAACAACAAACAGAATTTTTAAAAAGAAGTAACAAACACACAAACACGCAAAAATTAGAGAATCATGAAAAAAGTAATTGTAATAATCGCGCTTATTGTAGCACCAATGGTATCGGGAGCTCAGAGTATCTTTGATAAATATGAGGATATGCCAGAAGTTGCTTCGGTTATCGTTAATCAAAAAATGTTCAGTATGATTGCTAGTATCGATGTAGATATGGACGACCCAGAAGCTCAGCAATACATGGATATGGTAAAGAAAATTACTGGACTTAAAGTTTTTACTACAGGAGATGAAAAAATATCGGCAGAGATGAAAGCTACCGTGAGTAAATATCTAAAATCATCTGATTTAGAGGAATTAATGCGAATTAAGGATGGTAACCAAACGGTAAAGTTTTATGTAAAAGAAGGTAAAGACGAAAACCACGTTAAGGAGCTTTTAATGTTCGTCAGCGGATTGAAAGAAGTTATGGATGGCGACATTGAGATTAATGGAAAAAAGCGTGAAATAGAAACTGTTTTACTGACCTTAACAGGCGATATTGATTTAAGACAAGTGTCTAAAATCACTAAGCAAATGGATATTCCTGGTGGCGATCAGTTGAAAAAAGCTGGGGACAAGAAAAACTAATAGCACAACAGAATGACACAATCAATCAAAAAATTATCAGTAATTGGCGTTTTGGTTGCAACTTTAATGAGTTGCAACCAAGGTCCTACTTTACAAACCTATTTTGTGGATAATGAATTAGAGGCAGACTTTATTTCTGGCGACATACCTGTAAGTGTTTTTAATCTAGAAGAATTAGAACTTACTGAAGAACAAAATGAAGCATACGAATCCATCGATAAACTGAACTTTTTGGCGTTTACTCTAAATGAAGATAATCACGAAGAGTACAAGGCAGAATTAGATAAAGTTAAGGTCATTCTAAAAGATCCAAAATATCAGGAATTAATGCGTGGAGGAAATAGCGTTGATGGACGGTTTTCCATTAAGTTCATAGGCGATGTTGAAAATATTGATGAGCTTATTTTATTCGGAAATGCCAATGACAGAGGTTTTGTGGTAGCTAGAGTTCTAGGAGATGATATGAATGCAGGAAAATTAATGTCTTTGCAATCCGTTTTAAAAGACATGAACTTTGACGATAGTAATCTTAATGGATTTAAAGACTTTTTTAAATAAATAGATTATTTAAATGTTAATGCGAATCGTCTTGAAGTTCTTCTTCAGGACGATTTTTTTTAGCGTAATTTTTAAAAGCATGCCAAAACGCTATTATGGCTATAACCCCAAAACTTCCAAATAATAGTGCTTTAATAATAAAATAATCCAAAACGTTCAAAAGCCCAGCGATAAAGAAACCAATACCTATAATGCTCACAGTCATTAGGGGTAAGGAATTTTGATTTATAGGAAACAATTTCATATACCAGTATAATTGCTTGGTGAAATAGCTTTTAACTCAGACTTAATGGTATCTGAGACTTCTAAAGTATCAATAAAATTTGAAATAGACGTTTTAGTGATAGCTTCATTGGTTCTGGTCAGTCCTTTTAAGGCTTCATAAGGATTAGGATAGCCTTCGCGTCTTAGTATCGTTTGTATAGCTTCAGCAACTACGGCCCAATTTTGTTCTAAATCCTGTTCAAATTTTGCTTCGTTCAATAATAATTTACCTAAACCTTTTAGTGTAGATTTAAAACCGATAATTGTATGGCTAAAAGGAACGCCAACATTGCGCAATACCGTACTGTCGGTTAGATCGCGCTGTAATCTAGAAATAGGTAACTTGGCCGCTAGATGTTCAAAAATGGCATTAGCCATACCTAAATTACCTTCACTGTTCTCAAAATCGATGGGGTTGACTTTGTGTGGCATGGCAGAACTACCAACTTCCCCCTTTTTTATTTTCTGTTTAAAGTAATCCATTGAAACATAGGTCCAGATATCCCTATCTAAATCTATGATGATGGTATTAATGCGCTTTAAGGCATCAAATAAAGCTGCCATATGATCGTAATGCTCAATTTGTGTCGTTGGGAAAGAATGCTGTAAGCCTAATTTCTCTTGTACGAATGCTGTTCCGAAGGCTTTCCAATCTATATTTGGATAGGCCACTTTATGCGCATTGAAGTTTCCTGTAGCTCCACCAAATTTTGCTGCGCTAGGGATGTCATTTAAGAGGTTAAACTGTTCTTTGAGTCTTACTGCAAAAACCTCGATTTCCTTGCCAAGTCTTGTAGGTGATGCTGGCTGACCGTGAGTTCTGGCTAACATGGGTATGGCTTCCCATTCTTTTGATAACTCCTCAACTTTATTGAGTAATTTTAAATACTCAGGCACATAAACATCGTTCATGGCGTCTTTGATACTTAGTGGAATCGCAGTATTGTTGATGTCCTGCGAAGTCAATCCGAAATGGATAAATTCCTTATAGTTTGCTAAATCTAAAGCATCGAACTTTTCCTTTATAAAGTATTCTACAGCCTTTACATCATGATTAGTAACCTTTTCAATCTCCTTAATAGCTGAGGCATCAACAGGTGTGAAATCCTCATAGATTGTTCTTAAATCCTCGAAAACAGAGTGCGAAACGGACTCTAACTGAGGTAGTGGCAATTTACAAAGCGCAATAAAGTATTCAACCTCTACTAAAACACGATATTTAATCAGTGCTTCTTCAGAAAAAAAATTGCCTAAAGCTTCTACTTTAGATCTGTATCTACCATCTATTGGTGAGATTGCGCTGAGTGCTGAAAGTGCCATTTGCTCTGAAATTTTGAAGCATCAAAGATAGCAAAGTTAGCTTGAAGCACGAAGAACGAAGCAAGAAGTTTTTGTTTGTTTATGAACGTTAAATTATTTCTCTTGAATTAATCGAGATTTGATCAATCTGACAATCGGTAGGCAGACAAAAAACAACATTGTGCAATAAATAGCGGACCTTTTAGCTCCCTCTAAGATATCTTCACTTGTAATTGTTCTCTCAAAAAAATTGAAAATATTTATAGTTACGATTGCTATATAACCAACAAATAAGAATCCCATTAAAACTATTATTTTTTCTCCAAATGTTAGTCTTTTATTTGACTTATAAGTCAAAATCATCAGCGTCACTATTATAGGAGGTACTATCAACATTGTCAAATCAGCATAGAACATTTCAATAGTATTTGGATCAGCACTTTTCCATATCCAATTTACAACTGCAATGAGAATAATAAAGATCAAATAAAATAAGTTAATGTGTTTCCAGTTGAAATCTTTCACGTTTTATCACTTGTTTATTTTTTTTAGGATATGCTTCGCCCTAGCCTTAAAACCAGAACTTTGCATTTGAAAATCGCGTTCTAGAATCATGCTGAGCTCAGGGTGAATCCAATCGTATTCATTTCCCAGTAGGTATAAGGAATTCATTGAATAAGCTTTGGGAGCAATTTTCTCATCATTAATCATCCAATCAAAACAAGCTTCTACGATTTTTTCTTTATGTGCCTCAGTAAGTGCTACCTTAATCAGGTTATCCTTTTTAGAATAATACGCTTTGATTAGATATTCGCAAACCTTGGCCACAGGTCGTACTGCAGAATCGAGATGTACCTTAGATACATTTTGGGTAAAGATATCGAGATGGGGAATAATAGCTTCGAGTTGTTCACCACACATAAACTCGAATACCCAAGCGGCTCGGCATGATATTTTATCATCAACTTCAAAAAGAATTTGTAGAAGGGGTTTAACCAATTCAGGATTTTCTATAACAAGATTAGCATAGTATAATCGTTTCTCTCGAGAGTGATTAACATAATTTAACTCCTTATAAAGTTGGTCTTTTGTCAAAAGGTTTCTTATTTTAACGATTCTAAATTAACCAAAAAGTCATGATAAAAAAACTGCTTAAAAAACTTGGTCTCGTACTATTATTAGCATTTATTATTGCTCAATTTTTTGGACCAGAAAAAAACGAAGGCGATATCGCCTCGGTTAATGTATTTCTCGAAGATACCAATCCGCCCGAAGATGTAAAATTAATATTAAAAAATGCGTGCTTTGATTGTCATAGTGATCATACACGTTATCCATGGTATAACAATATCACTCCCGTCAATTATTGGTTAGCAGATCATATAAGACACGGAAAGGGTGATTTTAACGTCTCCAAATGGTCAGAGTATTCGGATAAGAAGAAAGATCACAAACTAGAAGAATTGGCCGAAGAAGTGGAGGAGCGGCATATGCCATTGACAAGCTATACCTGGACCCACGGAGACGCTAAGCTAACAGACAAACAAATAGAAGCGGTTGAAGCTTGGGTAAAAACGGCTCGTATTAAATATGCCTTTCAAAAAGATGCTGAGTGAGTAAAACACTTTTAATCATTGGTTTTGTTTGGCCGGAACCCACAAGTTCAGCAGCTGGTAGTCGCATGTTGCAGTTGATTGAACAATTTCAAAACCAAGGGTATTCGATTACATTCGTTTCTGCTGCAAAAACTTCTATCAATACCTATGATTTATTGCAGCTGGGTATAACCACTCAGAATATTCTTTTAAACGATAGTTCGTTCGATGATTTCATCTCAGATTTAAAACCAGATGTAGTGTTGTTCGATCGTTTTATGACCGAAGAACAATATGGCTGGCGTGTGACTGAACAATGTCCTGAAGCGCTACGCATTTTAGATACGGAAGATTTCCATGGTTTGAGAAAGGCTAGGGAATTGGCTTTAAAGGAAGGTGTTGAGGTTTCCATAAACCATTTGCAAAATGATACCACCAAGCGTGAAATTGCGAGTATCTATCGTTCGGATTTAAGTTTGATGATTTCTGAAGCCGAAATAGATATTCTGACGCAACAGTTTAAGATTGATCAAAACTTACTCTATTATTTACCATTTCTGCTGGAACCTATTTCGGATGATGTGATAAACCAATTACCAACATTTAATAATCGCCAACATTTTGTTACGATTGGTAATTTTTTACATCCACCAAATTATGATGCCGTACTATATCTAAAGCGTACTCTTTGGCCTTTGATACGACAACAATTACCAAAAATTGAGCTACATATTTATGGAGCATACGAATCCCAAAAAGTCAGCCAATTGCACAATGAAAAGGAAGGTTTTTTAATTAAAGGTTTTGCCGACGATGTAAGTGAAGTGATGCAAAACGCAAGAGTGTGCTTGGCACCCTTACGTTTTGGCGCAGGACTCAAGGGTAAACTCATCGATGCTATGCAGGATGGAACTCCTTGTGTTATGTCTACCATGGCAGCAGAAGGCATGTTTGGGGATTTACAATCCAATGGTTTTATTACAGATAATGCCGAAGTGTTTGCTCAAAACGCAGTTCAACTTTATACCGATTCGATAGTTTGGGAAAACCAGCAAGAGGAGGGCTTTAATGTCTTAAATCAGCGATTTAACAAAACTAATTTTGAGATTAATTTTTCTAATCAAATTGAAACGCTAAAAGGAAACATAAAAAATCATCGTGAGGACAATTTTATTGGGACTATGTTGCAGCATCACACCTTACAGAGTACTAAATATTTGAGCAAATGGATAGAGGAGAAGAATTAGTAAATAATGAAAATCTAAAAAATAACTTGCCTATCTATTTAAGTGTATCATCGAACTTATTTTCCAGTTTCCGATAGTTGTTTCTCCCCAGTACTGAAATTTTTCGTGATAACAACACGATCATATTCTTCACCTAAAGTCGTATACGCAACGTAGGTTAGTGTATCATTTTCAACAGTAATAACCTGAAAGAACTGCGTTTGTTCAGCAGCTTTATCCAATTGGTAGCCTTGTGCGGAATAGGCTTTCATTTGTTCCTCATCCAATTGGTACTGCTTTGGGCCACTTACTGAAGTTACATATATGGTCCCTAGATTGTCAGTATTGTCAGTGCCAGTCGTTCTAATTGGAACATGACCTCTTGCATATGTATGATCATGCCCATTAAGCACTAGATCCACATTATATTTATCAAGAAGCGGTTTCCAGTTTTCGCGAGCAAACTGAAAGTCCCTTCCCTTAGCAGGCGAGAATACGGAATGATGACAAGTAATGATTTTCCATTTGGCGGTACAATTCTTTAGTTGTTCCTCAATGTAATTCGTCTGTATTTCGAGTTCATCATTTGAGTTGAGGACGATAATTCGAATATCCTGATAATCTACGGTGTATACAGTTTCATGTAGTTTTGAATCCAAGCCCTTTTCAACTGGCAACGTAAATTGTGGTCTCCATTGGATGGAAAGCTCCCTTGGTTCCCCTTTCTTCAATGGCCTAAATTCATGATTACCCACGACAGGTATGGCTGTCCATTGACTATGTATAAAACCACCTGCTTTATACCATTCAGCCCATTCATGATCTGTGTGAGCATCATTAATCAAATCACCTGCATGAATTACAAATGATGCATCTGGTGCTGTTTGATAAGCCATACGAATCACTCGAGACCAATGATTTAAAACATCGTTCTGCGCATCACCAAAGTATACAAACTGTGTTGGTGCATACGTCGTCTTTGCAGTGCGAAACTGTATCCACTCAGACCAATATTCACCTCCGTCACCGACGCGATAGGCGTACAAAGTATTGGGTTTAAGCCCGTCAAATATAACACTATGGTAATTTACAAGAAGCGAGGCATTGACTTTGTATAAACCCAAATCAAACTGTTCCGTCGTTGCATCTTTGGTTATGGCATTATCCGCAAATCCCGAATTCTCTGTCGCTTCTGCAATTTGGGCAAAAGCTTTCGAAATTTTTGTATTAGTTCTCCATGTTATGGCTCTACTTGTTGCTGGATCACCATGAAAGGTTAATATTATTCTATCTGGATCTCTACTAGGAATCTCCCAGTGATGTAAGCCGATATGTTCATGTTGATGTTGAGCGTTAACAGGAAACACAAGGAAACCAATTAGAATTATGATATACGATGCTAAATGATTAAAAGAAGTCATTATTTAAATTTTTGTGACGTGGATAGCTGGTTAATAAAGTATGAAAATAAGAATTAGTCAGTTAGGTTTATCACAAAGGTCTTTATTTATTGGTTAAATATTTGTAAAATTCAAAAATGTAAAATATATTTGTCATATAGTAAAAATAATTTTACTTAATATAAAATATATTTGTCATGAATTTTAAAAAGATAAATGAATGCGAACGTAATAGGTTAGAGCGTTGGGCGCAATTTCAATTGCCACATAAATGGAAACTCGGTGGTATTATTATTTGTGTTATACTGATTTTAATGCTTTTGGGTTTAAAGCTTACAAGAACTGATAGTCTATGGTCTGATTTTGCGTTACAAAGAGCGCTTCTCATAAGCTTACTTATAGTATCACTGTCAAAAGACAAGATAGAGGACGAAATGATTGTTTCACTTAGAGCTAAGTCTTTTACTTTGGCTTTTATTCTGGCAGTGTTATATGCCTTAATACAGCCTGTTATTAATGCCTTCTTTTTTTATATTTTCAAGGGGTATGTCATCACAGATAACTTTAGCTATTTTCAAATATTATCATTTATGCTCTTGTTACAGATTTTGTTTTTTGAAGTTTTAAAGCGTTATAGGTAGTGGAAAATACGATTAAAGTTGAACGTGCAATTTTGAGCCTCACCCAAGATGATTTAGCTAAAAAAATAGGTGTCTCTCGCCAAACTATAAATTCTATCGAAGCCAATCGTTATGTGCCATCAACGGTTTTGGCCTTAAAATTATCTAAGGTGTTCAATAAACCTGTTAACGAGTTCTTTAAGCTGAGTAGTGAT
Source organism: Winogradskyella sp. (assembly GCF_028289625.1). GTDB lineage: Bacteria > Bacteroidota > Bacteroidia > Flavobacteriales > Flavobacteriaceae > Winogradskyella. The sequence continues at coordinate 18,386 of NZ_JANQOM010000022.1, read as the reverse complement.
GATTAGCATTGTGATTATTTTTTTAGAATTTTAATTTTTTTGATGACATTTCTATAGAGCTCCGATATTATAGTGTATAATAAAAAATCTACACTATTATGAAAGTTAAAATTCAATCATTAATTATTTTAGTTCTATTCCTTGTATTAGCATCTTGTTCATCTGATGACGATGGCAACGTCACCCTGACTCCGGAAGGACAGTGGCTCGTAACGTCATTGTTAATAGAATCATCTTTTGATTTTGATGGCGATGGTAATGCATCTCGCGATATGTTTCAGGAAACGTCTTGTTACAATGGCAATAGTATTGAATTCTTTGAAAATGGGGAGGTTGAAATAGATGTTGATCTCGCTTATATCTTTATCGATGACGATAATGAGCATGATGTAGAATGTCAAAATGGTTTTGGTCTATCTTCAACATGGACTCAAAATGGCAATACCATAACAGTCGTTAATGATTTTAATGATGATGATTTGGTTGGAACAATTTCTGGGAATACCATAACGCTGACCATAGAGGATGGATTTGAAGTTGAGTTTTATGACGCGGTGAATGATGATGTAGTCATCATGGATGAAGATTTTACAATAATCTTCACAAAAATGTAAATTCCTTATAATAGATTGAGGATATCCCTCATGCCTGCTGTAGCTGTTTTTGCAATGACATTAATGTTTGCATTACGAACTACAGCAGGTTTAGGATCTACATAATAAATAAGAGTATCTGGTTGTACATAATTAATTAAGCTTGCTGCAGGGTATACTTGCATGCTAGTACCAATAATTAATAGGATATCAGCAGCGTAACAAATTTTTATAGCTATTTCTATCATTGGTACATCTTCACCAAACCAAACGATATGAGGACGCAATTGGTGACCTTTTTCACAAGTATCACCTAGATTTATATCTTCAGTCCAAGTTTTAATATCATTTGGATTGCCAGTACTACGTACTTTTTTTAGTTCTCCATGTAGGTGAACAACATCACTACTACCGGCACGCTCGTGTAAATCATCAACATTTTGGGTGACAATAGTCACTTTGTAATTTTCTTCTAAAGTGGCCAAATCCTTATGTGCTTGGTTAGGCTCAACCTCTTTAAGTTGTCTGCGTCTTTGATTGTAAAAATCTAGCACTAGCTCAGGGTTTTGCCGAAACCCTTCTGGTGATGCTACTTTCATCACATCATGGCCTTCCCACAAGCCATCATGATCCCTAAAGGTTTTTACGCCACTCTCGGCACTCATGCCTGCTCCTGTTAAAACGACAATATGTTTCTTCATAACTTAAAAATAATCAATTTTGTGTCATCGTGTGAAATGAAATACGAATCATATAACAATCTTTTAATATAAGTTTCAATTAGAAAGATTACGTCGTCACTTTGTTCCTCGTAATGACATTCCGTATTTTTGGTATATGCCAGATTTAAAATTACTTGAGTATTTAGAAACCTACCTTACCGAAAATCGCAGAGAACGTTTTAGGAAGGTATTGGCCCAACGCACCAAGCACTTTACTGTTGCAACTGAAGATGTGTACCAATTACATAACACCAGTGCTGTTATACGCTCTTGTGATATATTTGGTATTCAAGAAGTTAACATCGTTGAGGAAATTAATTCTAAGCGCATTGACAGGGAGATTGCCATGGGTGCCCAGAAGTGGGTAGATTTAAATCGTTACCACACAACAAAATCTTGTATAGCTAATCTAAAATCTAAAGGTTACCAAATTGTCGCGACAAGTCCACATATCGATGGGTATGATTTAGTCGATTTTGATATTTCGACCAAGTCTTGTTTTTTCTTTGGAAGAGAAACAGAAGGCTTATCGCAACAAGTTTTAGACGAGGCGGATAGTTTTATAAGGATTCCCATGTTTGGATTTACCGAAAGTCTCAATATATCGGTTTCAGCAGCCATTATTCTACAACACGTGACTTCAAAAATGCGCAAATCGAGCATTGATTGGCGATTGACCGAAGATGAACTCATTGAAAAGCAATTCGACTGGATAAAGAAAACCATAAAAAATTACGATGCCATCGTAGAACGTTATCAATCCCAACACTAATTTTTTGTACTTTTAAGTAATAACTAATTAAATCAAAAAATTATGATGATTGCACTTTATGTCGTCCTTGGTATTATTGCCATAATTGTATTTCTGGCATTAGTAGCACCAAAATCTTACAATGTAAGTAGAAGTATTACCATAGATAAACCAATTACTGAGGTTTTTAATTATTTAAAACATATTAAAAATCAAGACGAGTGGTCTCCTTGGAAAAAGAAAGATCCCAATATGAAACAAGAACATGTTGGTACTGATGGTGAAGTAGGTTTTATTGCCAAATGGGAAGGCAATAAAGAAGTTGGTACTGGTGAGCAGGAAATCGTTTCAATTACCGAAAATGAGTCCATAAATAGTCAGTTGCATTTTTATAAACCTTGGAAGTCCCAATCTGATGCGTATATAACTACTCGCGAAATTGATGCTAATTCTACTGAAGTGGTTTGGGGCTTTTCTGGGGTAAATAAACCACCTTCAAATATTTTCTTTTTGTTTTTTAACATGGATAAAACCGTTGGCAAAGATTTTGAAGAAGGCTTGCACGATTTGAAACAAATTTTAGAATCCCGATAAAGTGAATGACCTTGTCATTTTAACTAAATCAATAAAATTATGAAATGTGATGTTTACCTTTCGTTTGATGGCAATTGTGAAGAGGCTATAGCCTTTTACAAAGACATTTTTGATGGAGACTATATGATGATAATGCGCTATAAAGATGGTCCACCAGAATATAGTAAGCCAGAAATTGAAAATAAGATTATGCATGTCACCATGACCTTTGGTAATGGTTGCGAGTTGAAAGCATCTGACGATTACTTTATGCCGATAAATAAAGGCAATAACTATCATGTAAGTATTGCTGCTGACGATGAGGAGCAAGGCTATGATATTTTTTCTGGATTAATGGAAGGTGGTCAAGTAGCCATGCCTTTTGAGGACGTGTTTTGGGGAGGAAAATTTGGAAGTGGAACGGATAAGTTTGGAATTCAGTGGATGGTAAGTTCGCCAGATGAAAGTAAGGAAGTATAAAGCATAAAAATAGATAATTGATGACTGTAGGTTGGTTTGAAATTCCGGTTAATAGTATGACCCGAGCAAAAGCATTTTACGAAGCGGTGTTTAAGGTTGAAATTAAAGAGGTAGATTTTGGTGGATTGAAAATGGGATGGTTTCCCCATGAGGAGGGTGAGCAAGGTGCCACAGGAACGCTCATTAAGCAAGAATCTTATGTCCCTTGTCAAGATGGGACTTTAGTTTACTTTATGAGTGAGGATGTTCAAAATGAATTGGATAGAGTAGAGGCTGCAGGTGGAAAAATCTATCAAGGAAAAACCAAGATTTCAGACGATCATGGCTATATGGGAGTATTTATAGATACGGAAGGGAATCGGGTGGCGTTACACTCAAATTCTTAGTAAAACTAAGCTTTATCCTTTTTCTTTTTCCTGTCTTTACTACGCTGTATGACCTTATATTCTTCGTAGCATTCACTAATAGCATCCAGTATTTGAAGGTCGTTGGCTGTATTGATGAAATCTTTAGAGTAATTACATTGATTAACGATTTCATCCAAGTCGTATTTGGTGACCTGGAGTAAAACCATTAGCATTTCTCTATCAAAACGTTTGGCAAGCTGGTTTCTAATTTCATCATCCTCTTTAATCTTCTTGAGTTTTTTCATCTCGTTTGGCTTCTTGCCAAACATCTTGTACAAGAAGTCAGCCGGATTGAATATGGCTCCCAAAACTTTTGTGGCAACATTGGTTTTTCGGCCTTCGTAAGCCTTTCCATACAATCCAGAAATTCTATATTGGTTATTATTACGAATAGGGACTTGTTTCATATCCACTTCTAAATAGCCAGTAAGTTCGAGTGATCTAACTGTAACTTCCTCGAGAGCAAGTGCCAACTCGGTCATGACTATTTCGGTATTGCCATATTTCAACCAATCATTGGTAACCCTAACTTTAAGGGATTTATAGCCTAAATACGATAAGTGTAAAGTGTCATTGGCTTTAGCTTTAATTTCAAACGCACCATCGTCATCCGTTGCGGTACCAACAACCTGGTTGATATTCACGATATTTACTTCACTCAAAGGGCCTTGCGTTGTGGAACTTGTAATGGTTCCTTTTACGGTTTCAGGCATTTTGGTGGCAGTACTGTCTTGACTATAGCTATAAACTGTAGTAAAACATAAAAATATTGCTAATAGATATCGCATTAGTGTTAATTACATTGTAAAGGTAGTAAACAAAACGCATTTAGTGTCTGCAATTCATCGATTTGACTAAATATTAACAGCACTAGTTCAAATTCCAAGCCAAAATGAATTTATCTTTTCTCAAAACGACAAATGTCCTATTTTCTTCGAGAGCGTCGTGGTCTATCGGATACTGAATGTCTATTTTTCCTAGCATCGCCAGATCTTCTTTTACTTGACCCTTCACTTCTTCTTGAGCGTCTTTCGCTTCTTGGTTTGTCGTTTCTGCCTTTTTTACTGCGTTTTCTGTCGCGTCGACCACTACGGCCTTTGTTTTCAGTGACTTCAACATTTACAAAGCGTCCATTATACTTAAAGTCGGTAAAGAAGTTTAAGACTTTCTCTTGTAATTCTTTTTCTGTGTTAAAGAATGAAAAACTGTCTTTTACATCTACTTTAAAGACATCGTCCCGACCCAATTCTAAAACGGCTTTTAAGAAATCCTTTAGCGACATCCAATCGTAACCATCTTTACGACCAACATTGATAAAATAACGAACCTCATCGGCTGATTGCTCCCTAGTTTTGCTTTCACCTGAATCTGATACCGTTAAATCCTTAGAATCCTTATAATAATTGAAAAACCTGGTAAACTCTACAGAGAAGAACTTTTTAATCAACTCATTCTTGTCTGTATCTTCGAATAGTTCATTGATGCTATCGAGAAATGGATCAATCTCATGGTTGATTTCGGTATTGTGCACCTTATTGGCCAAACTCATCAGTTGCACTTCGCAGATTTCCATGCCAGATGGAATATCTTTCTTCTCAAATTGCTTTTTAATGATGCGTTCGATGCTCTTAATTTTTCGTACTTCACTTTTGGCAACTATCACCATAGATACACCTGTTTTTCCAGCACGACCAGTACGACCAGAACGATGCGTATAGGTTTCAATCTCATCTGGTAATTGGTAATTGATTACATGGGTAATATCATCAACATCAATACCACGGGCGGCAACATCTGTGGCCACTAGCATTTGGATTTGCTTATTTCTAAAGGATTTCATCACCAAATCACGCTGATTTTGGCTTAAATCACCATGCAGTGCTCCAGCATTGTAACCATCTTCAATCAATTTTTCAGCCACACGTTGGGTATCGCGCTTGGTACGACAGAATACTACTGAAAAAATATCTGGATTAGCATCTGCCAAGCGTTTTAAAGCCAAGTAACGATCGCGTCCATTGACCAGATAATATTCATGAGACACCTGATTGGTGCTTTCGTTTATATTACCAACCGTAATTTCAATAGGGTCGTACATGAATTTTTTAGCAATGGAAGCCACCTCTTTTGGCATGGTCGCCGAAAACAACCATGTACTTTTATCCATTGGTGTATGCGCTAAAATATCGGTGATATCCTCATAGAATCCCATGTTGAGCATCTCATCAGCTTCATCTAATACACTGTATTGAATCTTAGAAATATCGACGAGTTTACGACTGATCATATCCTTCATACGACCAGGAGTCGCCACAACGATTTGTGCTCCTTTTTTGATTTGTTTGGCCTGCTCAGTTACACTGGCTCCACCATAAATGGCGACGACATTTAAACCTTTGCAGTATTTGCCATAAAGTTTTAATTCGTTAGTGATTTGTAGGCACAACTCACGCGTGGGTGAGAGGATAAGGCCTTGTGTGGTTCTGCTATTGATATCAATTTTTTGAAGCATTGGGAAGCCAAAGGCTGCGGTTTTCCCTGTTCCTGTTTGCGCCAAAGCGACAAGGTCGCGTTCTTCTTCTAATAAAACGGGAATGGCTTTTTGTTGGACTTCACTAGGTGCTATAAACCCTAAATCGGTAATAGCATGGAGAAGGTCTTCATTAAGACCCAATTCTTGGAATGTACTCATTCTTGTTGGTGTTGTATGCGATAATGTTATGCAGTGTTACATAAGAAGCGTATCGACATACAATTAACCCAAACTTCTGGTAACACGTCCTCACCTTGAGGATTTATTCGCCATAGCAATGCGACGGCGAATTATTTTTCTACTTCGCCGTGGCTTTGTAGAACGGGTGCAAAGATAGTCTTTTAATTGGAATGGTGGATTTTAGTTGTACTTATCGTAAAGATAAGTTCAGTTTCAATACTTCGACTGCGCTCGGTACAGGTTGAATTTATCAAGCGATACTGAAACAACACTTCGACAAGCTCAGTGTGACAGTTCAGCACATGTAAACGAAGTTAGTTTTTTACAGGCTCAAAGTCAGTGCATTAGATAGTAAAAAGTGAGAAGTTTTTAACAGTTGTTCAGAAATTCTATAAGTAATTGCATAGCCTTACCACGATGCCCAATCTTATTTTTTTCGTCTAAAGAAATTTCAGCAAATGTCTGTTCATAACCTTCGGCTTTAAAAATAGGGTCGTAACCAAAACCATCATTACCCTGTTTTTTGGTAGTGATTTCCCCTTTACAGATGCCAGTAAATGTTTCAAGTTGTCCATTAAGATTTAAGGCAATCACGGTTTTGAACTGTGCTTTGCGTGAAGTGGTATCTTCTAATTCCGACAATAGTTTGTTCATATTGTCATTCGCATTCCTTTGTGGACCAGCATAATGGGCTGTGTCTACTCCTGGTTGACCATCTAAAGCGTCTACTTCCAAACCTGTGTCATCTGCAAAACAATCGTAACCATAATACTCTTTTATGTAGTCAGCCTTTTGTTGGGCATTACCTTCAATAGTACCTGTGGTTTCAGGAATCTCCTCAGTACAGTTAATATCTTTTAAGCTTAGCAGTTTAATGCGTTTTGGTACAAGCGATTGTACTTCTTTAAGTTTATTTTGGTTATTAGTGGCGAAGACCAGTTGCATGCATTGTGGATTTTTATCCAAAAATAACAATATATAGGTTGCTTTTAAAACCTTAACTTTGGGTTACCAATGTTTTAGACTATGAGAATATTTTTTGTTATCGTTTCCATATCCTTTTTTTCTTTTTCTCAAACTTCAGTTGAAAAAATAGATAATCAATGGGTGCTTAAAGTCGATGGAGCACCTTTCGATATTAAAGGAGCCACTTTTGGCTATGATAAGGATGTAGATAATTACGATACCTATTTTAAGGATTTACAATTTTTGGGAGTGAATGCTATTAGAACTTGGGCAACTGGCGAAAACACTCCGCAACTTTTGGATGCAGCAGAACGACACGGTATAAAGGTCATGGTTGGGATATGGATGCGCCACGGAAGACCGGGAATGGAAGACGATGACCATTTTGACTATTTAATCGATATCGAAGGCATGGAAGTCATGTATGACAATGCTATTGAAACGGTAGAAAAGTATAAGAACCATCCCGCGGTTTTAACTTGGGGCATTGGTAATGAGGTATACCTTAACATGGCAACCGATGAAGAGAAATTAGCCTACTCGAAATTGTTAGAACGTATTTGTAGTAAGATTAAGCAATTAGATCCTAATCATCCAATCACTTCAGTTGAAGCGTGGACATTTGGACTGGACTGGTGGGAAGACCATGTACCATCCATCGATATATATGGGCTTAATAGCTATGGACCAGGTGCAGGATTTCTTCAAGACGAATTGGATAAGCGAAACATTAACAAGCCATATATTATCACTGAGTTTGGAGTTACTGGCGAATGGGACGCGCAAGCGGATAAAAATGGTGTAAAAATAGAACCTTCCGATAACGAGAAATACAACGCTATTGTAAAAGGTTATAAGGAATGGATTGTGAATAAACCATCTTGTTTGGGTGTATATGTGTTTCATTATAACAGTTCAAACGACTTTATATCAACTTGGTTGTTTACCCATGTAACCAACCTGAAACGTCCTCAATATTGGGCCATAAGAGAGGCATTCACAGGCAAAAAACCAAATAATAAGGTTCCTGAAATTGAGACGTTTTCGTTACCAGATTCGCAATACAAAAGTGGTATCTGGATACCTGTAAATTTAAAGGTAAATGACCCTGAGAACGAACGTTTAAAAGTTAGCTTTCATTATAACCAACGTGAAGGTAGCAGAAAACGGAGAAATCAAATTAATCCATTAAATTTTAGAGGAAATCTTTCCGAAGGTTTTGAAATTGAATTGCCCAAAGAACATGGTGTCATAAAGGTGTATACCTATGTAGAAGATGGTGTTAAATCAAATCTAGGTATCGCTTCGACGTCAATAATGGTTGAAGATAAAGAGGCAAAGGCAGTAAAGTATAAGGTGCCCAAGGTGAGTTTACCATTTTATGTTTATAAGGACAATGAGGATTTGCCTTATTTTCCTTCTGGCTATATGGGTAATCACAAGGCTTTAAATGTTGATGTAGATGAGAAGAAGGAAGTGCATTCTGGTAAAACAGCCATAAAAATAACCTACTCTGAAGAAAGTGGTTGGTACGGTATTGCATTTGTTGACCCAGCCAATGATTGGGGTGATATTTTGGGAGGCTATGATATTTCTGGTGCTAAAACCTTTAGTTTTTGGGCAAAATCAAAATTTAGTGGTATTGTTGTAAAACTTGGCTTTGGCTTAATAGATGATGACAAACCTTTTCCCGATACAGCCAAAAAAACTGAAGAGATTACATTAACTTCTGAATGGAAAAGGTATACGATAAAGGTCAAAAAAGAAGATTTAAGCTGTATACGTTCGGGTTTGGTTCTGTTTGCCAATAGCTATGGCTATCCACAGACGATTTATATTGATGATGTGGTTTTTGAGTGATTTATAGATGCATATTTTAAACCCAATACACAGTTTTTAAATTGCGGTAACCTTTTCATAATATTTGAGCATAAATATGAATTTGTTGTTGCCATTATTGACTGCTTTGATAATAGAACTATAAAGTTTTTTTAACGACCATTTCGATTAATAGCAAGAACTTCGTAGCTAAAATTAGCTATTATGTCTACACCAAAAAACAGCAGGAGATCGTTTATTCAAAAAACTTTATTAGCCACAGGAGGTTTGGTTTTAGCCCCAAACTTTATAAGCTGTAACGACGATGATGATTTCACATCACCAAATATTGATACATCAGGATTTACGATTATAAATTTTAATGAAGGCGTAGCCAGTTTCGATCCTACAGATTCTAAAGTTATCATATGGACAAGATACGATTTGCCCAATAAAGCTATTGTGTGGCAGATTTCTACCGATAGTGATTTTACTGATATATTGCGTAATGGTACAATCACCACCAATCCAAATAGGGATAACACTATAGCTGTAGAGCTTACGGAATTAGATTCGAATTTAAAATTGTATTATCGTTTTATCAATGAAGAAGATGAAGCTGTTTCTGTCGTTGGTGAAACCATTACATTACCACAAAACGCAAGCGCTTTAAAACTTGCAGTATGTTCCTGTTCTAATTATCAGGCAGGTTTGTTTACGGTATACGATGCCATGGCTAATTCTGAAGCTGATATCATTGTTCACTTAGGAGACTATTTTTATGAATATGGTGCAGGTGGTTATGGTGCTACAGCCGAAAATGCGTTCTTAAATAGACTACATGTGCCCTCTGGTGAGATTTTATCTCTAGATGATTACAGAACAAGATATAGACAATACCGTCAGGATAGTTCCTTACAATTAGCACATCAAAAGAAGCCGTTTATATGTGTCTGGGATGATCATGAAGTGGCCAATGACGCATATATAGATGGTGCGGAAAATCATGACGAAGCCACCGAAGGTAGTTTTGAAGTAAGAAAACAAAACGCATTACAGGCATACAGCGAATTTTTACCTTTTACCAGACAAGACGAATCCAATAATAGTCTTATCTACAGATCTTTTAACATTGGAAATCTGATCAATTTATACATGTTAGATACTAGAATTATAGGTAGGGATAAACAGCTCGATATTAATTCTTATTTCACAGCGTCTGGTTTTGACATTACATCTTTCCAAACGGATTTAGGTAATCCTAATAGAACTTTGTTAGGTACGACACAAAGAGATTGGTTGATTAGTCAAATTGCAGGTAGTAATTCCCAATGGAATGTTTTAGGTCAACAAGTGTTGATGGGACAGATGTTTATTCCAATTGAAGTGCTAACGAGTTTTGGAACACCAGATTTTAATCAAATACTCACAGAATTAGTAGAGATTAAACTTAGGGTAATCAATAATGACCCGACTCTAACACCAGAAGAAATAGCTAGAGTAACTACAGTGATTCCCTACAACTTAGATGCTTGGGATGGTTATCCTGTAGAAAGAGAAACCATTTACAGCGCTTTAAACGGAAAAAAGATTGTAACCCTTGCTGGTGATACGCATAATGCTTGGAGCAATACCTTACGAAGTCAGGATAGTACAGAGGTAGGTATTGAACTCGCTACGGCTGGAGTAAGTTCGCCCGGTTTTGAAGCCTTTATTGGTACAGATCCCACCGCAATAGCTGGTTTTGAACAGGCATTAGTGATTTTAATTGATGGACTGTCTTACTTTGATGCCTCTCGTAGAGGCTTTTTAATGACAACATTTACAAGTTCCGAAGTTACATCAGAATGGATGTTTGTAAGCACAATTTTATCTAACAATTACTCGCTTGAGTTGGGTAATACAAGTGTTTACTCTTAAGAATTTATTTACTAAAATCAATGGTGCAACTACTGGATTGCCCAAACCACTTAACGCGATTTTTTGATGCGGTTTTATAGATAAAATCCCTAATCATTCGAGGGATAAATGCCAATAAGGCGGCAACACGTTTCCACTTTGGGATTTTAGCGATGATTTTGAGAAAACCATCAGAATGTGTCTTAACCCCATGTTCGTCTATAAGAATAACGGTATCGAGTTGTTCTGTGGGAAAACCATGTTGTTTTAATAACTCTTGACCATAACTCGATTGAAAGGCCACAAATTGAAACAGATCTTCTGGCGCAAATTTTAGTAGCCATCCTACAACACCATTGCATAGGTTGCATTCTCCGTCAAAAATTATGATATCCTTAGTTATTTGATTTTCCATGATTAGATGTTTAATGATTATGTAGACGTAATGTATTGGGAATACTTTCAGACCGTAAGAATTTTAGTGATTATTTATGATAATTATCAGCTTCAAACGTCCACAAAAATCGTATATTCGATATAGGAATTATTAATTAAAACAAGTACGATTATGACGGTAAATTTTCAATACGTAAACACACATGTAAGCGAAACATTATCAGCTTTTGCAACAGAGAAATTAGAAAAATTAGCTAATAAATTTGAGTTTTTGATTTCTGCTCAGGTTTACATCAAGCATGATGATAACGACTACGATGCAGGCAAAATTTGTAATATAGAATTGAGTTTACCTGGACCGCGTATTTATGCCACATCCAATGAGGCAACTTACGAAATGGCAGTTAATGAAACCATTAATGATTTAACGCGCCAATTAAAGAAAAGAAAAGAGGTTTTTAAAACATATTAATTTTTCCATAACGCTAAGGCGTTTATTATACAGAGGGTTTGCTATTTATCTATGATGATAGGGTTCATTTCTCAAAATAGTGAACCCTTTGTTATTCTATTGGCTTTGTCGAAGATCGTAGAGTTCTACTTTTACTTGTTTGCCTTTAAGGGGTAATTCGCCAAGATAATTGAGTTGTAAGTAAGGACTTAGTGTTAATGCCTCTTTTAAAGCTTTAGAAACAATACATTCTGAATTATAAATATTACACTTAGATTGTATTCTTGCCGCTGTATTAAGCACATCTCCACTATAAATAATATCCTTTTTAAGTACACCAATTTCTCCAGTAGTAACAGAACCCATATGTATTCCAGCTTTAAATTCTGGGAAAACACCAAAAGTTTGAAGATAAAAGTCTTTTCGTTTAAGTATGGCAGCTTTAATTCTAAAAAAGCATTCAATACAATTATTGTTTTTAATCCCTTTGTCTGCTTTCCAAGAGATTACGATTTCATCTCCAACATACTGATAGATTTCGCCATAGCTTTCAATAATAGCATTGGTCATATCAGAATAATAAGCACTAATAAGTTTAAAATAGTTTTGATGTCCTATTTTTTCGGCAATTGAGGTCGAGGATTTCATATCTAAAAACATGAAGATTCTTGTTTCTTCTATGGGTTTGTGATATTTACCGAACAAAAAATTATAAAATACTCCGCTTCCTAAATAATCAATAATCTCAGCGAATAATAAAGCAAAAAATACACCAAGACCTGTATAATAAACGATACTCCAAAACGCAAAAACACTAAAAAAGTTCCAAAATTCATTAATAACATGGTCGCCAAATGGTCCTTCCTTAAAGCTGTCCATACTATTAAGTACAGTAAGCACAATAAGAAAGACTATAATGATGAGGATATAGATAATGGTTTTTGTGATGATTTTTAGCCATAAGGCAGAGTTTTGAAATCTTTTTTTGAGCCATACCATTTCTAAGTAACCTTGTAATAATCCCATAGAAAAAGTTGCGGGAAAAACATAAGTCAGATTACCGATAAAGCTATATTGGTTTCCTGTAGAGGGATAGGTCGGGTAGTTTCCTAAAATACCATACTCAACTAAAGTGTAGGTTACGCCAAATAAACACCAAATCACTACAAAAGGAATGTATCTACTAAGGCTTCTAATAAATTTGGCTGAAAACATGCTATCGATGATGATATGGTTCGTTCCTTAAGATAGTAAACCCTCTATAGAGTTGTTCTATAAAAAACAAGCGTACCATTTGGTGCGAAAAGGTCATTTTAGAAAGCCCTAGCTTTCCGTTAGACCTTCTATATAACCCTTCCGAAAATCCATACGGGCCGCCAATTACAAAAATCAAAGTTTTAATCCCAGAATTCATATGTTTCTGTAAATAGCCAGAAAAGGAAACGGAATCCATTTGTTTACCATTTTCGTCGAGCAAAATAAGAACATCGGATGTTTGCGTTTTCGACAAGATAAGTTCTCCTTCTTTTTCCTTTTGCTGTGCTTCAGAAAGGTGTTTTACATTTTTGATATGCGGAATAATTTCAAACTCAAAACGAATGTAATGGCTTAAACGCTTCTGATAGTCTTCAATAAGTGATTGAAGCTGCGTATTATCGGTTTTTCCTATGGCAATGAGTTTGATTTGCATACGTTTTGTCACTTCGAGAGTTTTCGTACCGAAAGCTATCGGTATAGGAATTGTATCGAGAAGTCTCGTTTTTAGTTGTTCTCGAAACAAATTTATTCGTTTTACGCATAAATTCACTCGAACTCACGCAGTATTTATTTAAATTTTAATCTCTCAATTCCTATTTTTACAGCAAATTAGACTCCCACATGATTTCAAAAGAACAATTCGATAAGGAAATAGAATTAATCATAGCTAATGCCATACGTGAGGATGTTGGTGATGGCGATCATAGCTCGTTAGCTTGTATCCCAGCTACAGCGATGGGTAAGGCGAAGCTTTTGGTAAAGGATGAAGGTATTATTGCAGGTGTTGAATTTGCTAAACTAGTATTCAATTATGTAGATACCAATATGAAGGTTGAAGTCTTAATAGAAGATGGAAGTACTGTTAAATATGGTGATATTGCCTTTTATGTGGAAGGCGCTTCACAATCCATATTAAAAGCCGAACGTTTGGTGTTGAATGCCATGCAACGTATGAGTGCAATTGCAACTAAAACTAAAACATTTGTGGATTTGTTAGAAGGTACAGGAACCAAGATTTTAGACACACGTAAAACCACACCAGGTATTAGGGCATTGGAAAAATGGGCCGTAAAAATTGGAGGTGGTGAAAATCATAGATTTGCATTGTACGATATGATTATGTTAAAAGACAATCATATTGATTTTGCAGGTGGAGTAGCGAAAGCAATTGATATGACCCAACAGTATTTGAAGGATACCAACAGAGACCTTAAAATTATTGTTGAAGCCAGAAATCTCAATGAAATCAGAGAAATTTTAGATACAGGTGGTGTGTATCGTATTCTAATCGATAACTTTAATTATGAAGACACGCGTAAAGCTGTGGAATTAATTGGCGATCAATGTTTAACGGAATCTTCTGGTGGTATCAATGAAAATACGGTGAGAGGTTATGCTGAGTGTGGTGTGGATTATATTTCCTCTGGAGCCTTAACACATTCGGTATATAATATGGATTTGAGCTTAAAAGCCGTATAATTATGAGTAAGCCGATTGAAGATAAACTGGACGAAATTCCTGTTATTAATCTCATCGTTCGCTTTTTTAAGCAGATACGTTTACCGGGTTTTGAAGGCTTATCAATTTACGATTTATTAGAATTGTATGTGCTGGGCATAGTCAAAGGCGCTTTGACGACTAGAGCTAGCGCCATAGCTTTTAGTTTTTTTACTGCTATTTTTCCTTTTTTGTTATTTGTTATCATTTTAATTCCGTACATCCCTATAGAAAATTTTCAAACTGAATTTTTAGAGTTTCTAGATTCATTTCTCCCACCCCAAACTTCTGAATTTTTTATATCCAATATCTATGATAATATCAGTGGTGGAAGAGGGGCGGGTCTATTATCCTCTGTATTTTTGTTATCCATGCTATTAATGGCCAATGGTGTAAACGCTGTATTTTCTGGTTTTGAAAACTCCTACCACGAGCAGTTAACTCGAAACGTTTTTCAGCAATATATGTATGCACTTGGTATTGCCCTTATACTGGCTGTACTGGTCTTATTAACAGTTGCTTTTTTTGGTTATACTCAAATCTACATTATTACACCTTTGAATGATGCTTTACACGCTGAAAAAGCTACAGGAGAACTCTGGATTTCTGTAATTAAATATTTATTCTTCGTCGTTATGGTGTACTTGGCTACAGCAACCTTGTACTATTTCGGTACTAAAGAAGGACGACACACCCGTTTTTTCTCCGTAGGAGCTTTATTAACCACCTTGCTTATTATCCTAACATCGTATGTATTCGGCATTTATATCGATAACTTTTCGCAGTATAATAAGTTATATGGCTCTATCGGTGCACTTTTGATATTATTGCTGTATTTGTGGTTAAATTCTAATATTTTGCTTTTAGGATATGAGTTAAATGCATCCTTAAGGAGACTAAAAAAAATTAATAGGAATGAAGAATAAATTTATAATAGTGCTTGCTTTTATTTTTACTTTCAATGTTGCATCATCCCAGAGTATTTTAGGCAAATGGAAAACCATTGATGACGAAACCGGAAACGAAAAGTCTATTGTTGAAATCTATGAGGATGACGGTAAGGTTTACGGTAAAATCGTCGAGATATTAACGGAAAATAAAAAAGCGGTGTGTAGCAAATGTGATGGCGATAAAAAGAATCAACCGATTTTAAATATGGTTATTATTGAAGGATTAGAAAAAGATGATGATGTTTATGAAGGCGGTACTATTTTAAATCCAGAAAATGGTAAAGAATACAAATGTAGATTGAAAATAGGAGAGGACCAAGATACCTTACAAGTAAGAGGTTATGTGGCGTTCTTTTATAAAACCCAGTACTGGAAACGTGTTAATTAGTATACGGTAATTAGTAACAAGTAAACAGTAAGAAGTAAGAGCATGCCCTTTGTTGTAAAGAATCAGTTGTATTTTTGCTAATCACTAATCACTAATCACTAATCACTAATCACTAATCACTAATCACTAATCACTAATCACTAACTACTAATCACTAACTACTATTTATTTCATAGACGTTATACTACCCATTCCGCTTCAGAAGGCTTTTACCTATCATATCACTGAAGCTGAAGCCGAGTTCCTTAAAAAAGGGATGCGTGTTGCTGTACCTTTTGGGAAAAGTAAAATCTATACCGCTTTAGTATATAGTATACATAATCATCCACCAACAGCTTACGAGCCCAAGACCATTCATCAGATTTTAGATAAAGCACCTGTAGTAACTGATGTGCAATTAAAGCATTGGGAATGGATAGCTGGTTATTATATGTGTAGTTTAGGTGAAGTGATGCGTGCGGCCATGCCAAATGCCTTTATTTTAGAAAGTGAAACCATAATTTCAAGAAATGAAGCTGTGGACGTCAAGGATTCCGAATTAAAAGATGATGAATTTTTAATTTATGAAGCATTGCAATACCAAGCATCTTTAAAGATTCAAGATGTGGTCTCAATTTTGGATAAGAAACGTATTTTACCTGTAGTTAAGGGTTTGGTAGAAAAAGGCGTACTGCAGTTACAAGAAGAACTTTATGAGAAGTACAAGCCTAAACTGGTACGTTATGTGAAGCTTCATGACCAGTATAAATCCGAAGACAAACTTCAAGAATTATTGGAAATTCTAAGTCGTGCACCAAAACAACGCAAAGTCGTTTTAACCTTATTCACTTTTGAAGCTTCAGGGCGAAAACCTATCAAAGTATCAGAATTGGTAAAGCACAGTGGCACTTCGTCAGCAATTATAAAAGCCTTAATAGATAAAGACATTTTAGAAGAGCATTATATTCAAACGGATCGTGTTGTGTTTGAGGGTGAAAGTTCTAAAGTCTCAAAAACTTTGACTAAAACCCAAGAAAGTGTATTTCAAACTATAAAATCGAAATTTCAAGAGACATCCGTAGTGTTGTTGCATGGCGTTACATCATCTGGGAAAACCGAGATTTATGTCAAACTTATAGACGAACAACTTCAGATAGGGAAACAAGTCCTTTATTTATTGCCAGAAATTGCTTTGACGACGCAATTGGTACAACGTATGCAAGGCTATTTTGGGGAAAAAGTGGCGGTTTATCATAGTCGATATTCGAGTAACGAACGGGTTGAGGTTTGGAATAATATACTTTCAATTTCTGAAAAATCACAACTGATTATTGGTGCTAGATCAGCATTGTTATTGCCATTTTCTAATCTAGGGCTAATTATTGTTGATGAAGAGCACGAACAATCCTTCAAACAATTCGACCCAGCACCAAGATACCATGCTAGAGACGCCGCCATAGTATTGGCCAATATGCATCAAGCCAAAACGCTTCTGGGTTCTGCCACACCAAGCCTAGAGAGCTATTTTAATGCCAATGAAGGCAAATATGGATTGGCGGAATTAACCAAACGTTACAATAATGTACTCATGCCAGACATAGAGTTGGTGGATTTAGCAGACAAGTACAGGCGAAAACGTATGAAGGGTCATTTTTCTGATCGGCTAATCGAAGAAATGACCGAAGCTATTGATCAAGGCTTTCAGATTATTCTGTTTCAGAATCGAAGAGGTTTTTCACCTATAGTTGAATGCACCACCTGTGGTCATTCTCCACAATGTCCTAATTGCGATGTAAGCTTAACCTACCATCAGTATAGAGATCAATTGCGATGCCATTATTGTGGCTACAATACAGTAATGCCAAAGCGTTGTGAAGCTTGCGGCAATGCCACCTTAGATACCAAAGGCTTTGGCACCGAACAGATAGAGGAGGAGGTGAAGGTATTGTTTCCAGACCAAAAGGTAGCGCGTATGGATTTGGATACGACAAGAGGTAAGCATGCCTTTGAGAAAATCATTCATAGTTTTGAACAGCAAGAGATAGATATTTTAGTTGGTACCCAAATGCTCACCAAAGGTCTCGATTTTCGACATGTGAAACTCGTAGGTATCATGAATGCTGATAATTTGTTGAATTTCCCTGATTTTAGGGCCCATGAGCGCAGTTACCAATTGATGACACAGGTGTCTGGAAGGGCAGGGCGAACAGATGTTAGAGGTAAAGTATTGATTCAAACTTATAATCCGCATCACAATATCTTACAACAGGTTTCTACCAATGCCTATAAAGAGATGTATGCCGAACAAATGAATGATCGCTATAATTATAAGTATCCGCCCATTTACAGGTTGATTAAAATTACGTTGAAGCACAAAGACTATAATCGCGTGAATTTAGCAGCCGATTGGTACGCAAAATCCTTGCGTCAGGTGTTTAAATCCAATGTTCTTGGACCGGAATTTCCACCAATCGCTCGGATACGTAATTTATACAACAAGAATATTTTGGTTAAGATTCCACAGCAGCAATCTTTAATAAAGACGA
>NZ_JANQOM010000088.1 GCF_028289625.1 Winogradskyella sp. | reverse complement strand
GTTCTACGGATGTATTAGGACGAAGTTTAGCCTCTAATGCGGTTTTTACGGCTGGTGCTAATGACAGACTCACCAATATTAGCCTGACCAATTTTGGATTTTCATTAGAACCCTTGAGGAATTTCGAAGTACGGATTGATGGTAGTTTTAGACAGTTACGTTCAGCCTCACCAACATTTAGTTTGGATTACAATGATCCAAATTCGTCGACGGGGATTTCTTCTGAAGTTGACCAGTTCGAAAGCCGATTGGCCTTGTCTTATTTTCCAAAGCGACAAATGACAGGCTTTGGTGTAGAACGGAAAGAGAAGAATGATAATTTTGCAAGGCTATTTGCACAAGTCACTCGCGGAGATCGCAATTGGTTTGATAGCGATTTTGATTATACAAAGGTTCAGTTTTCATACATTCAACCATGGCAAGTCGGTGGTTTTGGTCGATTGGTCACTTCAGTTGAAGCAGGTAAAACCTTTGGCGAAGTGCCTTTAGCATTATTAAGCGTGGTGCCTGGCAACCAAACCTTTTTTTCAATATATAATACCTTCTCTCAGTTAGATTGGTATGAGTTTGTAACCGATACATATACCTCTTTACATTTAGAGCATAATTTTAATGGGCGTTTATTTTCCCGCATTCCTTTTTTAAAGAAATACAATCTCAGAGCTATTGCAAGTATTAGAGGTGTTTGGGGGGAATTATCGGATGAGAATATTGCGTTGAGCACCACAGGCAACCCAGTAGAATTTCCGTTAGTGGCTCCAGATTCTAGGGTGTATTATGAATATAGTTTTGGTGTGGCCAACATTTTTAAAATCTTACGCATCGATTTTAACTTTAGAGGCAACTACTTAGATAATCCTGACGCGCGACGTTTTGGAGTTACTGGTAGTTTTGGGTTTTACTTCTAAATATTTACTGCTTCAAAGGGATTAATATATTATCGGTAACTTCCTTTCTGGCATCTCTGTGATTTCTCATGTCATTGAGCATTACTTCATAATTTTTATCGAATGATTCTAGATATTCAATGATTTTAGTTGGCTTATAAGTAATATTAACAGGAGTTTGTTCTGCCGCGAATACGCGATCCGATAATAAAGCCCACCAATTTTCGCGCGCAATTTCAATTTTCATTAAACCTATGATATTTTGAAGGCGTTTAAATTTTCCTTGTTTGCCATACACCAGATTTTTCTTCTTCATATTCATTTCCGGATACGTTATTTTGATAATGACTTCTTCAGATATGTCATGTTCAGGGATACTAATATAAGTCATAAGTTCTTGACCATCATACGACCAATGCTCGTTACTAATTTTCGCATTGTATGGGTAGTTTTTGCCATTTATTTCTACTGATGTGGGAGGAAAGCTAATAGGAAGTTGTATGTTATAACTTCTAGCTGATAGCATGTTTTCATACTTTCCTTTTAAAGGGGAGATTGTGATAACTTTTTCATTGTCAGCTTCAAGCTGAGAAATTAAAGTCATAGTAAAAGACTTGGATTTGTAATTCTCATTATCTCCTTCATCTTCATATAACTCGAAGTTTCCCGAAGCTCCTGGAAATACCTTTAAAATAAGATGATTAGGGACATCTTGTAGGTTAGTAATTTTTGGATACATCGGAATTATTGCTCCCTCCTTAACAAATAATGGGAGTTCTTCAAGCATATAGGATTTATTGATGACTGTATCCCCTTCATGTTTCTCGCCAGTTGACCAATTAAACCAAATGCCTTTTGGTAGCCATATGTGTTGCTCTGCAATCAAGTCCTTTCCGACAGGTTCCGCAATAGGTGCAAATAGAAGTTGATCACCATACATATATTGGTATTTATGACTATAAGCATTCTCGTCTTTTGGATTATCGTAATACATAGGGCGACAAATCGAAACGCCTTTATCGAAGGCATGTCTTGCCATTGTATAGGTATAGGGTGTTAATGCATAGCGTAATTGAATAAGCTCTCGCATGTGCTTAAACTCATTTGGAAACATCCAGAACCGTCTTTCTATGGAGGATATTTTGGCGCTGTGTGTTCTCAATATCGGACTAAACACACCAAATTGTAACCAGCGTGTATACAATTCTGCATCTCGGTCTAAATCTCCCGAAGTATGGCCACCTATATCATGACTCCAGTAACCATAGCCAACATTTGATGCTGTATGCGTAAAGTAGGGCTGGTATTTAAGGGATTCCCACGATATTTTGTAATCACCCGAAAAACCGATTTGGTAGCGATGATTACCCAAGCCTCCCCAACGATGAAATAGTAGTGGACGCTTTCCTGTCCGTTCACCCATGCTCGTAAAAAAAGTGTGATTAAGCCACCAGGTATTATTTAAGCCTTCAACTATTTTGCTTTCGGGAAATTGTTGCCAGTCTAACCACCAAAAATCAACTCCCCATTCTTCATAAGGTTTAAGAAGTACATCAAAGTAGGTCTTTGCCCATTTCTTTTCGGCCATTTTGTAAGGGATCCATGCATTTCCTGAAGTATCAAAACCATAACTCTTGGCAAAATCTTGGTATTGCGATTCCATGGGCGCCACACCAGATGCTGGATGCAAGTTAAGAGCTGTTTTTAATTTTTCTTCGTTGGTCCATTCTATAAATTTTCTTGGCTCAGGAAACAAAGCTTTATTCCAAGTATAACCTGTCCAACCCAACATTTCACCAAAAGGGTCTCTTTTAGGATTTTTAATATTTTTTAAACCACCATGAGTTAAGTGCCAGTCCATATCAATAACAAGAACATCAATAGGGATTTGGTACCTCCTAAAATCATCCACCAAAGCTCTAAATTCAGGATCGGAATATGCCCAATATCTAGACCACCAATATCCGAACGCATATCTAGGTGGCATTGGAATTTTTCCAGCAATTAATGTGTAATCTAACAAGGCCTGTTTGTAGTTGAGACCATAACCAAAAAAGTACCAATCTTGTTCTGAATTGGATTT
>NZ_JANQOM010000085.1 GCF_028289625.1 Winogradskyella sp. | reverse complement strand
ACATCGGCATCTTCAAAGGCAGATTTGACAAAATCCATCATCGAGGCCTGAAGTTCATAAGCCGGTTTAATGATGCCTGGGGTATCTGAAAACACCACCTGAAAATCATCTCCGTTCACAATTCCAAAAATGCGGTGCCTGGTCGTTTGTGCCTTAGAGGTGATAATGGACAGCTTTTCTCCGACAAAGGCATTCATCAAGGTCGATTTGCCCACATTTGGGTTACCAATAATGTTTACAAAGCCAGATTTATGCGCGCTCATCCTGAAGTTTTGAAAAGTAGGTTTTCGCCGATTGGTTCACTTTCGGTGCCAACCACAGCACCGCAATCATGTTCGGTATGACCATCAGGGCGTAGGCCAAATCGATGAGGTTAATGACCAAATCGACAGAAGCGACCGCCGCAAAGACAATGGTGGCGACAAAATACCAGTTGAAAAACCTACCGATCTTGGCATTGGTCAAAAAAGAAAGGCATTTTACGCCATAGTATGAATACGTGAACAGGGTCGAAAGGGCAAAGGCGGCCACAATGACCATCAACAGTACATCACCTACCCCGAACAATGATTTTTTAAAAGCTATCAGCGTCATGATGATGCCATTGCTCTCTGCTTCTAAATACGCCCCGCTCAGAATAATCACCACAGCGGTCAGTGTGCACACCACAATGGTATCGATAAACGGCCCCAACATGGCCACCAAACCTTCTCTTGTAGGTTCTTTGGTCTTCGATTGGCCATGGTACATGGGCGCGCTGCCCAGACCTGCCTCATTTGAGAACATGGCCCGACGCACCCCAAGTATCACCAAGCCCCAAAAACCACCGGTAACGGCCGTCTTCAAATTGAAGGCCTCTGCAAAAATGAGTTTCAATGATGGCAGTATTTCCGAAGCGTTCATGAACATCACCACGACCACTGCCAAGAAATAGAGCAATACCATGAACGGTACAATGGCGGTAGCTACCTTGGCTATTTTTTTGAGTCCCCCGAAAATGACAAAAGAGGTAATCAAGGCAAGTATGATCCCGATGGTCAATTTCCAATTGAATTCTCCCAATACCATAAGGTTTTCATCAGGCTTGACCACGTTCATAAAAGTCTGTGTGAACTGGTTGGCGGTGAAGACTCCCAAAAAGCCAAACAGACCGGCAACACAAAAGAAAACGGCCAATGGCCTTGCTTTTTTGCCCATACCCTTGGTGATATAGAACATAGGCCCCCCTTGAAGTTTTCCTTCTGAATCTTCCCCTCTGTACATGATGGCCAGACTGCAGGAATAAAATTTGATGGCCATACCCAACAATGCCGTCATCCAAATCCAAAAAATAACCCCGGGACCACCCATGTATATGGCTATTGCCACTCCCGAGATATTCCCCAGACCTACTGTCGCCGCAACTGCTGACGATAACGCCTGCAATGAACTCACATCGCCCTTTGCGTCTTTGTCATCATATTTGCCCGAGGTGATGGCAATGGCATGGCCAAAATATCGGTAGGGCAATAATTTTGAATAAAAAGCAAGAAAAAGCCCTCCACCGATCAACAGAATGAGCATGGCCCATTCGGTGTAGGGCAACATGGAGGAAAGAAAATCATTGAATGCGTCCATGCGGTCGAAGTTAAGCAATTCTCATCTTGCATCGATCAGACCTAAAGTAAGTAGGTCTCATTTTGTGAATCGAAGAAACCGTCGTATATTTGCCGTCCATATCGCGGGGTAGAGCAGTATGCTTCGGCTACGCTCAGCACAAGGTCCGCTCGTCGGGTTCCAGGCTTTGAAAAATTGACGATAAGTTGTTACCGCAGGGCAACGTTAAAATATATCGCGGGGTAGAGCAGTAGGTAGCTCGTCGGGCTCATAACCCGAAGGTCGCTGGTTCGAGTCCAGTCCCCGCTACTAGATTAACCCATTGATAGGCAGGTATTTAAACCTCTTGACAATGGGTTCTTTTTTTGATAAATTACAAACCGTATACGCTACCGTATACAGTCACGGTTTGAAAAAGCGATTCACGGAACCAAAAATCTATCACGGCGGGGAGGATTTTGACCTCTCCAAGCGTTGGTATGTCTATTATTCCTTTGAGCATCCCACCAAAAGGGACGACAAGGGAAACCCGACTCTCAAGCGGCAAACCCCAATTATGCTGAGGGTCAACCAAAGGTACAAGACCAAAAAAGAGCGGTTGTTCCATTTGCAGTTGATCCGCGATGCGCTGCACCAGATGCTGAAGGACGGCTATAGCCCTTACGAACAAGAAAGGGACGAACGGTCCATCAGTTATTCCGCCGAGTCCGCCCTTGACTTTGCGTTCGAACTTAAGAAGGGCTTGTTGAGCGAATCGTCCGTCAGGGACTACAAAAGCCGGTTGAACAGGTTCAAGACCCATTTGGAACAACAAGGGCTGTTGCATCGGGACATCCGGCAAGTTGACAAAAAAGTGGTCAACGACTACCTGAATTCCATACAAAAGGCGTCGAGCGCCCGTAACAGAAACAATGCCAAGATGGTGCTGGGGGCCCTGTTCTCGGTTCTGGTGGACAATGAGATCATTCCCCGAAACTTTGTGCACAGCATAAAGAAACTGAAATCAAGGCCCAAGCGAAACAAAGCCTATTCCCATAAGGTGGTGGACGGCCTTTATGAATTTTTAGAAGCAGAGGACCCACAACTGTTGTTCTTCATTAAAATGGTCTCGTACAATTTTCTACGCCCCATTGAGGTATGCCGCCTTCAGATCAAGGACATCGACCTGTCCCAAAAGGTGCTTCACGTAAGGGCAAAGAACAAGCTGGTCAAGACAAAGATCGTTCCCGACCTTATCCTCCCTGAACTGGAAAGATTGGACTTTTCCAATGCGGAGGATTACCTGGTCACCCCTACGGGCGTAGGCCCTTGGGATGCCACGGAAACGAACCGTCGTGATTATTTCTCGAAACAGTTCAACAAAGCCAAAAAAATGTACAATATGCACTTGAAAGAATTGGGCGAGTCCCTGCAACTGGGGCAAGACCACACCATCTATTCTTTCCGTCATACGTTCATCACCAAGCTGTACCGTCAATTGCGGAAAGAATTTTCCACAACCGAAACCTACGACAAGGTAATGTTGATCACCGGGCACTCCACTTTGGATGCCCTAAAGGCCTACTTGCGTGATATCGATGCTGAACTACCGGACGATTATAGCGGCTACCTGAATTAGATGCTAGGTTCGACTGGGGGATATAAAATCCCCAAGGCGACCATTCTTCTTCGATAGCCCTCTAATAACCTTTCTCTTTCCGTCATGGGTTTTGGCCTATCCAACAGAATCCCTCTTTTACGGGATAGGGCAGCCTCCAATTCTTCCACGGAAAGGCTATCGACCAAGAGGTTCAATATGTTATCACTTCTAAGCCCCATAAAACTGCCCTAGATCGGAACACTTCCAGAGCATTGTTTTCAATTTCCTTTCAAGTTCCTATCAAACCGAAAATTGTACAACAAAAGGTATGACAACATATGTTGCAAAAAACAATTATATCCTTGAAAAACAATAATTAAACCCAAAAAAAAGAATGTTTGACCAAATTAGGTCCCAAAGGAATAAAAATGGGTTCCCCGAATAGCGGAAGAAAAGCCCAAACTGGCCGGACCCTCAAAAGTCCAGGGACAGTTTGGGCTTTGTTTCCAAGATATTTGGAAGAGGCTTATTGACCGGAAAGGTCAATATACCGAATCCATGAAACACCAATATTCATCAAAGCGATTTGGGAAACATCCTTTATTTAAACTATTTAGTTGAAAATGTCTCGACAGATTTGGATTTTCCTTTTTCATCAAACTTAATTTTCAAAAAAATCATTTCTTTAGGGTCGATATCCCATCCATATCATATATTTCCTGTACAGCAAAATACTTTACAGATTCATGCTCTTGACTATTTAACCTGGAAGAGGAACCTATAAGCTCAATTATTTCAGTTTCATCCTTATTTAACAGAATCTCATTTTTAATTAAATCATCAACCATATTCAATCTTGTATCAAGTACAATCCCTTCACCACCAGAACTCTTCCACTCTGCGCTATCAAACTTAGTGTTCTCATTGCATGATATGAATAATAATATCAATGGAAAGAAATATTTCATTCTCTTATTATCTTTTTTTGAACTTTTAAAGTTACTCATTCTAAAATGCCAATGGATTAAAAACAAAATACCCTAGTAAAGGGCTTAAAAAGTTTCACTTTTTATCTGAAAAAGGCGTTGCGTAACGGTTACGGTTGTTGTACTTGGTTGTTTTTTATTCTCGTTAGAATTAAATTGAAAGGCGGCCAAAATGGTTTGCCGAGGACTTTTTGACCATAAATCCTTAGACCAAATTCTTTTTCTGCAATCTCAACTAGGATAAAACCTCCAAACAATAAATTTGGGTTAGATATATCTAATTCTGACACTTTTGATTTTCTAAAAACATCGAAATGAAGTGTAAATGGGGAAATGCTCTTATTTAAATGAATAATCAAATCTTTTGATTTATCAACTTCTTGATGAAGTGTTAATTGCTGTATTTCTTTTGGAGCGCAGACCAAAATCAATTTTGACACTTTGATTTCATCAAAACTAAAACCTACAATTCCGTCGCGTAGTCTGTTACCTTCCTTATCTCTCGAATGTATTAAACCACTCTGGTGAATAGATAAATGGTCTCTGATAAAATTAGTTTCTGCATAATCATTGAAGTTAATTTTACTATAATCTCTTTTTTCTAAAGGAGTTTAGGAACCATTACGTTTTTATTTGCATCATCATAGAAATGAAAATAAAATGAATTATCATCCTTCTTTTTAGCCACCCAAAAATTTAGGAATTTGTAATAGTTCTTTTGATATTCAAAGATTATTCGAGTGTAGATTGATTTCATTTTTATATGCCCAAATCGGTGGCAATGCGTATGAAAAATTTAGATTTGATAGGAGGCATCCATGGACACGCCAGCAAGTCAGAAGCACTTCTAAAAAAAGAGCATAATCTCATTCCGAATATAAATGTTGAAATGCTTTTGTTAATGATAAATATCATAATCTGTCAATCTCTTAAAATTAAGTTATGGAAATAATCTAGATTTTGATACCATTGGCTAGCTGATTTTCCGTCCTTTAAATTTGAGGCAAGCATTTTACCAATCCTGATAGATCTATCCATATTGGATTGCATAAAAAATCCGGATTTACCGGCAATATAAAGTTTGGGGTGTTCCTCTCCGATTATTTTCAAAATTGACTTTATATGGCTTTTCCAATTCTTGTAATACATTGGATATACATCTTTCACATTGATATGAAAATCAAATTCTGATTTTTCGTAAGCTCTATTTCTTAGCAGTCCTGCTTCAATTAGGTCCTTATAGCAAACTTTTATCGCTTCTTCTGTAGACAAGTTCCAGATTCTATCGTTTGGGGAACAGGGTATTTCACATATAATTCCCGTTACTTTTTCATTTGGATTCATAGAATTAGAAAACCTCTTGGGTATCGAAACTCTTCCAATGGAATATTTTGTTTCGGGCAAATAGAAACACTCTCCTTGGACTAAAACATCATTTTCAGTATGAAGAAAAATTAGCTTAAGCCCCCTGAATTGGACAGAGTTTAGTAGCTTTTTGTCATCTTTTTTGAAATTAAGTTTGCTTATAATAGCCTGAAGCGATATTGTAGATATTAGATAATCGTATTCTATTAACTGCTGAATATGATTATTCTTAAAAGCAATGGTATTCTTTGAAATTTCAAAATCCTGAATAGATTTTACAATTTTAACTCTATTCTGCTCAGCAATATTCTCAAGACCATCAGGAAATTTACCTACGCCTCCCTTTAAATAGTAATAATATCTATCTGTGTCTTTAGTAATTAGTGAACGAACAAATTGTTTAATTAGAGTTAAAGGTCCTACCATTGCGGACTGTCTCTTAATAGCGGAGCTAGAAATTAAATTGGGATCAACATTCCAAAGTTTTAAAGCGTACGGTCGGTAAAATATCTCATATGCCCTGAAGCCTACATTTCTTTTAAGTTCTTTTTCATATCCTTGATCTTTATTTTTTGGATTCAGTAAGAATAATTTAGTTAATCGACCCCTTAATAAGGAAATGGTGCAAATAATTGACTCTTTCAGACCTAATCCATACAAAAAGTTAACAGACTTCAAAGGGTACCTAATATAAGCCTTGCGAAAAACTAATTTTCCAATTCGCTTATTTCTAATTAGCAATCCGCCGGATACTTCATCCACATACTTAAGCGTCTCTGGTTCAATTTCATCATGTATTATGTGAGATCCTATATCATATCGAAATCCATTCCTTTCGATTGTTCTTAACAATCCACCTACCTCATTCTCTTTTTCTATTAATAAAACCTCACCAGGACAATCTTTGGCAAGTTCATTTGCTGCTACGAGTCCTGTAACTCCAGCACCTATAATTACATACTTGAATTTTTCCATCTATATTAAATAGAGCTATTTATAAAATAATCATTGATGGAAGTAAATTCAAATTCATTTATTAGTCGTCTAAACTTTTTCATTGAGTTTTTTGTGTTATGATATAAAACAAACTTATACAGTGTTCTAATATTCTGGACTCTAACAAGATTTGGATCTAACTCCCACGGATGAAAATACATCAATATGGGATGATTGTATTTTTTCTTTAACCTTTTTATAAAATATCTAATAATTCTATAAGGCATAAATCTGAAATAAATTCCTCCGCAAAAAGGCAGGTTAAAACCGAAAATCTTAATGGTAGAAGGGGGTAATTCGATTATATTTTGGTTGACGTGAGTAAATCTAGGAGCTTTGGGATTGCCATACATCCACCGATTTATCGGAAAAATGCTAGAGTCATATTTAATATTTTTCTTTGACAAGACATCCCAATACCAGTACATATTGGGCTTATATGACCACATAGGAGCACGATAACAGTCAACATCTTCTCCACTTGCTGTGGTAATATGTTTTATGGAATTTTCAAGATCCGATTGAAATTCAGATCTGGTTAGTTTATACGCCTTGGAATGTTTAAAACTATGTGATCCCAAATGGTGACCATTATTTCTAATACGTCTAACTAGATCTGGGTTACGTTTTGCAATTTCCCCTACAATAAAAAAAGTGGCTTTAGTGTCATTAGCATTTCTAAGTTCTATAAGAATTGCATTTATCTGATTATCGATCATTTGATTTAAATCAATATCAGATTTAAGATTCTTAAATGCCGGTAAGAGCAAAAAATCTTCACAATCAATAGTAAGTATATTTTTTCTTTCTGTTGGCATTTGTTAATTTACTCAAACCGCACCACTAATTTCATGGTTTTTACTAAATGATATCGATTCTAGTTTTAATAAATCTACTTTTTATTTTATCGTTAGTGCTTCTTGTCCTGTTGTTAAAGCAGAAGCTCAGACTTGGGCCTAATCGTAAAAAAGTGTTTCCTTGGATTATATCTATATTTTTTTTATTCCTTTTATTTAAAATTCCTAACGATTTTAAATTTTTCAAAGGTCTGGAATATGAGGATTCATATTTGGCCAACTCAGTTTCAAGATTTTTGATATATAATCAGAGGAATTTAGAATTTACTTTTTCGGCAACAACATGTGGAATAGGCTCACTTTCAGAGTGTGAAATAAGTTCTATTTATCCGAGTAATTTAATAGGACTCCCTTCGGTTTTATACTTAGTTCATAAAATTGTAGGTTATAACCACATAAATGTCTCATTCTTAAACTTATTTTTTGCTTTTATTTCACTAATAGGCATTTATATTTTTTGTTATAAATGTCAAAATAGTCATGAGTTTGCATTAATTTCTTCCTTTGTCTTTATCACCACACCGGTTTTCAATAGTTTTCATTCTTCGGCTTTATTCGAGACTAGTGTAAGTGGTCTAATTATGATCTCCTTAATACTTTTTGTTATGTATTTTGAGGAGAAAGGTAGAAGTAGAACCATACTTCTTTTTTCATCTTTAATTGTCTTATTTGTGTTGTTAATACACTTTAAAAGAGAGGGCATAATCATTATACTTTTTCCCCTAATATATGTTTTTGGTGGACTAATAAGAAATAGAGATAAGGGAGGAATATTAACTCAGGAATTTGGCTATTTTTTAATTTTCTGTGTAGCACTAGGTGTATATTATTTTAATGTCTTTGAGATTGGTTTAGGTTTAGAAATGGAACGAGAATATGCAATGGGAAATCCGTTTCAATTCAAATTCTTCATTCCTCTAGTCTCTATGTTTTTAAAAGGATTTTCCAATTTTGATTGGTTTTTTATTTATGCCCCTTTAGCCTTAATAGGAACATTTTATATTCTTATTGAGTTTAAAAAAAGACCATACTTGTCATATCCATTACTCATTTTAGTGGCTTTAATTTTCATTAACACGCTTCATCACAGAAGCTACTATTTTGTTAGAAATGATGTCGTTACGTCTTTTGAATCTTTAAGACATATTAATTTATTATCTCCTTTTTTTTCAATTCTTGCCGGTTATGGCATCTATAAATCAGTAATCTATTGTAAAACTCGATTTAAGAAAAAACTCGTAACCATAGGTCTTTATTCTCTAGGAATCTTGTTGCTGCCTTTTCTATTTAATTTGTCTTATGAATCAAGACATGATTTGATAAATATTGAAACCCAAACAAGAATTACTCCAATAAAGGAACTGATAAAAATTACCCAGTCAAAAGATGCTATAGTAATTACGGATCAATCAGTTCTTTTACAGAACTACTGTAGTGAAAAGTTGCCAATTATTGATTTTGCCATGATGGGATCCTACCTTGTGACTGCAGATATCAAGAAATTAATAAATCAAAAGGAGGTTTACTTGTTATGGGAAGATTATTTTGAGGAGAGCATTTTTCGTGGGAGGTATAACAGGTCTATTAAAATTTTAGAAGAACTAGATATGATTACTATAAAGAGAGGCAAGGGATATGCTATCAAAAAGTTAGTTAACCACACATTGTAATTAGGTTGTCTTTCCTTGATTTTAAGTCACTTTATACCAATTAAGAGAGGTCCAATATGATATTTATCATTTTTAGTTCTGAACAATTTTTGGTAATTTGATGGTTCATTATATGATCTTCACAAAATGAAAGAGGATTCCAAATTGTCGAAAAAAGTTGCTTCTGTAGTTGCTTCATCATTAACCTTATTAGGAACTGTGGGTTTTGTTTCAGGCCACAATTCAAAAGATCAAGGTGAATCTAAGGAGACCATATCAAACAAACACTCAAAACCACAATTGATTTTGACCACTAGCGCTGATTCTGTCTATTACACCCTGGAGAGTGCACAGGCTAGTCATTCCTCTCATAGTTCGCATTCTTCACATGGGTCCCATGCTTCTCATGCTTCCCATTCTTCTAGTTCAATATAAATGCCTAGCAAAGACTTTTCACTTCAATTCAAACTTGATTCAAGAGTATATTCAAAAAATTCGATTGTAAAATGCCTTTATTGGTATTCTGAAGATTTCGATATTTCAATTAATCTTGAGGATGACCACTACTATAGTATTATTTTAATTTCTAAAAAACCCTTGGATCAAGAGGGAATTGAAAAATTGAAAGGCAAATTGAATCAAGAATTTATTGATTATAACCTAAGAGATATTGTTAGTAATGAGACTAAAACAATACGAGAGTTAATTATTGCTAAGGCCTTTTCTCATGGTGAATATGATGAAGACCCAAAAGGTGACTTCGATGATCCGATAGGCATAAAATTTCCATGAACAAGAAAGTTTTTGACCGGAAAAGAAAAGATTTTCGCCAGTTTAGAGACTATGATTACTATGATCAGTCTAAGGGGAAGTACTTTCTAATGCCCTTTAATTTTCATAGGATAAACAAGAATCGAGAAGTTCTTATAAATGAAATTGGTGATTTTATTTTTGCACCTGTTGGCACATATGAAACCATTGTAAAAAGGGAGTTGTCCAAAGAAAAGCATCCTGAATTATATCAGGATTTAGTATCGAATCACTTTATTTCCGAAGAGATTTATTCTCCGAATATCGATTTGATTGCCACAAGGTTCAGGACTAAAAAACTTTTCCTAGATCGATTTACCTCCCTACATATTTTTGTTATATCTCTTAGGTGTGAACATACCTGTGCCTATTGTCAGGTTTCCAGAGTAACTCAAAATAAGGAGAAATATGACATGAGCTTAGTTTCCATTGATAAGGGAATTGAATTCATGATGAAGTCGCCCAATCCTAACGTCACAATGGAATTTCAGGGAGGAGAAGCCCTATTGGCCTTCGATAATATCAAGTATGCGATAAAAAAAGCTCAGGAATTTGCTCCAATTTACGGGAAGAGTATCAATTATGTTATTTGTACAAACCTAGCACTTATAAACGAAGAAATCCTTGAGTATTGTAAGATAAACCAGGTGCTGATCTCTACCTCTTTGGACGGCCCCAAGTACGTACATGACAAGAACAGAAATAAACCTAATTGCAGCAGTTATGATTTGACTATTAGAGGGATAGAATTGTCCAGGGAGATTTTAGGGCATGATAAAGTTTCAGCTTTGATGACGACAAGTTCTCATTCTCTAAACTATCCAGTAGAAATTGTAAATGAATATTTTGAGCAAGGTTTCTCTGGAATATTTTTAAGAAATATTAGTCCGTATGGATTTGCCTTGAGAACAGAGAAAAACCGATATGAAACAGAAGTGTTCTTGCATTTCTATAAAAAAGCTCTAAATAGAATTATTCAAATCAATAAAGAAGGTCATTTTTTTACTGAGGACTTTAGTAAAATAATACTAACCAAAATTCTTACTCCATTTAATATTCCATATGTAGATTTACAATCCCCAGCTGGATTAATTAATGGGGTTGTAGTGTTTAACTATGACGGGGCTGTATATGCTACAGATGAGAGTCGTATGCTTGCCGAACAAAAAGATTTCTCTTTTAGATTAGGTCATTTATTAGAAAATAAATACGAGGAAATTATTTACGGTCTAAAATCTAGAAGAATTGCTCAGGTTTGGACTAATGAATCATTGGCAGGTTGTTCTGAGTGTGCATTCAGAGTATACTGTGGGGCTGATCCCGTCCATAATTGGGCGACTCAAGGAGATATGTATGGTTATAGGCCTTCTAGTGCTTTTTGCAATAAAAATATGGAGGTTATTCGCTATTTATTGACACTGATGGACAGCGATGATGAGACCAGGGATATTTTGGAAAGTTGGATTAAATAGGCATGAAATTAAGAACCAAAGGTATTCCAGTAAACATTACAGAACCGTTAGTAATTAAAGCTACACGATTCAAGTTTAAATTGACTGATCCTAATTATTGCTTGATATTGGATGAAAACGACCCAATAAACGAAGAGAATGGTTCATATGTACTTCTCACAACTTCTGCTGATTTAAATAAGAATTTCATGGGGAAAGCAGTATTTAGGATAAATGAACTTTCCCATATTTTTGAGGATGACATCTTACTAATAGGACAGACTGGTCAAATAAAAACTTTATATAGAGTTAACTCTAGGCATAATTTTATTTTACTAACGGAGAGATGCAATAGCAATTGTTTAATGTGCTCACAACCTCCAAAAGATAGAAATGACATTGAGTTTCTTCATGATATACACAAGAAATTAATCCCTCTGATCCCTAAAAACTGTTATGAGTTAACGCTCACTGGCGGAGAACCTATGCTTTTAGGCACACTATTTTTTAAGCTGCTCGACCTTATTAAAATAGAATTACCTAATACTGAGGTTCATATACTTACCAATGGAAGATTATTTGCAATAAATAGGTATGCTGAAAAACTTTCTGAAGTAAATAACCCTAGAATAATGTTAGGTATTCCCTTGTACAGTGATTATTATCAGACTCATGATCATATAGTGCAATGTAAGGATGCCTACTACCAGACTATAATGGGAATCCACAATTTAAAGCGATATGGGATAAGAGTTGAAATTAGGGTGGTAATTCACAAGCTCACCGTACCAAGATTATTCAAATTATCAAACTTTATTTATAGAAATTTGCCTTTTGTAGATCAAGTTGTATTTATGGGATTAGAAATAACAGGATTTACTCTTGCAAACCTGTCAGATCTTTGGATTGACCCCTATGATTATATGGAGGAATTGGAGAGATCGGTGAAATTTCTTAATGAAAGAGGGGTTAATGCATGGATATATAATACTCCCCTTTGTCTCCTACCAGAAAGTTTATGGTGTTATAATAAAAATTCAATATCCGATTGGAAGAATATTTTCTTTGAAGAATGCCAGAAGTGTGCAGCTATCGACAAATGTGGGGGATTATTCGCTTCTTCCACAATAAAGCATAGTGAATACATCAAAGCTTTTCAAATAGATCCTACTTAAAGCAAAACCATCACTTAACTTTAGACCAAGTTCAGTCCACTTTTAGTTGAAGATTTACATTAGAGCAAGATTCATTGTAGAACTCAAGTTGAATTCTGATCAAATGTAAAGTTGTCTTGTGGTCTTGCTTTAAAAGGGAGGGTTAAAAGGCCAACGCTGAGCCTTCTCTTTTCTTCAATTACTTCAGCACCTAAGTCAAAATCACTTTTTTTAAAGGCGTAAATTTTATTGTTATAGAACTTACTGAAATCTAATCTCTCTTCTCCATCGGGTATTAATTTCCATTTTCCTGATATTCCTCGGAGAATGTATTGAAATTTAAGGCTCGAACTCTTGTCATTAAATCTGATTTTCAATGACAACGAATTTTATGTTTCTATGTATAATGTTGAACTTATTGGTTACTACCTTCAGATCTACTATACTTTCTACAGATACTATAGGTATTTGGTACTTAAATTTAATAAGATCTCCAACATCTTATCCAACGTTTTTGAGACAATAGGCTCGATACGCCCTATGTCTTCCCCATGCTACTGAGGGACGGGCTCACTCCCCTGCAATTGGAATACCGTAAGAAGAAGGTACTCCAGCAGTACAACATGGGGCTCAAGGAGCTGGCCTTGATGGCGGGCATAGATAAAAGGGTCACCTCCTATGTAGCGCGGCACAGCTACGCCGCCTGTCTCAAGTTCAAAAGGGTCTCAACGGATATCATCTCTGAAGTACTTAGCCATCGGGACATAAAGGTCACCCAGACCTATTTAAAAGAATTTGGCAATGCGGTTTTGGATGAGGACTCGGCATTGTTGCTTGATGCATAAATAGCCACATTTGCCTCAAGCACTGATAAACGAAAAGATCCTCTTCGATTAAATTATTAACTTTAGGTATTCACCTCAAGTGTAGGTCAATGAAAAATGCAGAATCAATTTAAAGACTTTTGGAATATGGAGAGAAAGTTTTCGAAGACTCCTTAAATTTCCACATTTGGATACGCCCTATGGAGTTTCTTTTCACCCTACTTTAAAGTGGGGCTTCCCGCTTATCTTCCCGAACGCAGAAGAAATTCCGAAGGAACCATGCGCATCGGCCATGGTAGGATTTGGGGGCTAAGATATTTCTAAAGGTTTAGAGATAATAATTCTATAATGCTTTTTTCATATTAAACCATTTGATTTTTGTAAATAAATTACTACATTAGCTTTGTAAGAACATATAAGAAATATTTTACAAAACACTAGCTGAAAATGGACAATTGTGTTGCCGCCCTAAAGACACTTTTACGCCGATTCCACTTTCGATACACGAATTCATTTATTGAAGAAAGTATCCTTTCCCACCCCGATTACCCAAGCTTGCTCTGTATTTCCGACACCTTACAGAAATATGGGATTGAGAACCTTCCAGTCAAAGCGGACAGGCAAAAGCTTAAAGAGTTTCCACTTCCATGCTTAATACAACTATCCGTTGGTCGTGGGATGTTCTATGTTCTGATTCGATATTCTAAGGAGGAAACGGTATATCTTGATGATAAAGGGAAGCGGGTGGTAATGACAACAGAACAATTTCTAAAAAAATGGACTGGAGTATGTCTTTTGGCAGAACCAAATGAGAAGTCCAAGGAGCCAGGAATTGAAGAGAGGCTTTCTGAAAGAAAATCTATAACCGCACTAAAATGGTTGGTTACACTTTCATTGGTTGCATTGGGGATTGTAAACATTCTTGACCATGCTCTAATGGTCAATTTGGTCAATGTCCTTATAGGAGGTTATGCCATATTGAAGTTTGTTGGATTGGTCATTGGTGTCATGTTGTTGTGGTACGAAGTGGACAAGTACAACCCAACACTTCAACGCTTCTGTTCTGGGGGCGAAAAAGTTAATTGTGATTCTGTTCTAAACTCGAAATATTCCAAAATATTGAACGGACAACTAAGCCTTGGACTTATAGGATTTGCCTATTTTTTTGGAACGTTATCCTTTTTGCTCTTTACCGGTTTCTCTAAAACTTCGTTGGTGACATTGGCCTATCTAAGTTTTGGTGCGGTTCCATTTATATTGTTGTCGGCCTATTATCAAGGTATAGTTATCAAACAATGGTGCAGGTTCTGTGTCATTGTACAAGGAATTTTGGTGTCCGAAATTCTAGTCGTTTTTTTGGGGAAGCTCTTCAAAGGAACGATAAGCTTTAATGAATTTCCATTGCTGATAACATTATTGTTGCTGCCTGTTCTTGGTTGGAAATTGCTCAAGCCACTTCTGGAAAAAGAAAAAGAAACCAATTTGCACAAAAGAGGACTCAAGAAAATAAAGAACAATCCTGATGTCCTTCATGGCCTCCTGTCAAAAACTCGAAAAATAACTACAAATACAGAAGGTTTAGGCATTTCTTTTGTGAATAAAAATGCAAAGTACAATGTATTAAAGGTGTGTAGTCCTTATTGTGGGCCTTGTGCAGGGGTACATTCCCTGCTGGAGGAATTATACCAAAAAGAAAAGATAAACCTAAAAATAATATTTACGACATCGATTAAAAAGGATGACAAAAAGACGAAACCTGTGAGGCATTTCATGGCGATCGATTCTAAAGGAGATAAAGCCAAAACGCAGAAGGCTTTAGATGACTGGTACCTATCAGAGGAGAAAAATTATGAGACTTTTGCCAATCGATACCCGATTAATGGGGAACTTGAAGCTCAGGATGAAAAGATAGAAGCTATGGGAAAATGGTGCAGTGCCGAAAAAATAACGTATACCCCCACTATATTCATAAACGGCCGTGAACTACCAAGGGAATACAGTGCTGAAGATTTAAAGGAAGTATTGGGGTAATAACAAAAATGGCCCAAGGAAATTCTTGGGCCACAGACGACATTCTTGCGAAAGAATGGTCACAAACCTTGGTGACCTTAAACGTCAAGGCAAATATATTCTTTTAATTTGTTTCATTATGAAAAAACTTAGTTTAAAAAAGTTGAGCCTTTCAACAAATGATTTACTCCAGAGAGAGCAGCTAAAAAGCATCTTTGGGGGTTATGATCTTTGTGCTGGTCAACCATGTCATGAGGGTGATACTACTAAGTGTGGTACACAATGTATTTGTGATTTTGGGAGAGGTTATTGCCGTCTTCACTAGGCGTATAAAACAATGCAATTAGAGATTGCTCTCTACTTGCATTGTTTTTATTTAAGTAAATTTCAGGACCTGAAAAACTAACTACTACATCATATTAACATTCGGTACGTTGGGCCAAACATTACAATACAAAAAGGCCACATGAAGCATTGCAAAAACTTACTCCAATAGGATTTTTGGAGAAATATGGAAAGGGTCGCTTTTCCATATTAAATAATGAACTAATTTCTACAAACTTTCGAAACGAATCTATGTTGTGTTTGTTAATACACTAGGTAATAAATTATAAAAATTATGCTTTCCTTGAGAATATATGCTTCATATTTGATTTAATTTGAAGCACTGATATTAAATTTTGTAGAAATTAAAAAAGTAGAAAGGGAATGATTGAAGAAATTGAGTTTATCAACAAACAGTGGTTTTGGTTGCTTTTAGCACTTCCATTAGCAATACTATGGTATATTTTTAAGCATAATCAACAAACAGCTGAACTTAAAATTTCTAGTTTAAAAGGATTTAAAGGCACTAATTCTTGGCTGCCAAAATTTAGACATGTCTTATTTGTTTTAAGGTTACTTGCCCTAACCCTGATAATAACTGCTTTAGCAAGACCTCAAACTGTTGATGTATCAACCAAAACAAAAACTACACGTGGTATTGACATTGCTATGGCCATTGATGTATCTACTAGTATGTTAGCAAAAGATTTATCACCTGATAGACTAGAAGCCTTAAAAAAGGTAGCGGCAGATTTTATTAAAAGAAGACCAAATGATAGGATAGGGTTGGTAGTGTATGCTGGGGAGAGTTATACCAAAACACCAATAACAAGTGATAAGGCTATAGTTTTGGAGTCATTACAGAGTGTTAGAAATGATAATCTTATAGATGATGGTACTGCTATTGGTTTGGGATTAGCAACAGCAGTGAATCGTTTAAAAGATAGTAAAGCTAAAAGTAAAATCATTATTTTATTAACTGATGGGGTAAACAATGCAGGTTTCGTAACCCCTCTTACTGCTAGTAAACTTGCTGCCGAATATGATATTAAAATATACACCATTGGTTTAGGTACTAATGGCATGGCATTATCTCCTGTTTCCCCCTTACCAAATGGAGGCTTTGAATATAGACATATTCAGGTTGAGATAGATGAAAAACTATTAGAAGAAGTAGCCGAAGCTACTGGAGGCACTTATTTTAGAGCTACGGATAATAAAAAATTAGAAGAAATCTATGAAGAAATTAATAAGTTAGAGAAAACAGAAATAGAAGAGTTTAAGTACTACAATTATAAAGAAAAATACAGGCCATTGGTATTACTTGCGGTAATGTTATTGCTTTTAGAATTCATATTAAAAGTCACCATTTTCCGGAGTTTTATATAGTATTGTCTATTCTATTACTTGTATCCTTTTCATAGAAATAATAAGATTATAACTTATAGGGTATATGGCTTATGGGAAAACTATATGTACATGAATTGTGCCATTTCTTACGCTAAACAAAATCAACAAACAACCTCAAGTAAAAAGTATTCAAAAAATTAATTGATTCTATATGGACCCAAGAAATTTCTTATTGGATAAGATGCCGAAGTACTCCATATGTGCTGAAATTGGATCATGGTTAGGGGATTTTAGTAGAAGAATAATGGATAGAACGGCACCAAAAAAACTTTACCTTATTGACCCATACCTCTATATATCTGAATATCAAAAGGCTTGGTATGGTGGTATGATAGGTAGTCAAAAGAAAATGGATGAGGTTTATAATTATATAGTTGACAAATTCAAAAAGGAAATAAACAATAAGCAATTAGAAATCAAGCGAAATTTCTCAAGCGAGGCTCTTTCCACTTTTCCAAACGATAGTTTGGACTGGGTATACATTGACGGAAATCACACTTACGACTATGTTAAGAAGGATCTAAATATTTCATGGAATAAAGTAAAAATAGGGGGGTTTATCACCGGTGATGACTACAATGTTGTGGGTTGGTGGGATAACGGAGTTACAATAGCTGTGGATGAATTCATAAAACTGAACGAAGATTTTATTGGCAAAACTTACATCAAAGGGACACAATTTATTATTGAAAAAATAAGGTGACCTATTCATAACAAAATAAAAATATTATTCACTATCCTTCCAGTGACATGGACGAAAAAGACTAATTATTGATGGAGCGACGACCCTTTTAGTGTAAACCCAGTGAAGGCTTCAAATGACCTCTCTGAAATAGCCGGTCCTTAAAAAATTGAAATCATGTGTTCTAACATTCAAGTGAATAAATATGAAAAAGTGAATAATGGTGAAATTCATCATCGTGCTATTTATGAAATTTTGAGAAGGTTAAACAGTGTAACTCTTTTTAACTTTGTTGGACTTCGCAGAAGTGGGAATCATGCGATTATAAAATGGATCCTACATCATTACCCCGGGTTTTCTGTCCATTATAATGACATCAATAATTCCGAAACCCCCTTAGATGTTTACTATATTATTTATAGATGGAAACTAGGACTCCCAGCTATTGCTTGTACTTATGAAGATATGCAGATAAATGATTTTTTAAGCAGAAAGAACATTTTTAAGAAGACTTTCAACCACTTTAATATACTAATCATTAGGGATCCTTTCAATCTTTTTGCAAGTAGATACGCTTGGAAAACAGAGGAAGGTCATAAATTTAGAACTTCAATAGATTATCGCATAAAAGTCATTGCTCTTTGGAAGGATCATGCCAAAAGCTTCCTAGGATGGTCTAACAATTCAACCAATTGCATAACTATCAATTATAATCGATGGTGCTTGGATTTGGACTATCAAAAAAAAAAATTAAAATCATTGAAAATTCCTGCAAAAAAAATAAATCAACTTTACCAAATTCCTAATTTTGGTTATGGCAGCTCCTTTACCGGAATCAAGCCTATTCGCAATAAGAAACAGTTTACACAGAGATTTCTATCACTCAAGGAGAACCCAAATTTTATGGATATATTTCATGATAAGGAAATTTTTGAGTTGTCAAAACCAATCTTCGGAGACTTAAATGATATTATAAGTAATTAGTGTAAATCTTATATGTTCACCTCTATTATCACTTAAATTTATTTTAAAACTGTTAATATAACATCAGTTCAGGATAAGAGAGGTCCTTTTTAGCTTTAGAAAAGATAGTTTAAAAGAAATTATAGGTCTTTTTGGAAAAATAAATCAAGTCAATTGAGAAATCATTTCACCTTCTATAAACAACCCGATTCCAAGGATTGTGGCCCCACTTGCCTGCGAATCATTGCCAAACATTACGGTAAACTGATTTCATTGCAAGAGATCCGTGAGCTTTCAGAGACTACCCGCGCAGGCAGTAATTTATTGAAGTTGAGTGATGCAGCAGAGGCCATCGGTTTTAAGTCAATCGGTGTCAAATTAAATTTTGAAAAACTCAAGGAAGCCCCCTTGCCCTGCATCGTGCATTGGAACAACAACCATTTTGTGGTGGTCTATAAAATCAAGAACGACACCGTATTTATCTCTGACCCCTCTTATGGCCTGATTACCTATTCAAAAGAAGAGTTCATACCCCGATGGATCGGCAACAATGCCACCGAAAAAACCAAGGAAGGAATAGTGTTGTTGTTAGAGGTAACACCCAAATTCAAAACCTTGGAATGGGAAGATACCGACAAGAAATCACTGCGGTTTTTGTTTCAATATTTGTTCAAATACAAGGGGCTGTTGCTCCAATTGTGCATCGGGCTTTTGGTGGGGAGTTTGCTTCAGCTCATTTTCCCTTTTTTAACACAAAGCATTGTTGATGTAGGCATACAAAACCAAGACATCAATTTTATTTATGTGGTGCTTTTGGCCCAAGTGATGCTCTTTTTGGGTCGAGCAAGCGTTGATGTGTTCAGAAGTTGGATTTTATTGCATCTTAGCACTCGGGTAAATATTTCCTTGGTTTCTGATTTTTTTATCAAGTTAATGAACCTGCCCATCGCCTATTTTGATACGAGAATGACAGGTGATATCATGCAACGTATCCAAGACCATTCGCGAATTGAGAGTCTGCTTACCGGATCGACGTTGAATACCTTGTTCTCTTTTTTCAACCTTGTGGTTTTTGGGGCGGTTTTGATGTATTACAACCTCATGATATTTGGCATCTTCGCGATTGGCAGCCTGCTGTATGTGATATGGGTCGTTTATTTTCTCAAAAGAAGGAAGGAACTGGATTATAAGCGGTTTTCACAGTTAAGTCAAGAACAAAGCACCGTAATAGAGCTAATCAACGGAATGCAGGAAATAAAGATGCACAATGCCGAGAAGCAGAAACGATGGAAATGGGAATATGTGCAGGCAAGATTGTTCAAGGTTTCAATGCAAAGTCTGGCATTGGAACAGACCCAAGGGGTAGGGTCTTTGGTAATCAATGAGCTTAAAAACATCGTCATTACTTTTACCTCGGCCGTATTGGTCATTCAAGGCTCTATAACCTTGGGCATGATGCTTTCCATCCAGTATATCATAGGCCAACTCAACGGGCCCATCGGCCAGATGGTGAATTTTATACGCTCCTATCAAGATGCCAAGATAAGTTTGGAACGTTTGGGAGAAATCCATGAAAAAGAAGACGAGGAAAAAAAGGACAAGTCTTTACTATCACATATTAAACCCGATTGTGATTTGACATTAAAAGACATTTCCTTTCGCTATGTGGGCAGCGATGAGAATGTTATCAAAAACCTCAGCATGACAATACCTGCTAAAAAAATAACAGCTATTGTTGGGGCAAGCGGTAGTGGCAAGACCACTTTGATGAAGTTGTTACTCAAGTTTTATACCCCACAAAAAGGCACGATTTTGTATGGAGAAAATTACCTTGAAAACATTTCTCACAAGACATGGCGTGACCACAGTGGTGTGGTGATGCAGGAAGGGTATTTGTTCAATGACACCATTGCCTATAATATTGCGGTGGGGCAAGACACCGTCGATCAAGAAAGACTGATAAAAGCGACCAAGATTGCAAACATCCATGACCATATCCAATCATTGCCCTTGGGGTTCAATACCAAGATTGGGAATGAAGGAGCAGGAATGAGCACTGGGCAGAAACAGCGAATATTCATAGCAAGGGCCATCTATAAGAATCCCGAGATGTTGTTTTTTGACGAGGCCACCTCCGCCCTAGATTCAAAAAACGAACGCATCATCATGGAAAATCTGAGCAAGTTTTTTGAAAGCAAGACCGTATTGATCATTGCCCACAGATTGAGCACTGTAAAAAATGCCGACCAAATAGTGGTGATGGATGAAGGAGAGGTCAAAGAGGTTGGCACCCATCAAGAATTGCTGTACAGAGAAGGAATCTATTATAATTTGGTAAAAAATCAGTTGGAGCTCGAAAGGCTGAGCGGTTAAGGACAAGATGGAATTGGAAAAAAAACAAATAATAAATTTAAAGCTACGGTCTGAGGAAGTACAGGAAATATTGACCAACCCTCCCTCTTGGATTGTGCGTTGGGGCATAACCCTGATTTTTGCTTTCACTTGTTTGATCTTGATATTGGCAAACATTATACGCTACCCCGATTTTGTTACGGCCAAGATTGCGGTCACTTCCGAAAAACCCGCGGAACAAATAGTTGCGCGCACCTCAGGTGCCTTGGATAAAATCTATGCGAACAATGGAGACACAATCCACCAAGACCAAATTTTGGCAATAATTCGCAATACTGCCAATAATGAGGATGTATATAAACTGAAAGCATTGGTGGACACTTTGAGAGTGGCAAACACATTTTATTTCTTTCCCATAGATTATACCAATAAGCTAATACTTGGTGACGTTGAACCTGCATACCTCACATTCACAGCACACTTCACAGATTTTAAACTGCTAAGGGAACTGAAGCCCCATCTTGGAGCACTATCGAACAATAGACAGTCCCTTTCTGAGGTTAAGACACGACTGAACAGCCAACTTCAACAAAAAGAAATTTTAGTACAAGAACTCGAATTGGAACAAAACGATTATGAAAGGCACCAGAGCCTTTTCGAAAAGGGGGTTATCTCCCAACAGGAGTTTGAGGCCAAAAAGAGGGCATTGCTTCAGATGGAAAAAGACATCAACGCCATGACCATTTCCATTTCACAGCTTAGAGAAACGATGGGTTCAGCCACCCAAAACCTGAGAAGCACCTTTATCAACAAAGAAGAAGACTATGCCCAATCAGCATCCAATCTTTCACAATCTTTGATTGCGCTAAGAAAGGCCATCATGGATTGGGAACACAATTATGTTCTCAAAGCTTCGATAGACGGCAAAATCGGCTTTCAAAAATTTTGGGGTGAAAATCAGTACATAAGTACGGGGGAGACGGTGTTTTCAATCCTACCCCTCGATACCTCAAAATTAGTGGGCAAACTTGTGGTGCCATCCCAAAATGCAGGTAAGATAAGTATTGGACAAAAAGTGCTTGTAAAGCTCGATAATTTTCCATATCAGCAATACGGCATGTTGGTGGGGAAGGTTGAAAATATCTCTGTATCACCTGATAGTAATGGCAATTACTTTGTCTATATCTCGTTACCCGACGGTACCAAAACATCATATAATCAAACACTGCCTTTTGACCAAGAGTTGTTGGGCAATGCCGAGATCATTACGGAAGATCTAAGTATAGCCGAAAGAATATTCTACAAATTCAAGGATATTTTTAAATATTGATGAAAAAAGAAGCCGATTCATATTCGATTGCATTGATTTACCTATACTACGGGTCATGGTCTTGGTATTTTGATTTTTTTATCAAGTCTTGTTCCCATAATACAGAGATTACCTTTATTATTATTTCAGACATAGACCCGCCAGAAGAATATCCAAAAAACATAAAATTCATCTCCAGATCGCTTATAGAGGTCGAACAACTTGCCACTTCTAAACTTGGTTTTAAGGTGAGTTTGAGTCGGGCCTACAAATTATGCGACTTTAAACCTGCCTACGGTTATATTTTTGAGGATTTGCTCTCGGATTTTCAGTTTTGGGGCCATGGGGACATCGATTTGGTTTTCGGGCGCATTGCGAGTTTTATCGATGCCAAAGTGCTTTCAAAATATGACACAATTAGTGTAAGACATGATTATCCTTCAGGTTTTTTTATGTTATACCGGAATGTTCCCCAGGTGAATAAACTTTTTATGAAAAGTAGGGATTACAAGTTTGTATTCGCCTCTGACACTCATTATTGTTTTGATGAGTGTAATTTTCAACACGGCTTCCTGTTCGGAGGAATGAATATTTTCGATACAGATTCGTCAATAGAGAGCATGATGCATGTCATCAAAAAAGAAGAGAAAGAGGGCGCGATTCGACCCTATTTTGATTTTTGCGTTTGCGAGGGAATCCCTGGAAACTTAAAATGGGATAAGGGAATACTTTCTTTGAACAATGAATATGAAGTGTTGCTATATCATTTCATACAGTTAAAAGAAAACGACTATTTCTACAAGCCTTCTTGGATAAGAATACCAGACACTTTTTATATTGAGAAAAATGGCTTCTTTAAGTATCCTAAAAACTCCCTAATCGGCTTTACCTCTCGTTTTTGGGTCAATTCCAAGGTAACATCAAGGAAAATCTGGAGGAATCTATTATTAAAAATCAATAAAGTAATCATTGGCATTCACACACTCTTTTCAAGGCAGCCCAATAAATATCTGGGTACTTATGCCTGTCGGAACAAGATTTTGAAAATCGCAAAAGTGAAGAACAAATTCTATATGAGCCTGAGTTATCCGAAAATTTCAATGATAAAATTAGATCCTGTCTTTTACAACCCATCGCTTTTGGTCGGCTACGATATTGGATTGCTTCTTCAAAAAAAGCAAGATGAAATCATTGCCACAAGGACAGATGGCCAAAGGGAAGTATTTCATAGGCTCGGCCCATCAGAATAACTTT
This sequence comes from Winogradskyella sp., assembly GCF_028289625.1. GTDB lineage: Bacteria > Bacteroidota > Bacteroidia > Flavobacteriales > Flavobacteriaceae > Winogradskyella. The sequence goes on along the minus strand of NZ_JANQOM010000085.1, from coordinate 22,607 downwards.
TCTCACTATAGTGAATAAAAAACTGAAAATTTCTTTTTGTACGGTTTGCATGAACAGGTTGCACCATATACGCGAGACCTTGCCCAAGAACATTACTGATAATATTTCGTACAAAAATTTAGAGTTTGTTGTACTCAATTATAATTCAAAAGACGGATTGGATGAGTGGATCAATGCTGAAATGTCAGGATACATACAGCAAGGAATCTTAAAATATTTTACGACGAAAGAGCCAAATTCCTTTCTAAGAAGCCATTCGAAAAACGTTGCTGCAAAACAAGCCACTGGTGATATCATTTGCAATGTCGACGCTGATAATTTTATCGGAAACGGTTTCGCTCAATACGTAAACAATGTTTTTTGTAACAATCAAAATTGCTACGCGGCAGTTGACAGAAAAAAGACCAGTGCTGATTTTTATGGGCGCATTTGCCTCAGGAAAGAGGATTTTTGGAAAATCAATGGCTATGACGAAAGCATGGTCGGGTATGGGTTTGAGGACTATGATTTATGGAACAGGCTCGAAATGATAGGCAGAAAGGCTTTTTACATTGATGATCCAAAATATCTAAAATCGGTGGAACATGGTGACGACGAACGAATAGAAAACGAATCCAACACAAAAGACATCTTCAAAATCTACATCCACTATCTCAACCATGCAGTCTCGGAGCTTCTGTATCTGTTCAAAAACAAAAAATTCTATCTAGGCAAAGTGGTGATCAACAAGCTCTACAACTCAGAATCAATCGACAATTTGTTCCAGAACAAAAATTTTGAACACTACAACAGTTTGTTGAATAACTCATGGCTTCAAGGCGAATGGAAAAAAACTCCTGATAAAATTATTCTGGAAGACGAAAGTGGCTGCACCATTGAATTAGTCTTGACAGACAAAAAGAGCCTCATCAAAAAAACCAAACACAGAACAATCACTGAATATTTTGAAATCGAAAAGAAATCACAATTGTCAGAACTGATCATGTTCTTTTCCCAAATCAACAATCGTATCATAATGGAAAAAAACAAGAAACATAAAATTATCAAGGTTAACGGTGATAGCTTTGGTAATGCTTCTTTAATCTAAATTTTGGTAGATTTTCGATGGAAGGGAAAAGAGAAAAATACTTATGTATTTCAATTTTTTATGCAAAACCCAATTGGCACCAAATCATTGTTGGAGCAATTTACCCATATGTCATAGACAACAAAGATGTTCGCGGTTATTTTGTCAGTTTAAATATGGAAAGAGGAGAGCAAGTGAGGCTGACCTTAATTGCTGACGAAAATAACACCCGACAAGTTGCGATGAATTTCCATAAATACTTCAATGACTATCTTGAAAAAAATCCTTCCCCATCTGAAAAAAGTTTAATTCCCAAACATGGATTGTTTCTCAATTTCAAGAACAATTCCATCCACTATGGGGCTTTTGAACCGTATAGTTTAGAAAAAGAATCCCAGCATTTCAAAGAATATCTAAAAGGTCTTTCCGAGGTGATTCTTCAAGTTTTTAAGGACTTTGGCGAAGACACCCTTAATCAACAGGTTGAAATAATGCTGCAATTGTTTTCTATTTTTAGCAGAACGATACCCGAAAACATAGGAGAGGCTATTGAAATTTTTGATTCTTTATTGGCTGATGAATATCAAAAAATCAGTAAAAATTCTTTGCAACAAGTCAACACATTGAATAAAGAAAATTTTAGAGCGAACAAATCAGCAATTCTGGAACTGATTTCGTCAAATGAAGATACTGACAAAGATTTTTTCCAGCATTTATGGCTCAAAAAATGGCAAGAGGTGTTGTTGTCTTTTAGTAAAGACAAGGTCAAATCAACACAGCAAAACAAAAAAATGGATGAAAACAAAAAGTTGATTCGAATGCTCTGCAACACTTTTGCCTTGGATGATAAAATCAGTGCTTGTTACTTATTTCGAGAGGCATTGAAATTAAACTCCAATCAAGGGCAGTAATTTTTTTGATATATACATAAATTTATCAGAACATACAGTTTTTGAACAAAAATCAGCAATTTTTAACGTCAGAAATTATCGTTTTTTTGAACTTTTTATTTTGAATTTGAGAGACTTTGACATCCTAGTGGTCAATCCAGATTTTCTAACCACAATCTCTTAATTTGACTACTTGATATCTCGAAGAATCAAGAGTGATTCGAAAACCAAAGGTTCATCTTCTCATTTTGAGAGGCATAGACATGCCTTTTCGGCTATTTTATCTTCATAGGCTCTGCGGTACGGATAGAGTGGCTCAAAATTTTAAAGTAAGTGCCTCCAGTTTTGTTAATCTTTTCTAATTCAAATTAACTAACTTATCTTAAGTTTCTTGACTAATTTGCTGTAAATCAAATCTGTGGCTTGTTCGATGGAGTAGTCTTCATTTATTTCTATATACGGATTCTTTGGTTGCTCATATCGAGCCGATATACCTGTGAAATCAAAAATTTTTCCCTTGCGAGCTTTTTTATATAGACCTTTGGAATCACGTTTCTCACAAGTTCTCAAGCTGGTATTTACAAAAATTTCTAAAAAGTCAGCATTCCCGATTAAGTTTCTGATTTCATCTCTATGCTTTGCATACGGTGCAACAAACGCTGCAAGTACGACAATTCCTGCATCGATGAATAGCTTAGAAATTTCAGAAGCAATTCTAAGGTTCTCAGATCTATCATTGGGGCTAAAAGTTAAATTTTTATTGATATTGTTTCTTAAATTGTCTCCATCAAGTATGTATGATTTTATGTTTTTTGAGAAAAGTCTTTGCTCCAAGGCATTGGCAAGTGTCGATTTTCCGGAACAAGGGAGTCCTGTAAACAGAATCATAAGTGATTTGTGTCCATTACGTTTCATACGGACATTTCTTGATATTCGGAATGTTTCAGGAAATATTGTTTTCTCCAATTTTCTGAATTTTACTCTTAGATTAAATCATTTTTGCCATCATAGGCATAAATTTATGAATTTACTGTAAATTAATTCTTACAAATAAGGTAAGATGAAAAAACGAATCTAGGAAAACCGTTAAATGTTTTAACCTATGCGATAGGCACAGGAGAAAACAAGATCGTGAATGGCGAAATCAAACGAGTAAGGAAAAAGCGGAATTAGAAAATGAATTACTTCGAAGACAGATTTTTGAGTCGGATAATAGAATTATGCAGAGGAGAATCGAAATTTTGAGAGAATTAGGATTTACTGATCAAGAGATAAGACAAGTAATTTGGGCAAATCTAGAAGAACCATTAAAACAATTAGGCAAACATCAAGATGATGGATTGATTGAGGGGGCGGAATAAATGAATAACTACCACCAACAATGTATATAAGCCATTGAAACGGCTCATCTACAAAGCCGTCAACGATAATTTTAGAAGTTCCATAAAGCGAAGGTTCTATGTGACTATTTTTTTTAAGCTTCATTAGAAATGAATCCCACCTAAAATCAGACTTTTTGGTCAATAGAAAAAAGAGCTTTTTAAATTCTTTCAATCATCGAAGTTCGAGTATAGATCAGGGGTCTGGGGAACATCCCCAGCAAGCCGTCCGAACAGAGTGAGGAGTTTTCCGTACGGAAAACATGGCTTGCTGCTGAAAGAACATTAAAATGTTCTTTCAAATCTGAATATCAAATTGTTTGAATCAATATATACCTCGGAGCACACTCTTGACAAGACATTTTTTATCTTTGAAATAACAAACCGTATACGGTACCGTATACGGTTGAATACAAAATCGAAGAAAATTTATTTTTTAACCATCTGTTTATCAGGTTATTGTATTTTCAAAAGGATAGCGGATTGAACTCATAACCCGAAGGTCGCTGGTTCGAGTCCAGTCCCCGCTACAAAGAAAGCCATCAACAGAAGTTGGTGGCTTTTTCTTTTTGAAGAAGCAAAGGCCACTTTGGCTTGTGAGAAAAGAAAAAGACGACACCTTGCCTTGGGCAAGGTGATGGATTTCTTGGTAAAGCCACCCCCAAGGCCGCTTACGAGCATCGCGAGGAAGCAATCCAGTCCCCGCTACAAATAAACCCCAAGCTGCACCCCTCAAAAGTCCAGGGGCTGTTTGGGCTTTTTTTCAAGACATTTGGAAGAAGCTTACTGACCGAAAAGATCAATGTGCCGAATCCATGAAACACCAATATTCATCAAAGGGGTCTGGAGAACATCCCCTGCAAGCCTTGTTTTTCCTAGGGAAAACAAGGCTTGCTGCTGAAAAGATTATCATTTAATTGACCTTTGTCAATTTGATACTAATCTCATCATTAAAATATTTAGGCCGTCTCATTTCAATTAAGTGTATACTATCACCAAATTCGTTTGAAGACGTACAGTGATAAGTGTATTAATTACAACTTAAATAATCATCACTGACAACTCTAATCCTTATTTAACAATTTACCTACTAGATTAGCAAAACTAAATCCTACCCCCCAATACATAGGACTCTCATCTGAATTTCCGGTTTGATTAAGATTTATGCCACCAGTAACAAAAATCTTTTTATTAAAAAACCCAACTAATAAACCAGTACCTATTTCTACATCGTCTGAAGTACTGAAATCTAAATAAGAAACATTTATTCCAATAGATGGTTCGATAAAATTGATAAAACTATTCTTCTCGCCCCCATCTCTTCTATAGGTCAAAAGCAAAGAGACTCCCGGAGCTCCTTTGAAATTTGATGGAGAAACATTATCAACAGTTTGATTATCAGGTTCATTTATTCTGTCTACTAAAAAAAAGGAATCGGAGATATTAACCTGCCACTTGGTATTTCTAAGTTCATATGTGCCAATTGGCAAAATTATTTGTTTAGTTCCGCCCTTATCAGAATTCTTTCTCCTTTGGGTTTCTTCTAGAGCAACATAAATGTATAATATATCACCTTCTGAGGCTCTTTCCTTTTTAAGATTTATTGTTGCATAATTTAAATCTCTATAGATTGTTTTGCTTGCAATATTAGAAAGCTTCTTTATTATTTTGTCCTTATCAGCACTATGCTCAACTTTTAAACTCAAAGAGCGATAAAACCTTTCATCGAGAAGAGCCTCAATTTCAGTTCCCCTAAGCTGTATTAACTTAGATATTTCCTCTCTTGCAGGGAAATATAAATTTTTTAGCACCAAATTCTCTGGAAGTGCGGACGAAGGATTTATCAAAAAATACCCACTAGGATTTTCAAGGTATTTATCTATTTTCTCCTTGTGTCCCTTTAAATTCTCCTCAATTTTATCAAGTGCAATATAATCCAACTTAATAACCCCTAAAAAGGCATCTTCCGCTTGTTCGCCAGATGTTTTGAAATAATTAATATACTCCAATATTACTCCGACGCTATTACTGATATTTTGAATTTCCCCAATTGCAGCATCTTCCATAAACGTGCTTAACTCAATTTTATCACCTGTATCGACCAATCCATCATCAACAACTATTTCAGTATCTTTAACTACTCTTAGACATTCAATAATTAGGTTCGTAAAGACTGTAGCAATTTCATAAGGAGGTCTTGTAGGAATTCCAACTCCTTTCTTTTCTTCTCCAATTCTTGAATAAGGGAATACTTCAACTGGATCTTCCCCACCATCTTTGCTTATAATTTTCCCTTCTATTGTAATATTACCCTTAAAATTACGGTTTAAGGCAATTTTGTCCTTTTCAAACTCAATTTGAATTTCACTAGAAACATCTAAAATTTTTCTGGTTTGATTTCCTTTTTTATCCGATTCACGATAGAACCAAATTTTCTGTTTTTCCGTATTCTTTATTTCATATATGGTTATGTATTGCCTAGGATCAGTGTTATCAAAATCAACAGTACTCGACATTGAAGAATCCATAGAAATATCGGTCTTCTGACCAATTAACCCAACAAAATACAATAGACAGCACAGCTGGATAAATAAAAAACTTGATAATCTCATTACGTTAAAATTTGAACAAATAAATGCTGAAAATGAAGATTAGAAGCAGTTATTCTGAACACCTAATGAATTAATTTTAACAATGTAAATAACATTGGAATCACATCTTCTCTCGCAAATCACGTTTTCTCTATTCCCAGAATTTAGAGTTAACTCTTTTGTTATATGATTACTCTCCTCATTTGTAAGAGTATTTCTGGCAACGACTGTGTAATTGATTTTCAGTTGTTGAGTTGTACTTCTATTCACGAATATTTGTTTTCTGCCACACTCTCCACCGGTAGTACAATCACCAAAAGGAACAGTTTCCAAATAAAAACTAAACTTCCCCTCCTCTACTGGGGTATATTCAATTATGCACTTATCTCCGCCACCACAATCAGAAGAACAACATTTGCAGGATTGCTGTAACATTAAAAAACTAAAAAGCAAGAAAACTTTAAAACGCAAAATCATTAATTTGAGATTCGTATTGTGCATCATATTGATTTTTAGAGTTGGTTGTTGGAAATATGCTAGGAGATATTTGGGGATATGAAAAATATATTCTTTCATTATTGTCTTTTCTATAAATTGAATTTTCGATCATTGCCTCCAACAAAATATTGTACTTAAAATCAGGCAAATAATTCTCTCCCCTTAAGTTTTCAAAACTCTTTTTTTGGCTTGAGGTATTATCTTCAAAAAAATCGATATTGTAAACAATAGCTTTTTCAAGTTCAACAAGACCTGACCTTTTCTTGTCATAATTTATCGAATCCAGTTCCAAAAATTTGTCAATTAAAATCGACTCCTCTATTGTTTGTTCCAATAAATTTCGTTTCCATTGTGCAAGTCCAGAATTCTCAGAATTCTTGTAATGAATGAACGGCATCTTTGATTTTATCGTTTCAATACCTTCAAGCTTTGCATCGATTTTTGACACCTTTCCAACATTAATATTTTTTGCGTCTATCTTTTTAGTAAGCCGTCTTGTCTCCGCAATTACAGCACCATTGTCTCCCTCTTTTCTCAAAAGCCTAATAAATTCCCTAATTCCTTCAATTGACTCTTCTTCTGATTTAATGCTTTCTTCCAGCTCTGCTTTTTCTTTTATCAACCTACTGACCTCATTTTTGTCAATTTCAACTTTTCTTTGCTCTTCTTGGCTTTTATTCAAGGAATTGATAATATCATAGATTCTTTTCTCTAACGTATCATCAAGATATATTGCCGCTTTCGTATAATTTCTATAACCAGCATTTCTATTCTCTCGGATAGATTCTTGAAATTCAATATTAACTTTATTAACACCTTCTTTAATTTCTTCTAATTTAGATTCAAGTTGATTCTCCTCATTAAATAAAATCGTTTGGTTTTTAGTAATATTTTGGGCAAGAAGCTCAAGTAATTCTATGTAGTACGAGTCTATTCGTCTTTTGTATTTTACGGCTTCCTCATTAAAAAGGATTACGTGACCAAAAATGTTACTAGGGATAATATCATCTCCTTCAGAAATTAAAGTTTCAATGGAACTTCTATCGATTTCCAAATCCCTTAGAGTCGGAAATCTTACTTCTTTTGCAATTACGTCTGGGATTAATTTACTGTATAAATGAGGGTCTTCGTTGTAAATATCATATACGGTTTTCAATATGGAAAATATCATGTCTTCAAAAATCCCAGAACCCTCCCGATTCTTTAATATATAATAGGCATATAGCATCGATGCTATTTCATCCGTTTTATTTTTTGGATTTTTAAATAAATTAAAACTTCTCAAGGATAATAATTGATTGTCTTTGTATCCACTTTGGAAAACTTGACTTTCATAAGCAATTAATTGGTCGTCTTTTGAAAACCCTGGCCCAGAGTTCTGAATTAAATATTCGTTGGTGACTAATTCCAAAAAAATTTGAGCTTTATTGGAAATGTGTGTTTTGTTATACTGATCTTTCACGACATTTGGCTGCAATAGTTCAAGAGTCTTTCCTGCAACCTTTGCACCAGCAACATTGTAAGAAGCGAAAGCCATATCAAATTCTTCTTTCTGTTCATTTATTGCTTGTAGTGCCTCATCTTTTATAGGGTTAGGAATTAGTCTAAAGGCGTAAAATGAAACGAATCCACCTATCAGACAAGCTAGGATTGTGAAAACCAAGTTGGGTTTTTGGCTACCATTTCGTTTAAGCATGAAACCCAAAATAACTATTACGACACCAACAACTAGTACACCATTAAGTACTTTCCACATCTGCTCTGAAAATACCGTAAGACTTCCTACTATTGCACCCCTCGCTTGACGTGCTGCCCCTTCCGCAGTTAAATCCAGTCTATCCGAAAACTCTTTTGTTAAACTACCGAACTCAACAATAGCGTCATCTACAATTGTATCAAAGCTATTTAACCCTTTTTCTACTATTTTTTTTTGAAGGTCGTCTGTGAATTTTTCTAAAGTCTTATCATTAACCTCTCCAAACTCTTTAAGCAGAGGTCTGATTCCTTGCGCAAAACCTATCCCAAATCTTTTCCCTGTTGATCTTCTTCCACCGTCAATTGTTGAAGAACAAATTAGACAACAGAATATTGTAAATATTAGTTTTTTTGTCATTAGTCAAAATGTTGTATATCTAATTCTTAGGGAGGGGGAGGAAATCTTTTCGGATTTAAGATAGGGTGATTTTAGATCTTCTGCAAACCGACATACTTAAAAGTTCCAAATTGACTTCATCACTAAGCAATGAGAATTTTACCAAACTTTAAATCTCAAATCGGCATTTAATTATTTCAGCCTTTAATTCAATCCAGACTAGTAAAAACAAAATAAATTTGAACTGTAAATATTCAAATAGGAATTATTTGAAAATAGCTTGTAGTAATATTGGTCAATTCAAATTCCATCTTAATTAAGAACACCGAGATAGAAACTCCATAAAGAATAGAAAGAACACCCACCCATTTTCTCATAGTCTTTCTATGGGTATCGGAAGACTTGTTAATTAAGACCAAAATGAGCAATAGAACATAAACGCCACAGCTGGCGTTTAAAATGGAATCAAACAAATTCTTATTTCCAATTACTTTGAACAATGGATAAATAAAAATAGGGATGAAAAGAATACGGGTAATTTTCCAAAATCCATCTGTCTTTTGTAAAACCCTCTAATCATATTCATCGTTTTTTTGAACTTTTATAAAGGAAGATTTCTAAATTTAAAAGCATTTTTATGACTTCTTTCTAATAAATGGTTCTAAATATATCTGGGAGATAAGAACCATCTTTAACTATTTTGCAATCATTAATTCGAACCACCCACCTATCATCTTCTTTTTGAGAATTCCAAACATATTCCTGTTTAGGATTCATATTAAAATTAAAATTGTTATTGATATCATAATCTGTATCAACCCAAGAACCCTTCTTGATGGAAGATTCAAAAAGTAGTATATGTTTTTTGAATTGCGAGCCAGCATTGGCTATTAATCTGACACCCTTGGTTTGAAAAGCAACATTTTTTGGCATAAACAATTCAATTCGACATTCATCTAAGTCATTAACTGTTTTAAAAGGCTTATCTTTCGAGTTTACTAAGCTTATTGGTAGTGGGATTGAAGTTAAACTACTTTCCCATACCTGCATCCCATAGCCTGTCCTTATTTTTGTTTGATATTCTTTAAGTGCAAAAGCAGTGCTAACTATACTCCACACAGGCTCCTTATTACCATTGTATCCTTCATTTAAATAGTATAATACTTGAAGATTCTCTTTGTTTGATGGATTTGAACCAGAAATTCTAATAAGAAAGCCTTCACCAACGAATTCCTCAGATGATATGTTAGTTTCAAAATCCACGATCAAATTCAAATACTTTATTTCAGATTCTAAAACATGCTGAGTAATCTGACTTTCGATAATATCCTCCTTAATTGTTTGAGTTAACTTACTTCTGCCTAATTGAATGTAATAATGCCCAAGAAATGCAAGAAATGTGGCGAAAATTCCACCTACGCCAATAAGCAATATCCCTATCATTATATCTCTATTCATATGTAATATTTAGGAGAATCTGCAATTTCTTTTTGTCCAGATTCACGTATCAATTTTCTAAGCTCACTAACTTTCATCATAAGAAGCATTTACTTCTTTAAATACTAATGTTATTTTCCTAAGAGGTTTTAGAGGTTTTATATGATCTCAGCTTCCCCGAAAGCCCCCTAAATCTTAAATACTTGTAGTAAGTAGCCCTGGAAATATCCATTCGTTCACATATTTCTGAAACCGTAAGTTTTCCCTCATTAAAATACTCCTCACAAAGTACAGCTTTTTGCTGATTTTTCTTACTAATGCCCTTAGGAGCTCCTAAAACTTTTCCGCGTCTTCTAGCTGATTCCAGACCTGCTTTGGTTCTTTCAATAATAATGTCCCTTTCCAGCTGGGCCAAAGCAGCAAAAATGTTTATGATAAATTCTGAATGCGAAGACTTTGCAGTTGTATCTATAAAGGGCTCGGTAATGCTTTTGAACTTCACTCCCTTTTCCTCCAGTTCCGTCATCAACTTGGTAAAATGAATCAAGCTCCTGGCCAATCGGTCCAGTTTCCAAACTACGATAGTATCTCCTTCCCTGACATAGTTCAACAACTTTTTGAGACTTCTCCGCTCTTCTTTAGTGCTAGAAACCTTGTCCGTATAAATGTTCCTTTCTTTGATTCCTTCCTTTAAAAAGGCATCAATTTGTAGATTCAAATTCTGTTCGCTTGTACTTACTCGTGCATACCCAAATATCATGACCTAAAAGTTTAATTAAAGGTCAAAATAGAAACGACTTAATTAGTACGGGAAAATGAACTTTGTGGGAGCGTTGGAACCGTAAAATGTCAAAAGTTTACAAAAACGGTGCTGTAAATCGAAAGAAGGTTTCCCTGTTTTATGGAAAACTTACAAAAGTATCATCATAAACTTCAGATTCAGCCCTGTCAAATCAAATCATTTTTGTCGAACGGCTATCTTTATTGTTCGAATTACATTTTGATCAAATAGAAAATGTAAGAGTAGATAGTTTCGAACATTTTATAATTTTTACGGAACAATATTTGTAAGATATTATATATGTTTCGTATAATTAAAATCTTTCTTTAGTGAAAATTAGTTTTTGTTTTCCAAGTTTTGTCCCTAATCAAGCATTTGCCAAATTTTTTCTCATTATCTCCTTTTCATCCATTTCCTCTCTTTCCGGGTTTGGCAATAAGGTACTACCGTCCTATCTTGAAGAAACTCCGACCACAGTGGCCAGTCTTATCACGGAAAAGGTATATATTCATTTTGACAGGTCAAATTATTATGCCGAAGAGGATATTTGGTTCAAGGTGTATCTGATAGACGCGATCACCCATTGGCCTGCTTTGAGCCAAGTTGTTCATCTTGACCTTATAAGTCCATTGAACACAATAGTGGATTCCAAAACGGTCAAAATTGACAATGGATTTGGTGAGGGGGACTTCAGTCTTCCTTTTGATATCTATGGGGGAGAATATACGGTACGGGCATACACCAACTATATGAGGAATTTCGGACATTCCTGTTTTTTTCATAAAAAATTGATTATTCACTCCCCTTATCATCCCACTGAGAATTTACATCCAATTCCCTCTACTAAAATGACCCCTGATGGAGCATCGCAAAAAGGCCAAAAACTGGACATACAGTTTTTCCCAGAAGGAGGTCATATGGTAAATGGTTTTACGAATCGAGTTGGATTCAAAGTGACAAATCAAAACGGCATGGGAGTAGATTTGGAAGGAGAGATCGTAGATGCATCAAATCAAGAAATCACAAGTTTTGAAACCTCAAAATTTGGAATGGGCACATTCCAACTTATACCCAATCAAGGTCAAAGATACAGAGCCAAAATCATGCACAATGGGGTCGTGGAATTTTATAATCTTCCAGCATGCTTAAATATGGGGGCAACTTTGCAAATAGTTGACCATGGAAATCATTATAGGGCAAACATACAGTCCTCTCTTTCCAGTGGGATCAATAGTCTTAAACTTTTTGGCAAACAAAGAAATGGGATAGTCTATAGTTCACAAATTGTAGGAGACGGGTCCGTTGCAATAGTAAAAGTTCCCAAGGACATCTTGCAACAGGGCATAGTCCAGTTTACACTTTTTGATGGCAATGAAAACCCTTTGGCCGAAAGGTTGGTGTTTTTTGAAGGCGAGGGAACAACCCCTAAAGTCAACATATCACCTTCAAAAAATGAATACAATAAAAAGGAACTTGTGACATTGGATATTTCTTTAGAGCATCCAACAAGCACAAAAAAAATGGCAAACACTTCCTTGGCCGTAACAAAAATATCAGAAAATGCAACACAACTTGGTGATTATGATATTAAAACGTATCTGTTGTTGAATTCAGAAATACAGGGAAACATAGAGAATCCTTATTATTACTTTAATTCTAGTGATCCCCAAAGAAGAAAAAACTTGGATATATTGATGATGACACAGGGTTGGAGACAATTCATTGATATTGATGACACAATTTATGGGAGAGAACCGAATAACAAATTTGAACTAGAAAAGGGTATTACCCTAAAAGGTACCGTCAAAAGTTCCTATAATCGCGATAAACCTGTTATGGCGCTTGTTTCCCTTTCCTATAAAAATAGTCAAGAGGTTGGGTTTGATGAAGTAAAAACAAATGCTCAGGGACGGTTTGTTTTTAAAGACTTGAATTTTATTGATACCACATCTGTCATTTTACAAGCGAAAAATATTAATGCTAGTAAATCATTAAATAGCAAAAAAAAGCAGGGCCTAAGGTCAGATTTTTTTATTGAAATGGATTCTGTCATACCTCCTCCAATATGTCCTTCAATCAATCTCCATAGCGCTGTTAATAAAGGCGACTTGAATGATTATGTAGCTGGTAGCAGCAAAAATTTCGAGACAACTTTCCTTACGGATAAGGATGTGGTCCAGTTGGAAGAGGTAGAGGTAAAGTCTAAAAAACTAAGACCAAAAGACCGATATGTCGAAAAAAGAATCCTGTATAAAGAGGCCTCTCAAACTATAGATTTTCAAGATATCCCTGTATCAACATCTAAAGAAAACCCATTGATGATGCTCCAAGGAAGAATTCCTGGATTTTCAATTTGGAATGGTGATGTATATTTGCGAGGCTCAAGTACATTAAGGAAAGAAGATAGCAAGGCGTTAATCCTTTTAAATGGTACTCCAGTAGAAGATGCTCTGACCATTCAATCAATGCCTTTCACAGAAATTGACTTTATAGATGTATTGAAGGGCCCAAGGACAGCAATATATGGTTCAAGAGCAGGTGGTGGAATTGTAGCCATTTACACGAAGAGCTTTAGCAAAAAGAAAATTTCTACAAAAGTGATAAATAGTGGAACCATCAATTTCACACATTCAGGATTCAGCCATGCAAGAAAATTTTATGAACCTGTTTATCATACCAATAAGCTAGATATACATACTCCAAATCCAAAATCTTCGGTTCTTAGTTGGAGGCCAACGGTAATCATAAAAGAGGGCAAAGCTTCTATTTCCTTTTATTCATCTAATAAATCTGGTGCCTATCAAGTAATTTTGGAAGGCATAACATATGAGGGCGATCCCTTGGTTTCACGAGCGACTTTTGAAGTAAGATAAAAAATCATGGATGTAATGATTTCATTTGACCGAACCCTCTACTTAGTGACTTAATTGGTGTTAGAATGAAGCAATATCAAATAACCCCTTAATTTAATTTATAAAGTTTATCTCATATTTTTAACTTCAAGGGTTTATTGATTAAAGAGGTATTTCAATTTTTAGAATATTCTTAATTTGTATGCCGAGAAAGGAACGTTTTAAGGGACTACCCCCTAGTGGAATCCTGAGCAATCAATCCCACCTTACATCAGACTTTTAGGTTAATAGAAAAAGAGCTTTTTTACATCTTTTCAATCATTGGAGTTCAAAGATAAATCAGGGGTCTGGGGAGTATCCCCAGCAAGCCATCCGAACAGAGTGAGGGGTTTTCTGTACGAAAAACAGGGCTTGCTGCCGAAAGATCTCTTCGAAGACCTGGGCTCATAATAATTTAGGGTTGCTCAGTATACCTCAAATAAGGGATGACTTTTTGATGGCCTTTTGGAAATGCTTCTATCGCATCCTTTTCCGATATTGATGGGTCGATAATTACGTCTTCCTTTTGTTTCCAATTAGCAGGAGTCACCACAGGGTGTTTGGCACTTAGTTGAAGGGCATCAACAACTCTAAGAATCTCATCAAAGTTTCTCCCAACCGCCATTGGGTAGGTCAACATTAGTTTGATGTCTTTTTCAGGGCCAATGACGAATACGGCTCTAATTGTATGTTTCTCAGAACTGTCTTTGTGAATCATTTCATAAAGTTGAGCCACTTCAGCATGCTCATCTGCAATAATGGGAAAGTTTACTTTGGCGTTCATGGATCGCTCGATATCTTCAATCCAACCTATATGGGATTCAAGACTGTCAACACTCAAGGCAATGGCCTTTACACCTCGTTTTTCAAATTCATCACGCAGGTTCGCCACTACGCCCAATTCAGTAGTGCAAACCGGGGTATAATCTTCAGGATGCGAAAACAACAAACCCCAACTCGACCCCAACCATTTATGGAACTGCAAATCGCCCATAGTGGTTTTTGCATAAAAATCTGGTGCTATAGATCCCAAGGTTATCATGTGATAACTAAATTATCAAATAACCTTGAAATTGAAAAGAAGCAATCGCGTATATTTATCGAACAAGTAATGAAGGAGAACAATAAAATAAGGGCCATTCTTGTCGATGATGAAGAAAGACATCACGAGACATTGAGCAAAATGCTCGATAATTTCTGTCCTGACATTGAAATATTGGGAGATGCCTACAATGTGGAAGAAGCTGTCAAGATCATCCATGAAAAGAATCCCCAAATCATTTTTTTGGATATTGAGATGCCCGGCGGAAATGGCTTTACCCTTTTTGACCATTTTGAAGAGCCGCCTTTTGAGGTAATTTTCACCACGGCCCATGACCTTTATGCCATCAACGCCATAAAATATGCGGCGCTTGATTACTTAATGAAACCCATAAATATTAGGGAACTGCAAGATGCTATAGCTCGAGCGGTCAAGGTCATAGGCAAAAAGGAAAGTACGACGAGTACTGAAAAGATCAATGTCTTGAAATCTAATTTGAAGCTGGAAGACCAGCGTTTTACCAAAATAGCCCTTCCTTCCTCCGATGGTATTGACTTTATTGAGGCTGAGGCTATCATAAGGGCAGAGGCAGAACGTTCCTATTCCAATTTTTATCTGCAGAATGGCAAAAAGATTTTGGTTTCAAAGCCATTGAAAGAGTATGAAGCCCTCTTAGAGCAATGTAATTTCTTTAGGGTTCACAAGTCACATATGGTCAATCTCACGCATTTACAAAAGTATGTGAAGGGCAAGGGGGGGTATGTAATAATGAAAGATGGCTCACATGTTGATGTATCTGTTAGAAAGAAAGATGATCTATTAAACCGTCTAATGTAAATCGTTGGGAAAACATACCGTAACCTTTGTTCCCGTAGGACCTTTTTCATCTTTCAAGTCTACAATTTCATAGGTATACTCATTGGCTTCCTCAGAATTATTAAGCAACTCCAAACGGGTCTCCAAATTACTAATGGCTACTGATTTATGACCTGGACTGCGATGTTTCAAAGCATTTTCCCTTCCGATGCCGTTGTCTTCGATCGTACACACTATTCTGTCCTCCACTTCATCCAGATTGACTTTTAATTTCCCTTTTCGTTCTTTAAGTTTACTGAGCCCATGAATTACGGCGTTTTCTATAAAGGGTTGCAAAAGCATTGGGGGAATCAGTGTATCATGGAGATTATCGATGGTCTCGGTAATACTATAATCAAAGTTATTATTGAAACGTATTTTTTCGAGCAGTAAATATTTGTCCAAAAATTCAAGTTCTTCTGAGATGGAGATATATTTTGTAGTCGAATTGATTAAGTTCTTCCGCATTAACCCGGCAAACTCTGAAATAAAGTCTACCGCTCTATTTGTTTCTTTGCTCAAGATATAAGATTGTACCGATCCAAGTGAGTTAAAGATAAAATGTGGGTTCATTTGTGAAGACAACATCATCATCTTCGATTGTAATGCCTCTTGACGCTCCTCCTTTATTTGCTGCTGGTGGAATTTCTCTGCTTCTTTCTGCGCTTTCTTCAATTCGACCTCGACTTTTTTTCTTATTTCTATTTCTTGTCGAAGCACCTTGGTCCTATCTTTTATTTTCTCCTCCAACAACAAGTTCATCTTGCTCAACTCATCCTTTGATTTTTGAAGTTCCATATTGAGTCCTGAGGTCTCTTCAAACAGTAAGGTATTGTAAATTGATATGGCGGCTTGCGAAGCAATAACCCTAAGAATTTCGAGGTCACTCCCCTTAAATAGGCCAGAAAACTGATGATTCTCCAAGTACAGGACACCAATAAGTTCTTTTTGCCTTAACAGAGGCAAAGCCAGCAAGGAGAGAATGTTGTTTTTGTCAATGTATTTACTGTCAACATCGGCTATTGATTTTTGGCTTTCAAGCACAAATTCCTTTTTTGAATCAATTACATATTCAATAATATTGGTGGGTATTTTGCTTTTGTGCAAGGGGTTTTTTCCAAGGGATTTCATTTCCTTTTCTGAAGTTATCTCAGCCTCAACATAGGGGATGCCCTTTTCAGTTAAAATTAATATACTTCTATCGGCACCAGCATTTTCCATAATCACGCCCAGAAGCTTTCCAATTACATCTCCCTTATTCACTTCAGAAGAAATAGCCTGCATAGATTTTATAAGACTTGCGGTATTAAGGTCAGCGCCTTTGCTTCTGCTAAAAGAATCTTTTTCTTGTATTTCTGTTTTCGCCCAAGCATTCCATTGGGCATAGACACTTTTGGCATTCTCTTCAAAACCCGTTGCAAGTATTGAGTACTCGCTAGATTTCAACATATCGGAGGCTACTTCGTAAGAAAGTGCCTTTACACCCATAAGCCTGCCTTTTTCAGCCCATTTCAGGGACAAATTAAAAGAAGCCAACGCCTCTTCCATATTTCCTTTCCTACTTTTCAGGAGGGTTTCTATCAGATAGTACTCGGCACTGAAATTTTCAGGCATGCTATCACTCCAAAGCTTTAAAGTGCTTTGATTATCCTGTATCCGTTTCTCTTGTGCCTTTAATAACGTCGGATTTTGGTATAGCAAGCAAAGGGAATCAAGAAAATAATGTTTTGGCACATGGGGTTGGGATGCAGCATACACAACGATTTCCCCGTTTTGTTTTAACAGCTCGCTCGCCAGTTTGTACTCCCTTAAAATACAGTGGGTCCAACTCCTAAAAATATAATGGTGCGATACGGCAGTAAAAAACTTCACATCGAGAAGAAACTGTAAGGCTTCCCGCTCAACGGCTCCATAGTTGGAATCATATTTGTTCAAAAGTTTTAGGATACTGCCCTTTAACAAGCGCATTAGTGCCAACAGGCCTTGATTGTTGACATTTTGCATAAACGCAATACTTTCGTCGCAAAGATCCAAAGTTTCGCTTAGGTCGTTGCCAGCTAAAAAAGCATCCCGTACCTTGGCATAAAACGAATATCCTGCATAAGGAAGGTCACCCGTTTCAAGGCCGCTGTAAATAGATTCATCAAGATTTACCGTACCTGCAAGAATTGGTTCTTTAAAGTGTTGGATAAAAATCGGAAACACGGAAAGTGTTCTGCTTTTGTATTGATCGTTTTCCACCTTTTTTAAAAGCTCTACCCCCAGTTTCCCAAAATTGTAACCACGATCGAACTCTTTGTACAATGCAACCAACAGGGAGCCCACAAAAACCAAAGCAAAGGGAGTGGAATTGGTCAGGCCATGACGTAAAGTTTGGTTGGCCATTTTCAATGTGCTCCAAGCAAACAAGTATAGGTTGACAAAGTAGGCAGACGCATTCATATTGACCAGAACATCCATAATGGCAAGTTCTTCGGGAGATGTCATTTTCCTTTTTGAAAGTTCATAGAACAAGTCTCTTGTTCCCGTAAGCGAATTAAAAAGCTGATATTCCTTTTCTATAAGTGGCCCCAGGGTGTTTTTCACGTGATGTTCTTCCCCTTCAATTTTAAATAGGGTGAGTGCCTGAAGACCGGTTTCTATGTTTTTCTCGAACATGGCGTAGCTCTCATAGAAAAGCATCTTCATGCGAAGCAGTCTTACTTTTTCCAATATGTTTTCTGTGGAATCATAGGCCTTGTCGGCATAGGCCTCTGCAGACGCTAAATCATTTAATAGGCAACAAGCTTCTGATAGGCCTAAATAACAATCAAATAGGTGCTTTCTGATTTTGAACTTTTTACTCAAATAAAGTGCCAGCTCAAAGTGCTGTTTGCTGGCTTCTGGAGTTACCGATAAAGCCGAATCGCCATTTAGCCCAAGTATGAGGTTGATTACTGTCGTTGTATCTCTTTTGGAAATCAATTCTTTGGCCGCTAAAAAGTGCAGTAAAATTTCCCCAACAGAATAGCTTTTGTTTGCTCCTTTTTTCAAAAAATATTCCCCAATCTGAAGGTGCAACTGTTCATTGGTCAACGGAAATGCCGGAATTGTCAATTGATATGACACCTGCTGAACACGGTCGTGGGTGAAATGGTACCGCTGTACATCCTTCTGCCTTGATTTTGAGATATAGCCACTCCCCATGGAAACATCAAGAAGTATCGGAATAAGTGTTTTTTCAATCCCGCTGATTTCAGAAATCAAATCCAAGTCAAATTTTCCAGCTACACATGAAGCGATTTTAAAGATAATCTGTACTTCATACGAAAGCGTATCAATTTTTTGGGTAATTAGATCAATTACATTTTGGGCAAGCCCCTCTTTTTTGATGCCAGAATGGTCCCAGCTCCAAAAATGCTTGTCAAAATCATATTTCAGAAATCCCTTTTGATATAATGAATTGACAAACTGCTTGATGAAAAATGGATTACCCCCTGTTTTATCGAAAATCAACTTTGAAAGCTCAGTTGTCTCAGACTCATCCATTCCCAATGCCGTGGCGATCATCTGATTTGACAACCTCCTTTCCAGTGGGTCAACAATAAAATGATGGCAATGTGGCAACTTGGTATTTTCAGTCTTAAATAAATGAAAAGGATGGTTGCCATCCACTTCGTTGCCCCTGAAGGCGAATAAAAGCAAAATACCTTTGCCTTCTTGTTGTGCCAATGATTTCATCAATTCTAAAGAAGGAGGGTCGCACCATTGCCAATCATCTATGAACAAAACAATGTATAGTCCCAGACCCGTAATCGCTTTGCAAAATTTCTGAAATACATAATTGAAACGGTTCCTTGTCTCGATTGGATTCAAGACTTCCACGGGCTCGAAATCACCAACTAAAAATCCAATACTCGGAACTATTCCCTGAAGCACACCGACATTTTTTCCCAATTCATCAACCAAGATCTTCTTAAGCTTTTTTCTATCAATATTGGACTTTAGCAATAATTGCCTTTCCAGGTCACTGAAGGCCATTTGAACGGCTGTATAGGGAGCTTGCTTGTATTGGTCGAACTTACCTTCTAAAGCAATTGTTTTTTTTGATGACGTTTCATTGATAAACCTTTGGAGCAAACTGGTTTTTCCCACACCGGAAAACCCTTCTACAAAGACTATTTGCGAATGGAAGTGTTCTGCCCTGCTATAACGATCTTCCAACTCTTTCAACATTCCATCCCGACCGAACAACGTACTTCCAAAATCGATTTTTCCTGGATTATAGTCTATGTGCAATTGTACGGGCGAATCATTCCCTTTTTCAAATGCGTTGAGAATGGCCTCTAGGTCTTGGAGAATTCCAAATGCTGAAGCGTATCGGCCTTCAGGCTGTTTGGCCAATAAGGTCAATATCAAATCGCTGAGACCTTCAGGAATTGCTGGATTGATTTCCTTTGGGACAATGGGTATTCTTGTAAGGTGATGGTGCATTAGCTGCATTTTGTCATCTCCTTTAAATGGAAGGCTCCCTGTATACCAGACATATAAATTAACCCCAAGAGAATAGAAGTCGGCACGATAATCTGGGGTCAGCTGTATGTTCTCATAACATTCCGGGGCCAAATAATAGAAATCTTCCAATGCATAATACTCAAACCCAAATTCAGCAGGGGTATCATTTATTAAAGAATTACCAAGTATTATGAGTTCACTCTTGTCATTTAAATAGAATCTGCTTGAAGAAAGTAATCCTATTGACAAACTGTTTTGATGCAAGAATTTAATCGCTTTGACCAAAGAAATACTCGTAACCAACAATTCGGTGATTTCTTCTCTGCTTCGTGACGTCTTTGGGTCAAAATGCTCAAGCTGTAAATAATCGAAAGCATGTTCGAAATAATCAGATCTTGACGTACTGACAGGCCTTAAAAAATTGGGAACATCGACTTCAATAGGTTTTGCCTCTCGGTCAGAAACTATTTGCTCTGTCAACATGGGCTTTCCATCAATGTCTTGAACATTGATTTCCACATCGGAAAACTTCGCTGGGAAGGACATTGGTCTTTAAGATTATGACAACCTCAATATAATTAATAAAAGGGCAAAAACGTAATACGTTCGGAAGTCAATTAAGGGCGTTGGGAAGTTATCGGTGCACATCCCCTCGCCCATAAGATACTTTTGATAAAATTTCTTGCCATGACCATTTACGATAAACAAAGGCTTTTAAACGAGTGCCACAGGGTACTTCAATATTATTTGGAAAAGACCGAAAGGGTGATGAACCTCTATCAGGACACTTCGGAAACCCAGTACTTTCTGTTCGCATTAAAGGGCACCATGGCATTCATAAACAACCACGAAAATGCAGACGTCCCCTTTTTGAAAAAATGCATCAATGGGTTGATTGCGGGTCAAAAGGGGCGAAATGGCAGCGATAGACTTTCGGAGCTTCGAAAAGAACTTGAAGAAGAACTGACCCTTCTAAAGCTTCGGTATAACATCAATTGATTGGTTTTGAAAAGAATTCGAAAAGCATATCGGTATCACTTGCGATTGCAGCGATTTCTTTTTCGGGGCAAGAACAACTCAACTTGGCTGTTGCTAAGTCTTGTCCTTTTGCTTTTACTGCCCATTCCAGTGTACTTAATGCCAGACTTAAGGACATTAATTTTTCAAACCGTGCTATCTTTTGTTGTGTTTACAGGGATACAATTGATATCCAGTTCAATTCGCCACTTTTTGATAGGGTTGGTAATAGGCTTTGTAGCCATAATTTTTATCTGGTTGGGTGCAGAAACTGAACAATTTCCTATAGTGAAATTTTCAAGGGCCTTTTTCACTAGCACGTTTTTAATTTTTCTGGGTTACCGCCTGTTCAGTATCATCTGGAATAGCCAAAGAATTACCCTGAACATAATAGCTGCTGCCGTATCGGGCTATTTCTTGATTGGCCTTTTCGGTGGACAATTATGCCAGTTCATCAATTTGGTGATTCCTGAATCCTACAACTTGAACAATGGTGGTGATATGTACCAACTCACCTACTTCTCTTTTACCACTCTTACATCTCTAGGATTTGGGGACGTGCTTCCCCTGACGCCCCCTGCCCAGTCCGTGGCCCTTTTAATCGGAATTATCGGCCAACTCTACCTGACAATCTTAGTGGCAATGTTGGTCGGGAAATACTTAATTCAGGAACCTTCAGAATTCTAGCCCTATTGATTCATCATTCTTAGAATCAAATGGCCACAATTGACACGTTGGTAAATGATTCAACGACGATAGGTAACCACTAGGTGTTTACAGGAGGCCTCGCTTCTAGTTTTGACCACTACTCAATAAATCTAGAAGCCATGAAAAATTACAAATCCAAAGTACTAATGCTGCTGTGCCTCTATCTGGGCAATCTAAAAATGTATGGTCAGCTTACAGAGAGGATTGGACATTCAAATTCAACTTCACCGCTTTGATCCCCAAGGCCATATTCCAGAAGAAAAGCAGCACTCCATAACGTTCGGAAAGTGAGATGCGCCATTGGGGAAATGCCACTGGTGCAAGGGACCTACCGTCAATAACATTGTATCAAAATTTAAAATAAAGTACAACCTAATAATTTGAAAATTATGAAAACAAATCAATTGAGATCAGAATTACTTTTTCTGTTGGCAGTAGCAGCCCTTTTATTCTGTGGGCGGTCTTTTGCACAAGAGAAAACACAGGAGCAGCCAAACTTTCTCGTCATCGTTGCTGACGACATGGGCTTTTCGGACGTAGGTGCTTTTGGAGGTGAAATAAACACTCCCAACATAGACAAATTGGCTGAAGAGGGTGTCCGCTACACTAACTTTTATGTAGCACCTACCTGCTCACCAACACGTTCTATGCTGCTATCTGGAATGGACAGTCATTTGGCTGGGCTGGGTAACATGTATGAAAAAACGGCTCAAAACCAAATGGATGTAGTCGGTTATGAAGGTCATCTCAGAACCGATATTCCTGCTTTATCCGAAATCCTTAAAGAAAATGGGTATCACACCTATATGGCAGGAAAATGGCACTTGGGAAAAGCGAAAGAGTATCTTCCCCGTGCACGTGGATTT
>NZ_JANQOM010000072.1 GCF_028289625.1 Winogradskyella sp. | reverse complement strand
CTTTATTTCCTGTGTTGGTGTATACTTTCATAAGCCTTCCCAACCCTTCCAAAGGAAGGGCTTTTTAGAGGGTTTTAATTATAGTTTTGTAATCATATTTTAGTTCTTCTCCCTTTAGGAAAGTTAGAAGGGGTTTTTAATAATCTCCTAAAGTTTCAGCATTTTGAGCTAAGCCTATCTCTAATTGTTCGTCGTTTGGGGCTTTGCCATGCCAAGCATGTGTATGCATCATAAAATCCACACCGTTACCCATTACAGTTGTTAAAAGAACACATACCGGTTTACCTTTTCCGGTTAGTGATTTTGCCTCAGCCATACCTGATAGAATAGATTCAATATTATTGCCTTCTTCAATCTCAACGACAGTCCAACCAAAAGCTTCAAATTTAGCCTTTAGATTGCCCATTGGTAAAACACTATCCGTTGAACCATCAATTTGTTGACCGTTTAAATCTACTGTTGCTATGAGATTATCTACCTTATTTCCTGCTGCATACATAATGGCTTCCCAGTTTTGACCTTCCTGCAATTCGCCATCACCATGTAAGCTATAAACCAAATGGGAATCGTTATTCAACTTTTTAGTTTGCGCAGCACCAATGGCTACCGACATACCTTGCCCTAAAGATCCTGATGCGATGCGCACGCCTGGTAACCCTTCGTGAGTCGTTGGGTGCCCTTGTAGACGAGAATCTATTAATCTAAACGTGTTTAATTCGTCGATAGGAAAATAACCAGAGCGTGCTAAGACACTATAATATACTGGTGAAATATGACCATTAGATAAGAAGAAAATATCTTCACCTATGCCATCCATATTAAAACCATCACTGGTTTTCATGATTTCGTTGTAAAGTGAAACGAAGAATTCTGCACAACCGAGAGATCCACCTGGATGGCCAGAATTTACCTTGTGAACCATTCTTAAAATGTCTCTTCGTACCTGTATTGTTAATGCTTCTAATTCTTGAATATTTGGCATATTATATTGCTTAAATTAATGGCACAAAAATAACTTTTTATAAGCCTTGTGCAAAAGTCGATTGAAGTCACTTATTAACGATTTTTATGATTTGCTAACAATTTTAAATTTAATTAAGATATGAATGTTTGAGAGTTATTTATATTTGCCAGCAGACTTATTTTTATGAAATTTGAACGCTTAGCAAAAGACAAAGAAACTAAAGCTAGGGCTGGGACTATAACAACAGACCATGGAGTCATTGAGACTCCAATTTTTATGCCTGTAGGAACTGTCGCTTCTGTAAAAGGGGTTCATCAACGTGAGTTGAAAAACGACATTAACCCAGATATTATTCTTGGTAATACGTACCATTTGTACTTAAGGCCGCAAACACCAATTTTAGAGCAAGCAGGTGGTTTGCATAAATTTATGAATTGGGATCGTAATATTTTAACTGATTCAGGTGGTTATCAGGTGTATTCTTTATCGGCCAACAGAAAAATTAAGGAAGAAGGTGTAAAGTTTAGATCCCATATCGATGGAAGTTACCATGTGTTTACACCAGAAAATGTAATGGAAGTGCAACGCAGTATCGGAGCGGATATTATTATGGCTTTTGATGAATGTACTCCTTATCCTTGCGATTATAATTATGCTAAGCGATCAATGCATATGACCCATCGTTGGTTAGAACGCTGTTTAGAACATCTTAAGAAGGTGCCATATAAATATGATTATGGGCAAACGTTCTTCCCGATTGTACAAGGTAGCACATACAAAGATTTAAGACAACAATCAGCGGAATATATTGCAAATGTTGGAGCGGAAGGTAATGCCATTGGAGGTTTGTCTGTTGGAGAACCAGCCGAGGAAATGTATGCCATGACAGATATTGTATGCGATATTTTACCCGAAGATAAACCGCGTTATCTTATGGGTGTTGGAACACCAATAAATATTTTAGAAAATATTGCGTTAGGTGTAGACATGTTTGATTGCGTAATGCCAACACGTAATGCAAGAAATGGAATGTTGTTTACGGCCTACGGAACAATTAATATAAAAAATAAGAAATGGGCAGACGATTTTTCACCAATAGATGAAATGGGTATTACGTATGTAGATACAGATTACACTAAAGCCTATTTGAAGCATTTGTTTACGGTAAACGAATTACTTGGCAAGCAAATTGCTACAATTCATAATCTTGGTTTTTATTTGTGGTTGGTTAGGGAAGCGAGAAAACATATTATGGAAGGAGACTTTAGGACGTGGAAAGATCAAATGGTTAAACAAATGGATAATAGATTGTAGTTTTTGAAAATACTAGATTGGTACATATTAAAGCGTTATCTGTTTACATTTTTAATGATGTTACTGTTGTTTATACCAATAGGTATCACAGTAGATCTTGCAGAGAAAGTAGGTAAGATTCTTGAGAACGAGGCACCTTTTGATGAAGTAACGATCTACTATTTGAATTTTACAGTCTATTTTGCTAATCTTTTACTACCAATATTCTTATTTCTTTCCGTTATTTGGTTTACCTCTAAACTAGCCAATAATACAGAGATTGTTGCTTTTTTAAGTTCTGGAGTATCCTTTTCAAGGTTTTTAAGACCCTATATAGTAGGGGCAACTTTAGTAGCTGGGTTAGCTTTGTTTTTAGGAATGTATTTAGCACCAATAGCTAGTCAAGGATTTAATGAGTTTAAGTTTGAGTACCTTAAGAAGAATAAAAAAGTTCAAAGGACGAGAAATGTTTATCAACAAATAAATGACAATGATTATATCTATGTCAGCAGTTTTTCACCAGCCCAAAAATATGGTAGACACTTTACCTATGAACATTTTGAAGGTAATGAGTTGAAATACAAAATATTTGCTGATAATATCCGATTTATAGAAGAAGATAGTAGCTACAGATTGACATCTTATGTTAAAAGATCTTTTGATAATGGAGTTGAAACCATTGAAAAAGAGAGAAGGAAAAATATGAAATTTACATTTGAGCTCGAAGATTTAACACCTGTAGATTATGCTGCTGAAACCAAATCTTATGGGGACCTTCTCAAATTTATTGAGGCCGAGAAGCGTAAGGGTTCCCCTAATATTGGGAGGTATGAAGTTGTAAAATTAAAAAAGTGGAGTATCCCTGTTTCTATATTTATCTTAACGATTATTGGTGTTGCGGTGTCGTCCATAAAACGGAGAGGTGGTATGGGAGTTAATTTGGCATTTGGTATTACCATTGCTATGATTTACGTATTCTTCGACAAAATATTTGGCGTTATGGCAGAGCAATCTAATTTTCCGCCAATTATTGCCGTATGGCTTCCTAATTTATTATTTGGTATTTTAGCGGTATACCTTCTTCAGAATGCCAAACGCTAGATTAAAGGATTATATTCATCTACACTTTTTGGTTTTTATTGCTGGCTTCACAGCAATCTTAGGAAAAAAAATCACCATAGGTGCCAGTGAGATAGTTTGGTACAGAATGGCAATTGCAGCTGTTTTGATGTTTTTTTACATTAAAATTATAAAGCTCAATATAAAAGTTTCCAAGAAAACCATTTTTCAGTTTTCTGTGGCGGGTATTATTATAGCGTTGCATTGGATTACGTTTTTTGAATCTATAAAGCAATCTAATGTTTCTATTGCTTTAGCTATGTTTTCTTCAGGAGCTTTTTTTGCTTCTTTTATTGAGCCCATTTTTTTTAAACGACGAGTTTTAGTTTATGAGATTTTGTTTGGCTTGATTGTAATTTTTGGTGTCTTTCTAATTACCAGCAGTGAACTAAAATATTTAAACGGCATAATTTTGGGCCTATTATCCGCTTTATTTTCAACCTTATTTGCGGTTATCAATGGTAGATTCATCGAGCGTTATAATGCAACAGTAATTTCGTTTTACGAATTTATCAGTGGTGTGCTTTTTCTAAGCCTTTTCATTTACTTTTCAGGAATTCAATTCAATACAGAATTCTTCACTCTATCGAAGATGGATTGGGTCTATATTTTCATATTGGCCACGGTTTGTACAGCATATGCATTTATCGGAGCAGTGGAGGTGATGCGTTATATCAGCCCATTTACTGTAATCTTAAGTTATAACTTAGAACCTATTTATGGTATCATACTAGCCTTAATTATTTTTCCCGATACAGAAAAAATGTCTTCACAATTTTATGTTGGAGCAGGCTTAATCATATTGACCGTAATCATGGATGCTGTGTTAAAAAACCACAAAAAACGAAAAGGTAAAAGCGCAAATATTACCAGTTAGAGTTTACATATTTATTTTACAAAGTTCTATTTTCTCAATAAGGGTAAAGTGAACCTACTTTATGGATGTTTTTTATAAAAAGTAAATAAGAATATGTAGTTTTGTAAACTTAACTAACTAAAACACGATTTCAAATTGTATGGAATATTTAGAGTTTGAATTACCTATAAAAGAATTAGAGGAACAGCTTGAAAAGTGCCAAATTATTGGAGAGGAAAGTGATGTGGACGTTACGGAAACTTGCAAGCAAATCGAAAAAAAACTAGCCGAAACAAAAAAAGAGATTTATAAAAATCTTACGGCTTGGCAACGGGTTCAGCTGTCGCGCCATCCTAATAGACCTTATACCTTAGATCATATCAATGCCCTATGTGGTGAATCTTTTTTAGAATTGCATGGCGACAGAAATGTAAAAGATGATAAAGCCATGATTGGTGGGTTAGGAAAGATAGGAGACCAAACCTACATGTTTATTGGCCAACAAAAAGGCTACAATACAAAGACAAGACAGTACCGTAATTTTGGGATGTCTAATCCAGAAGGTTATCGTAAAGCTTTACGATTAATGAAATCAGCTGAAAAGTTTGGAATTCCAGTAGTAACTTTGATCGATACTCCAGGCGCATATCCAGGACTAGAAGCTGAAGAACGTGGACAAGGAGAAGCTATTGCCCGAAATATTTTAGAAATGACACGCCTCAAAGTACCAATCATTACCGTAATTATTGGTGAAGGTGCCTCAGGTGGTGCTCTAGGAATTGGAGTAGGAGATAAGGTCTTGATGCTAGAAAATACATGGTATTCTGTAATCTCACCAGAGTCGTGTTCTTCAATATTATGGAGAAGTTGGGAGTACAAAGAACAAGCAGCAGAAGCTTTAAAATTGACCGCTAAGGATATGAAACGCATGAAACTTGTGGATCAAATCGTTAAAGAGCCACTTGGAGGAGCACATACCGATAAAGAGAAAACATTTTTGGCAGTTAGAGATGCTATTATAAAATCCTATGAGGAGCTAAAAAACTTATCACCAACAGATTTAGTCTCCCAGCGTATGGAAAAATACGCTCAAATGGGAGTCTATAAAGACTAAATCCGCTATATACCGAGCCCACTAAAAAAACCGAAGTTTTGGCTTCGGTGCTTTTCACCGTTATTAACAATAAATTAAAGTTATAAACAGTTAAATTGTTAATGATCTGTTGAGATTGAAAGTATCCTAATGTGCAGTTCATCTACAGTATTTAGTTACTTTTGTTACTTATGAAACAACCTAATCCCGTACAAGGCTTTAAAGTCGATAAGAGCACACTTATTAGTTTAGAGAAAGGAAAAATACCTCCTCAAGCTATTGATTTAGAGGAAGTTGTGCTTGGTGCAATGATGATTGATAAAAAAGGGGTGGATGAGGTCATTGATATTTTAAGTCCTGACGCCTTTTATCTTGAAAAACATAAACACATCTTTGAAGCCATTTTCAAATTATTTGAAAATAGCGAACCTGTTGACTTATTAACGGTTTCTAGCCAATTGAAGAAAGACGAAAAACTCGATGTTATAGGAGGTGATTTTTATCTCATTTCTTTAACACAACGGGTATCATCATCAGCACATATAGAGTTTCATGCACGTATCATTCTTCAAAAATATATTCAGCGTAGTTTAATAAAAATTTCAAACGAAATTATTGAAGAAGCGTATGACGAAACCAAGGATGTTTTCGATCTTTTGGATAACGCAGAAGCTAAACTTTATGAAGTTACTCAAGGCAATGTAAAGAAATCCACAGAGACAGCACAAAGCTTGGTGATTCAGGCAAAGAAGAAGATTGAGGAGATTTCGAATAAAGAAGGTTTAAGTGGTATTCCTTCGGGTTTTGACAAGTTAGATAAACTGACCTCAGGTTGGCAACCTTCAGACTTAGTTATTGTAGCCGCACGTCCTGGTATGGGTAAAACAGCTTTAACTTTAACCATGGCAAGAAATATTGCCGTAAATAGTAATATTCCTGTAGCCTTCTTTTCGTTAGAGATGTCCTCAGTGCAATTGATTACCCGTTTAATTTCAAGTGAAACCGGTTTATCTTCAGAAAAGTTAAGAACGGGAAGACTAGAAAAACATGAGTGGGAACAACTCAATGTAAAGGTAAAAACCTTAGAAAAAGCACCTCTGTTTATCGATGATACACCATCATTATCCATTTTCGATTTAAGAGCAAAGGCACGTCGTTTAGCTTCACAATATGGCATCAAGCTCATAGTAATTGATTATTTGCAGTTAATGACGGCAGGTGGAAGTCAAAAAGGAGGGAATAGAGAACAAGAGATATCAACTATTTCGCGTAACCTTAAGGCGTTGGCGAAGGAACTTAATGTCCCAGTTATTGCACTTTCACAGTTATCGCGTGCCGTAGAGACACGTGGCGGAAGTAAGCGTCCGTTATTATCGGATTTACGTGAATCTGGTGCCATAGAGCAAGATGCTGACATCGTATCGTTTATTTACAGACCGGAATACTACAAGATTGATGAATGGGACGACGAAGAGCGTTCACCAACCGAAGGTCAAGCAGAGTTTATCGTCGCTAAACATAGAAATGGAGGATTGGATAACATTCGATTGAAATTTATCGGACACCTTGGTAAGTTCGATAATTTGGATGATTTTGATACACCGTTTGGTGAATTCCATTCTAAAATGAATGCTGCGGCAAATGATGATACCTTTAAGCCAGATAGTTTCCCAGATCCATCAGATGCCTTTGGGGCACCAGAAGATGATGGTGTACCGTTTTAACAGCAATTTATAGGTTACGGACTTCTTTTTTAATGTATCTTTACAGTTCGCTATTTACAAGAAAATTGCCTCATGTTAGACCAAAGACGTACAACTAATATTTTGTTGCTGATTATAGCTATTCCTTTAGTGTTTTATCTGCTAAAAATTTTGTCGTTTATATTTATTCCGCTCATATTTTCAATGTTCATTGCGCTATTGTTTTTGCCATTAATGCGATGGTTAGGGCGTAGAAATGTGCCAAAATATATAAGTATAGTTATAGTCTTATTGCTCGTAGCTGGTGGTCTTAAACTGGGTATAGAACTAATTCAGTTGTCGAGTAAAGAGATCTTAGCTACTAAATCGGAATTCTTTCCAAAGGCTGAAGCTAAATTGGCAGATTTAAGACTTTATTTATCAGATAGTTTTGGGATTGAATTTGAGCAAGACAAAAATGTTTTAGGACAATTCTTCGAAAAAGAAAATTTGGGCACGACTATTGGATTTTTGCGAAAGTTTATAACGATGCTTTTGATGACCGCTTTTTTTGTGGTGCTATGGCTAGCCGAATCTATCAATGTTCATAAGCTTTTAAACAATACCATTTTAAAGCAAAAGCATACCTCAATCAAAGCATTCATGAAAATTGAAAAAGATCTTATAAAGTTTATTAAAGTTAAGTTCTTGGTCAGTGCTTTAACAGGATTGTTCACTGGATTAATGTGTGTATTTTTTGATGTGAGCTTCCCTATATTTTGGGGTTTGTTTGCATTCGCCATTAATTTTGTGCAAATGGTAGGTTCCTTTATTTCTGTGATATTGCTTTCCATTTTTGCTTTTGTTGAACTAGATCCAACGAGTACATTATTATTTTTTATTCTTTCCATTACTTTAGTACAGGTTATTTTTGGTGCCATTTTAGAGCCCATTTTTATGGGAAAATCCTTTTCCATAAATATCATTGCGGTCTTGGTAATGCTTATGTTTTGGGGCTTCCTTTGGGGAATTCCGGGTTTAATCATGGCTATTCCTATTACAGTATTTGTAAAAATAATTTTGGAACAGTTCCCCAGTACCAAGGTAATTGCCAGCTTATTATCCGGTAAAGAAACACAGCTAGAAAAACTTTAAATTCAATCACATTTTGACTCTTTATTTTAAGTATCTTTCTACTTAAAATTCATGGTATGGTTCACGGTACACATAATGCTTTAGAAGATTCAAGGAACAATGCTATTTTGATTTCAATTAATGGCGAACTTTTTCCTCGGAATGAGGCAAAAATCTCTGTTTTTGATAGTGGCTACTTGGTAGGTGATGGAGTTTGGGAAGCTTTGAGATTGCATCACGGCGTTCTGGTCTTTTTAGAGGATCATCTCAATCGTTTATGGAAATCAGCTAAAACGATAGGAATGGTTTTACCGTTTTCTAAAGAAGAGTTAACAACCAAAGTTTGGGACACCTTAAATGCCAATAATATGAATGACGGAGTCCATGTAAGAATTATGGTCACTAGAGGCATTAAGAAGACACCATCTCAAGATCCGAGACTAACGATTTCTGGTCCTAATGTCGTCATCATTCCCGAATATAAAACGGCGTCCAAAGCATCAAAAGAGCAAGGAATCACATTGTTTACGAGTACCATAAGAAGAGGGTCACCAGATTATTTAGATCCTAGGTTAAACTGCCATAGCAAACTGCACGAAGTTCAAGCTTTAATCCAAGCTATAGAAGCAGGTGCTGATGAAGCCTTAATGTTAGACGTCAATGGTTTTGTAGCAACCTGTAATGCAACCAACTTCTTTATGGTTAAAGACAATGAGGTGTGGACATCAACTAGTAAATATTGTATGAATGGTATTACGAGGGCTAAAGTCATTGATGTTTGCAAAGCCAATGGTATCGTATGTTTGGAAAAGGATTTTTCATTATTTGATGTTTATGGTGCTGACGAGGCCTTCGTAACTGGAACTTTTGGTGGTTTAACACCCGTAACAAAAATAGATGGTCGTACCATAGGAAAAGGAGAATATGGAACAATGACTAGAAAATTAAGTCAGCTTTATGAGGAATTGATTATAGAAATAGTAAGTCATGGCTAACATCAAACGTATTTGTTTATGGTCTGGTCCACGCAATATTTCAACGGCTTTAATGTATGCTTTTGCCCAACGCGAAGATACTAAAGTGTTTGATGAACCACTTTACGCGTTTTACTTAAAAAACCATCCCGAAGCCCATAGCTATCATCCAGGCTCACAAGATATTTTAAGTGCTATGGAAAATGATGGCAATCGAGTAGTGGATATGATGTTGTCGAATAATGAAAAACCAGTGTTGTTCTTCAAGCATATGACGCATCATTTATTAGGATTGGATAGACAATTTATGAAGGATACTATAAATATAATTCTTACCAGAGACCCAATAGACATGTTGCCTTCTTTTGATAAGGTGATTCATAACCCGACCATAGATGATGTAGGCTATGCACATCACATAGAATTACTTAAATATTTCGAAGAACATCAAATACCGTTCACTGTTTTAGATTCAAGAAAAGTTTTGGACAATCCCGAAAAGGTATTGAGAAAATTATGCGATTTTATCAAAATTCCTTTTGACATACATATGTTGTCTTGGCAACCACAACAACGACAAGAAGATGGTATTTGGGCAAAGTACTGGTATAGTAGTGTACACAAGTCGAGCGGATTTCAAAAATATAAACCTAACGGAAAACCATTTCCTCAGCACTTAAAAAACCTCTTGGAAGAATCTAAACCTCACTATCAAACCTTGTTAGAATATGCTATTTAGCTCTTAAAAGAATTATAATTTATGTATAATCAGACTAAAATTTAAGTATCTTTCGTTATAAAACTGTGAACTTGAAAAGAATTGCCCTTATAATAGTTGCCTTTTTAATGAGTGTAAATGCCTACGCATCTTACATTCTTATTCCTATGGATGCTGAGTCTCAGGAGAATCATCTAAAGGCTTATGGTGTTACCTATTGGACTTTAGAACGTGAGCTAAAAGTAAAATGGCTACTCAACTATAGAGGAGGTTCATTTTTATTACCTGATGCTGAGATTATTCAACGCGAATGCCAAATTAGAGGGGTCTCTTTCGAAGTCATTTCAGATGCTAAAGCCGAACAAATTTTAGAAGAAATCAGTAGTCCTGCCGTAAATCAAGAAGCAGTTGTACTAGAAAAAGCTCCTAAGATAGCTGTATACACACCCTATGGAAACCAGCCTTGGGATGATGCAGTCACTATGGTTTTGACTTACGCGGAAATACCTTATGAAACCATTTACGATGAGGAGGTGTTAAAAGACGAACTACTATTATATGATTGGTTGCATTTGCACCATGAGGATTTTACAGGTCAGTATGGCAAGTTTTATAGAAGCTATCGATCAGCAGCTTGGTATATAGAAGAGAAGAGAGCCGCAGAAGAATTAGCAAAAAAGTTGGGTTACAGTAAAGTCTCTGATGCTAAGTTGGATGTTGCTTTGAAAATTAGAGATTACGTTGTAGGTGGAGGCTTTATGTTTGCCATGTGCTCAGCGACCGATAGTTTTGATATTGCATTATCAGCCGAGGGTGTCGATATTTGCGAACCTATGTTTGATGGTGATGGTAGTGATCCAGGCTATCAGAATAAAATCGATTATTCCAAGACATTCGCCTTTAAAGATTATATATTAGAAAGAAGCCCCAATGTCTATGAATTTTCATCTATAGATATGACACAAAAGCGTCAAATTCCATTCAAAACAGATTATTTTTCATTGATGGAGTATTCCGCAAAATGGGATCCAATACCAACGATGTTAACCCAAAATCATACCTCTTTAGTAAAAGGGTTTATGGGACAAACTACATCTTTCACTAGAGATCAAATAAAGTCTAATGTTTTAGTAATGGGCGAGAACAGAACTAATGGTGAGGCCAAGTATATTCATGGTATTAAGGGTAAAGGCTTTTTTACGTTTTATGGAGGCCATGATCCAGAAGACTATACACATAGAGTAGGAGATCCCAAAACTGAACTCGATTTGCACCCAACGTCTCCTGGTTATCGCCTAATCTTAAATAATGTATTGTTTCCTGCAGCAAAAAAGAAGAAGCAAAAAACCTAATTACTTTTTAAATGAGTAATAGAATTCTATCTTTTTTTCAATTATTTTTTTCTTCACTTCTTTATTGGCTATTGGCCTTTATATTTTTTATAGCCATAAGGTATAATGGTTTAGTAGAAGAGTTAGCTATTTATACTGACGAGGATTTAGGACTCCCAGTTTTGGCTTTTTATGCTTATGGTGTTATACTTGGACTTGTTCTCGGTATATTTTATGCGATTATTGAATACCTATTTGATGAATTTCTAAGCAAAAGACTGAGCCTTGGTGTTAGTGTCATAGTAAAGTCGTTTATTTACTTAATACTTATAATCATTGTTCTTAGCTTACTATCATTTAGAATTGAAGCACATATAGACATCGACTTGCCCAATGAAAGGGGATGGTGGAGGACAGATCCGTTTTTTTGGAATACCGTAATATATTTTGTCACAGCTTCGATTGTTTTTTCACTCATACGAATTGCCAATGATAAGTTTGGTAGGGGCATGTTTATAAATATCCTATTGGGAAAGTATAGGAAACCTAGGGAAGAGGAACGTATTTTAATGTTTTTAGACTTAAAGGATTCTACCAAAATAGCAGAAAAAATAGGGCATATTAGTTACAGTAAGTTTATACAAGACTGTTTTAAGGATTTAAATATAATTCTCAATAAACATGATGCAGAAGTGTATCAATATGTTGGTGATGAGGCTGTGGTGACATGGACAGCAAAAAAAGGTTTTAAAAACAACAATTGTGTTAATCTATTTTTTGCATTCAGAGAGCAGCTAAAAAAGCGAAATCAATACTACACTACCAATTTTGGGTTCGAACCAATTTTTAAGGCAGGCATTCATTTTGGTAAACTAATGATTGCAGAAGTTGGCACGGTGAAAAAAGAAATTGCCTATCATGGGGATGTCATTAATACAGCCTCGAGAATTCAGAGTTTGTGTAACACCTATGAGACATCTCTTTTAATATCAGAAACGATTTTAGATAATTTGAAGTCCAAAGAACAATTCACCATAGATTCAAAAGGTATAATAACCTTAAAAGGCAAAGAGAAGTCTGTCGAAGTATTTGGGGTATCCAAATGATATTTCGATTAAATTAAAATAAATCCAGAATGCAATTTTTCCAAAAAGAAATAGGATTGAAACCTTATTCTAGAGGATTTCATTTAATTACAAATGATATATTGGATGCCATTCCAGAAATTAAACAGATTAATACTGGGCAATTACAGGTATTTGTGAAGCATACGTCCGCGAGTTTAACGATAAATGAAAATGCGGACCCAACCGTAAGACAGGATTTTGAAAGTCATATGAATAAGATAGTGCCAGAAAATCAACCGTACTATAAACATACTTTTGAAGGATCTGATGATATGCCTGCACATATCAAGGCATCTTTAATGGGAGCTTCGGTCATGATTCCAATAACAACAGGTAAACTCAATCTGGGGATTTGGCAAGGTATTTATCTCTGTGAGCACAGAAATAATGCTTCAGGGCGACATATAATTATTACTGCTTTCGGAAACTGAGAAATAAAAAAATCCGACTCGTTAGAATCGGATTTTTTATTAAGCGAAATGTTGTTATCAATTAGGCTAAAAGCCTTTATTTAACTTTGTTTACAATAGCTTCAAAAGCTTCAGGGTGATTCATTGCTAAATCTGCAAGAACCTTACGGTTCAATTCAATATTATTAGCTTTTAATTTGCCCATGAATTTTGAATAACTCATTCCATGTTGTCTTGCACCTGCATTAATACGCATAATCCATAACGCACGGAATGTTCTCTTTTTGTTTCTACGATCTCTGTACGAATATTGCATCGCTTTGTCAACCGCATTTTTGGCTACTGTCCAAACGTTTTTACGTCTTCCCCAGTACCCTTTGGCTTGCTTAAGAACCTTTTTTCTTCTAGCTCTTTTTGCAACTGAATTTACTGATCTTGGCATTTCTTTAATTGTTTTTTGTAGTAGGCGGCAGATAATCTGCACTTCTTTATTTCTCTGAAATCGTAAATCTAAAATCTACAATTGTTAATCAATAAGCCTAACTCCAGGGTTTATAAATTAATTTAACCGGTAAAACGAATATTACTTTAAACGCAACATTAATTTTACATTTTCTTCGTCTGACTTATGTACAGTCGTATCATGAGTCAACGCAAGCTTACGCTTTTTGGATTTTTTAGTCAATATATGACTTTTAAAAGCGTGCTTTCTTTTAATTTTACCAGTGCCAGTTAGTTTGAAACGTTTCTTAGCACTCGATTTTGTTTTCATTTTAGGCATTTTGTCCTAGTTTTAATTTACGTTTCGCTTATCTTCATGCGCCATAGCTTTAGCGACGGCGTATCTTTTATTATTTATTCTTTTTTGGAGCCATGAACATAATCATTCGCTTTCCTTCAAGCTTAGGCATTTGCTCCACTTTGCCATACTCTTCAAGATCTTGTGCCAATCTCAATAACAA
This sequence comes from Winogradskyella sp., assembly GCF_028289625.1. Classification (GTDB taxonomy): domain Bacteria; phylum Bacteroidota; class Bacteroidia; order Flavobacteriales; family Flavobacteriaceae; genus Winogradskyella. The sequence continues at coordinate 3,275 of NZ_JANQOM010000072.1, read as the reverse complement.
AATTTGACCTTGCTCCTTAAAAACAATCGATCGTCCCTTGAAAAATACAAATGCTTTAAGTTTTGCACCATCTTTAAGGAACTTTATGGCATGTTTCTTTTTGAATTCGTAATCATGGTCATCGGTTTGAGGACCAAAACGAATTTCTTTTACAATTACCTTAGAAGCTTTAGACTTTAAGGCTTTCTCGCGTTTCTTTTGCTCGTAAAGAAACTTTTTATAATCCATGATTTTACAAACAGGAGGATTCGCATTAGGCGAAATTTCAACCAGATCTAAACCTTGTTCATCAGCCATGGAAAGCGCTTTTCGAATAGGATATACACCTACTTCTACATTGTCTCCAACTACTCTGACTTCTTCAGATCTAATTTTTGAATTTATACGATGCTTATCCTCTTGGACTTCGCGACGATTATAATTTCTTCTGTTTCTACGTATTGCTATGGCTTATAATTTTAATTAAACGTTATTTATTTGAAAGTCTTTAGACTTTCACTTACTTTTTCTTTTATAATTTCCGAAAATTCTTCTACACTAATTGCACCAAGATCTTCTCCACCATGTTGTCGTACAGAAATAGTGTTAGTATTTTCTTCCTGTTCGCCAACAATAATTATATACGGAAACTTCTTCATTTCAGCTTCACGTATTTTCTTACCAACAGTTTCGTTTCTATTGTCAACGAGGGCGCGAATTTCGTTATTTTCTAGCAAATTTAAAACTTTTTCTGCGTATTTTTCGTATTTCTCGCTTACAGACAACACAATAGCTTGTTCAGGCATTAACCAAATCGGGAAGTTGCCACCAGTGTGCTCGAGTAAAATAGCTACAAAACGTTCCATACTTCCAAAAGGTGCTCTGTGTATCATAACAGGTCTGTGTAGCTCATTGTCACTTCCTTTGTAGGTAAGATCAAATCGTTCAGGCAAATTGTAATCAACCTGAATCGTACCTAACTGCCACTGACGTCCAAGAGCATCTTTCACCATAAAATCTAGCTTAGGCCCATAGAAAGCGGCTTCACCAGTTTCAACTACATAATCTAATCCTTTATCCTCTGCAGCGTTTAAAATTGCTTGTTCTGCCTTGTCCCAATTTTCATCACTACCAATATACTTATCTGGATTTTCAGGATCTCGCAATGAAACTTGGGCCTTAAAATTATCAAACCCTAGAGAACTGAATACATATAGTACTAAATCAATAACTTCTTTAAATTCAGTGTCCAACTGATCAGGCGTACAAAAAATATGAGCGTCATCTTGTGTAAAACCTCTAACACGCGTTAAGCCGTGTAATTCGCCGCTTTGTTCATAACGATATACAGTACCAAACTCAGCAAATCGTACAGGTAATTCCTTGTAAGAATAAGGTCTAACATTATATATTTCGCAATGATGTGGGCAGTTCATCGGTTTTAATAAGAACTCTTCGCCTTCCGCAGGAGTATTTATAGGTTGAAAACTATCTTCCCCATATTTAGCAAAATGCCCTGAAGTAACATATAGATCTTTATTTCCTATATGAGGTGTAACGACCATTTGATAGCCTGCCTTTTTCTGAGCAACTTTAAGAAAATTTTCCAAGCGTTCTCTCAATGCCGCCCCTTTAGGTAACCATAATGGTAAACCTTGGCCAACAGTTTGAGAAAATGCGAAAAGCTCTAACTCTTTTCCAAGTTTTCTATGATCACGCTTTTTAGCTTCTTCCAATAAATGAAGATATTCTGTAAGCTCTTTTTGCTTTGGAAAAGAAATGCCATAAACTCTCGTAAGCTGTTTTTCATTTTCATCACCTTTATAATAAGCACCAGCAACACTCAAAACTTTAACAGCTTTAATTATTCCAGTATTAGGAACATGACCACCACGGCATAAATCAGTAAATGTAGAATGGTCACAAAATGTAATGTCACCATCCTCTAGGCCTTCAATAAGATTAACCTTGTATTCGTTCTTACCTTTATAATAGGATAAAGCGTCTGCCTTAGAAACCTCACGCATTTTAAAATCATGTTTACCACGAGCGATTTCTATCATTTTTGTTTCAATGGTTTTGAAGTCTTTTTCAGAAATAACATCGTCTTCCAAATCCACATCGTAATAAAAGCCGTTTTCTATTGCTGGGCCGACCCATAATTTTACACCAGGATAGAGTTCTTCTAGCGCTTGGGCAAGAACGTGAGCTGATGAATGCCAAAACGCTTTTTTACCTTCATCATCTCTCCAGGTATATAATGTAAGACTACCGTCAGTGGTCAATGGAGTGGTAGTTTCAACAACGTTGTCATTGAACTTTGCTGAGATAACATTTCGTGCAAAACCTTCACTAATATCTACAGCCACTTCATAAGGGGTAATGTCTTTATCAAAAGACCTCACCGAACCATCAGGTAGAGTAATTTTAATCATTAGTTATTATTATAAATTCGAGCCCACAAAGATATGCCTATATATATAAAGGACAAAGTGAAGTTCTGAATAAAAATTACCACTCATATTTGGTTGTAAATGAGCATAATAAAATATTGTTGAAAACAAACTTGAAATTTTCCTTGCGTTCAATAAAAAGGGTTTTATATTTGCGCCCGCTTAGATGCTCAGGGGTAGTCAAAAGCAAAGTTCATTGGATGGGGATTTGGACGAAAAAATTTTTTTTGAAAAAATAGTTCTCGGGATGTTGCGGGAATGGAAAAAGGGTTTTATATTTGCACCCGCTAAAACGCCGAAGGGCGGAAAGAGCATAACAAGAAGTTCACTGACATATTGAATCGACAGCGTAAATACCGGCCGTTAACGGTCCGGTATAGAACAAGAGAATAGATCATTTGGAGACCCTGGATAATTTCTGAATCGGTTGTTAGAGAATAGGTCCAACAGGGCTTTAAGATTTAACGATGAAGAGTTTGATCCTGGCTCAGGATGAACGCTAGCGGCAGGCCTAACACATGCAAGTCGGACGGTAACATAGGGTGCTTGCACCCTGATGACGAGTGGCGCACGGGTGCGTAACGCGTATACAATCTGCCTCTTACAGGGGGATAGCCTTTGGAAACGAAGAATAATACCCCATGGTATCCCGACCCCACATGGGCGTCGGGATTAAAGATTTATCGGTAAGAGATGAGTATGCGTCCTATTAGCTGGATGGTGCGGTAACGGCGCACCATGGCGACGATAGGTAGGGGCCCTGAGAGGGGGATCCCCCACACTGGTACTGAGACACGGACCAGACTCCTACGGGAGGCAGCAGTGAGGAATATTGGACAATGG
>NZ_JANQOM010000068.1 GCF_028289625.1 Winogradskyella sp. | reverse complement strand
ACTTTGGTGAAACAATTAGCATTTCAATCTTAGACATACTTATAGTAATTACAGCTATTGTAATTACCACAATGGTGTTAAAAATCTTATTCAGAATTCTCGCCAGGAATTTACCTAAAGCTGATAAGGCAAAATTCAATGTTGTTTATGGGTATTTTAGATGGCTCATTTACCTTATTATTCTACTTATTACATTGCATTCCGTAGGCGTTAATGTAACGGCTATTTTTGCGGCGTCAGCGGCACTACTCATTGGCGTTGGTTTGGCATTACAGACCTTATTTCAGGATATAATTTCTGGAGTATTTATACTCATAGATCAAACGGTTCATGTGGGAGATATTATTGAATTGGATGGGAAAATAGGTCGCGTTGAGGAAATTAAACTAAGAACTACAAGAGCAGTAACCATAGATAATAAAGTGCTGGTAATTCCAAATCATTTGTATTTAACAAATTCGCTGTACAATTGGACACAAAACGGAACGTTAACACGTGAGAGTGTCTCTGTTGGAGTGGCTTACGGTAGCGATGTGCAATTGGTTAAGAAACTTTTATTGCAAGCGGCAAGTTCACATCCTGATGTCATCGCAATTCCAGAACCAGCTGTTTTATTTATGGACTTTGGGGATAGTTCCTTAAACTTCAGGTTAATATTTACACTTAATGACAGTTTTATGGCTACCTTTCCAAAGAGTGACATTAGATTTGAAATCGATAGATTATTTAGGGAGAATAATATTACTATTCCATTCCCGCAACGCGATGTTCATATCATTGAAAAAAAATAAAAATGATTTCACGCTTTTCTAAAGGTTATACAGTTTTAGCAATTTTTGCTATATGCTGTATCCATTCTGTTAAAGCGCAGCTTACCGATTTAGCACGTATTGAATATTCTTTTATACCAAGTAGCAGATCCGAAGATCAGTATACCAGGTTAAGAGCGATTTTGAATTATCCCATAAAAATAAAGGATAAAGACTATTTGGTCGTAGGTGGTGAGTACAATAGGATTATTCTTAATCTGGAAGAAGATTATCCGTTTAATGTTAATCAATTAAATCGTTTGCATATTATTGATTTAAACTTGGGTTATACCTTTAAATGTAAAAATAATTGGCGACTTGCTCTCAATATTAATCCTAGAATTGCTTCTACTCTTACAAATTCAATAACTTCGGAGGATTTATTTTTAAATGGTGGTATTTTTGCCGTTAAGGATAGAACTGATGCTACTGATATAAAAAGACCATATCGTTTGGTTTTAGGATTGACCTACAATACAACTGCAGGTTTACCTATTCCATTGCCATTTGTGAGTTATTTTAGGCAACTAAATGAAAATTGGTCCTTTAATCTTGGAGTGCCAAAGTCTAACTTGAAATATGTGTTTAACAAAAAGATTAATGTTCAGGCATTCACAGCTTTGGATGGCTATTTTGCTAATATTCAAGAGCCCATATTAGTAAATAATAGAGAGGTCGATCATATATCGCTTTCTGTTGCTGTTGGAGGACTTGGTTATGAATATTCTTTTACACAACATTTAGTGGCCTATTGCTATTTAGGATATACCTTTAGACTGAATAATGTTTTACGTAATTCAGATAGGGATGAGATATTTGCATTGGATAATTTAAACGCCTTTTATTTAAGAACCGGACTAAAATTTAAAATATAGACATGTCGAAAATATTAATAATTGAAGATGAAGCTGCAATCCGCAGAGTATTAGTAAAAATACTATCTGAAGAAAATGATACGTATCAGGTAGAAGAAGCTGAGGATGGTTTAGTAGGAATTGATAAAATCAAAAAAGATGATTTTGATTTGGTACTGTGCGATATTAAGATGCCAAAAATGGATGGTGTAGAAGTGCTAGAAGCCGCAAAAAAACTAAAGCCAGAAATACCTATGGTTATGATTTCTGGCCATGGGGATTTAGATACGGCAGTAAATACTATGCGTTTGGGAGCGTTTGACTATATATCCAAACCACCAGATTTGAATCGCTTATTAAATACCGTGCGTATCGCTTTAGATAGAAAGGAGCTGGTTGTAGAGAATAAAATGCTTAAAAAGAAAGTAAGCAAAAACTATGAAATGATTGGTGAGAGTGCTGCTATAGCACGCATTAAGGATATGATTGATAAAGTGGCTCCAACGGATGCTCGTGTTTTAATAACCGGACCAAATGGTACAGGTAAGGAATTAGTTGCACATTGGTTACACCAAAAAAGCGATCGCTCCAAAGGACCAATGGTAGAAGTGAATTGTGCAGCAATACCAAGTGAACTCATAGAAAGTGAATTATTTGGTCACGTTAAAGGGGCATTTACTTCTGCCAATAAAGATAGAGCAGGTAAATTTGAGGCAGCAAGTGGAGGTACTATTTTCTTGGATGAAATAGGCGATATGAGTCTATCGGCACAAGCAAAAGTTCTTAGGGCTTTGCAAGAAAGCCGTATTCAACGTGTGGGTAGTGATAAGGATATTAAAGTAAATGTTAGGGTTATAGCGGCAACGAACAAAGACTTAAAGAAGGAAATTGAAGAGGGTAATTTTAGAGAAGACTTGTATCACAGACTAGCCGTAATTCTTATCGAAGTGCCTCCTCTAAACGATAGAAGGGAAGACATTCCGTTATTAGTGAATTATTTTGCAAGTAAAATTTCTCAAGAGCAAGGAAATACCCCAAAAACATTTTCAGCTAAGGCTATTAAATTACTTCAAAATTATGATTGGACAGGCAACATACGCGAGCTTAGGAATGTAGTTGAGCGTCTAATCATTTTAGGTGGAAAAGAGGTAAGTGAAGCCGATGTCAATGCCTTTGCTTCAAAATAAAAGTATACTTATGAGTTAAAAGATAGACTGATTCCTGTTTGAATATCTGGATTGTTGTTTACCCTTAACCCTTACTGAATATCAATATAGCAACTGTCATCTTCGTAGAGGAATACATAAATGTTCATTATATTTAGGGATATAATAAAAGTATGAAAGATATTTCCATTGACGATTTTAGAATCACGTCCAAAATTAACATCAAAGATTTACCCACACAATTAGATTTAAAAGCTGATAAAAAAGAATTGAAGGAGGCCTTAAGGGAGGTTAGTGAAGCTCTGGCAGAGATTCAAAATACCATGTATGCGCACGGCAAATATTCTGTTTTGTTTTGTATTCAAGGTATGGATACAGCCGGTAAGGATAGTTTGATTCGAGAGGTATTTAAAGAATTCAATGTCAGAGGTATCGTGGCACACAGTTTTAAAAAACCAACTGCACTCGAACTAAAACACGATTACTTATGGAGACATTACATAGCCTTACCAGCTAGGGGAAAATTCGGTATTTTCAATAGAACGCATTACGAAAATGTCTTGGTAACTCGAGTACACCCAAACTATTTGATGTATGAAAATATGCCAGACATTACATCTGTTGATGATGTCAATGATACCTTTTGGGATAAGCGGTTTAGGGAAATAAATGCCTTCGAAAAGCATATTGCGGAAAACGGGACTATCATTTTCAAGTTCTTTTTAAATCTTTCTAAAGGCGAACAAAAATACAGATTGTTAAGGCGCCTTAATAGACCAGATAAGAATTGGAAGTTCTCTGCCGATGATCTCAAGGAACGTAAGCTTTGGGATAAATATCAGGCATGTTACGAAGACGTTTTAAATAGAAGCTCAAAACCTCATGCACCTTGGTTTAATATTCCAGCAGATGATAAACCAACCGCCAGATATATTGTGGCAAGAATTTTATATGATACTTTAAAAACCTATAAGGACATTAAAGAACCAGAACTTCCGGCAAAGGAAAAAGCCAATATAGACGTATATAAACAACAATTGGAAAATGAATAGAGCACTTAATTCAGTTTTAAGAATTGTATTAGTTTTCGGTCTTATGCTTTCAATGAATTTGAAAGCGCAGTCCGATGCAGCTACTTTAAAAACTATCTACGAAACTTCTTTGACAAATGGGATGAGCTATCGGTGGTTAGATTATCTAACGAATACCATTGGAGGTCGTTTATCGGGCTCTACTAATGCAGAGCTTGCTGTACAGTACACTAAACGGGAACTTGAAAAGCTCGGATTAGACAAAGTATGGTTGCAACCAGTTATGGTTCCTAAATGGGTCAGAGGGGAAAAGGAGATGGGCTATTTTGAAACCAAGGGTGAACTCAATAAAGTGAATATATGTGCTTTAGGAGGTTCCATAGCGACACCTGAAGGCGGGTTAAAAGCCAAGGTAATAGAAGTAAAAACCTATAAAGAACTCGTAAATTTAGGAGAAGAAAACATAAAAGGTAAAATAGTATTTATAAATAGATCTTGGGCACAAGAACTTGTCAATACATTTCAAGCATATGGTGGTTGCGCTGCCGAACGCTACAAAGGAGCGTCAGTGGCGGCTAAATATGGAGCGGTTGGCACAATAGTTCGCTCTTTGAGTTCTCGGCAGGATGATTATCCACATACAGGCAGCATGAGTTATGGTGAATTGCCTTTGGAGGAACGTATTCCTTCGGCAGCAATTAGTACCAATGATGCTGTGAAACTAAGTGAGGCCTTAAAAATAGATAAAGACTTGGAGTTTTATCTTAAAATGAGTTGCCAACAATTTGACGATGTATTGTCTTATAATGTTATTGGAGAAATTACAGGTAATACGTTTCCTAATGAATATATTGTTGTTGGAGGCCATTTGGATTCTTGGGATTTAGGTGATGGTGCACACGATGATGGTGCAGGAGTGGTTCAGTCTATGGACGTTTTACGCCTTTTAAAAGAAAGTGGTATCAGACCTAAACGAAGCATTAGAGTGGTATTGTTTATGAATGAAGAAAATGGCTTACGTGGTGGACGGAAGTATGCTGAAGTAGCTAAGGAAAAAGGGGAGAGACATGTTTTTGCTTTAGAAAGTGATGCAGGTGGTTTTACACCAAGAGGGTTTAGTTTTCATTGCAGTGATTTAATGTTTTCAAAAATTGAAGCTTGGGAACCTCTATTTAAACCTTATCTCATTCATTATTTTGAAAAAGGTGGCAGTGGTGCTGATATAGGTCCTTTAAAAAATGATGACATTGTATTAGCAGGTTTACGACCAGATTCACAAAGGTATTTTGATCATCACCATGCTGCTAATGATACTTTTGAATATGTCAATAAACGTGAGCTCGAATTAGGGGCTGCAACTATGACTTCATTAGTATTTTTAATAGATAAGTATGGCATAGAGACTATTACAGATGAAAAGGAAATCAAGGATTAACTTAAATTCAATGAGAAGAACACTGTTTGTATTATTAAATTTGTTTGTGGCTTTCAGTTTCGGACAAGAAAACGAACTACCCTATTACGAAGTACCGGACTATCCAGAAGAGTTTACGGCAGGAACTATGGCAGCACGAATGGTAGATGCTTTGGGTTTTAGGTTTTATTGGGCTACAGATAGTTTAACGCCAAAGGATTTAGCTTACAAGGCTAATGAAGAAGGTCGTTCCACAGAAGAAACCATTAAGCACATCTATGATTTGTCTAAAATCATTGTCAATTCAACTCTAAAGCAGTCTAACTCTAGGGCAAATGAGGATTTGTCTTATATAGAATTGAGAGCTAAAATCTTAAATAATCTGAAAACTGCAGCAGATATTTTAAGAGATAGCGACGATATTTCACAATATAAAATCATTTTTGGTGATCAAGAAATCCCATTCTGGAATCAAATAAATGGTCCTATTGCTGATGCTATATGGCATTGTGGTCAAATTGTAATATATAGACGCACTACAGGGAATCCAATAAATCCAAATGTCAATCAGTTTACAGGAAAGGTTAAGAGTTAAGTGTGATAATTAAAAACTCTATATTAGTTGTATTGGTTTTTGGGTTTTCTCAATATCTATTTGGCCAATTGGAACTTAAAATTGAGCTTCAGGATAGTATAACCACAGAGCCAATTTCTTTTGCAACTATTAGATTTGATGGCACAAACAGAGGGTTAATTGCGGATTACAACGGCCAATTTAGATTGCCTATCAAAACAGCTAAAGGCTTATCTTTTTTGGTGATTACATCTATTGGGTACAAAGTATTAAAAATAGATCCCAAAAAGTTGCTTGCCGATGAATTAAATATACTTAAGATGATGCCTCAGACAGAAGCCTTAGATGCTGTTATCTTAAATTCTAAAAAACCTAGGTTTTCCCTTGATGAAGTAAAGAAAAATAAGCAGCTACTTGCCAGTGATATTGTGAGGAGAGCAGTATATGCGATTCCTGTTAATTTAGATTATAAACCACATTCTTATATTGGTTATTATAGAGATTATCAAATTATCGATGGTAACTATTATAACTTAAATGAAGGGATATTAGAACAATATGATGGAGGGATTAATTCAAAAAAGGTCCAAGATTCAATAAATCAATCCGTTTTTTACTCCTTTAAGACAAACAGAAATTTTGATATTAACGAATACTATACCAAGGCTTACAACGATTCTACAAAGTATATACAAAATGCCAAGATATTGCCTTACGGTGGTAATGAACTAACGCTTTTAAATGTGCATGACGCCATCAGAAATCACGATATCAGTTCGTTTTCTTTTGTATATAAAATTAAAAGAGAATTTTTATACAATCATAATTTTATGAAGGGAGATGTTCGCTTCATTGACGATGAACCAGTCATTAATATTATTTTAGAAAGTAAAAAAAGTAAGATAGGTCAGACACATAAAGTAAATGGGGTTATAACAATCTCGCTACAGGATTTCTCTATACATAATTTTACATACACGGTCTACGATTCTAACCTATTTAACCCTTTATTCAATATTGAAACCGAATATCGAAGACAAGATGGTGAGATGTATTTAAATTACATTACGTTTAACAACCGATTTGTAATCACAGAAGGTGAGGTTTTTAAAGAATCTAAAGTTATTTATAACAAACCCCAAAATAGATTTTATATTGATTTTGATACGGATTTGGATGTAAAAACGGTGCAAAGACGAGATTTCAAAATTAGATATAATGGGAAACGTGTAGTTATAAAAAAGTTAGAGGTCGTAAATCCAAAACGAATCAGTTTACAAGTCGCTGAGTTTGATGAAAGCCTTATGGAAATTACTTCTGAGGAAATGACAGGTGTTAAATTTACCATCAAAAATATTAGTGATATTGACGGTCGAATGATTTACGAACCTCAAAAGAAAATTGGATATCAGTTTAGGGAGTTTTTTGTCCAAGAAGTTATCCCTGGGAAAAGTTTAGAGGATGGGTTACAATATATTCCAAAAAATCAAACCTTAATGTCGGCACCTATTAATGAAAATAGTGAAATGGATGTCTATATTATAAACTCTCCTCTAATGCAAAGGCGTATGAGAAAAAAGAACAATTAACATATTAAGTTTTGTACAACTAAATTTAATTATCATAATAGGTTTTTAAACCTTTTTTACAATTCAATTTTTTCTTTTATAGTATTTGCCTTGCTTAAGCTTCTTTCGTTTTTGCCCTTTAAAATAGAAAGGAATGGAGATACCACCAGATTTATACATTACCAAATGCAAATGCGGAGTGGTAGTAAATCCTGTCATACCAGATATTGCAATGGGTTGCCCAACCTTTACCTTATCACCTACATTGACTATGGCGCCTTCAAAATCCAAGTGTACATAATGCATCATTGTACCATCCTTATGAAGTATTAAAACTTTGTTTCCTTTGTCCACACACTTCCTGGTTTTACAATATTCATTAGAATCTTCTTTTATAAAGAATACGATTCCGTCCCTTGCTGCTGTAATTGTATCACCTACTTTCATTCCGAAGTCAACAGCATACCTAGAATGTGGTTTATTGTGAGAGAACTTTCCACCAAAGGTCTGTATAATTTTATATTTCTTGCCTTTAGGATATGGTAGCGTATAGCGATATGTTTCATTTACAATACTGTTCGGATTCCCAAAATTTCCTTTAAAATTTATATATAACTTAGAATCTATAATTGAGGTGTCTTTTACTCGGTTTAACGGAATAACCAAAGCATTTTTTAAGGTGTCTCTATGCTTGAGTACAGCATAAGGGTTGACTTTTACAAATGATTTTGTAGAATCCAAAGGAGAAAGAGTTAATTCTAAAGGCGCATAAAATGGGTTGATATAATTTAAATACACAGAGTCTTTGGTTATATGCTTATGGGTTTTGAGGCTTTGTCCAAAGCTTAGTCCGATAGAGAGACTTATAACTAGTACAATTAATAACCTTTTGTTAAGCATCATAGTATGAATTTTAATTACATTTATAAATAAATATTTAAATAAAAATGGGTTTAGGGTTCCTTAAACAAATTCATCCGGTGCTACCTGTTAAGAACGTACCAAAAGCAGTGGAATTTTATGTCAATAAGTTAGGCTTTGAGTTAGCCTTTACAGATACGACTAGCGATAATGGATATGCAGGTGTGTCTAGGGATGCGATTGAAATTCATTTACAATGGCATGATGAGAAAGAGTGGGCTGTCGGTTTGGGTCGTCCAATGCTTAGAATATATGTTGAGCATATTTTGCCACTGTTTGAAGAATACAAAACCAAGGGTGTGTTTCATGACCAGACATCTTTAAGAAAAACGGCATGGGGAACAGAAGAGTTTGCCTTCTATGATTTATATGGTAATGGTTTAACGTTTTATAGAGATATTTAGTTGAGATGTCAAATTATTTTTGTATATATAAGGAATAACCTACAAATAATGAATTTGAAGCTAAAGTGTTTACTATTTGTCTTAATCTCATCTTTGAATGTAGTTTGCATTGCACAGTCTGAATCAGAGATTATTTGTCGTGTTATTGATAGCGAATCAAAATTCCCTGTGCCTTATGCCACCATACAAATTGAGAATACCGGTAAAGGTACAATCGCAAATGTAGATGGGGATTTTAGAGTTCCAGCAAAATTCAAAGCCGAAAAGAAGAAGATTCTCATAAGTAGCATTGGCTATGAGACTGTCATTATAGAACTTGAGACGCTTAGTTTAGAGGTATTAAATGTTATTGAGATAAAGACCAAAATCGAAGAGCTAGAGGAGATTGTAATTAAGTCTACTAAGCCTACAAAGCGTTATAACATTTCACCCTATAGTATTGTTAAAAAAGCCATAAATAAAATCCCTGATAATTATCCCACTACTAAATTTTCTAAAATAGGTTATTACCGCGATTATCAAATTGTAAATGACAGATACTATAACCTAAATGAAGCTATTGTCGAGACTTTTGATGCAGGTTTTCAAACAGATGTTATAATGGATGAGTATAATCAAAATGCATTGTATAGCTATAAAGAGAATTCAGAGTTTCTTAGGGACTCCGATCTGCTAAGGCCTTACGATGGCAAACGTAAGTTTATTAATAACACAAATCTTTCTTCTCAAGGCGGTAATGAATTAGGGATTTTGAATATTCACGATCCAATTAGAAATTTTGAGCAACTTGGTTTTTCCTTTGTTTATGTATTTAAGAAAAAGTTTTTAGACAATCATGAATTTACTGATATCAAAAAAGTATACCTCAATGACGACATCCTTTATGAAATAACGTTCAAAGCAAAGCAATCGTTAACCAAAGCTAGCCACAAAGCCTCAGGTAAGATATATATAGGTCAATCAGATTATGCCATACATAAATTTACTTACAAAGTGTATGAGATTACATTACCGTCTCCATTATTTGAGGTAGAAATTGAGTACAAAAAGAAAAATGACTTAATGTATCTTAATTATATTACCTTCAATAACCAATTTACTATAGATGAGGCTTATCGATTCGATGTTTTGAATATAGAATATGATAGAGTCGAGCAAGCCTTTTTTGTGAAATTCAATAGAGAGGTTGATGCAACCACTTTAGATAAAAGGGACTTTAAATTTAAGTTCAACAGAAAAAAAATGATGGTAAAAAATGTAGAACTTACAGATTCTATTACGGCTAAGATAGGGATTGCGGACTGGTCACTTCCTGGTGTCGATGAGAATACTGATATGTCCCAGTTTACCTATAAGATTAAGAATATATATGATGTTACAAACCGAAAACTCTATGAGTCACCAAAAATTGTTGGTTTTCAATTCCGTGAGTTTTTTGTGCAAGAGGTGTTTGAAACTAAAGCGCAGACCGAAAACATTATCTTTATAAACAAGTACAGGCCTCTGTCTGAAGCGCATATAAATGAACTAGGTCTAGCTAAAAATTACTGGCTCAATACACCTTTAAAGCAAACAAGATAAATCAGTCTTTAGATAATCGATTGTCTATTTCATGAATCAGTTCAACAGCATTGTCTTTATGAACCTTAATAAAACTCGCGTGATTCTGACTCGCAAGAATAAAGTTTGAAGCCACTCTATTCTGATAATCAACGGATTCACCAAAATATACTTTCATTTCTTCGGTGAAAGGGCTGTGCATTTAATAGACAAGCCATAAATACAATGGTAGTAATATGTAATCTGATTCTGCCTATTACTAGCTTTTTAATTAAAGTTTTAAATGTTAATATTTTGGTTGAATCTTTCCCTTTTTATAAATTTGATAGAAAGAATAAAATTATAAATATGAAAAAAGCAGCTATCCTCCCCATAATTTTTTTTGGAATAGTGATTTATGTAACGATGACTTCTTTTAAAGTAAATAATTCTTCGGATTCTTATTTAGATATGAGTAGCTATTCTGGAAAAGATTTGTTTCAAAAATTTTTGCTAAGTGATTATAATTTAACAAATGAGCAAAATGAAATTATCTTAGAACATTTTAGTGATAAAAATGACTATTACCATAACTTTAAGATTGATATCATGGTGAACAATAAATATATAATCCAAGAAACGTTATTAAAATATGACAATGAATTAAAATTAGTTTACAACAATCTAAATTTTAAGAGACCTGATTTACCAGCTGAGGGTGGTGTCGTATGGATAAGGCCACAAGATATACCGCCGCCACCTCCTACAAAACCTGAATCTGATCTACCACCAGCCGAAATAAATCCTGATGACCCCGATAATTTATTATCTTCTTCTTTCACAAATATTATGAGTTTAGAAGAAAAAGTCAATGTTATTTATAATAGTCTATAGCATATGTGATAGAATTTCAATTTTTAATTTGGTTTGAAAATTTTAAATAATTTAAAAAAAGAGTCTTTTAACTTAAGTCTCTTTTTTTTTACGAATCTTTTTTTGTTCTGCATTATAATTTTTTATGCGGCTATTTCTACCGTTGCACCTAAGCCCTTAAAGGTGACAAATATCAGTTTAAATTTTAAATCAAAAATTCATCAAGGATGGTCCTTTTTTACAAATCAAAGATCCAATGAGAATTATTATGTTTATAATCTCAAACTAGATAAGTTTGACCTTAAAATCTCTAGTAAATCAAATGATTATGGTTTTACGAGAAAATCCAGGGTCATAAAGTCCGAACTTTTAGATATTATATCTAATCTTGAAGATAGCTTATGGACATTACAGTATTATAAAGAATGTGTAAATCCAAAAAAAAACTGGAAAAAAGTAAGTATTACTAATGAGTATTTATTGAATTATTTAGATGAGAGTATAATTATAGAAAAAAGGAGTATTGTGCCTTGGGAATGGAGAAATGATAGTTGTATAGAGTTAAAATCCAAATTTGTTCTTGTAAATTTCTCTAATTTTAATTTAAATGAATAGCCTAATAGAACAATTCACAAGAGGCAACTTTAAGACTAGGACTATTGGTTATACAAGAACATTATTAGCACTTAGTACACTCATTTCAATATTATTTAATGACTTAGATATAATTTTTAAAAAGCAGATTTATTTTTTAAATCTATTTGATCTCTTTAATAATTACACAATTAGTAAAATAGTTAGTTTAATTTTCCTTTTTATTACAATTATTGGTTATTTACCCAAACTAATGTGCATACTGCATTTTTGGGTCGCGAACAGTTTCTTTGAAAAAATTGTATATGCTGAGGGTGGTGATCAAATAAATCTTATCATCACTTTTTTATTAATACCAATATTATTAAATGATAGCAGAAAATGGCATTGGAAAAATGATGTTATTTTACGAAAACAGACTTTAGCAAAAAAATATTTTAATGTTACAAATAATTTTGTTTACCTATTGATCAGAGTCCAGGTTGCAACAATTTATTTTATTTCATGTATTTCAAAACCTTATAAGGTTGAAGAATGGAAAGATGGCACCGCCTTATATTATTGGTTTAATAACTCATTTTATGGTTATTCAGGATTCATTAAAAATATGCTTGCACCCTTGATAGATGTGCCGATAGTTTTACTTTTATTAACGTGGGGTGTGCTTATTCTCGAACTAGGTTTAGCTTCTTGTTTATTTCTGCCCTACAAGTACAGAAAGTATTTTTTAGTACCAGGTTTAATTTTCCATTTAATGATTTTTTTAATACATGGATTGGCAAGTTTTTCTATTACCATGTCGGCCGCTTTAATATTGTATATTGGGCTGGAAAGTTTAGGAACAAAAAATAAACAATCAAAAATCAGTTCTTTTTTTACCGTTAAATAATGACGATAAATAATTAGTATGTTTAATCGATTTGGGTAAAAAGGGATTTAGAATATTTTCAAGTTTTTAAGCAAGACTTGTTTTCTTATTTGGATTTGTTTCTAATTATAAAATATAGAATGAAACAGTTATAGTTAATCTTAGTTTTCGTCCTTATTCTTTTGCTTCATTTGGATATATTTAGATACTAAGCGAACTCCCAATCTAGCGAAAAGGATAACAGCAATGACCATTACAATGTCAAAACCATTCATTATTCCTTAATTACCCTAATCCCAACATAAGTGCTTTCAATTGGGCTAGTAGTGCTCTTGTCAAAATAGTCATAGGCACTATAACCATAGGTTCCATTTTCATGATGCTCTGCAACATTGCCACCAATATCATATATTACGGCATCACCAATTTTTGAAGATTTATATTTACCAACTTCAGTCAACAAGTAAGGCTTAGTAATTAGAAGCTTTTCTTTTAATTTCTCATAATCACTTGGTACCAGATTATAACCAGCCCAGTAATTGAGGACATTTTCTTTCGATGCGATTTTTTGCGCTGATTTATGAAAAGCTTTACCTTCTTTTGTAGACGGTAATCTATAAGCATCTCCCGTTAACTGAGATAGCCAGTTCGTATAATTTTTAGCCTCTTTCAAAGAAACCACAACAGGATGGTTATCCTTGCCTGCTTCGTATAGATGCTCATTTTTATAGGCTTTAAACTGAGCATTGGTCACTTCAAACCTTCCTATGGAAATAGAATCCTTTTTAATAGCAATGGTTTCAGGAATAAGTGAATTTTTATACAATTCCCCATATAAACCATTTGTTTTCTTTACGGATTGAAGCTTTATGATATGATCTAAAGGACTCCCTTTTTTAAATGCTTCATTATCCGTTTTTGGCTTGTTGAGTAAATAGGTCTCAATCCAAGTTATTTCCTCCTTCATTTTACGTAATTGGTGCGTTATCTTTCCTAAGCCATGTGGTTGTCCAGGAAACCAGAGAAAGCGAACAGGTGCTTCACCAACTTGCTGTAATCCTCTATAGTATTCCCACCCTTGATCTCTTGGGACTGCTCTATCCTCACTACCGTGAAATATGATGGTTGGGGTTTTAATTTTTTCAATTTCAAACAAAGGGGATTTTAATATATAATTCTCATTGTATGTTTTTCCGTCTACATCATCCCAAGGTGCACCACCAAAATAATGCTGATCAAAACTTACTCCAAATCTGCATGTACCATAATCCGAAGTCCAATTAACATCTCCGGCTCCTGGTGCAGCGACTTTGAACATATTTGGATAGCGTACAGTTAGCATAGTCGTAATTATTGCACCATTAGACCAACCCATAGTCCCAAGTTGGTTCTTGTCCACTTTACCTTCATTGTGTAATACTTCAATACCCTTGATAATATCTTCCATTTCTGGCTCATAATAGTTTTCCTTAATACTCTCTACGTAGGAGAGTCCGTGATTAGAAGAACCGTGATAATTAGGCTTTAAAACAAACATACCGCGTTGGGCTAATAGGTTTGGATAAGTACTCCAACGCTCTGACCATGAATCTAAATCGGCACCAGCTGGGCCGCCATGGATGGAAAGCATCAAAGGATAACGTTGACCTTCTTTATAGTTTTCAGGATAGTATAATATACCTGTAACCTCTTCGTCTTTATAACCTTTCCAAATCATCACCTCACTTCTGGTGATGGCTTTCTTTGAGAGCTTTTGGTTTAGTCTTATTAATTCACTTTCATTTGAGAACTTGTGTTCCTTTAAGTCTGAAATATGAAAACTTGGTAACCGAGACGCAGTAGAATAGTTATAAATAACTTTAGATCCATCAGTGGAAACCGAACTTATGGACACATGGTCATTTTTATCTCCTAAATCGACTTTCTTTTTAGCCCAAGTATTTCCATTCTTTTTATAGTAGGCTAGACGTCTCGTTGCTTTATTTGCTAAAGAAACGATAACATCATTTCCGACAACATAATAACCACCTGCATGTCCTAAATCCCAATCTAAATTAACTTTAGTATGAGCCATGGATTTTAAATCAAAGTAATAGAGCTCATTAATTCCAGCACCATTGTATTTTGGGTTGGAACCATATGTTGAAGAAAAATAAAACCCGTTGTTATCGTTGGTAAACCTGAAACCATAAGTAGGATAACCAAAACCTGTAAGGATTCTTGTTGTGTTTCCTGTCTCTAGATTTTTTAAATACTGGTAAGGATCACGTTGCGCATCGGATGCATAACTGATATTACGTTGTACACCATAAATCAGCCATTTACCATCTTTGGATATTGTGTAACCAGCTAATGGTTTTTTATTAGAGGTAAGTCTTTTGGTGGTCTTGTCTTTGATGTTATATGCATAAACATGATTGGGTTTCCAGTGCAAGGAGTCTTCAACTACGACTACATTGTCTTTTTTTTCTTCATTGGTTGTCTCATATAAAGTTTTGCCATCATTGGATTGAAACAAAAGTGTTTGTTCGTCTTTCCATTGAAGATTAGAAATACCGTTCTTAAATTCTTTAACCTTCTTAGCTTCACCACCATATATACTCAGTTTCCATAATTTTTTGCCTTTATCTCTAGAAGATAAGAAATAGATATATTCACCATCTTTAGAAAAGATAGGGCTGTAGTCATTGTCGTTTCCATTGGTCAGTTGAACGGTTTTATAAGTGTCTTCTTTTTTGAGATTTAACCGTGTTAAATAAATATCCGAAACAAAGCGGTCCTTATCTTTAACTCCTTTTCGTTTTGTCCAGACCACCATTGAGTTATCCGATGAGATGGAAACTGACCTCACATATTCTGTATTAATGATATCTTCTGGTGTCCAACGCGAGGGATCCTCAGTATTTTGGGCATTCACGCAAAAACTACTGGTTAAAAAAACTAGAATAAAAACGACTAATAACTTATTCATACCTTATTAAAATTGATTATTATATTTTGAGCGCTAAAGTTACAAATAACTTAAAAGTCTCTTGTCCATGTTATTGATTTTATAGCTCATATGTTTAGAAGAAGGAAGTAATTTTAAATGATTTGATTGATGGCATTGGTCTTTTTTAAGATCGAAAGACTTGAAGGCAGCTAAAGGTATAAAAAAAGCGTTGCAATATGCAACGCCTTAACTTTTATATAGCAATTTCTAGTTGGTTATGAATGATATCATCAAAAGTTTCGCGCTTTCTGATAAGATGCGGTTTTCCTTTATATAATAATACTTCCGCAGGTCTGTAACGTGAATTGTAGTTACTCGCCATAGTAAAACAATATGCACCAGCATTTTTAAAACATAGAATATCTCCTTCCTTAATTTCATTTATACGTCTGTTATTGGCAAATGTATCTGTTTCGCAGATATAACCGACAACGGAGTAGAAACGTTCTCGGCCTTTAGGATTAGATATATTAGTTATTTCGTGCTGTGAGCCATAAAGCATAGGCCGTATTAAGTGATTAAAACCAGAATCGATTTGAGCAAAAACCGTTGAAGTAGTTTGCTTTACAACATTGACCTTGGCTAAGAAAACTCCAGCTTCACTTACCAGGAATTTACCAGGCTCAAAAGCTAAGGTTAATTCCTTACCATAGTCTTTACAAAATTCATTAAAACGCTTTGATAGTTTTTTGCCTAATTCTTCTACATTGGTTTCAATATCACCTGATTTGTATGGTACTTTAAAACCTGAGCCAAAATCAATGAACTCGAGATGATTAAAGCTTTTGGCCGTTTCAAACAAAATCTCACTCGCATACAAGAATACATCGATATCCAGAATATCACTTCCTGTGTGCATGTGAATACCGTTGATGTTCATTTGAGTATTTTCAACAATACGAAGTAAAAGCGGTATTTGGTGAATGGAAATACCAAACTTGCTATCAATGTGTCCAACAGAAATATTAGTGTTTCCACCAGCCATAACATGTGGATTAATTCTAATACAAACAGGAATATTAGGATGCTTAGTGCCAAATTGTTCTAAAATTGACAGATTATCGATATTAATCTGTACACCAAGTTTTGCTACATTTTCAATTTCTTCCAAGGATACACCATTTGGTGTGTAGATAATATTCTCGGGTTTAAAACCTGCCCTAAGTCCCAATTGAACTTCTTGAATAGAAACGGTATCCAAACCAGAACCTAAGAAATTGAATAATTTTAACACAGAAATATTAGAAAGTGCCTTAACAGCATAATTAAGTCTAAGTTGTTTGACATTTTGAAATGCTTTGGTTAGGCGTTCATACTGTGAGGTAATTTTATCGGCATCATAGACATAAACCGGACTGCCAAAGTCATTAGCTATTTTCAAAAGGGTTTTGTTGTTCATAAGTCATCTCCAAATTTGTAATTGCAAACTTAGACTTTCAATAGTAGACTTGAAATTAATTATAGTAAATTCACTATTTTTGCACAAAATGTTAAATACTTAACAAATGAAGACTATTACATCTTGTGTAGAAGCTATTGTTTTAGAACAGCCTTTTTTGGAAGAAGCTTTGTCGAAGGAAATCATTAATTATTCGGCATTAGCCAATGTGTTAAAGGATGAAGTCTCCAATACCTTAGGTAAACCTGTTAAATCAGGTGCCATTATGATGGCACTAAGACGATTTAAAGACACAATCTCCGTTAGTAAGCCTTATTATGGTTTAAACACCTTGCTTGAACAGCTAGGTGACATTACATTAAGGTCTAATCTTAGCGATTTTACGTTTAGAAATTCTAATACCTTAATCAATAGCCAAGCGGATATTTTAAATAAGATTAAGGACAAGAGTCATATCTTCTACACATTTACGCGAGGTATTTTAGAAAGCAATATTATTATTTCCAGTTCTGAGAAGGAAGCTGTATTGGAAAGCTTTAAGGATGAGGATTGCATAGCATTAAAGGAAAAATTATCTGCTATAAGTCTTGTATTGCCCAAGAACAATACAAAAGTTGCTGGGCTTTATTATCAAATATTGAAGCGTTTGGCATGGCAAAATGTATCGCTTTATGAAATCATTTCCACGACAAATGAATTTACCATTGTTGTCGAGGATGCCTTTGTGGATAGTGCTTTTTCCATAATAAAAAGTCTGAATAAGAATTGAGTATCAACGATCTTAAAGCTGAAAAATCAGCTTAAAAAATATTGGTTTAAACTTTGGGGATGTGTATTTTTGCACAACGAAATTAATCTCTGATTACAAATGAATTTACACGAATATCAAGGAAAAGAATTACTAAGCAGTTTTGGAGTACGCATTCAACGCGGAATTGTTGCGCATAATGCCAAGGAAGCTGTTGATGCGGCGAAACAATTAACCGCTGAAACAGGTACTAGTTGGCATGTGATTAAAGCGCAAATTCATGCTGGTGGACGCGGAAAAGGCGGTGGTGTTAAGTTGGCGAAAAACCTTCAAGAAGTTGAAGAGCTAGCTGGACAAATCATAGGAATGAATTTGATAACGCCTCAAACATCTGCAGAAGGAAAAAAAGTGCATCAGGTATTAATTGCTGAAGATGTTTATTATCCTGGGGACAATGAGCCTGAGGAATATTACATGTCTGTACTTTTAAACAGAGGTACTGGTAAAAACATGATTATGTACTCTACTGAAGGTGGGATGGATATTGAACAAGTCGCTGAAGAGACACCGCATTTAATTTTTACAGAAGAGGTGGATCCAGCATTAGGATTATTACCTTTTCAAGCACGTCGTGTAGCATTCAATTTGGGTTTATCAGGTACTGCATTTAAAGAGATGACAAAATTTGTATCTGCCTTATATACAGCTTATGTGAAGTCAGATGCGTCTTTATTTGAAATCAATCCTGTTTTAAAGACTAGTGATGACAAGATTATGGCTGTTGATTCTAAAGTAACTTTAGATGATAATGCATTATATAGACACCGCGATTTAGCTGAACTTCGTGATTTACGAGAAGAAAACCCGATTGAAGTAGAGGCTGGTTCTCTTGGATTAAACTATGTGGACTTAGACGGTAATGTTGGTTGTATGGTCAATGGTGCAGGTTTGGCTATGGCAACAATGGATTTGATTAAACAGGCTGGTGGTGAGCCTGCCAACTTTTTGGATGTTGGTGGTACTGCTGATGCAGCTAGAGTTGAAGCAGCTTTTAATATTATTTTAAAAGATCCAAATGTAAAGGCCATTTTAATAAACATCTTTGGTGGTATTGTAAGATGCGATCGTGTAGCACAAGGTGTTATAGATGCTTACAAGAACATAGGTAATATTAAAGTTCCAATTATAGTGCGCTTACAAGGCACTAATGCGGATATTGCTAAAGAACTGATTGATAATTCAGGACTCGATGTATTAAGTGCAACGGAATTTCAGGAAGCAGCTGATAAAGTACATGAGGTACTCAGCTAGAAAGAGACGTAAACATAAAGATAAAGTCCCTAAAATATAAATTGTTTTAGGGACTTTTGTTTTGGTTAAAAATTGGTTAAACAGCCTAATTTTATTGAAAATAACATCAGTATTTCTTAATTTAAGGAAAATGTCTAGTGCTATGAAAAATTTATATTTTACTCTTGGTTTATTGATGGTGTTTAATTTTGTTTTTCCACAAAGATTTACCCATTATTATCCTGCAATTGAGCCATCATTCCATGATCAAGAGCGGCAAGAACGGTTAATTGATGCTATTGAAAAATCCGAAGATTTAAAATGGAAAAAAGCGGTTGTAAACTCAAATGATGAAACAAAAGCGGTTGTGGCAAGATACAATCCTTTCATTGATGAAATCGAAATAAAAGATGGCGAGCGCTATTTTAAGCTTTCAAAAACCGATAATCTACAAATCACTTTTGAGACCACCAATCAGACCTACGCGTTAAAATCCTATAAAGGTACTGACAATGAGATTTTTAGAAGCTATTTTATTGTTAATACTATAGACAATGCAGATTTTATAGTGAAGAAGCAGTCTTATGAGATGAAATTATTACGAAGGAAACTCTATAGTTTGGTGAAAATGGACAGAAAAGAACTAGTTAAGTACAATCATTATTATCTTCATTTTAATGAAAAATTATGCTATTTGTCCACAAATAGAACAGTGATTAGAAAAAATTATCCTGTTCACAAAAAATCTATTATTAAATACATTAAGGAACACAACTTAAATTCTAAGAATGAAGCAGATTTGATAAAATTGGCAAACTACATTCAGAGTTTAGAAGCCTAATTGTAAAATCAAAAATAAGCATCGTAATCAACGGTGCTTTTTTAGTTGTTTCAGTGCGAAATTATCTATTAATCAATATTAGACTATAGCAATAAGTATGTCACCTAAAGCTAACAATTGTTCATGGTAGAGTTTTTTTAATGCCGACCTTTTACAGATGCAATCCACATTCTGTTTTTGGGTTATTATTCCAACGACCACTGCGATCTTCACCTGGCACAGTACAATGTTTACAACCAATAGAGTGGTAACCTTTGGCGACCAGCGGATGAAACGGTAACTGATGTTTTTCTATAAAAGCATCGCGTTCTTCTTTAGAAACATCTACAAGAGGGTAAAACTTAAGGATAGTACCACGATCTTCAAATATATCTAAAGTCGATCTATGATCGGACTGCCACTTCATTAGGCCAGACATCCAAACTTTATACTTTTTTTTAATGGTTTCTAATGGCTGTACTTTATTAATTGAACAACAGAAATCAGGATTCTTTTTCCAAGTTTCGTCTTTTGTTGTGAACTCGTGTTCTTCTTTAATAGCCGAAATAGATGTTACTTTGAGGTTGTACTTTTTCTCAAGAACGGATTTGTATTTAAGTGTATCCTCAAAATGATAACCAGTGTCAATAAAGAAGACTTCTTGCTTTGTATTGGCATCAGATACTAATTTTAATAAAAAAGCCGAAGTCGCTGCAAAAGAGCTTGTGAGCATTACATCAGAAATATCAAAATCTTTATAGAGCTCTTTAATACGTTCTGTGATTGATAAAGCCCTGTACTTATTGTTTAAGGTTTCAATTTGCTCAGCAGTAAAACTGTTGACCTGCTGAATATTTTGAGAGGTTTCAAACATCTATTAATCGCTTAAGTCAGTGCAAGGTATTAGCTAATTATTTAACAAAGAAACAATTGATTCATTTTTGCGAAGTTGATAATTTTACCTTACTTATTTTGCTTTTTTGGCATTGGACCCCTTAAATAAATGATTAATCCGTTAAGAAAATTCCTAAGAATTTGGTCGCCACACTCTTTATATTTTGGATGGTCTTCACGTCTAAAGAATGCATTAAGCTCACTTTTAGAAATTCTAAAATCTACCAAGGCGAGTATGTTTACAATGTCTTCATCTCTTAGCTTATGAGCGACCCTTAATTTCTTAAAAATATCGTTATTCGTCATATAGAGTTGGTGTTAATTATATAGCCATTGGTAGGCTTTAGCAAAGTTAGTAGACCAAAGCTTTTCATTGTGTTCACCATCTTTGATGATATGACTTGATATCTGTTTAGAAGTTACACCCTTGGATTTTAGCAATTCCACTATTCGCTCTTGATCGGGAACCATTGAATCCCCTTCTTTTTCACCAATCAAAAAGAAGAACTTAGATGATTCTGGAATCGTAGAGGATGTTACTAGGTCATAGATTTTGCCACTAAACCAAAATGAGGCCGAAAAAACACCAGCTTTACCAAATACATTTGGGTATTTTACTATGGCATAAAAAGAGATTAAACCGCCTAGCGAAGCGCCAAATATGGTGGTATTTAGGGCATCGGATTTCGTTCGGTAGATAGTATCTACATGAGGCTTCAAGGTGTTTTTTATAAAGGCTAAATAGGTGTCACCTTTTCCTCCTCCGTATTCTTGATGTTTGTAAGGGGTTAATTCGTCTATACGCTTTTCATTGCCATGCTCAATACCAATAATGATGCTTTCTTTTCCTGTTAATTGGTCTAAATATTCATCAACTTTCCATTCTCCAGCATAGGACGTCTCATTATCAAACAAATTTTGTGCATCATGCATATAAATAACAGGATAGCGTTTTTCAGAATTTTTATAATCTTTAGGAAGATATACCCAAATTTGTTTAGTTGTATCTAATTGAGGTGCTGCTATTGTAAATTTTGTAACCTGTTCAGAAGCAGTGCTTTGTGCATACAAATACGTTATTGTGAGTGCAAAAAATAACGTGCAAAAATGTTTCAATCTCATGCTATTATTGAGTTTTATGGTTGATAAACGTTTAAAAATACCGACCAAGTACCTTCAATTTTTCGACAAGATACATTATATCAACGACAATAAAATGATGCACCTATTTAACTTTACCTTGTTAATTAATTCCCTCTACACATGATCAATCGTGCTGAAAAATTGAGTTTGCTTTCTGAGATGATTGCTTTTGCTCAAACAGATGACAATATAAAATCCATAGAATACAATTTCTTACTAAGTATTGCTAAGCAATTGGATATTTCTAAGGAAGATTTTGAATATCTTTTTGAGCATCCTGTGACTTATGTTCATTTAAAATCCCATAGTGAGCGTATTGTTCAGTTTCATAGATTAGTACTTTTGATGAATTTAGACCATAAAGTGTCATCAAAACAATTAGTGAAAATTCATAATTTTGGTTTACGTATGGGATTAAGTCATGAGTCTATTAATCGCGTATTAGATTTAATGGATAGTTTCCCTGACAAAATTGTACCTCCTGATTTTTTAATTGATATCTTTAAAGTACAGTATAATTAAGTGAGACACAAAATTGAAAAGTCTTTCAGGCGCATTCAATTTTGATTGTTGAATTTATGTTGCTAAAAAGCGGTATCTCATTGTACTTAATTCATAATTTGTAAAAAAGGAATATTTATTTTGGTCACATTCAGAAACCTGAATAAATGATTCAAATTGTGATGGGATTCTTCGTCACTTTCACTTCGACTGCGCTCAGTGTGACAGCTCTGTAGGAAAGACAATAATCATATTATAGAATTTCACTTCACCTTCAATTTCTCCAACTTTTCCTGATAGGCCGTGATTTCGTCCCTAAATCTAGCCGCTTCCATAAAGTCTAAGGCTTTAGCAGCTTGTTCCATTTGTTTACGTTTCTCACGTATCTTTTTTTCAAGTTGACTTTTGGTAAGATACTCGCTTTCTGGTTCTGCAGCTAATTTGGCTTCCAATTCCGTTCGGTAAGTGCTTACTGAGTTCTTGGCTAAGGCACTGTCTAAACTTTTGTTCAATGCCTTTGGTGTGATATTATTTGCTGAATTATATGCAATTTGTTTTTCACGACGGTAATTCGTCTCGTCAATAGTTTTCTGCATACTTTGGGTAATGGTATCTGCATACATAATAGCTTTTCCATTGAGATTACGCGCAGCTCTCCCAACGGTTTGGGTTAGTGAACGGTTTGACCGTAGAAACCCTTCTTTATCCGCGTCTAAAATAGCAACCAGTGATACTTCAGGTAAATCTAACCCTTCCCTTAATAAATTAACTCCAACCAAGACATCAAAAATACCTTTACGTAAGTCTTGCATAATTTCTACACGTTCTAGCGTATCAACATCACTATGGATATAACGACAACGAATTGAAATTCTGGTTAAGTATTTTACCAATTCTTCGGCCATTCGTTTAGTAAGGGTAGTAACTAAAGTACGTTCGTCTTTCTCCACACGTATTTGAATCTCTTCGATGAGATCATCAATCTGATTTAAACTTGGTCGTACTTCGATTTCAGGATCTAATAAACCCGTTGGACGAATAACCTGTTCAACATAAACGCCTCCCGTTTTCTGCATTTCATAATCAGCAGGAGTTGCAGACACATAAATTACCTGATTTTGTAGAGCTTCAAATTCTTCAAACTTTAGAGGTCTATTATCCATGGCAGCAGGAAGCCTAAATCCATATTCCACTAAATTTTCTTTTCTACTTCTATCTCCACCATACATGGCATGGACTTGAGAAATAGTCACATGGCTTTCGTCAATTACTATCAAATAATCATCTGGAAAATAATCCAATAAACAGAAAGGCCGAGTACCAGCTGCTCTTCCATCCAAATAACGTGAGTAATTCTCTATGCCAGAGCAATAGCCTAATTCTCGAATCATTTCCAAATCAAATTCCGTACGTTCTTTAAGCCGCTTAGCTTCAAGGTGTTTGCCTATGTCTTTAAAATAATCATGCTGCACCACTAAATCATCCTGAATATCCCTTATGGCATTTTGAAGCACATCAGGAGAGGTTACAAACATATTTGCAGGATAAATATTTAAGCGATCATAACGTTCAAGAATTTCATTCGTGTGTGCATCGAAGGCTTCGATTTCCTCAATTTCATCTCCAAAAAAATGAATTCTAAAAGCGTTGTTGGCATAACCCGGAAACACATCAACTGTATCTCCTTTGATCCTAAAATTCCCATTTTTAAAATCAGCTTCAGTTCTAGAATATAAACCTTGTACTAATTGATGTAATAACTTGGTGCGGGAAATAACTTGGTCACGTTCAATAGTGATTACGTTTTTTTGAAACTCAACAGGGTTTCCGATACCATATAAGCAAGATACCGAAGCAACGACTAAAACATCACGTCTACCAGAGAGTAGAGAAGAGGTGGTGCTTAGTCGCATCTTCTCGATTTCCTCGTTGATGGATAAGTCTTTCTCTATATATACACCAGAAACAGGAATATAGGCTTCCGGTTGATAATAATCATAGTAGGATACAAAATACTCAACCGCATTATTGGGAAAAAACTGTTTAAACTCCGAATACAACTGTGCAGCAAGCGTTTTATTATGTGCCAAAACTAAGGTTGGTCGTTGCACTTCTTGTATCACATTGGCTATAGTGAACGTTTTGCCAGAACCCGTGACTCCAAGTAAGGTTTGGTAGCGTTCTTCTTGGCTAATTCCGTCGGCTAATTGTTGTATGGCTTCTGGTTGATCACCAGTAGGTTGAAATTCTGATTCTATCTTAAATCGCATCTTGCAAAGTTACGATAAAGAAAAATGTCAATCAATTATCTTCTTATGGCAAAATGCCCTTTTACCTGAAATGATTCACTACCACGTCTTACATCCGCAACAAACCAATAATCACTTGCTGGCAACTTTTGTCCATTGAAAGTACCATCCCATCCAGGTGTATTGTGCCCTAGGATTTTTAGAAGTTTTCCATAGCGGTCAAAAATATGAATTACTGTACCTGGTAAGGTCTCTACACCAACAATATGCCATGTGTCAAACTGTCCATCGTCATTTGGTGTCATATGTTTTGGAATATCAATGACAAGCACTTCTCTGGTCACTTCCGAGCAACCATTTAAGTCTATGATAGTGATGGTGTGGTAGCCCATAGCAACATTTTCAAAAACATTGGACTCTTGCGGATCGCCATCATCCAATTGATATAAATAATTGCCTATTCCGCTAACGGTAACCGTAATATTGTTTGGGTCGGAAAAATCAATAACTTCTGTAGCTTCGATAGTAGCTGCTTCGGATTCAGAGACATCAAATACTCGTGTGTCTTCACAGCCAAATTCTGTGGTAACAGTTACCCAATAGTTGCCGACTTCGGTGATTTCAATTTCAGGAGTCATTTCACCAGTTGACCATAGGTATTGGTCAGTTGGAATATTTGTGTTGGCAGAAACTATTAATGGAAAGTTATCCAAACAAATAACCTGGTCTTCGATATCGATAACTGGCAATGGGTGAATGATTACCGAGAATTGTGTGATAGAATAGCAACCCGTAGTGTTATTTTCTATTCTGGCAAAAATAATTTCAGAATCAAATGCAAAATAGTTAGTGTCCAATGGAGCAGTAGCATTATTTGCATCCTGTGTTGAATTATAATAAGTCACATTAAAATTCGATGGGTTTTGATTTCCTAATATATTGGCATCTTGTTGCGCTAGATTAAACTCCAATAATCCATCAAAATCATCATCACAAGCCACTAAGTCTTCGGGTTGATTGGCAACTGGAAGTGGGTTGACATTCAAATTAAATTCATAAATTATATGGCATGCAGTTGTGCTAAACGATACACGAGCAAATATGATGTCATTATTTGTTAAATATGTATAGTTGGTATTTAGAACATTTTCATTTGCTATTGCATCTGCTTCATTAGAAAAATAGTTAAAAATCACATCGGTGCTATCGTCCACTAAAGCTTCATTAATTATTGTGAGGTCAAAGCTATTGTTTTCATTTTCGCAAATGTCATAAGACTGAAAATCATTAATAACAGGTGGTGTATTGACAAATAAATCTATCGGAACCAAAGCATAACAATTGGATATGGTATTTGTTATTTTAACATAAACGGTTTGTGGGTTACTTGTATTTGTATAGGCTTCAGGATCTGAAATAATATTGATGTTGGCTTCAGCATCTTCAAGATTTTCAAAGTAAGTAATCTCAATATCATCTTGCCTAACATCCAAAATATCAAACTCGGATTCCGTTAAATCAAATTCCGTCAAACCATCATAATCCACGTCACAGGATGTCATAGGTAAAGACGCATTGACTTCTGGTACTTGAATGACATTTAACTCAAAAGAAGCAATAGAATTGCAGATAGTGCCATTGTCTATTTGAACATAAATGGTCTGTGGATTAACCGTATTGGTGAATGCAACCGGTAAAGCATCAATACTATTCTCTGCATTAAATTGAGAGATGTAAAATGTAATGCTTAAGTTATCAGCTATACCATTTGATATTTCGTCAATCTTAGTTGTTAAATCAAAAGTTTCAAACCCATCGTTAGTGATATCATCACACACAAACAAGTCGCTAGGGTTGTTAAAAACAGGATTTGTACCTACTTCAATCGTAAAGCTCGAAGTCCCATAGCAATCCTGATCTGTAAGATTTTCTACTCTTACAAAAATAATCTGGGGATTGCTTGTATTCTGGAAAGCTATATCCTTATCAATGGCATTGGCTCGGTTATCAGCATCGTTCTGATTCAAATAATATAAGACTTGCTTATTAGTTTGTCCATTTAGAATTTCAGCATCTTTAGTGTTGAATACGAAGTCACCAAAACCATCACTGCTGTCCTCACAAATTTTATAA
This sequence comes from Winogradskyella sp., assembly GCF_028289625.1. Classification (GTDB taxonomy): domain Bacteria; phylum Bacteroidota; class Bacteroidia; order Flavobacteriales; family Flavobacteriaceae; genus Winogradskyella. Next base: position 5,976 of record NZ_JANQOM010000068.1, on the reverse strand, counting down.
TTGCTTATGGCTGTAAATACAGGAAGGGTATTTACTATGATGTTCAATGTTTCAGTAGAGTAACAACCGGTTATCGTATTCTCTACACGAATGAATACGGATTCTGTTTGAGCATTATAGGCACTTTCATTGGTAATGGCATTTGTAGCATTATCAGCATCTTGCTGACTAGAATGAAAACTGATTGATCTTTCATTAGTGCTACTAACAACTTCTGGTATAACATCCAAAAGATTAACAATGAACAAAGCATCTTGGTCATCATCGCAAATGATAAGATCTGAGGGGGAAGAGCTAATAGGAGCTTCTAAAACTGTAATTTCGAATGAATCGTTAGTGTCTGCACAACCCGTATCATTAGATTGAATACGCGTATATATTATAAAAGGGTTGCTTGTATTTGTGTAAAAGGTTGGTAAGGCATTGCTATTATTTGTCGCATCATTTTCAGATAAGAAGTAAGTCACGCTAAAGCCTGTTTGTCCATTAGTTACTAAAACATCAAATTGCGCTAAATCTATGGTTGTTAATCCATCTTGGTCTTCATCACAAACTGTTTGGCTTGAGATAGATTGAAATTCTTGGATAGGAACTAGTATGAGATCAAATTGCGATACTTCATAACAGGTAGGACTTGATAATCCTAAGTAAATCGTTTGTGGATTACTGGTTGGGATAAATGGAGCACTTTGGTCTAAGACATTTATTTGATTATCTCTATCGGCTTCAGTAAGATAGAATTCAATTGTAATATTGAATGGTAAATCATTAATTATATTATCGGCAATTGACGAAAAATTGAATTCTTCAATACCATCGTTGTCAATGTCGCAACGTGTAACGTCATCTATATTTGTTGCAGTGAGCAATAAATTGGTATGGATCTCAATTGGTGTTACAGATACACATCCTGAAGTATTACTTTCAACCCTGATGTAAACAATTTGTTCTTGCGCGACTATATTGGCATAATTGGTAGTGTCTGCTATTGGATTTGTTCCTGAAAGTGCATCTTGATTGGTTTCATGAAATGTTACACTGACTCCTGTCAATCCTTGAAGTACATCGGGAATTACGGTAGTTAAATCAAAATTTGCAAAACCATCATGATCTGCATCACAAGCGTCGATATAATGGTCATCGGTATTTATAACAGGATTGTCCAAAACTGTGATGTCCAAGCTTGTGGTACTAATACAACCTGTTTGCGGATTCTGAACACGGACGAAAACTTGCTCATTGACACTGGTATTTACATAAGGCATTGTTAATGGACTATTACCTGTCGCAGCATCTATGGCTGAACTATGATAGGTAACGACTAAGTTAGCTTGTCCGTTTGTTATTTCGTCGTTTTTAATGTTGAGGTCTATAGTGGTAAATCCGTCAGCAGTCTGATCGTCACAAACCTCTAATGGTGTTGGGTCAATAATACTTGGTAATGAATTAACAACAAGATTAATTGTCGAAAAAGCCAAACAACCATTGTCGGTATCTTCAATTCTTACGTAAATAATATCAGGATTTGTCACATTTTGAATAGGACCTGTAATAGGATCGATACCATTTTCGGCATCTGTATTACTGTAGTGGTATGAGATATTATAATTTGATGTGGGAACAGAAGCTAAGACTTCGGCGTCTTTAGTTGATAAATCGAATATCTCAATACCATCATTGCTTGGGTCATCACACAATTCAAAATTCGAGATAGGATCGGATGATTGAGTAGAACTCAAAGTTAAATTAATATCATCGTCTATAGTACAAGCACCTCCTGCTAACGGAATTTCTATCTCCACACGATAATTACCGGTTTGTAAAGCTTCGAAAGTGGTTTGATTGGCACCAGGAACCAATACATTATTAAAGTACCAACGATATGTTGCTTGTGGATTTCCTATATCTCCATCTAAATTGACTACACTCGCACAGGTTGAAAAGTCTTCACCTAAGTCAACAGCTGCATTAAAACTATTGCCTTGAATAAATACAGCAGAATCATAATTCTCATCGGTTTGATCAGCGATGATTAACTTAATTTGATATTCAACATTGGGTTGAATAGAAGCTGATGCGGAAAGAACAGTTGTTCTACCGTTATAATTGGTATCTCCTAGACTATAACCCTCAAAATATTGTTCGTTAGAAGCATCACAAAAACCAACAATTTCATCATGTACAGTATTGGTATTAACTGGTGTACTGGTTCCAGGAACAAGTGCAATATTTACATAAGGGTTACTCGTGTTGGCCTCTCTAATTAAAAAAGCAAAGCCATCAGAATATTGACAGGGAAAATTCCCAAAATATTCTTCTGAGGCTAATATGTAATTAAATTGTATCTGATTAGAAATAGAAATAAAATTGAATTCGATGGAAGTCGCATTTAAAGTGCCACTTATGCCCAGAGCCGTTTCTAAGTCGGGATCAGTGGTCCAACTATTGTTACCATCATTTAAAGTCTCGGAGTTTTCACCGTTTCCAGCAGAATTGGCATCTCCGGTAGTTAAAACAATACCATTTTGAAATGGAAAATTTGAAGAGCCGCGTTCAAAATAGCCAAAACTTCCTAAGCCTACAATACTCCCGTTAGAAGGTGAGCTAATATTCGATACTTCAACACAACCTTGAATTAAGTTGTTTTCAATTAGATGATGTGGTGAGATTGTATTATCTACCGAGATTTGTTGTGCATTTATAGTACAACAAAAAAGGCATAGCCACATAAAGAGGGAACGATTGCTACAATCCATAAGTTAATGGTTAAGTTTTTAGATGCAAATAAGTCTAGACTTGGGGGCTGTTATTATTAGCATGTTGTGCGCTGAAAAGTAAGGGAAATGAAGATTAAACACAAAAAAACACGACAAAATACATAAAATGTTAACATTTAAACACAGCTTAAGGCATTTGTAGTTAAAAAAGACCTCAATAAGAGGTCTTTTTCCCAAATTGAAATTTCGAAAACATTACAGCCTCAGCATATAATGTTTCTTAACCTGAAACTCCATATCATAGTATTATGATGACTATCAATCTTCATTGATGTCTTTAAAAATAAATTATGAGGGAAGCTTATAAAGAATTAAAAGGGAAAAGATTATTCTTTAAGACTTGTACTTTAAAAGTAGAGTGAGTTCTTTAAAGTTCCAAATCAATAAGACCAACGCATCAAAAAATTAACATTTTCAGTAATTTACGTACACCCAGCCTACCATTGGTCGATAGTCTGAATCATTGAGATTTAAAACATAAAAATACGTCCCTACAGGGACACGTTTACCATGATTATTTAATCCACGGTTTATTTTACCTAACCATGGTTTTTCATTGTCACCTTCAAAGATTATATCTCCATAGCGATTATAAATAAGGAGTTCATGTTTAGTGAAAATATCGTATAGCCCTTGAATATTAAACCAATCATTTCTGGTGTCGTCATTTGGTGAAAACCCATCAGGAATAAATGGCGGACAATTATCAACAGTTAACTGAAATTGATAAATCTCATAGCAAGGGGGACTTTCTAACCTTACATAAATGGTTTCGGGTTGGGCTACATTATTATAGGGCATTGGTATTAAAATTGCATTCGATGCTGTTTCTAAATCCTCAAGGGACAGATAAAAAGAAACGTGTTCCTCTTCATAATCCAAACTTTCTAAAGCATCAAATAAGTTGTAGGTCGAAACTTCAAAACCTTCATTACAACCTATAAGATTCGGTAATGCAATAATATCTGGGATGACTAATAATTCAATATCGATAGAGTTGCTATTATTATCTTCATTAGCTTCTGCGATTGTTCCTGTCATAGTGCCATCATCATCAACGATTGCAGTTATGGTCAAGTTAGAAGTTGGGCTTTCAGGAATTGTTACAGTTATCGAATTACTTTCTGATGCACCAATATTAAGTGCATTCGCCGTTTGGCTCTGACCTATCAAAAGGTCTTCTAAATAGAAAGCGATTGGTGTATTGGCAGGTAAAATAGAAGTGCTATTAAAGTTGTTTACGGTGTAAAAAAGCTCAATGCTGCTATCACCACAATTAAGTGTATAATCATCAATACTAATTGTGGCATCAGGTAATAAACTGTTCAAGACTGTAATAACATTGTTTATAATGATTAAATCGGCCCTAAAATCACCATCTTCATCAAAGCCACCAGTTGTTAACTTAATCGATAAAGAGGTATCACCAATACTGATGTTGTTTTCAATATCATATACATCGAGATCACCATTATAGAAATCACTAGAATTGGTAAATGAGTTGCTGCCGTTAAAGGCGTTATCGGCTAAATTAAGTGGTGGATTGGAGATAATATTGTCATTAATTGACAGCGATTCACCATAATTAAGGATGTCATCGCCCTCCCAGGCCAAAAAACCAATTTTCGCCCCATCGTTATCAAATACGTTAATGTTGTTGAGGGTAATTTCCTTTTCTTGGACATTACGGTTAATAATTTCCAGACCTTGGTACAGGTTAACCTGGTTTAAAGGTAAATTAGCATTTTCATAAATAATATAAATGCTCCAACCTCCAAAATTAGTTGCATTTAAACAATAGCCAGTATTGGATAGAATAGAACTATTAATATCAGCATCTGAGAACGTGTACTCAACATTGCCTTCGGTAATTATTTGGTCTGTAATGTCGGCGTAGCATGAAAAATACGAGAGTGTGCCAAAACTTACGGTATCAAAGGAGACGTTATATAGAGCGTCGGCAGCTATAGGCAATCCATTAAGAGAAACATCGGTGTCTCCCATTCCTGATCCAGCCCAATAGAGATAGGCTTTAATGATCTGGTTACTCGGGTCCAAAGAAAGGGTCGCGGAGGACGATTCTAAAATTGTACAGAATTCTGAACCATTATTTTCACTAGGATTTAATGTATTGCCAATGGCTGTATAATCAAACCTACCGTTGAACTGCTGAAACAATGTAATGTCTTGTGCGCATACAGGGACTGTTACACCATACAAAAGAAAGCATAGTATGTAGTATATGCGTTTCAAAAGACTTAGATTTGCCAAACTAAGTTACGGTTTTTTGTCTATCGCTTCAAACTAAAATGACTGGTAAAGGTTCTCCCGTCCTGGAGCTGCACCCTAAACCAGTAATCGCTAGTGGGCATTTTGGCGCCGTTGTAGGTACCGTCCCATCCTGGGCCCAAGGGATCGAGCTCCTTGAGGAGCTTGCCATGACGGTCAAAGATGAGTATGGAGGTGTTGGGCTGAAACTGCCTGCTGATGCCCTTTACCTGCCAAAAGTCGTTGTTATCATCGTCGTTTGGGGTAAAGAACCTAGGGAAACCTATGACCGAGACCAGCTCTTCGGTGATACCGCAGTCGTTTTTGTCCCTTACAAAAACAGTATAGAGCCCAGGCTGAACATCTTCGAAAATATTTGAATCTTGGTAAGGGCCGTTGCTGTTGTCCAGAGCGTATTCATAATCCCCTTCACCGCTGACGATTACCGAAACGGTGTTGTTGTTGGAGGCGTCCCTGACCTGTATATCCGTTATGGTGGCAATGTTGGATGGAAGGACGGTAATGGTCCTGTCCTTAAAGCAGCCGTCGGTATTGCTTACCCTTACGGTATAGGTGCCAGGCGCATCGACCTCTATGGTAGCCGTATTTTCGCCATTAGACCAATCAAAGAAGTAGTTGCTCGGCGAATCGTCGATTAGGCCAGCAACCAGGATAATGGTCTGGGGGAAAGCGTTGAGGCAGTATATGGTCTCCGATTCGGTCTGGATATCTGGAAGCCTAAAGACGGTCAGCTCAATTTCGCTGATGCCATAGCAGGCGTTTGCGTTTTCCACACGCGCATATATGGTCTGGTTATAGGGAACGGTATTGGTAAAGGTATTTCCCAGAGGATTACTTTCAGTCAAGGCATCTATATAGGTTTCGTAGTACTCAAGGTCCAGCCCTGCAGGAGCGCCAGCGAGCACAATGG
>NZ_JANQOM010000052.1 GCF_028289625.1 Winogradskyella sp. | reverse complement strand
AGTGAATCAAAACAGGCTCCTCTCCCTGTGCCTTTGCCACGTGGTGGTAGTCATAAGTATGATAAAAATCTGCGTGGTCACAATTTTTTACAAGAGTATCCCAAGTATCCTTTTCTTTTATGATTTCTATCATAAAATTAATTTAAGCTCTGAACGGATTTGATGCGAAAATCAAGTTGATTTTTAAAACAAGCATCTGTATCTGTTCCTTCCAAGAGATTAACAATAACAACTTTAAAACAAATATCGTAGTTTAACCAGCGGTTTTTCCAATATTTCGTCGAAACTAGGTAAACCATCGTTAGTGGAACACAATGCCTTGGGTTAACCTCACGCGAAAGATTTTGGAAATCCTTAAACCATACTTTAATTTAGGTGTTTCCTTTCCACTGTTCAAATACATCTTCTAGCTCGTCGTCGTAAATATCGTCTCGCTTGAATACTTTTTGAACGGTTTTAAACAAGATTTTTAAATCAGTGCTTAGACTTAAATGATCAACATACCACACATCAAAGACAAATTTTTCTTCATATGACAAAACATTTCGCCCATTTACCTGGGCCCATCCAGTGATACCTGGTTTCACTAAATGCCTTCTGGCCTGTTCTTTATTGTACAATGGAAGGTAATCAGTCAATAACGGCCTAGGTCCCACGATTGACATGTCACCTTTTAAAACATTGACTAATTGCAATAGCTCATCTAAAGAGGTATTTCGAACAAATTCGCCAACTTTTGTAACACGTTGTGCTGCAGGAAGCAATTCACCATTTTTATCTTTTTTATCGTTCATGGTCTTGAACTTGATAATGGTAAATATTTTTCCGTTTTTCCCAGGTCTTTTTTGGAAGAAAAATGGTTTTCCGTCATTAGCAAACATTAAGAATATGATCAGTACGATAATGACCGGTGAAAATAGGAGCAAGGCTATAAACGATGCTAAAAAATCAGCAATTCTTTTTATAAAGCTTTTGTACATTGTTCTCGGTTCTTGTTTAGTTTGGTGGTTATTATTGTAAAGGCATAATAGCTCATAGATGTTGTCATACTTGTTTATTCACAACGGGGTAGCAATGAAAGTAGGCTTGTTAGTGATTAAAAGTGAAATATCATATTCAAGAGCCTTGCAGCTACAATATTTTTATTCAAAAAATTTTGTGCAAAATTAAAAGACTTCATAAGAACTGAGAAATAAAATAGCCCTATAACCTTTTTTCTAGATAAGTGAAAAGGCACAAATTATAGTTGCTTGGTATAAATGATAAAGACCTATTCTATTTGTGAAAGTAAATTGACATTTCAAATATAATTGTCGAGACGCATCAAACCAGTATATAGTAAAGCCAAGTAGATGGCAAATACCAAGACATGATGATTTGCTGTTAAACGAAAGATTTAAGATATTTGATTGCCATAGCAAATTATTTTCGAGTTGAAATATTTTCTGAAATTGAAGCTATCACATCGGCAAACTCTCTGCATAAGATAGACTTATCATATTTCGTTTCAGCCAGTTTTCTGGCATTTAGCCCCATTTTTTCACAGAGCTTTGGATTCTCTTTAAGATGTCTAATTTTGTTTGCCAAATCTTCAGGCTTTTTTGGGTCGACAAATAAGCCACATTCATGGCGTTCTACCATATCTTTGGTCCAACCTGAAGAATTCACAATTATGGGTTTTCCGGCAGACAATGCATCAAAGAGCTTATTTGGAGAATGGGTGGCGAAAATGGGAAAATTAGAATATGTAACCAAGGCAACATCACAAAGGTTTACATTTTCAGATAGTTCTTTCATGGGTAATCTACCAAGAAAATGGGTGTTCTTGAAGTCCAAACCAAGACATCTCTCCTGCAGTGATGTTTCAATAGATCCGCCTCCCATAAAAACAAATTCGATATTTTCATCATTCTTGAAATAGCTAATGGCATCAATAATATAATCCATTCCGTTTGCAAGTCCCATGGCGCCAAAATAGGCCACTTTGAAGGAATCCTGTTTTAGGCCAAACTTGGCGATGAGATTTGAATCGGGTGGTCTTGGCCAAAAATAATCGATTTTGGACATGTTAGGAATCATGGAGACCTTACTTTGAGGGATATCTTGCTTAACTACTCCATCAAAAATGCCAGGTGAAAGGGTTATGATATGGGTCGCATTTTTGTAGATGGTTCTTTCGAACCAAAATGCCATTTTTTGGGCTAATTTATTCCTTAGGGCTCCCATTTGTATAGGAACTTCTGGCCAAAGATTGCGAACTTCAAAAATAAAAGGAATCCGTTTTACTTTTTTTAGGACCAATGCTGGAAAACCAACTGTTAGTGGCACTGAAGTGACAATAACCAAATCCAGTTTTTCTTCCTTATAGGCTATCCAGGTCGATTTGAACATAAAACTTAAAAAAGACCATAGTCTTCTAAACACCCCCATCTTTTGATCGTAGGGTACTTTTATGTAAATTACGTCTATTCCATCGATTTGTTTACGCTCAACTTTCTTTTTGGTGAAGTCCTTTTGATGGGAGGACAACATAGTAACACTGTGGCCATTGGCTATTAATTCTCGGCTAATCCAATAAGAACGAGTTGCGCCATACTCTTGTGGAGTTTTGAAATATTGATGGATGTATAGTATTTTCATGATTAATTTGCTGAATGATTAATCTTACCTAAGTTCAGAATGATACTTCAATGCTAAAAAGCATCAATTACGTAAACAAACGTATGGTACAAGATGGATTTATGGTATTTCATTAAAATCCTTGAACCATTGTTGATCTGTCAATTATTCTTTAATCAAACTTGCTATCTATCAGAGAGACTTGTCCATATTTGGACTATACTTTATTTAAGTGTTTCCATCCCAAAGAATAAACGGGTCGTGCTCAATAGAGGCAATAATGTCTCTACTGAATATTTTTTGAACGGTTTTATACAGAATCTTTAAATCGGTACTGAAATTTAAATGATCAACATACCATACATCCAATTCAAATCTTTCTTTCCACGATAGGGCATTTCGACCGTTTATTTGGGCCCATCCAGTAATACCTGGCTTCACTAAATGTCTTCTGGCCTGTTCTTTACTATATAATGGAAGGTATTCAATCAATAGAGGTCTTGGTCCTACGATTGACATGTCCCCTTTTAAAACGTTGATCAATTGTAACAGTTCATCTAAGGAAGTTTTGCGAATAAATGCTCCAACCTTTGTTATACGTTGTGCTTGGTGAAGCAATTCACTATCGTCACCTATTGGATCTTTCATGGTCTTGAACTTGATGATAGTGAAAATCTCCGCATTTTTTCCAGGCCTTTTTTGTAGAAAAAAAGGTTTTCCGTTATTGACAAAGAACAAAAGAATAGCCACTATCAATATTATGGGAGATAGCAGTAATAGTGCTGTAAACGATACTAAAAAATCAGTAATTCTTTTTATAAAGTTTTTATACATTGTTCTCGGTTCTTGCTTAGTCAGGCGGTTATTATTATCGCAAAGGTATAATACCCAATAGATGTTGTCATACTCATTAATTCACAATCGGGCAATGACACCAAACTAGTTAGCTTCAAAAGTGAAATATCCTATTCAAGTGTTGGAGCCATTATATTTATGTTTAAAATTAAGAGACTTCATTAAGAATCGAAAAACAAACCGGTTCTACTACCAGTTTCTTAGCCGATTGAAAAAGTTTAGTTGAGTTAGAAGTTAAATTAATTGCTATTGGCCTAAGCTAATTTTACTTGCCAATTACAGCAACAGTAGCTTTTTACAAAGCTATTGGAAAATAAAAACATATTAGATTTGTTTCAAAAGCTTTAAATATTTCTTTGATGCGGTTTTCAATGAATAGTCTTCTGCCAAGGTTTTGGAGCTTTCCTGTTGTTTTCTTTGCCACTTCTTATTTTTTGTGTATTCAACAAACCTTTCGATACAGGCACCATCAATATCTTCTAAATTATGTGGGAGTACATAGCCCGCATCGTTTTTCTGCAATACTTCTTTTTGCCAACCCTCATGATTTATTAGAACAGGTCTTCCAGCTGCAAGGGTGTCAAAAAATTTGTTGGCTGAATTGGCCCAGAGTTCTTTAATCGGTATGACAAAAGAACTACCCATTTGACACTCATAATACCATTGTGGCAACTCATTCTTAGGTACAGGATCAAGAACGAATATGTTCTTATTGAGAATTCCTGCCTTTTCTGCCAATTTGATCACGCTATCTTTTTCATTACCGTCACCGATCAAAATAAATACTATGCTAGGGTCAATAGGATATAGTTTTTGGGCCAAATGCACTACATAATGTATGCCATTGACCCTACCAAAAGTTCCCGCATATACAATAGAAAATCTTGGTTGAATGCCTAGACGCTCGTTGATAATCAATTTTTCAGGATTAAAACCAGAATTAAATCGTTGGAGCGCGGAAATATTTTCTATGCAAACTACTGGACAAGTTAGGTAAGGAAACCTTTTGTTTATTGAAGCCCTCATATCAATGGATAATGGAACAATTGCGCTTGCATTTCTATATATTGTACTTTCCAACTTGTAAAGTGATTTTTGAGCTAATTTGTTTTTAACCGCCCCGATGGCAATAACAGCCTCAGGCCAAACGTCCCTAGCTTCAAAAATAAATGGGGTTTTGTGCAATTTCTTTTTTATAAGTGCTGGAATACCAATAGTTAGAGGCGTAGATGTGGCTAATACAATATCACATTTAATGTTCAGCGCTTTGAATGAAGCAAGCCAAATAAACCTTAAAAAAACAATAATGCGTTTAAAATAGGGCATTGAATTATCATAATCCAAATCCAAAACATGGAGTTTTAACCCTTGGTATTCTATTACATTTTGACCCTTTTTTAAATGAGGTTTTAGATTTGTGGACAAGGTAATAAACTCTACTTCGTGTCCAGCTTCCAAGAATTTCATGGCCAAGTCGTAAGCTCTTGTTCCTCCAGCCTCAGAGGGTAAAGAAAAATATTGGAAAATGTATAAGATTTTCATAAAGTTTTGTAATTTATATCATTTAATAATTTTCGGCCTTATCCTTTCGAGGCCATTCTCACAGATTTTGGCATAAAACTTACAGATGATTTTAATCCCTTGAAAACACTAATGGATTGATTACTGGTTATTTTCAAAAGACCTCAATTCTATCCGCTTCAGATGTTTTGATTTTGGAGTCTGTTGCTCAACATTATTTAGCGGTGTACTCGTTTTATCAATTCTTGAATAACGCAATATGACAGTGCTCCTGAATTATCCCCAAAGGTTAAAAAAAGGGCTGGGGTATATATAGTGAGTTCATTTTTCTTTCAAAAAGGTTTGGTACAAATCATGATAGGTTTTAGCGATACGATTCCAAGAAAATTTTGAAAAGTCTATTTTGTCAATTTCATACTCATGGTAATTTTTAAATAGCTTTCCTAAGCCTTGTTGAATTGAATTTATTGATTTTGGGTTTACAGCTTCTCCAACCCTTTCTTTAAAAGTTCCATCAATCCCTTGATTTTCTGTAAACAAAATGGGCAATCCTTGGGTCAATGCTTCCACATAAACCAACCCAAAAGTCTCACTTATGGAGGTCATGACAAAGACATCATTGGCAAGATACATTTGTTGTAATTCTTTCTTATCATAAATGGGGCCATGGAAGTTTATGCAATGCTCATTTTTTATTGCTATTTTTTTTATTGCTTTTTCTTGATTGCCTCCATGCCCTACAAGATTTAGCTCTAAATTTTTGTGCTCCCTATTTATTTTAAGGAAGGCATGTACCAATCTAAGTACGTTCTTATTTGCATTGAATTTTCCTATGTAGAGAAATTTTGTTGGCCTTTTTAAATTCTTCTTTTTATTGGTGTTTTGAATCCAAAATGGGTCCAAGCCGTTTACAATCACTTGACAATTTGGGATTTTGTAATGGTTTAGGGTTGCAATAAATTTACTATTGATGAAGTTTTTCTTTAATGAGTCACTTATGAAGACTAACTGTTTGGCATTGCAGATAATCTCCTTTGCCAAAGGATATAAGTCAAACCTATATTTTAAAAATAGGTTTACATCAGTACCTCTAATTGCTACAATGTAAGGCACCCCATACTGTTTCCAAATTCTAAGGGCGACAGCCCCATCACTGAACAAGGTCGTAGCATGAGCAATATTGTATTGGCTAAAATCCACCTGCTCTTTTAGGTCTTTAAAAAGATGGTTGATTTTTTTTCTAAAAAAAAGCCTATGAGATGTATTCAGTGGTTTTGAAATGAGTAATAAATTTTTTAAGTCATCATTTAAAGCTTCTACTTTTTGAATTTTATTCTTCCGTAAAGGGTAATAAAGGGTTTGGCTATTGCCTAGGTTTTGCAGATTAAAATATAAGTTCTCATGCACTTTACTTCCAAGCAAGTCATTACAAATATGAAGACATCGCATCAATTTATTTTTGAATGTTTAGGCCAAATTTAGCCTGCTTATCTGAATATTCATTTAACATGTCTTTTAAATATTCAATTATTCGATAAAACTAGCATTTTGACCATTAAGTTGGTGTTCCCACTTATTTTTTAATTTAATTTGCCGTCAGAATATTTTCTAGTTTATTTAATGACAAGACTTTTAAATAGAGTAAACGATTATTGTTTATATCTGCTTGTGTTCTCTGTTACTTTTGAGAATTGGGATCCCTTTAAATTGGTTGGCTCATATTCGGTTACTTATTTGACAACGATATTTTATTTGGCGACATGGGTTCCGTTGATTCCAAGGAATTTTCGTTTTTCACCTCTTAAAAAATTTGTAATTCCCTTACTATTATTTATTGTAGCTGGGTTTATTTGTTCAGCTATAAATTCAGAATATGTAGATGAATTAAAATATGCATTCCACTATAGGGCATTTCTTTTAATAACATTAATGACATTTATTGCAGCCCATCTTTATAATAAACCCAAAATTTTGCCCATAGTTTTAAACACCTATTTGGCCAGTATGTTTTTGGTTTATTTATTGGTAACTCTAGGCCATGGGGTTAGTTATGAGAATGATAGAATATTGTTGTTTGGAGAAAATCCCAACATGGTCGGAGTAAAATCTGTTTTGGCCTTCCTAATCATTGTTTCAAAGCTTATAAATAATTTTTCCGTTAAAAGATCAATTATCATAATAGGCATTTGTATTCCATTTATTAGCTTAACCGCTTTATCAGGTTCACGAGGAGCTTTTGTTTCTATGTTTTTGGGGCTTGCCGTCCTGCTTGTTTTTAGAAAGACAGGGGCTCTCAACAAATGGTCGGTAGTTGCTTTTGGAATATTGGCTTCCAGTTTTCTGATACCCTATATATTGGAAACAAATCCTGTTATGGCGGAGCGCTTATTAAGAACGGTAGAAACAGGCGATACTGGAAGAAATGTACTATGGGATGCAGCTTTCAACATAATTGGAGATCATATAATAATTGGAGCTGGATTCAATGGAGTATTGCCCAGGATGTATGCTTATTCGGGTTTTTATATGAACCCTCATAATATTTTTCTCTATGTTTTCATTGCGAGTGGTCTTCCCGGAATAGTTTTGTTTGTAACTTTTTTAATTCGCTTGGTTAAACAGCTATTTCTTCATTATAAAAAATTTGGAAACTCTTTAAATCTTGTATTATTCGTTATTGTCATTTTTAATATGTCTAAACAAGGCGGTAGTATAGGAAAAATATTGTTCTGGTTATTTTTCGCAATTTTGATAGGATCAACTGCTCAAATATTGTCAGGGGACAAACATAAAAGGATAGCTGAATGAATATATTAGTAATATCAAATAATTACCCATCATTACAAAACCCGTCAAGAGGTGTATTTGTTTACAATTTGATACAACAATTTTCTAAGCTGGGGCATAAGGTGACTGTAATATCTCCTGAAAAGATTTCGGCTTTTAGGGCCTATCAAAAGGAAAAGTCATATGGTGTAGAGAACAGCACAGTGTATCGCCCAAGATTTTTTTCTTTGTCCAGCATTCAGTTAGGCCCATTTAATACTTACGAAATTGCTGAATTAGGTCAAATAATAGGCATTAGAAGAATCGTTAAAAAATATAATATAGAATTTGATTTTGTTTATGCACATTTCATGTTAAATGGTATTATCGCTGTTAATGCACTTAAAAAATACAACAAACCTGTATTTGTTGCTATAGGCGAAAGCGATCTTGGAAGTTTTACCAAAAGGTATCGTGGGACTTACTTTAATCAGAGTATTAAAAGGATACATGGGTTTATTGCCGTTTCAAATAAGTTAAAAAAACAATTAATCGGTCATGGGATTTCTGAAGACAAAATATTTATGAAGCCTAATGCCGTTGATTTGACAAAATTCTATAAAAGGAATAAACAAGAAATGAGGAAGAAATATGGACTTCCCATAGATTTTAAACTTGTCGCTTTTGTAGGTAGGTTTATGCCCCATAAAGGACCTTTGCGGGTGTTGAATGCTGTTGAGAATTTGGCTAATGTTGGAATTCTTTACATGGGAAGTGGACCTCAAGAGCCAAATGGTTCCTCTGTAGTCTTTAAAGAAAGCGTACCTTCATATCAAATCCCTGAGTTGCTTTCTGCTGCTGATATTTTCGTTTTGCCTACTCAAAAAGAAGGGTCATGTAATGCTATTGCTGAGGCAATTGCTTGTGGTTTGCCAATTGTGTCCTCAAATATTCCAGAAGTAGTCGATCAATGTGATTCTTCTTTTTCCATTTTGGTAGATCCTATGGACATAAAAGCATTGGAAACAGCCATTGATTCTATTCTTAGTAACAAGCAGGGAAGTATTGAAATGTCAAAAAATGCATTGGAATACTCCAAGAATTTTGAAATTGGTGAAAGGGCTCTTAGTATTCTGAATTTTATCAAGGGTATGATGGGGGAATAAGATTGGCAGCCTCTACTTAATATTAATTGCGTTCTGCTAATAATTTTGAATTTAGAAAAGTTCAAGTTCATGAAAGAAAGACAAACCATTATATATATAATGTCCAATCAACGATCAGGATCCACTTTAATTGAGAATATTCTTTCAAAATCTCCTCAAATGGTTTCAGTAGGAGAGTCATTTCTTTTGAGTGGTCATATTCAGAAAATTGGGCCTGGTAGCGCATGGGATTGGAATTGCTCTTGTGGTTCCAGTTTAATGGAATGTGAGTTTTGGAACAAGGTATATCAAAAATTGAATATTTCCGATCCTCTTACAATAACAAATACGATGATTGTTCCTCCAAAAGGTAAAGATGCGCGGCGCCAAAAAGAAATGAATAGCGAGGCTAAATCCCTAATGAATCAAATTTACGGAGCCATATTTGAAATTACGAACTGTTGCGTATTGGTAGACTCCTCTAAAGAAGCATATTATGGGACTTCCCTATATCATAATTCTCCTTTTAATTTTAAGTTTATCCATTTGAAAAGAGATTTACGGGCAGTTTCAATATCCAAATACAATTGGCGAAAAAAATATAACAGAAAAGATGTTGGCTTAATTAAATTGCTTTTAGCCAATTACTTACATAGGTTGAAATGTAAAATCATGCTCAGGAGAGTGGATAAGTCAGACGTTTTTAACCTCAATTACGAAGAGATTTTTATTAATCCCCAAAAAACGTTAAACGATATGTCAAAATTTTTTGGGTTTGATTCTTATGATGTTCCAGAATATATGGAGCTGAACAATGATCACACTATAGCCGGTACACTTAATCGCTTTAAGAAAACAAAAATAAAATATGACGATCGATGGGAGAGTGTCGCAAAAAAGCGCCCGTTTTTCAATGTGCTGGGTTATGTACTTAATAAAATTGGATGAACCTTAGCGATAAAATTAAGAATGCTGGCAAATGGCAGTCATTATCAGTAATTTCTCTAAGCCTTTTGCAGTTCGTTTACTTTGCCATTATGGCAAGATTATTATTAAAAGAAGATTATGGCTTAATGGCCGTGGTCAACGGAATTATAGGGATAGGCAATATTTTCATACAGGGGGGTATGGGTTCTGCACTGATTCAACGCAAAGATGTCAATAACAAACATATTAATGGAGCCCTGCAAACAAGTCTTCTCATAGGATTTGTACTGTACGCTGTTTTTTATCTTTTGTCCCCATTTATATCTTCAGTCTATAATGATATTAGGTTGGATGGACTAGTCAAAGTAGCGTCTTTGAACCTAATACTGCTCTCATTGAATAATATTTCAATTAATCTGCTTTTTAAAAACTACTTTTTTAAAAACGTCTCATTGGTCAACATTATTTCAAATTTGATTGGTTATAGCATTGGCGTTTATTTGGCTTTGAATGATTATGGCGTATGGTCCCTTGTTATAGCGACCCTTCTTACCTCTTTGATTAGTACCATAGCCTTGTTTTGTTTCGCACCTATAAAAATAAGTTTAAAGGTTCATTATAAAGCAGCCGAAGAGTTGTTTGGCTTTGGGTCTGGTATGATGTTATTGTCGTTTAGTACTTTTTTGTCAAGCAAGGGGCTTAACTTGATTTTTGGAAAGATCTTTGCGCAAGGTATACTCGGTATTTATGAGAGAATCTCTACGCTAAAAGATCTCCCGAGTCAGTTACTGGCAAAAATTATAAACAAAGTGATGTTTCCGGTTATGTCTGAAATCCAGGATGAAAATGAAAGGTTGATAAAAATTTACAAGTTTGGATTAGGATTTAGTAACTCGATCATGATTCCCACTACAGTTTTTTTGATATGTTTTTCACCAGAAATTGTGCAAATTTTAATGGGGCCAAATTGGTCAGAAGCGATAGTCCCCCTACAAATTATGTTTCTTGTTCTGACTTTCAGTAATTCTGGGAAAATGACTGATTCGGTTATTCGTGCCAAAGGCCTTATCTATAAGAACGTCACTCGTAAGTACATTTTTACAGGAATCATAATAGTACTTTCTGGTACTTTAGGGTATTTCTATGGAATCAATGGTGCAGCCATAGGAATTGTCATAAGTCATTTCTTAAATTATTTGATGATGATAGTACTAGTAAAAAATGTTTTTGGGGGATCCATTAGAGAATATTTCTATCAACCCTTGCTGGCTGGATTAAAACTAGGATTATATCTAGGAATTTTGATATTTGGATATAAATTTCTATTCAATTTATTAGAAAAAACCGATGTCGCAATGTTCATCACGTTTACGATTGGCTTGCTAATACTATGTGTGGGGATATTAAAATTTAGGCCTACCATATTTGGCTATTATTTAGAAACGTTTTTTAAAAAAACCTTTAAAAAAGCTTAATATTCTTAGATTGAAGTACCAATAAATTATTATTTAAAGTACTAAAAAATAGATAATATAATTAATGCTAGCGTAGTTATGAAAAACCAAACACCTATTAATTTCTGGGGAATAGGCGCCCAAAAAGCAGGTACCACATGGTTGCACTTCAACTTATCTAAAACACCTGGTTTCTCGGTTCCACCGGTAAAGGAGTTTCATTATTTTGATAGGGACACAAAATACCCCTCACCAAATTTCCTTTCGAAGACGAAAGCTAGGGATAGAATTGCCAGTACACCTTATTTGATAAAGGCAGGCAAGTCCATTTTAAAATCAGCACTTACTGGAAAAATGAGAAACATTATTTTTTCTTTCAAATGGTATTTCTCAGATTATAGTGATGAATGGTATAAATCAATTTTCAGCATTTATGGCGGGATAAAGGGTGAGATAACTCCTAGCTATTCTATGCTAAGTGAGGAGGATATTTCAAGA
Organism: Winogradskyella sp.; assembly: GCF_028289625.1. GTDB lineage: Bacteria > Bacteroidota > Bacteroidia > Flavobacteriales > Flavobacteriaceae > Winogradskyella. Next base: position 9,859 of record NZ_JANQOM010000052.1, on the reverse strand, counting down.
ATGTTTGCCATGGCACCTGATGCAAAGCTGATTTTTATGCTTAGAAATCCCGTTGATAGGGCTTGGTCTCATTTCAGGCATACGAAAAAGCGTATAAAAGGTTTTTCACTTGACAGTATTGAAGAGAATGAAATCATAACTTTTATGCAAAATGAAGGACAAGAACTACGATCTGATTATGCCCGTACCATAAAAAACTTTACCAGTGTTTTTCCAAAAGAACAGCTTTTAATCTGCTTTTATGATGCAATTATTGATGCTCCAGAGCAACTACTTCAAGAAATAATTCAGTTTATTACTTCTGGTTCCAGTACGGAAAATCGGGAGGGATTGAGGAGTTCAAAGAACGATGAAGGAGACTTGCCAATAAAAAAGGTCGTAAATAAGTCAATAGAATTAGATTGCCCACCTGAGGTTTTGGCATTGTTAAAGGAAAAATATCATGATATGATTTTAGACTTGGCCAGCCAGTATGGAGGATATTTCGATAAATGGTACTATGAGACCTATGGAAAATCTTCTGAAAACAATGATGATAGATTGTTTCCTACGATTCGTATCCCATAACCGTTAGAAATATGGGCGAGTGGTCTAAAAACATTGTTGTCATGGTAAAAAGAAACTATATTTTCAATCAATAATGGTTTCTTCCCATGAAATTTTACGATTTCAGACTAGATGTTTTTTATAGGTATAATAGTCTCTGATCTTTCCATGGGAAAGCAAGTTTACAAGATTCTAAGCGGCTTTCATACTTTTCGGATGTAGGGCGGTACGAAAATTTCCGAGATGTCAGGGAAGATGTATATAGTGGGGTCGCCTTTGACGATTTGTATAAGTGAAGTGTGTATCTTTCGACAATTGAAGCAGAAGAATACCTAGCTGAAAAAGTTACTGGCCAATCTATACCTGTACAAACAGATGCTCCACGGTTTGAATAACAGAACACTATGGGAGGCTCAAATACAGGGGCTAACCAAAGCTCATTGGATAGAGCCTGCTTTTCTAATGTATCAAAGTGGACTTTGGAAATGATTTTACCAGCATGACTTTGGACAAAGTGGCTTACGACAATGAAATAGTATTGAATTTCTAAAGATTCAGCAAATCAATGCATTGTCCATACATTGAGCCCTGCAATGGGAGCTTCTAGGGTAATTAACTGCCCCAATATATGCCGATTTTTCTTTCAACAGATGCCGAAGAAAGAATTGAACCTTGAAAACAGAAGTATGATAGGTTCAGACCACATAGTGCTATGACCCTCGAACACCTCTTAAGGTTTACGATGGAATACCAAATAATCCCGAATTCCCTTATTTGACATGTATCGGTTAAAAAGGAATGCATCAAATTGGGGAAGGCTAAAATTCTTCTGTAATATATATCCCTAATTTGATTAATGTCAAATCAGCTGATTTTTTCTTAATTCGATGATCAGCTACAACTATTCTTAAAAAATGTTAAAAAATATGCAGTTTGTCGAAAAATTAGTCGACGAACATCCAACTTAGGCTTGCGAAACGTAAAATTTGCATTATAAGAAAACAAGTATAAGTGTATTTCATCGAAAATGAAGTGCTTTTCACCGAAATATTTAAATAAATAAATAAATTTACAAACCTGACTCTATTGAATACTTAAATACTTAACCTATATTCTCATGAATTTAAACACTGTTACCCCACAAAAAGTGTTATTGTTATTTATTTGCTTTGCTTTGAGTTTTTCCTGCACTAAGGATTCCGATTTGTTCTCTGATTACGTACTCGCTGATACTGGGAAGGAGATAGAAAGTAGAGAAGATGAAAGTGAAAATGAAGAATCGTCCACAAGTGGTGAAGAATCGTCCACAAGTGGTGAAGAATCGTCCACAAGCGGTGAAGAATCGTCCACAAGTGATAAGGACGATTCATCCTCCGAGGAAAACCCAGTAGGGCAGCAAGAATTAACATGGAATACTGACTTCGAGACCGTGCAATGGTCGCCTAATGGTAGTGCTGAAAACGGGAATTGGGAAATGGATAGTCATTCAGAAGTGAGAATCACCAATGATGCAAGAGCGGGAAATCAAGCTATTTGGTTGGGGTCATTTAATGGCCATAGCACTCGAAATGAAATCCACTCTAACCGAATGATGAATTGGGAAGAACATTGGGTTGGGTTTTCAATAAAAATAACTGAAGAAACCCAAAGATCAAGATCTTATGCCCAATTTAGAAACTCAAGAGCTTCCGGTGGTGTCGGTGCTGGGGTTATAAACCCGGTTACACTTAGACAAGGCAATCCAAGTCAATTGTATTTTCAAACATCAACAAGTGAAACAAATGTTGATAAGATTTATGAAAGTGGTGCCAGCACGGGGACCCAGCGCCATAATTTCAATTATGAGGTTAACGAATGGGTAGATATTGTCATTCATTGGCTTTTAGACCCTGTTGATGGGTATATTGAGATATGGGTTGATGGTGAGAAAATAGTGGATGAGACCGGCACTACGACATATCGTTATGCACATGTCGATGGAGAACCTTATAGTGGCGACATTCATCCAACTATTGGCGTATACTGGTCATCAAATAATGCCCCACAAGGAAATGCTTATTACGATGAATATAAGGTTTGGAGAGGTGGAGGAGGAACTTACGAGGATGTTTCCCCGGACGGGCTTAGCCCGAATAATTGATATGCAGAAACAAGATTCATTATATTTTGAGTAGTGTTGCAGGTCTTAATGAAAACATTAAAATCATTAAATTTTACTTGAAATGTTGATAAGTCCGTTTTGATGTAAAGGGTATTGAATTCTTCTTCCTTCAAAATGTACAAATGTTTAAACTTGGACAAAAAATTAGCGGGGCATGCCCCGCTAATTTTTTATTTATACACTTCATGGGATAATCCTACTTTTTAAAAAGAGTACACTTCATCTAACAAAGCACAACTATATATTGGAAGTCAGAATAAATTTCCATACAGGATATCTTTTAAACAATCATACCGGCGGCAACCGTTTCGTTGGTATTTTCATCGATTAGGATTAAAGTTCCAGTACTTCTGTTTTCGCGATATGAATCGATCATAAGTGGTTTGGTAGTCCTAATTCTTACCTTGCAAATATCGTTCATGGCTATTTCTTTATCCTCAAAATTGCGCCCAAGGGTTTCAATATCAATTTTGTACATTATCTCCTTAATCATCGCAGTTTGTTCATTGGTTGTGTGCCGGATGGTATATTTGGCCCGGGGCTGTGCTGGTGAATTGTTCATCCAGCATAACATTACCTCCAAATCTTGAACAGGCTTTGGCTTATTATTTGATCTTACAATCATATCGCCTCGTCCAACATCAATGTCATCTTCAAGAGTTATGGATATTGACATGGGGGCGTAGGCCTCGTCAAGTTCACCTTTTGGACCTTCGACAGTTTTTATTTTCGAAGTAAATCCTGAAGGTAATGCCGTAACTTCATCTCCTGGCCTAAAAATACCACTTTCAATTCTGCCTGCGTAGCCGCGGTAATCAATGAACCCCTCTCGCTGTGGTCTTAAAACGGTCTGTACTGGAAAACGGGCATCTACACTATTGAAGTCACTACTGATATGTATGGTTTCTAAAGTGTGCAACAAAGGTGCACCATTATACCAAGTCATATTTTCCGATTTGTTTACCACATTATCACCTAAGAGGGCACTAATAGGAATAAAACGTACATCCTTTACCAATAACTTCGATGAAAAATCTTGAAACTGCTTTACAATATTGTCATAGATCTCTTCTTTGAAATCGACCAAGTCCATTTTGTTGATACAAATCACCAAGTGTGGTATTTGTAGCAAAGAAGCGATAAATGAGTGTCTTTTGGTTTGCTCTATTACCCCGTGTCTAGCATCTATTAAGATAATGGCCGCATTTGCAGTTGATGCTCCTGTTACCATATTTCTTGTATATTGAATGTGTCCTGGAGTGTCTGCGATTATGAATTTTCTTTTCGGAGTGGTAAAATAGCGATATGCAACATCTATGGTAATGCCTTGCTCACGCTCATCTCTCAAGCCATCGGTGAATAATGCCAAATCTACACCATCGTGACCCTTTCTTTGACTTGTACTTTCAATGGCTTCCAATTGATCGTCGAATATTGATTTAGAGTCATAGAGAAGTCGTCCTATCAACGTGCTTTTACCATCATCTACACTTCCTGCGGTAGTAAATCTTAAGAGTTGATTATTATTTATTTCCATGTTTTCTTATTAAAAATACCCTTGTCTTTTTCTATCTTCCATTGCACTTTCAGAACGTTTGTCGTCAGTTCTGTTACCTCTTTCGGTTTGTCGCATGCCTGAAACTTCCTCAACAATTTTTTCTAAGGTATCAGCATCTGATTCAATGCCGCCGGTTATAGTAATATCACCAAGGGTTCTAAACCTAACCTTTTTCGTTACTATTTTCTCCCCATCTTCCAATGTTAAGAATTCAGAATTTGGAATCCAAGAATCACTCCTCCATACCACTTCCCTTTCATGGGCAAAATATAGGGATGGAATCGCAATATTCTCACGTTTGATATAGTTCCAAACGTCCATTTCTGTCCAATTACTTATTGGGAAGACTCTAAAGTGTTCCCCTTCAAAATATTTTCCATTAAATAGATTCCATAATTCTGGTCGCTGATTTTTCGGATCCCATTGTCCAAAATCATCACGATGTGAAAAAAAACGTTCTTTTGCCCTAGCTTTTTCTTCATCACGTCGTCCACCGCCTATTGCACAGTCAACTTTGTGTTCTTCAATGGTATCCAATAAAGTAGTGATTTGTAGCGAATTACGCGTGGCACTTTTCCCTTTTTCTTCGGCGACCCTACCTTGATCAATAGACTCTTGTACTGAGCCGATGATCAAATCAACCCCGAGTTTTTTTAAGGTCTCGTTTCTGAATTGTATCGTTTCTGGAAAATTATGACCGGTATCAACATGCATCAGTGGGAATGGGATTTTAGCAGGAAAGAAAGCTTTTTTCGCTAGGTGGGTTACCACTATAGAATCTTTGCCGCCTGAAAAAAGAATGACCGGATTCTGGAATTGTGCCCAAACTTCACGCAAAACGAAGATTGCCTCTGATTCCAATTCATCAATATAGTTTAGATAGTATTTACTCATTTTTTGAGTTTTATTTGATTCTTGATTTTGTTATATATAACATCGACAGATTCTTCGATACTGTTTTCATTTGTGACTTCTATGTCAGGTTCAATAGGCTGTTCGTAGGGAGCGGAAACTCCAGTCAGATTTTTTATCTCACCCTTGCGTGCTTTTTCATATAGCCCCTTTACATCTCTTTGCTCACATACTTCAAGGCTGGTGTTCACAAAAACTTCAATATAGTTATCTGGCCCCACTGTTTTTTTTATGAATACCCTGTCTTTTTCATAGGGAGCGATGAACGCGGCGAGTACCACTATGCCAGCATCGACAAAAAGCTTCGAAACTTCACCGATTCGCCTTAGGTTCTCTGATCGGTCCTCTGGTTTGAAAGAGAGATTATTGTTAATACCCTTGCGCACATTGTCACCATCAAGGACATAAGTTTTAATACCGTCCTTATATAATCTTTGCTCCAGTGCATTCGCCAAGGTCGACTTACCCGATCCTGATAAACCAGTAAAGAAAATCAAAAGTGAATGATGTCCATTCATTTTTCTACGCTCCTCAACGCCAATGCTATATGAATGGGAAACTAAATTTTTTTCCATGTTTTCGATCTAATTATTTTGTCTAAACCAAAATTGATACGGTACCATGCTCTTTCATGACAATAATACAACACCATTTTTGTAATCACTTCGAGAACTCCGATTTTTAATCCGGTCATTGGATTTCCGGAAATTATCCATGATATAACCACAGTATCCAGAGTTCCAATTATACGCCAGGAAACTGTTTTAAGTAAATGCCGTTTTCTACTTTCAGGTATCTTAACTCGCAACCATGCCCGTTCGTGCAGGTAGTACAAAATCATTTTCGTAATGACCTCAGAAAACCCGATTTTAAGTCCTGTAGTAGGGTTTCCTGTAATAAACCAAGACAGTACGATGGTGTCTAATGTACCTACCAATCTCCAAGTTATGGTTTTAGCTATATGTCTTTTATGGGAGATTTTGCCCATAAAACGAGAAATCTTACCCACAGCTTATTGGCTTACTAAAAAATAGGGGTTCAACAAATTTTCCTTATTATATGGCAATTCCTCATTGGTCTGTTGGGAAATCACCTTTAATCCAACGGCGTTGCAAATCGCATGGCCGGCTGCAGTGTCCCACTCCATAGTAGGTGCAAATCTCGGATAAACGTCCGCTTTGCCTTCTGCAACCAAACAGAATTTAAGGGAACTCCCTTTCGAAACAATTTCTACTTCATCGTATTCATCCTTAATGGACGAAATATAGTCAAGAGTATCTTGATTCATATGTGAGCGGCTACCTACAATACGAACCAATTCTTTCTTTGATTCGCTTTTAGTAATACGGTCTTCCTTGGCGCAAAGACCTTTTTTCAGGCCGTGTTCTTCATCTAAGATTGATTTGTACGCCATCTTCTTTGTAGCATCAGCATAGTAAAGTTCTCTTGTAACGGGAACATAAATGATACCAAGGATAGGTTTGCCCAAATGACACAAAGCAATGTTAACGGTAAATTCTCCATTTCTCTTGATGAATTCTTTTGTGCCATCCAGTGGATCAACAAGCCAATAAGTATTCCAACTTCTTCGCTGTTTAAAATCAACTAGTTTAGATTCCTCGCTAATAAAGGGAATATTGGTATGTTTCAATGAGCTAACAATGATAGAATTTGATACTTTATCGGCAATGGTGAGAGGTGATTCATCTGTTTTGCGGTCAATTGCAAAATCTCCAGTTTCGTATATTTCCAAAATCTTAACTCCAGCATCAATAGCTGTTGAAGCTGCCAATTTCAATAATTCGATTAAATCCATATAACATTGTATAATTTTGCTTAAAGAAATGAGATATCATGGTGGTAGAGTCATTTAATGGCCCATTTCTTTTTAAAACCGGCCAACTCTTTTTCTGTGCAAAAGTTTTTCATCAATCTTATGATTACATAATCTGTTTAATTTGTATTTGATATCTCTGTTTATCATAAGGCATCAGACCCATTTTTTTCTTTGGACATTATTTCTCTAAATTCAGTGTAGTTGTTTATACGCCATGTACTTTGCTGAAACAAGTCTGATAACTTTTTTTGCAAGTTTAGACCATCTAAGTCAACTATTTCGCCTCCATCAGCAGACATTAAGGCATGTACCATGATTTCATTGTCTTTTTTCAGATTCAGGCCTGAAAACATGAAGTCATCTATACCACCGAATTTATCAGTTACCTTTGAACCTTTGAACTTTATATATCTGTTCAACAACGATTGGTATACCCTTTTTTTGAAATCGTGGGTTTGCCCAGTGTTTCTAGCAAGTCTTAGTGACTTGATCTGATATTTTTTTGCCGTTTCAATAACGCATTGAGCTATGGCCCATTCAGTATGTACGTGGTGGTGGGAATCTATGTGACTGGGAAGAAAACCAAAGCTGTCGATAAAATGAACCATTTGGGCATGCAACTCTTCAACGACACATTGTTTAGAATTGGCGTCCATTTTGAATATGGGTGTAGAAGACCTGTTATTTTTGAACATGCCATTTTCACAAAACTTGACGTTTTTCTTTATTTTTTCCGTTAAAGGAATCCCTTGTGTTAGATTTAGGTGAATGCCAATAGAATTGCCATCAATTTTTCCGTTTTTAACATAGCCAATCGCATCTCTAAGGCCCTCTTCAAAATTGACCAAAGTACTTGTAGAACTTATCAAATTCTTTGAAAATGCTATGAAAATGGCTTTGTTTATACTTGGGCTAGCCCCAAAGTCATCACTGTTTATGATAATCATAATCTAAACGTTTTATTTACTTTCAACATATTAGTAGCCTTTGACCATGTCTGTTGAAAAACAAAAAATATCATAATCTTGCATCAACAGGCTCTTTTAAAACACCTTTTACATCATATAGCACTCCATTCTCATTTAGCATGCTCTTTATATTCAATTGTAAGTACTCTTTGTGGGCGACTGTCAAAACAACCGCATCATATTTATCTTTTGGTACTTCTTTGACAATGTCCATGCTGTATTCATGTTTAACCTCTATTGGAGAGGCCCACGGATCAAAGACAATAACTTCGACACCATAACTTTTTAAACTATTTATAACATCTACGGCTTTGGTATTTCTAACATCAGGACAGTTTTCCTTAAAAGTTATTCCTAAAACCAAGATTTTAGATCCTTTCACCTTAATATCCTTTTGTACCATCAATTTCACCACCTCGGCCGCCACATACTTTCCCATACCATCGTTCATTCGCCTACCTGCCAAAATAATTTCAGGATGATATCCAAATGACTGTGCTTTTTGAGCAAGATAGTAAGGGTCTACACCAATACAATGCCCTCCGACCAAGCCTGGTTTAAAGGGTAAAAAATTCCATTTGGTACCTGCAGCAGCAAGTACATCATTGGTGTCAATATTCATCAAGTTAAAAATCTTGGCCAGTTCATTTACAAAGGCAATATTGATGTCACGCTGTGAATTTTCGATGACCTTGGCGGCCTCGGCCACTTTGATGGTTGGGGCCAAATGGGTGCCTGCAGTAATCACTGATGCATATAGGGCATCTACCTTTTGACCTACTTCTGGTGTGGAACCAGATGTCACCTTTAAGATTTTTTCAACTGTATGTTCTTTGTCCCCTGGGTTAATCCGCTCAGGCGAATAGCCAACATAAAAGTCAGAGTTGAAAGAAAGTCCACTCACTCTTTCCAATACCGGTACGCATTCTTCCTCTGTGGCGCCAGGATATACTGTTGATTCGTAAACCACGATATCACCCTTGTTCAATACTTTCCCAACAGTTTCACTTGCTTTATACAGTGGGGTCAATACGGGTCGATTAGTACTATCGACGGGGGTGGGTACCGTGATGATATAAAAATTGCAGTCTGAGAGGTGCTCTACCTTATCTGTACAATAAAGACCTTTCGAAGTATTAGGATTATTATTCAAAACGGCTTTGAGCAACGAATCTTCCACTTCTAGAGTAACATCGGTTCCTGATTGTAGTTGAGCGATACGCTCCTCATTGATGTCAAACCCTATTACTGGAAATTTTGTGGCAAATAAGCGAGCCAAAGGAAGTCCTACATAACCTAAACCGATTACGGCAATTTTAATGTTTTTCATAAATTAATTTTTTTTGCCTATTTGATGGTATTCAAAACCTAATTCTTCCATGCGATCATCATTGTATTGATTGCGTCCATCAAAAATTATTGGGGCATTCAATGTATTTTTGATCTCCATAAAATCAGGAGATCGGAATTCTTTCCACTCGGTTAGCAAAAGCATCGCATCTGCATTATACAACGCCTTATATTTTGAATTGGTATATATAACATTGGGAACCCCTTTCAAATAGAATTCTTGGGCCTCATGTATTGCTTTGGGATCGTAGGCATTAATTTTTGCTCCCTGTTCGATAAGCTTTTTGATGATATATATGGAAGGCGCTTCACGCATATCATCCGTACCGGGTTTAAAGGCCAGACCCCACACCGCGAAAGTCATTCCAGTGAGATTTTCGCCAAAGCGTTCAATCACTTTTTCGGCAATGACCAATTTCTGACGGTCGTTCACATCTTCCACGGCGTTCAATAGCTGGGCCTTATACCCTGATTTTTCAGCTGTTTTTTTTAGGGCCTTTACGTCTTTGGGGAAACAAGAACCCCCA
>NZ_JANQOM010000080.1 GCF_028289625.1 Winogradskyella sp. | reverse complement strand
AAAAATCGTCTGACTGAATTAAAACGATTAAAAAAATAACTGTCTACAACAATGGCTATAATTCATTGCGGCTGAATTTCCGTGAGAAAATTCAATCTTATTCCCTATCTTTCGGTTACAGCGAAAAATCATAACTGATTTTATTCATGACTTATCTATTTTATATTAAGGTATTCATGAATATAGCAGATTTCCGCAAGGAAGCCATACACGAGACCGTTATCTACAAGGCAAAAAAACGATATGAAAAAAACAATCCTTATCTCAATAATAATTTTATCATTTCAAGTTGTTTTTGGACAAAATGGATTGAAAAATGGAAATCTATTTCTATTGCAAAAAAACAGAAAAACGTATTCAATAAACTCATTCAAGAATGACCGAATCAATGAATTGAAAACATTTTCTGTATCTAAGAAATCGATTATCGCAACAGATCAAAGAGAAAGAGTTGTTGTTTTGGATACTACGAATAATAAAATCCAACTTTTTCACATCCACATTTCGAAAGAAGAAAATTTTTCAATTCCCTTTGATATTAAACCCAAGACCATATTAATTAATCAACATAACCTTTTTGTAGGTGGAGAAATGGGACAGGAATTGTTAGTGCAATACCATTTAAAAAATAAAAAATGGTATCAGTTAAAAATCCCAAAAGAAGTAATGTCCTATGGTAAAGCAGTAGACGATTTGGTGGTAAATGATAGTTTATTAATAGCAGTAGACAACATTATAATACCAAAATACATTTTATACTACAAACTAAATATTACTGATAAACTTGAGTATTCTCATTTCAAAGAACTCAAGTCAAACAGTAGTTATGAGAGCATACATAAAGCTAGAATTACTGAAAACTATTTAGGATTACTATCTACAACATTGAATTGGGGAACTCATAGTGAACATATAACCCTATATTCAGACTTGAATTTGTTAAAGAGTTTTGCCATTTCAACAGATTATTGGGAGAAACTGAATTTTAATGACATTCTTATCCTTGGCAATAAATTATTTATAGCAAACAGTTCAAAAGGCTTTGGAGTTTTAGAAGTCAAAGAAAAGTATTTTAAAGAAAGTAAAGACGAGCACGACATATTCAATGAAAATATTGACGAAAAATTAATTCAGTATAAAAAGTATCTCAATAGAGAAATTATAAGATTGACAAAAATCCCTGATGAACCAAAGATTGTTTTGACGATAAAAAACAAAGGCGGTAAAATCAAAAATGAAATAATAAGAATAGAATAAGCCTAACAGCTAGCAATGGCATATATAATGCCGACTGAGGTGCTAAAATGAAAGTAAGAACACTAAATAAACTAATCGGTAAAAGGAAAGTAAAGTGTAACGGAATTCCGTACTAAGCATAGTCGAGCCCCTTGGCTACAAACAAAAAATCCACAGAATGGAAGAAATTAAAAAGTTCATTGACAATATTTATCCAATGAGCGATTCTGATTGGGACTTTTTTTCTTCGAAATTACATAAGGAAGAATTTAAAAAAAACTCAACCCTGATAAAAATTGGGGAGATTGAGAACTACTTATCCTTTATATCTGAAGGGATAGTGAGATTTTATATTCCACAAGAAGATAGTGAACTAACCTTTGGATTTCTATTTAAAAACGAGTTTGTAACTGCCTATGATTCTTTTATTACCCAAACTCCTTCCCATTATCAAATAGAAACACTAACAAACGCAACATTGTGGCGAATATCGTTTAAAGACCTTCAAGAGGTTTATAAAGAAACCGAAAGCGGAAATTTAATTGGGCGGAGGATGGCGGAGAATATGTTTTTAATAAAGTCGAAGAGAGAAATTTCCCTACTGAACAAAACAGCAGAAGAACGTTATTTGGACTTGTTTTTGGAACGTCCAAAATTATTGAAACAAATTCCATTAAAATACATTGCATCTTATATTGGTGTTACACCTCAAGCCTTAAGTAGGATACGCAAACGAATTACTTAACTTGGGTTCATTGTCAACTCTAAAATCATTTATGAACTTTGTAAGTGAACTAAAAGAAGACAATATGAAACCTTTAGTAATACTTTTATCGAGCTTTGTGATTGCTACTTTTGCTGTGAAAATGGTTAATAAGGATTATAATTTTGCCTTATCCGCAAGAATAGCCATGTCAATGATGTTATGTTTTACGGCAATAGGACATTTCGCATTTACCAAAGGCATGTCCATGATGGTACCACAGTTTATTCCATTCAGAACAAGCCTTGTTTATCTCACGGGACTTTTTGAAATTCTTATAGCAATTGGCTTACTCATTCCAAAATTAAAAGTGATTAGTGGATGGACTTTAATTATTTTCCTATTATTGATGTTACCAACAAACATTTATGCTTCAATTCATAATATAAATTATCAAAAGGGAACATTTGATGGGAATGGCCTTTCCTATTTATGGTTCAGAATTCCATTACAATTTCTGTTTATTACTTGGACTTATTTTAGCTCAATCCAAATTATTTAAGGAAAAAACCAGTGGCTAAGATATATATGAGCCATAGCGGAATTAGTGCTTCGTCTGTGGCTTTTTTGTATATTTAAGACCTGTATTAAACCGAAAATTTATAGAGGAATAATCCTATATATTTTACACGCCGAAATGATAGCCAGAACTATTAAAAAAATTAAAACCAAATTTTCATGAAACATCATCATATTGTACTATTATTTTCAATCTTGATATTTAAACCTTTATCTGCACAATTAATAGATGTTGCTACTTCCTTAAATTTACCAATAAAGATGGCTAATAGTGGTAACAATCTATATATAGTTCTAGATGTGGGAGGAATTACTAAAGTTGATATTACAGATGCTTTACCTGTTCCTGTAGGCACTTTTGTAATTGTGGGACTGAACCAGCCAAATGGCATAGCTATAAACGGTAATGATTTGTATATTGTAGAAAACGGTAGCGGAAAAATATCTAAAATAGATTTGACAGCTACAACCCCTACCTCTTCTGACTTTTTGACGGGATTAAGTTCACCAGTAGGACTGTTTTTAGCGGATAATACATTATATTTCTCTGAGGTTGTTGGGGGTAAAATATCTAAAGTAGACATCTCCTCTTCTTCTCCTTCTGTTACTGAAATAATAAGTGGTCCAAACAGGGTTATAGATAGTTTTGCTATTAGTGGTAATTACCTTTATTTTTCCGATAACGGCGTTGGGAAAATTTCTAAAATCAATCTTACTGATTCTACGCCAAGTGAAGAAGATGTTCTTACTGGTTTGAATTTAGTTTCTGGCATAGAGATAATTGGGGATGATTTGTATTATTCAGAATCGGGTGACCTTAAAGTTTCAAAAATTGATATTACAAGTCCAAATCCATCACCTACAGAAGTTATTTCTACACCTGGTGCTCCAGTTGGTTTACTTTTTTTAGAAAATGAATTATATATAGCAATTAGGTCTGGATTTAAGGTTTCAAAATTACCTCAATCTGCACTTTCTATTGAAGAATTTGATTCGAAAAAAGAGTTAAAGCTATTTCCTAACCCTTCAAACGATCTAATTAGAGTTTATGGTATTACATCAGATATGAAATACGCTATTTATAATGTATTGGGAGAACAAATAGCAAATGGGGTGATTTCAATAAATAATAATATTGATATAAAATCATTCACAAATGGAATGTATTTCCTAAAATTTGAAAATGATGTAGTACTTAGTTTCATAAAAAATTAGATGTCTTTGGGCCAACACTGTATGGATAATTACGGTTAGCATGAGTACTTTGAGTTGGTGAAGCAATTCGTTAATCGGGATTTAAAGCCTTTTGCTAAATTTATTGTTTGCTAACTCCAGTCCGATGCTATTGTGTTAATACAATTTACTATCTTTCAGCAATGACATCAGGCGCTGAAAGCATTGAACTGACCAAGTAAATCGAATTTATGAGATTCACGAACTCTTAAAAAATAACATAAACTAAATCATAGCCGTTACCGTTACCTGCAATTTGAATGAGGCTTATTCATAAAACGAAATACAAGAATATAATTTGGACTTTAATCATGTCGGTATTTTTGTTTATCGTAATTTTTGTATTCAGTCATTTTGTTTTTGGATTTGGAAAAACCTCTAGTTTTATATTCAGTCTGCTTTTAGGAGTTTTAAATTTTATAGTAATAGGGAGGAAAATAATTGTCCGACATTTGATAGGTGACAACTTTGATTTAACGATAGAATATCTTCTGCGACCGAATTTTAAGGCGCACTATTCTAAAGCCGAAATAAAAAATATCGTATTTAAAACTTTTGACTATGGTAGATATGGCATATATGAGAAAGGTCTAATAATATTTAAAAATCAAAAGAACTATCATAAAGATTATTTGACTTTTAAACTTGATGATGAGCCTAAATGGTTTTGGTCGAACTTTAAATATCCGAATAAAATAAACAAAAACAGTAGGTAACTACGGCTATAATTCATTGCCATGGATTATGACAAATGCCATGGACTAAAAGATAAATATAATTTTTAGACTCACAACGACTTTTAATCGCAACTATTCCACTAATTAACTACATTTGCACTCGCAAAATTAACTTTACATGAAAGCTGGAATTGTAGGATTACCAAACGTAGGAAAATCAACCTTATTCAATTGTTTATCTAACGCCAAAGCACAGAGTGCTAACTTTCCGTTCTGTACTATAGAACCTAATATTGGTGTGGTCAATGTGCCAGACCAAAGATTGGCAAAATTAGAGGAATTGGTGAGTCCGGAAAAAGTGATTCCAGCAACGGTAGAAATCGTGGATATTGCAGGTTTGGTAAAAGGCGCTAGTAAAGGGGAAGGTTTAGGAAATCAATTCTTAGCCAATATTAGGGAAACAGATGCGATTCTGCATGTGTTGCGTTGTTTTGATAATGACAATATCGTTCATGTGGATGGCTCTGTAGATCCTATAAGGGATAAGGAAACTATTGATATGGAGTTACAGCTTAAGGACTTGGAAACGACGGAGAAGAAATTAGATAAAGTAAAACGGGCCGCAAAAACCGGAAATAAAGAAGCACAAGCCGAAGAAGCGGTATTACTTAAGATAAAAGAAGGTTTGGAGTCTGGTATCTCAGTCAGAGCCTTAGAATTTTCAGATGAGGATTATGTAGAATATGTAAAACCCTTACAGTTTATAACGGATAAGTCGGTGATGTATGTTTGTAATGTTGATGAAGGTTCCGCAACAACAGGTAATGCCTATGTGGAGCTGGTGAGAGAAGCGGTTAAGAATGAAAATGCGGAAGTCTTGGTTTTGGCTGTAGGTACTGAGGCTGATATTAATGAACTCGAAGATTACGAAGAACGTCAGATGTTCTTAGAAGATATTGGATTGGATGAACCTGGTTCGGCAAAACTGATAAGAGCCGCTTATAAACTATTAAAGCAGCAAACTTATTTTACAGCAGGGCCAAAAGAGGTACGTGCTTGGACCGTAACGATTGGTGCCACAGCACCACAAGCAGCAGGAGTGATTCATACTGATTTTGAAAAAGGCTTTATCAGAGCCGAGGTCATTGCCTATAATGATTATGTGTCTTATGGCAGTGAAGCCAAAGTTAAGGAAGCCGGTAAAATGCGTGTTGAAGGTAAGAACTACATCGTTAAGGATGGTGATGTGATGCATTTCTTATTTAATGTGTAGAGCTTTGTCGAGCTATTTCTAAGTGTTTCAAGAAATATATTCTCAAACGATTCAGTTAACACTAGTTAACTCTCGTTAACTATTTATCCTACTATTAGTCATTAAATTTGTAACAACTCAATAGGATAAAACATGATAAGATGCTTTTCCTAGTTGAAATATAACAATCATCAATCAAAAAATCAGACTATTGCTCATTGATAGTTTTTAAAAGCCAATGTTCTCAACAACATTGGCTTTTTATTGTTAATTACTTTAATCCAACCATATTTCATTTTTTAACGTATAATATTATATTAGCCTTTCATCTACTTTTGTTAATTTTTATGGCACAACAGGCTAACTACACTGAAGAAAACATACGTTCGCTCGATTGGAAAGAGCACATCCGAATGCGACCTGGTATGTATATCGGAAAGTTAGGTGATGGCTCCTCTCCAGATGATGGTATCTATATTCTCCTAAAGGAAGTCCTCGATAATTCTATCGATGAATTCGTTATGGGAGCTGGTAAGACCATAGAAATCTCAATACAAGGTGAGCGTGTTATTGTGCGCGATTACGGTCGTGGTATTCCCCTCGGTAAAGTCGTAGATGTAGTTTCCAAGATGAACACGGGTGGAAAGTACGATACCAAGGCCTTCAAAAAGTCAGTAGGTCTCAATGGTGTTGGTACCAAAGCCGTGAATGCCTTATCTACATATTTTAGGGTAGAATCTACACGAGATGGTAAATCAGCTTCGGCTGAATTTGAATTAGGTGAATTAAGAGATGAGGAATTTTTAGAGGACACCTCACGCAGAAAAGGAACTAAGGTCACTTTTGTTCCAGATGATAGCATTTTTAAGAACTATAAGTACCGCAATGAGTATGTTGTGAAAATGCTGAAGAACTATGTGTATCTCAACCCGGGATTAACCATAGTTTTTAATGGCGAAAAATACTTTAGTGAAAATGGGCTGAAAGACCTACTGTCCGAAAATATTAATGAAAGTGATTTATTGTATCCAATAATCCATTTAAGAGGTAATGATATAGAAGTTGCTGTTACGCATAGTAAAACGCAATACAGTGAAGAATACCATTCCTTTGTCAATGGTCAGAATACAACCCAAGGCGGAACACACTTAGCAGCTTTTAGAGAAGCTTTGGTTAAAACGATAAGAGAGTTTTATGGCAAGACTTACGATGCTTCTGATATAAGAAAATCGGTAGTTTCAGCCATAGCCATAAAGGTTATGGAGCCTGTCTTTGAGAGTCAGACCAAAACCAAATTAGGGTCGACCGATATGGGAGGCGATTTACCTACGGTGAGAACCTATATCAATGATTTTGTAAAACGCAATTTAGATAACTATCTACATAAACATCTTGATACAGCAGAGAAAATTCAGCGTAAGATTCTCCAAGCGGAGCGCGAACGTAAAGAATTATCAGGCATAAGAAAATTAGCCAAGGAACGCGCTAAGAAAGCGAGTTTGCACAATAAAAAATTAAGGGATTGCCGTATTCACTTTGGTGACACAAAGAGCGAACGCAGTTTAGAAACCACCTTGTTTATTACAGAGGGTGATTCGGCTTCTGGTAGTATCACAAAGTCTCGAGACGTTAACACTCAAGCAGTGTTTAGCCTTAAAGGAAAACCATTGAATTCCTATGGATTAAGCAAAAAAATCGTATATGAAAATGAAGAGTTCAATCTATTGCAGGCCGCATTGAACATTGAAGAATCCATAGAAGACTTAAGATACAACAATATCGTTATCGCCACAGATGCCGATGTCGATGGTATGCATATTCGTTTGTTATTGATTACGTTCTTCTTACAGTTTTTTCCTGAAGTCATTAAGGAAGGCCATCTGTACATTTTGCAAACCCCTTTATTTAGAGTACGAAATAAAAAAGAGACCATTTATTGTTATTCGGAAGAAGAGCGCAAGAATGCCATTGAAAAATTAAAGCCAAAACCAGAAATCACACGATTTAAAGGTTTGGGTGAGATATCTCCAGACGAATTCAAACATTTTATTGGAGATGATATACGTTTGGACCCTGTAATGTTAGATAAGGACATGTCTATTGAAGAGCTGTTGTCTTTCTACATGGGTAAAAATACGCCATCACGGCAAGAATTTATTATTGAAAACCTTAAAGTTGAACTTGATATTGTTGAAGATACTTTATGAGAACTGACAATCGGGAAGTAAAGAATACGGTTGTTTCCATTTACTTTATCTTGATAGTTCTTGGGATATTAATGATTACCGTATTTAAATCCTTAGAGTTTTTTGCCGATAGTACATTCATCATCATTCTGGGGCTTTTCGTAATATTGGTATTGTTTCATTCAGTTGCAGGTTATTTTGAATATAATAGTGATGGTGCTAAAATCATCATACTTAACAGAGGCCTAATTCTTGCAGAATATATTAATTATAGAGAGAAAAAGGTTGAGATAGAAAGACATGAACTTCTTGGATTTAAGATACATAATTATCTCCTTTATAAGTCTTTGGTGATTCTGTACAAAACTTATAACGGAAGTAAAGTAAAAGAGCGTTTTAATGTAACGCTTTTAAAGCCAAGAAAATTGAAGTATGTAAAGCAATCGCTAAGTAAAACCGTAAAAGCAAATAGAAAGCTTAAACAAGGATAGATGACAGAAGAACATGACGAATTGTTAAATGAAGACAGTGGTAACCAAGAAACGATTACCAAGGTTACTGGTATGTATAAGGACTGGTTTTTGGATTACGCCTCTTATGTAATCCTAGAACGTGCAGTACCTGCTATAGAGGATGGTTTTAAACCCGTGCAACGACGTATCATGCATTCCATGAAAGACTTGGACGATGGCCGTTACAACAAAGTCGCTAACATTGTGGGTCATACCATGCAGTACCATCCACATGGCGATGCCAGTATTGCAGATGCTATGGTGCAAATTGGGCAAAAGGATTTGCTCATAGATACCCAAGGAAATTGGGGAAATATACTCACAGGTGATAGAGCAGCAGCCTCTCGTTATATAGAAGCGCGTTTATCTAAATTTGCCTTAGATGTCGTATATAACCCAAAAATAACGGAATGGCAAGCCTCTTATGATGGAAGGCGTAAAGAGCCGGTTAACTTACCAGTTATGTTTCCTTTACTTTTGGCACAGGGAGGAGAAGGTATTGCGGTCGGATTATCAACCAAAATATTGCCGCATAATTTCTTAGAGCTTATTGATGCTTCAATAAAACACTTAAAAGGTAAACGCTTTACACTGTTACCCGATTTTCCAACTGCAGGAATTGCGGACATTTCTAACTATAATGATGGCATGCGTGGTGGTAAGGTTAGGGTAAGAGCCAAAATTTCCCAGATTAATAAAAACACTTTAGCGATAACAGAAATTCCATTTGGAACTACGACGTCATCGTTAATTGATTCTATCTTAAAAGCCAATGATAAAGGCAAAATAAAGATTAAGCGTATTGAGGATAACACCGCTGCGGAAGTAGAAATCTTGATTCATTTACCTTCTGGATTGTCGCCAGACAAAACGATTGATGCACTTTATGCCTTTACTAACTGCGAAACCTCAATATCACCTTTAGGATGCGTTATTGAAGAGAATAAACCATTCTTTGTAGGTGTTTCGGAAATGTTACGTCGTTCTACCGACAATACCGTTCAGCTTTTAAAGCAAGAACTTGAAATTAAATTAGGCGAATATGAAGAGCAATGGCATTTCGCTTCGTTGGAACGAATTTTTATCGAAAACAGAATCTATCGCGATATTGAAGAAGAGGAAACATGGGAAGGCGTCATAAGTGCCATAGATAAAGGACTTCAACCACATGTGCAGCATTTAAAACGCGAGGTGACTGAAGATGATATTGTACGCTTAACGGAAATTAGGATCAAGCGTATTTCTAAATTCGATATTGATAAGGCACAACAGAAGATTGATGCCTTAGAAGATCAAATTGCAGAAGTGAAGCACAATTTGGCTAACCTTATCGAGTATGCCGTATCCTATTTTGAAAGACTTAAAAAGGATTATGGAGAGGGCAAGGATCGTAAGACCGAATTACGCGTCTTTGATGATGTAGATGCAACAAAGGTTGTAATAAGAAACACAAAACTCTATGTCAATAGAGAGGAGGGTTTTGTTGGTACATCATTGAGGCGTGACGAATATGTCTGTGACTGTAGTGATATTGACGACATTATCGTATTTACCAAAGAAGGAAAGATGATGGTGACCAAAGTCGATTCAAAGACTTTTGTTGGAAAGAATATCATTCACGTAGCTGTATTTAAGAAAAAAGACAAGCGCACTATTTACAATATGATTTATCGTGATGGTCGAGGAGGTCCTTCTTATGTAAAGCGCTTTGCAGTAACAAGTATTACAAGAGACCGAGAATATGATTTAACCAACGGCAATAAAAGTTCATTGGTTTGGTATTTTTCTGCAAATCCTAATGGTGAAGCTGAGGTCGTAACGG
>NZ_JANQOM010000077.1 GCF_028289625.1 Winogradskyella sp. | reverse complement strand
AAAAATCAAATCACCAATTGAACTTTTAGTGGGAATTGCCAATACGGTTCCTGTGCAGTTTGAGAGGGAAAGGGACCTTATTGTTATTCAAAAACTATTGGGTCAAATGTTATTAGACCCTCCTAATGTAGCTGGTTGGAAAGGTGATAAAGCTTGGATAGATGCCAATACCATTATGACAAGGCTAAAGCTTCCATCCCTATTATTGAACAATGCTTTGATTTCCCTCAAGGAATATGGTGATTTTAATGATCGATTCCGAAAGCAATATTTTAAGAGGAGCAAAGCTAAATTGCCGTTTAAAACCCTACCGGATTGGGATTCGTTTTCAAAGAATTTTAAATCCATTACAACGGAAAATTTAGTAGGGATTATCATTCAAGGAACTATTAATAAAGGAACTTCGGATTATTTAAAAACACTAAGTAAATCGTCTAAACGCGATTATTGTGTTCAATTAATGTCGTTGCCAGAATATCAAATGTGCTAATTATGGACAGACGTAAATTTATGAGGGATTCGGCTTTGGCGAGTAGCTTATTATTCGTGCCAAGCTTTGTAAAAGCATTTGAGACAATGCCTACTGCAAGAATTGGTTATAGGCGTTTGGTAATTGTTCAATTGTCTGGTGGTAACGACGGATTGAATACCATAATACCGCACAATAATGATATTTACTATAATGCAAGACCACGTTTGGCAATTACAGAGAACATTATAAAGCTTAATGATCAATTGGGATTTCATCCAAGTTTATCTCCGTTGAGAGCTTTATATGATAATGGTGAACTTTCCATTATTAATAATGTGGGTTATCCAAATCCGGTAAGATCGCACTTTAGGTCTATGGATATTTGGCAGACCGCAAGTGATTCGGATCAGTATTTGCAAAGTGGTTGGCTTGGACGCTACTTAGATGTGCATGGTGATAAGCCTTACAATGCTATAGAATTAGATAAGCAACTGAGTTTGGCAATGAAAGGAGAGCACTTTAATGGAATCGCAACCAATGACCATAAAATACTATATAAAACCTCGAAAGACCCCTTTTTTAAAAGTGTTCTTAAGCATTATAATGACCAGCATTTAAGTGAACATAATTTGGGCTATTTATATCAGACCATGATTGAAGCTAAATCTTCCGCCAAGTATATTTACGAAAACACCAAGGTAAAGTTGTCTCAGCAAGATTATCCGCAAAATAAGTTTGCAAAACAGCTTAAAAGTGTAGCTCAGTTTATCAACTCTGGACTAGACACTAAAGTGTTCTATACTTCTTTAGGTGGTTTTGATACACATGCCAATCAACCAAATATTCAAAAACGATTATTATCCCAATATGCCGAAAGTATTTCTGCTTTTGTAAAAGACTTAAAACAAAATAATGCCTTTGAAGACACGTTGGTTTTAACCTTTTCAGAATTTGGACGTCGTGTAAAACAAAATACGGCAAACGGTACAGATCATGGTGCAGCAAACAATGTCTTCGTTATTGGTAAGAATCTAAAAAAAGCAGGTTTTTATAATCAACTGGCAAGTCTAAGCGATTTGGATGATAATGGCGATCTTAAGTATGAAATTGATTTTAGAGCTGTTTATAAAACTATACTAAGGAACTGGATGAATGTCCCCATAGAAGGTATTATCAATACTAAACAAAAAGCCTTAGGTTTTATTTAATAAAAAAACCTTGTTTCTGATTTCTGCTAATAGCGAAATGAAACAAGGTTATGTAATTGATTAATAGCATATCAAAGATGCATATAAAATCAATCGGATATTTGATTTTTTGATGAATGGTAAAAAAAAATGTATAATCTACATTCACTAAAAGTCTAATTCGGTGAGATGCAAAAATCAAGGATAAAATTGAAATAAAATCCGACTAAATCAATTGTACTTCACTTTTCTGAGTATCCTAATCGTTTCTTTATAAGAGTTATATAAGTCAGAATTGTACTTTTTCAAATAAAGTTTTGCATAATCCAATTTTGGAAGTGCATCATCAAAACCATTAAGGTAGCAGATTAAATAACTAGCAGCCAAATTGTTGAGATCTGGTATTTCGTGATTGGCAATGGTAATACCTTTTTCGAGCTTTTCAAGTATAGCATTATTTGTATTGTAGATATGATGTAGCACCTTTTTATCGTACTGTGGTGGTTCAAAAATTAAATTAGCTTCGATAGAGTAATTGGCATTATTATCAAAGTGAATCGTTTTCTCTTCAAGTTTATAATATTTAAAGGACTTCTGAAGCCCAAGCCTTACATACTCAACAATCTTAAAAGAATCTTCATCATAAAAAATAGCAACCTCGTCTAAAGCTGAATAAAATAGGCGCACTTGCTCATTAATTAATTCAATATCAACCCGCGAATAGAATACTTCGTTCTTAACATGCTTTTTTTGACCAGACCAACACAGTACAAAATATTCTTTAAAGACTTTGTAAAGCGGATTATAATCCTTGCGCTTATTCATAAAATCAAATACACCATCAAGCGTTAATTCAATATTGTTCTGAGCATGGTTTTCGATGGATGCTACAATTTTAGAGTTGACATCCTTAATTTCGATATCAAAAACCTTGGGCATACTCATACTGCCATCCCTAAAAAACACTGAGCCGCCGTAGTATTTCCAAATGTTTTTCCTAAGGGATGTAATGCTATCAATTGGCCTTATAGTCACAAGACCAACGACTTTATCGTCAGGAAGATGAGGAAATGGAATGTTTTCGTATTGTACAATTGGTGGATTGGTGAGATAGGCATTAATAAGATTTTGAATTTTACTATCGTCAAAAAAATCGGTGCCAATAATGTTATTATCCTCATCTTCAACGCCGATAACAATGTATGAATTGTTCTTTGGATTGCTGTTGGAAAGTGCGCAGATATGTTTTAAAAACTTCGCTTTGCCTTCTTTGTGGCTAATGTCGATTTTTCGCTTTTTGTCATAAAAACTGTTCTCATCATTATGAGCAAGCAGGTTTTTTATGAGGAGGCGTTTGTTTATCATGGTTTTTGTGTAAAATCAAGAAGCTATAAGGTTTCTTTCTTTACAATGGTAGAATTCGCCTGAGCCGTACAAAACATTAAGACATCAGCAATGTTGACATGGGCAGGTCTAGATACAGCAAAGTAAATGACTTCGGCAACATCCTCTGCTTGCAGGGCTTTATAGCCTTTGTAGACAGAATCAGCTTGTTTTCCACCTTTAAAACGGACTTCTGAGAACTCTGTTTCTACCAATCCAGGATTAATTGCCGTGACTTTAATGCCATAAGGGTTGAGGTCTATACGCATACCTTCAGTAATGGCCAAAACGGCATGTTTGCTACCACAATACACATTGCCTTTGGGATAGACTTCCTTGCCTGCTGAAGAGCCAATATTGATAATATGACCAGATTGGCGTTCGGTCATTTTAGGGATGATAGCTTTACTCACATAGAGCAAACCTTTTACATTAATATCCATCATAGCATCCCAATCGTCCAGGCTACCTGTTTGTATGGGGTCTAAGCCATGAGCATTGCCCGCATTATTGATTAAGATATCGATATCTTGAAATTCTTCAGGTAAAGATGCAATGGCTTCAAGAGTTTTAACTCTATCACGAACATCAAAATTTAGAATATGCACATCGGTTTCTTTGGATAAGGCTTTTTTAATACTATCGAGTCGATCCTGTCTACGTCCGCAAAGCACTAGGTTGATACCGTGTTTAGCGAATTCTTCCGCTGTGGCTTTGCCTATACCGCTAGTTGCTCCAGTTATTAACGCTGTTTTTTTCATAGTTTGATTTTAAGGAACTTTATGACCTTGACTTGCTACCAATATTAAGAACCAGTCTTCGAGTTCAAGGTCAATTTTTGAAGCTTCCACAGCCTGTCTTAATCGTTCTTTATTCGTTGTCCCAACTACAGGATGTATACCTGTTGGATGCTTCATTATCCAAGCCAAAAGCAATTGGTCTTCAGTAGCGTTGTATTTGTCCATCAATTCGCCAAGTTGTCTATGAATACGTCTGCTTTGTTCCGTATCCTCCCTAAACACAGAACCCAAAGGTGACCATGCCATGGGTTTTATACCGCAGGTCATCAGGTAATCCAAAGTGCCATTATGCATTGCTGAATGCTGCGTTAATGAAAATTCTATTTGATTAACGTCAATATCCATACGCAAACCAATCATGTCCATTTGAGAAGGTGTAAAATTAGAAACGCCAAAATCTTTGATTTTTCCATCTTTTTTTAAAGTAGTAATGGCTTCAGCAATTTCTTCGGCAACCATTAAAGGACTTGGTCTGTGTAGTAATAATAGGTCTAAGTATTCGGTTTCAAGGTTTTTTAATGATTGTTCAACCGACCAGATGATATAGTCTTTACTATAATCATAATGCTTTACTTTATTTTCTCTACTATCACATAAATATTGAATACCGCATTTAGAGATGAGTTGAATAGTTTCCCTTTTAATACCAGCGTCCGAAAAGGCTTTACCAAATTCAGCCTCAGTTGTGTAGGCTCCATAAATATCAGCATGATCAAAGGTTGTGATGTTATGGTCTAGACAATGCTTCATTAAATCTGCCATGTCTTTTTTTGAGAGTTGCTTGCCCCAACTTCCCCAGGTCATTGTCCCAGCAATGATTTTAGAGTACTTCAATGTATTTTTTATTTAGAGATTAAAAGCCATGAGTAAAAATAGCGAAAACTTTACAATACTTAAATGTGTGTTAAGCCCTTATTTATCATGTATTTTTAACCAAATGTTAACAGCAACTCCCGATTTAATTTAACATTTTGCATCTTTAAAAAATTGAAATAAATAAGTGCGTTGATAAACCCCTAAAAACATGGAAGAAACGAGTACAATTGATATTAAATCGATTAATGAAAAGATAGAAAAAGAAAGTGCTTTCGTTGACCTTTTAACCTTAGAAATGAATAAGGTGATTGTTGGTCAGAAGCACATGGTTGAACGTTTACTCATAGGACTGCTCGGTCAGGGGCATATTTTACTAGAAGGTGTTCCGGGTCTTGCCAAGACACTTGCAATTAATACGCTATCCAAGGCCATTGATGCAAGCTTTAGTAGAATTCAATTTACGCCAGATTTATTGCCTGCTGATGTCATAGGGACATTGATATACAACATTAAAGAAAATGATTTTTCAATAAAAAAGGGACCCATATTCGCCAACTTTGTTTTGGCAGATGAGATTAACAGAGCACCAGCTAAAGTGCAATCAGCGCTTTTAGAAGCGATGCAAGAAAAGCAAGTGACTATTGGTGATGAAACCTTTATATTAGACAGGCCATTCTTGGTTATGGCAACTCAAAATCCGGTAGAACAAGAAGGGACTTATCCTTTACCTGAGGCTCAGGTAGACCGTTTTATGCTAAAAACTGTAATTGATTACCCAAAGCTAGATGAGGAACAACTTATTGTAAGGGCTAACCTTAAAGGAACCTTTGGTAGTGTAAATCCTGTGGTTTCCATTGAGCAAATCTTAAATGCTCAAGAAGCCGTTAGAGAAGTTTACATGGACGAAAAGATTGAAAAATATATTTTAGATATCATATTTGCGACGCGATATCCTGAAAAATACAGACTTGGAGATCTAAAAGCATTGATTTCATTTGGAGCTTCTCCTCGTGGTAGTATCAACTTAGCTACAGCGGCAAAATGCTATGCCTTTATAAAACGAAGAGGCTATGTTATTCCTGAAGATGTGCGGGCAGTAGTTCATGATGTTTTAAGGCATAGAATAGGTATTACTTACGAAGCGGAAGCCGAAAATGTCACTTCAGAAGACATTATTAATAAGATTGTCAACGAAATTGAAGTACCATAGGATTTAAGATTTTAGAATAACGAATGGCGATTTTAGAAATCGTAAATCAACAATCTTCAATCGTAAATTGAAACATGGATACCAAAGAACTTCTAAAAAAAGTACGTAAAATAGAGATTAAGACACGTCGCTTGTCTGATCATATTTTTGGTGGCGAATACCATTCCACCTTTAAGGGTCGTGGTATGACCTTCTCTGAAGTTCGTCAGTATCAGTTTGGTGACGATGTTAGAAATATCGATTGGAATGTAACGGCACGATATAACGAACCCTTTGTAAAAGTTTTTGAAGAGGAGCGCGAACTTACCATGATGTTAATGGCAGATGTTTCTGGCAGTAAGTTTTTTGGCACAAAAAATCAATTTAAAGATGAAATTGTTACAGAGATTGCTGCGACATTGGCTTTTTCTGCAACTCAGAATAATGACAAAATTGGTTTGATTTTGTTTTCAGACGAGATCGAACTTTACATACCTCCAAAGAAAGGACGCTCCCATGTTTTAAGGATAATCCGAGAGCTTTTAGAGTTTCAGCCAAAAAGCAAAAAAACCAATGTTGCTGAAGCTTTTAAGTTTTTGTCCAATGTGATGAAAAAGAAAGCCATTGTTTTTGTATTATCCGATTTCATCGCAGACGATTATAAGCAAACCTTAAAAATTGCCGCAGGAAAACATGATATTACAGGGATTAGAGTTTATGACAAGCATGAGGAATCTATTCCGAATATAGGCATGGTTCAAATGGAAGACGAAGAAACAGGCGAACTTGTACTTGTTAATACAGCATCTAAAAAAACAAGGCTTAACTATGGTGAGTTTTACAATGATAAGGTCAACTATTTTAAAGATGCTTTCACTAAATCGGGAGCAGGAACCATAGATTGTCGCGTTGATGAAAGTTATGTAAAGAAGTTGTTGGGCTATTTTAAAAGAAGAGGCTAGATTAAGTTAGAAGTTAGAAGTTAGAAGTGAAAAGTGAAAAGTGAAAAGTTATATACAAGAATTGCATTAACAAGAAGTCAGTTAGTCTTATGTTTTGTTTTTTGTTTCTTGAGTTTCGTTTCTTTTGCTCAAGTAACTTCAGAAATCGATACCACTAAAATCCGAATAGGAGAGCAAATCAACTATAGGATTAAAGTTGAAGCGGATTCTTCTGCTTTAGTCGTATTTCCCGAAGGCCAAACCTTCATGCCATTAGAGTCTGTTGAAGCTTTAGATGTTGATACCACTAAAAAAGATGCTAAGTTTCTTTTATCGAGAATTTATAAACTTACAAAGTTCGATTCAGGGTCTTACACCATTCCAAGACAAAGGATAATTATTGGCGATAAGCCTTTCTTTACGGATTCACTTAAGATAGAGGTAAACACTATCGAAGTAGATACCACTAAGCAGAAACTCTACGATATAAAGCCTATTATAGAGGTAGAAAAAACAGGTGGCAATTGGTGGATTTGGTTATTAATTGCAATTGCTGCTATAGCTTTGGTTGCTTTTTTGTTGTATTGGTTTATCTGGAGACAAAAACCATTGACCGAAGAAGAAGAAATAGCATTGTTACCTCCATATGACCGAGCAAAACTAGCCCTTAAAAAGTTAGATGAGAGCCAATACTTAATACGCTCAGAAGTCAAGGAATATTATTCCGAATTAACAATGGCTATTAGAAAATATTTGGATGAAAAGGTTTATGATCGCTCATTAGAAAGTACAACCGATGAGTTAATTTCAAGACTTCAGTTATTAAAAGAAGGAAACCAGTTTCCATTTACAAAAGAAACTATCCATAATCTCGAAACCATCTTAAAACGTGCGGATTTGGTAAAGTTTGCAAAGTCAGCGCCTGATACTCCACTCATTGAAATGGATAGGGCTACTATAGAAAAAGAAATTGATAGTGTCAAAGCATGTTTGCCAGAACCTACGGAGGAAGAAAAGTTATTAGACCAACAATACAAAGAAGCGCAAGAGCGAAAAAAGAAACGTAGAAAAGTCATCTTAACAGTGGCTATTTCGTTATTCTTGATTATTGCGACATATATTGGGTTTAGTTTAAAATATGGATTTGGGTATGTAAAAGATACTGTGCTAGGTAATGAGAGCAAAGAACTATTAGAAGGAGAATGGGTGGAAAGTGCCTATGGTTATCCACCAGTTTATATTGAGACACCTGAGGTGTTAAGGCGTATGCCAGATTCACTACCTGTAGAAATACGAGATAAATTTGAACGTACGGTTTTTGCCTTTGGCAGTGAAGAACAAAATATTAGTGTCGCCATTATCACAACTAAAGCACTAAATATAGAAGATCAGCAGAATCAAGAAGGTGTTGAAAAAAATGTAGCACAATCGATTGAACAGATTTTAAATGAATGGGAAGCGAGAAATGTTCAGAATATCATCACTAAAGGGGAGCAATACATAACACCAAATGCGGTTGAAGGCATTAAAACTCATGGAAGTGCAGATTTCCCGATAAGAAATTCTGAAGATAAGTTAGATGGTGAGTATGCTATTTTCAGTTTCGCCACTACCGATGCCATTATGCACATAACATTGATTTGGGCAAAAGATGATGTGTACGTCGAGGATATTATAGACAGGATAATTGATTCCATAGAGTTGAAGTCAAACGAACAAGCTAATGCCGAACAAGAAGCACAGAATTGATGTTTGAGAATATAGAATTTTTAAATAAAGAACTATTTTGGTTTCTATTGCTTATACCAATAGCAATACTATGGTATGTTTTTAAGCATAACAAACAGACGGCTGAGCTTAAGATATCAAGTGTTAAAGGGTTTAAATCTTCTTCATCTTTTTGGTCAAAGTTGAGACATCTACTCTTTATTTTTAGACTTCTTGCCTTAGGCTTATTAATTACGGCTTTAGCAAGACCGAGAACCGTAGATGTATCCACAAAGACCAAAACAACTAGAGGTATCGATATTGTGATGTCTATTGACGTTTCAGCAAGTATGTTGGCAAAAGATTTAAGGCCAAACCGCTTAGAAGCCTTAAAAGAAGTTGCTGCAGATTTTATAGATGGTCGTCCAAACGATAGGATAGGGTTGGTAGAATATGCCGGCGAAGCTTATACCAAAACTCCTATAACCAGTGACAAATCCATTGTGCAACGCTCATTAAGAGATATTAAATACAATACCATTATTGAAGGTGGTACGGCAATTGGTATGGGATTGGCAACTTCGGTTAATCGACTAAAAGATAGCAGAGCCAAAAGTAAAGTCATTATCCTTTTAACGGATGGTGTTAACAACTCAGGATTTATAGACCCAAAAATTGCTAGCGAACTCGCGGTGGAATACGGAATTAAGGTGTACACAATCGGTTTAGGAACCAATGGTATGGCCTTATCGCCAACCTCAATCAATCCCAATGGGACATTTAGATACAGTCGTCAGCAAGTAGAAATTGATGAAGACTTATTGGAAGAAATTGCTGAAGCTACTGGCGGAAAATATTTTAGGGCGACTAACAATAAGAAGCTAGCAGAGATTTATGAAGAAATCAATAAGCTTGAAAAAACAGAAATAGAAGAAAAGAGGTATTACAATTACGAGGAAAAGTATAGGCCTTTAGTTGTATTGGCCGGACTATTACTTTTGATAGAATTACTATTACGATATACAATATTTAGAAGCTTTGTTTAGACTCGACGAGAAAATATGGTTTTGGACGTTGCTGGTTATTCCGGTAATTATACTCTTATTTCTATTATTGCAGATTTGGAAACAATCTGCACAGAAAAAGTTTGCGGATAGCTATTTGCTTAAGCGGTTAAGCCCTAACCGATCACTCTTTAAAGGTGTTTTAAAAGTATTGGTGCTTTGTGGTGCTTTTGCCTGTTTGTCATTAGCCTTAGTTAATCCTAAAATTGGAACTAAACTAGAAACCGTGCGTAGTCAAGGTGTTGATATTGTTTTCGCTGTAGATGTTTCTAAGAGTATGCTAGCAGAAGATATTGCACCCAATCGTCTTGAAAAGTCAAAACAACTCGTAAGGGAAATTATTAATAGTTTAGCTAGTGATAGAATAGGTATTATTGCCTATGCAGGAAAAGCCTTCCCACAACTCCCAATAACTACGGACTATGCATCAGCTAAGATGTTTTTGCAAAATATGAATACGGATATGTTATCCTCTCAAGGGACTGCTATTCATGAAGCAATTCAATTAGCAAAGACCTATTATGACGATGAGGAACAAACCAACCGAATTTTAATCATTATTTCGGATGGTGAAGATCATGAAGGGGACGCCGTAGATATAGCCGAAGAAGCTAGAGAAGAAGGCATCAGAATACTAACGGTTGGTGTTGGCGATGAAAAAGGAGGTCCAATTCCTATAAAACGAAATGGCATTGTGCTCAATTATAAAAAAGACAATAGTGGTGAAACTGTTATTACACGCCTAAACGAAACTACATTAAGAGAAATTGCAGAAGAGACAGAAGGCATATATGTTAACGGAAGTAATACGGCAGAGGTCGTAGAAACTATTAAAGATGTTTTGGATAAAATGGACAAAAAAGAATTTGAATCTAAGCAAATAGCAGATTTTAAGGATCAATTTCAGTGGTTTTTGGGCTTGGGTATCTTATTACTATTCATCGATATTTTCTTCTTAGAGCGCAAAACCGCTTGGTTAAAGAAACTTAATTTGTTTAACGAGAACTTTTAGAGTTTCTTTAACGCTAATAAAACAAAGGGTTTGTTACTTTTAAATCAAAGTATAGTAAGTATGAAAGGTTACATAGGGCTTCTTTTGGTGTTAATTGGATTTTCTGGCTTTTCACAAGAGGCTGACAAGGAGCGTCTGAAAGCTGAAAAAAAAGCAACGGATTTAGTCTATAATGCCAACGAATTATTGGATGATGAAAATTATGTGGAAGCAGAGATGGAATATAGAAAGGCCATTTCGAAAGCACCAAGTAAAGCCGCTGGGTCTTACAATTTAGCACATTCATATTATAAAAAGGGGAGCTTTGACGAAGCACTATTCAGAAGTCAAGAGGCTGCAAAGAATGCAAAAACC
Source organism: Winogradskyella sp. (assembly GCF_028289625.1). Lineage (GTDB taxonomy): Bacteria > Bacteroidota > Bacteroidia > Flavobacteriales > Flavobacteriaceae > Winogradskyella. The sequence goes on along the minus strand of NZ_JANQOM010000077.1, from coordinate 7,894 downwards.
AAGGATGAAAAACATAGGGCTTTCCATAATATTGGTAATATCTTAATGAAAAACGATTTGTGTAAGGAAGCAGTTGAAGCCTTTAAGAATGCGCTTAGAAACAATCCTAATGATGAAGAAACACGCTACAACTTTGCCTTAGCTAAGGAATGTGCTGAACAGCAAAAAGATGGAGGTGGAGAAGATGATAAAAAAGACGACAATAAAGAAGAAGAAAAGGATAAAGAAGAAGAACAAAAGAAAGACGACGAGAATAAAGATAATAAGGACAAAAAAGACGAAGGCGATAAAGATAAAAAGGAAGGTGACAAAGAAGAAGATGAGAACGGAAAACCTAAAGATGATAAGAAAGATGACGGCAAAGGGGATAAGGATAAAAAGGATGAAAATCAAAAACCAAAACCTAAGCCAGGACAAATGTCTCCTCAGCAAATAAAAAATATCCTCGATGCTATGCAGAACCAAGAGCAAAAAGTTCAGCAGAAGATTAATGCCGAAAAGCAAAAAGGAGCCAAAGTAAAAACAGAGAAAGATTGGTAATCAATTTTCAGAATTGTAAATGATTCTGAAATTACCCTAAATGCCATCAGTAGGTTTTTAAACAAATGAACTTAACTAAACACATATTATTTACAGTCCTATTATTAATTACTGGTAGTATCTCAGCGCAAATAGTGTTTAAGGCCACAGTGAATAAATCTGAAATTGGGCTTAACGAAAAAGTACAGGTGACTTTCACAATGAGTGAAGACAATGAAAGCTTTAAGCCTCCAGTTTTTGAATATTTTAAAGTGGTCGATTCGCCAATGACAAGCAGACAAAATGGTTTTAATAACGGTGTTCGTTCTTTTGAAAAATCTATAATATATACCTTACAACCAAAAAAAACCGGGACTTTGGTGATTAATCATGCCACATTAATGGTGAATGATAAGGAGTACCAATCAAACCGTGTTGAGGTTAAGGTTAAGCGCAAACGGAAAAAGGACTATATCATTAATAAAGATTCGCTTCAAGATATGGTATTCCTTAAACTCGACTATCCGGATACGTCTATTACAGTCAAGGATTCCATTGTACTTAGCTATAGATTATATGCGTCTAAGGGAATTGGTGTGGACAGTTGGAAAACCATAGAGGACAGCAAATTCAAGAATGCTGAGGTCAGGGATATCACACCCAAGAAATTAGAAGTGATAACTGAAGAAATGGAAGGAATGACTTTCCGTTCTGTCATACTAAGAAAAGTGGTGCTTAAACCCAGTAAGGAAGGGAGACTGAAAATTTCTCCCATGAAGATTTTGGTCTCTACACGTATACCATCGGGGCGTAGGGATTTTAGCACAAAGAATATTGAAGATATTAAACGCATAGAGTTATCATCAAAAAAAGCTACAATTACGGTCGATTAATATGAAATTTGCTAAACACATATCAATATTAATCATACTGTTTATTTCAAACATAGCTTTCACCCAAGTCAAATTTGAAGCCAAAGTCAGTAAGAAAAAGCTGGGCATCAATGAACGTTTGCGTATTGATTTTGAGATGAACAAAGATGGAGACAACTTTGTGCCTCCAAGCTTTGCAGATTTTACCGTTGTTGGTGGTCCTAACACCTCTTTGATGAATTCTTATGCCAATGGGAAAAAGACGTACCAAAAGACTTATAGTTATTTTTTAGCACCTAAAAAAAGAGGCAAGTTCACCATAAAACAAGCCAAGATTGAAATTGACGGTGAGATTTATAAAACCTTTCCTATAACAATTACGGTAACTGCAGCTGTAGATCGCCCAAATGGACCACCTGATGCCTCAGATGTAGCTTCAGAAAATATTCATTTGGTAGCTGAGCTCTCTAAAACAGATCCTTATTTAAATGAAGGCTTAACGGTTATATATAAATTATACGTCTCTCCAGAAACTGGAGTAAGTAATTGGCGAGAGAAAGACATTCCTAGATATAATGATTTTTGGAGTCAGAATATTGATATTAAGGGATTGAATATTCAAAAAGGCTTATACAAAGGAGAAGAATATCGTTACGTGGTCCTAAGAAAGACTGTACTTTACCCACAAAAAACAGGAAAACTAAAATTAGAACCTTTAGTATTGGATGTAACGGTAGAAGTCCCTTCAGGTAGAGCAGATATTTTTGGCCGTCAAATAATGACCAAAGTCCCTAAAACCATAACAGCTGGAAGCAGAACAGTTAACGTAAAGCCTCTGCCAGCACAAGGCCGCCCATCTGACTTTAAAGGTGCGGTAGGTGATTTTAATTTTAATGTAACCACATCAAAAAGTCAGCTGAATGCCACAGAGTCACTTCAGGCAAAAATAGAAGTTTCAGGTAAAGGAAATCTAAAGTTATTTGAGCTGCCCAGTTTGACAACTCCAAGTTCGCTTGAAGTTTATGAACCAGAACACAAGGAAAGTGTAAACACAAATTTAAGCGGAATGCAAGGTCGGATTTCGGACACCTATACCATAGTACCGCAGTATAGAGGTAAATATCCGATTCCATCAATCTCCTTTTCTTATTTCGATTTAAAGACTGAGAGTTATAAGCGGGTTACTTCAGAAGAATTGGTTATCGATGTACTTGAAGGTCCAACGGCTTCTGCAAATAATACTGAAGATGTAGCCACAGCTAACACTAAGCAAACCGTTAGGCCAAGCACCAATACGTTTTCTTTTATAAAAACCAAGTCTAATTGGACATCGATTGTTAGTAAGCCATTCTTTAAGTCTACAGGATTTTGGTCTATGATATTGTTGCCATTTTTAGCAATTCCAGTTGCAATATTCATTAGAAAAACAAAAGATAAACGCGATGCAGATGTTCAAGGCAACCGCATTAGAAAAGCGGATCGTTTGGCACGAAAGTATCTTAGTGAAGCAAAGAAGAATTTAGGACAAAAAGAAATCTTTTATGAATCTTTAGAAAGGGCACTTCATAATTATTTAAAAGCCAAATTGAATATTGAAACCAGTGATTTTAATAAAGAGAAAATCGAGGATCTCCTTAAAGAACGACAGGTAGAAAATCAGGTAATATCTGATTTTATATCGATATTGGAAAATTGTGAGTTGGCACGCTATACTCCAATAACCAATGTGACAATGCAGAACGATTATGATAAGTCTGCAAAAACAATTTCATTAATAGATAAACAAGCAAGATAAGGTTGAGAAAAGTTATAATCATATGGGTTTATTGTTTGGGGCTTTTTGGGTTCTCTCAAAATAATCAACGTTTTGATGAGGCCAACACCTTGTATAATGAAGGTAAGTATCAGGAGGCGATTGAAAAATATGAATCGATAATAGAATCTGGAGAGCATTCTGCCGAGCTTTACTTTAATTTGGGAAATGCTAATTATAAGCTTAACAATATTGCTCCTAGTATTTATTATTATGAAAAAGCATTGATTTTAAATCCCAATGATGAAGATATTAATAATAATTTGGCTTATGCGCAGAATATGACCATAGATGCCATAGATAAAGTTCCTCAAGTAGGCTTTGCCAGAATTATTAATAATGTTGTAACCACTTTTGATGTGGATGCATGGGCAAAAATGGCAATTGTTGGAGTATTGATATTTGTCCTATTGTTCCTAATGTATCATTTCTCTTATGCTACGTCCAGAAAACGAATAGCATTTGTAATAAGTGTATTAAGCTTATTTTTTGCTTGCTTCTCTGTTGCCATGGCATTTCAAAAGGAAAGTTTAGATTATAACAACAACCCTGCGATTGTTTTTGTTCAAGAATCAAGGGTTAAATCTGAGGCCAATAAGCTTTCAGAAGAAGTATTTAGACTTCATGAAGGCACAAAGGTACAGGTCTTGGAATCCTATAAGGACTGGAAAAAAATTCAACTTTCAGATAATTCTACAGGATGGATTCCTTCTGAGGATATAAAAATTATTAAGTCCTTTTAATTATTAGTTAACAAAATCATATATTGTAAACGTTATATTTGTTTATAGCACAACCTATGATTTTGAAAAAAAACTTAGCACTTTTTTTCATGATACTCTTCATGTGTATAATAAGTGCACCGACAATTATTGTATCAATAGATAAATCTGTTGATACGTCCATTCTTTTTGGTCTTAATGAAGAAGAAGAAAAAGAAGATTTTAAACTCCTTTTTGAATTGTCGATAGAAGATATAGAAAAGTTTTCTTCAGATTATTTAAATATGAATAGTGTGGGCTATATGTCTAAGAAATACCTTAAACCACACCTAAATTTAATTTTCCCACCACCCAAGACAAAGTTGGTGTAAGACCATCAATCAAAAAGATTTTATCAGGTTTCATAATTAAATTCAATCAAAGTCTTAGGGTTTTCTAGGCTTTTAATAATCTATCAGTATGTTTAAAAATTTGAAAAGCGATTTACCTGCAAGTATTGTCGTATTTTTTGTGGCATTACCATTATGTTTAGGAATAGCTCTTGCTAGTGATGCGCCATTATTTTCTGGACTTATAGCAGGTATAGTAGGAGGAATTGTTGTAGGGTTTTTAAGTGGCTCGCAAATAGGTGTGAGTGGACCTGCGGCAGGATTAGCCGTAATCGTAGCTTCTGCTATTGTAACTTTAGGAAGTTGGGAAAACTTTCTTGTTGCTGTAGTTCTCGGTGGAGTTATACAGATAATATTTGGTATCCTAAAACTTGGTATCATTGGCTACTATTTCCCATCTTCGGTTATCAAAGGAATGTTGACTGGTATAGGTGTGATTATCATATTAAAGCAAATTCCTTATTTCTTTGGTATTGATAAAAATCCTGAAGGGGATTGGGCATTTTTACAGATTGACGGAGAAAACACCATTTCAGAATTATTAAAAACGTTAAATGCTCTCATCAGCGGAAATTTTGATAAGGGCGCAACGATAATAGCGCTTATTGCAATAACGATACTTTTAGTTTGGAGTATTGTATTAAGCAGTAAAGGAAGATTTTTCCAGCTTGTCCAAGGGCCTTTGGTAGCTGTAGTTGTTGGTGTTGTTTTTTTCTTTATTACTAAAGATTCGAGTTTAGCACTAAGTGCAGATCATTTGGTTTCGGTTCCAGTTCCAGAGAGTTTTTCTGATATGAAATCGCTATTTGCCTTTCCAAATTTTGAAGTTATAGGAAGAACAGATGTTATAGTTGCTGGATTTACAATTGCATTAGTGGCATCATTAGAAACGCTTTTATGTGTTGAGGCTACAGATAAACTCGACCCTCATAAAAGGGTAACACCGACCAATAGAGAATTATTGGCACAAGGAACAGGTAATGTAGTGTCTGGCTTTATAGGAGGTCTGCCAATAACACAGGTAATTGTGCGTAGTTCCGCAAATATTCAGTCTGGAGGGCAAACTAAGGCTAGCGCTATTATTCACGGGTTTTTCCTATTGATTTCAGTACTGGTTATTCCTAAGGTGTTGAATTATATTCCTTTATCAGTACTAGCAGCAATACTTTTTATTGTTGGGTATAAATTAGCAAAGCCATCAACTTTTAAGGCGATGTATAATGGCGGTTGGATGCAATTTGTGCCTTTTATTGTTACGGTTTTAGGTATTGTGTTCCTAGATCTTTTAAAAGGTATAGGTCTTGGGCTTGCTGTTGGCATATTCATTGTTTTATTTAGAAGCTATAAAAATTCTCATTTCCTCCATAAAGAAGGTGAGGATGTTGATGATGGTAAAATTAAAATGACATTGGCTGAAGAAGTGACATTCTTTAATAAAGGGGCTATTTTAAAGGAATTAGACCGTATACCAGAGAATTCAACTTTAGAGTTAGATGTAAGAAATACGAGGTATTTGGATAATGATATTATAGAAATTCTAGAAGATTTTGCATTTAAGGCAAAAGAGCGCAATATTAAGATCAAGCTGTTCTCTGAAAGAGGGGTTGTTGAAAACCCAGATAGCTTTATTGCTTTTTTTAAAACAGAAAAACTCTAACCAAAGGATAATTAAATATTTAATGAAAAAAGTCGCTGAAAATAGCGACTTTTTTATACCTCTTCCTCAGAAGTCATTTCTTGTTCTTCTTCACTTTTTATAAGATTTGGGAAAATCATGGGAGCTAATGATTTTACGGGTTCATATAGGGCACTTTTTTCCAAATCTTCTTTTTCCATAAACGGTAAAGTTTTGTTGAGTTTATTAAATACAATTAAAAGAACACTTAAAATCAAGCCTATTTTTAAGGCTCCAAAAACTCCGCCGAGTAGTTTGTTAAGCATTCCCAAAGCTGCAAAATCCGCTAGTTTAGTTAGGGCCTTACCTGCCAAACTGATTACCAAAACAATGATGACGAATGTAATCGCAAATGCCACAATGTTAATAGTTTTTTCATTCCAATCCACTCTAGATTCCAAAAGGTCAGCAGCATAGTAACTAAAGTGAATAGCCCCATAGATACCTAGAACTAAAGCCAAAAGTGAGGCAATTTCAACAAAAAGCCCTTTAAAGAGCCCTCTAACAAATCCGAATAGTATAAGGGCGGCCAGAACAATATCAATAATACTCATAGGAATAGCGGTTTAAACAAAAGTACACGAATAATGTCATTTCTAAGATTATAACGCAAATCAAGACCATTTAGTTTATTAACTTTGAACTTCAATTAAAAATTGGTTCTCTTATTTAAAGTAAATATGGCTAGAGACGAACAATTAAAAGAGCGATGGAATTTAGTAGTAGAAAAGCTCTCCGAACAATTTGCTGACGGAGACACACTAGACTTGGATTCTATAATATATTTAATTGGTGTGCAAGAACTTGGGCAAATCCATCGTGAATATAAAAAAGACCATAAACTCGATCTAATGCACATAGCTATCTGTAAGCTTTTGGAACCTTATGGTTTTTATGAGTTTGATTATGTGGATGAGGACGGTTGGCCACATTATAAAGTTAAAGAGCAATTACCATTTTTAAAGGCAGGAGAACAAAGTGTATTAATGAAAGAAGCTATCGTTAACTATTTTGTAGAAATAGAATATATCGAATAGGATTTTTTAAATTTGCAGACCGAATAAGCGACGTTATGATAGATAAGTTAAAAGAATTAATTGCTGAAGCTGAAGCTTTTACGGCAGAAACCAAGGATGAAGTAGAAGCATTCCGTATAAAGTATTTAGGTTCTAAGGGTTTATTGAAACAGTATTTTGCTGAATTTAAAAATGTAGCCAATGAGCAAAAGAAGGAATTTGGGCAAACTATAAACCAGCTTAAGAAAACAGCCGAGGACAAGGTTAATACCTTAAAAGAAGCACTTGAAGGCAAAGATGAAGAGCAAGGGATTTATGGTGACTTATCACGTCCGGGTGAACCCATTGCTTTAGGGGCACGCCATCCTATTTCAATTGTAAAAAATCAAATTATAGACATATTCTCTCGTATTGGGTTTAATGTGAGTGAAGGTCCAGAAATTGAAGACGATTGGCATAACTTCACAGCTTTGAATTTACCCGAATACCATCCTGCACGCGATATGCAGGATACCTTCTTTATTCAAACTAATCCAGATATCTTATTGCGCACACATACCAGTTCTGTGCAAGTTCGTTATATGGAAAGCAACAAACCTCCAATCCGGACTATTTCGCCAGGTCGTGTTTACAGAAATGAAGCCATTTCTGCGCGATCACATTGTTTCTTCCATCAGGTGGAAGGCTTGTATATCGATAAAGATGTGAGCTTTGCGGACTTAAAACAAACCCTTCAATACTTTACAACCGAGATGTTTGGAAAGTCCAAGATTAGATTGCGTCCATCCTATTTCCCATTTACTGAGCCAAGTGCTGAGGTCGATGTGTATTGGGGCTTAGAGACCGAAACCGATTATAAAATTACCAAGGGAACAGGTTGGTTAGAAA